>CAZNKP010000009.1:0-102577 GCA_964573805.1 uncultured Desulfobacterales bacterium | reverse complement strand
ATTGAGAGATTCCCTCTTGAATCTGCTCAAAGGCCTTTTGAAGCTGTTGATCTGCTGTTAGCAGTTTTGCACTTTTGGATACAGCCACAGATAGAAACAGGGAATCATATACTGTGAGACCATAACGGCGAGATAGGGATAAAGCATTTATCAGGAAATCCTTATGACCCACAATTTCGAGAGGAAGTTCCATGAAGGCAGCAACTATTTCATCCACTTCCAGCGAGCGGAGATAACCTGCCTGCTCTTTCTTCCACAGGACCTGAACAAACTCGGCCAAGGCCAGTTCAGGAACTACCAGGGCTATTTCACCTCTCCAGGCAGCGTTTACGGCCTCTTCTAACCCCTCTGGGATCGGGCCGTCTGGTACATAGAGCCGCGCAAGCGCTGAGGTATCTGGAACAATGATCCTCATCTGTTTCGCTCCTGCCGGATTTCCTCAACACTATCTCCCAGCTCTCTATTCGCAAGGCGCTTGCGAATCTCCCTTGCCTTTTCAACAGGTGGATCATTGTCAAGGATTCGTACACGATCCAGGATTGTGAGAACCTGCTGCTGGATACTACGACGGTTTCGTTTTGCAAGCCGGCTGATTGCCCTATACAAATCATCGGGGACATTTCTGATGGTTATGACTTTCATGGCTTTTCTCCGGTAGCGGTTAAATTTACTATATTGTGACTGCATATTAAAGTCAAGTCAGTTTGCAGTAATGCTATTTGGAGTGAAACACAAAAGATCCCCATATCCAATCAAGCCTGTACCCAGAAGGAACACGGTGGAGGGTTTGGGGAAATAATTTGCCTGTCCCTTTTTATCCACTTTGGAGCCTTTAACTCATAGTTATTTTTCTCATGTTCCTTGTTTTTGAAGCAAAGCCCTTGATATTCAGGCATGGTCCAAGGATGTTCCTTTAATTGTGTGAAAATTTTTTCCGTTTGTCTTTATGTCACTCCTTCTTTGTTCCGATTAGTTAGCACAAGAAGAACAAAATTAAAAAGGAGTTTTGAAGATGAAGAGATTTGAGCATGCCCTGTTTGCTGGATTATTTGCCCTAATTTTCACAATAATTGCAGGAAGTTTATTTTTCTCTGTCGGATTTGCCTCTCAAGGTGTAACAGATGGCTCTATTTTGCTGTGTGCATCAAACGCACAAAATGGACCTGCAAAATTCCTGGGCAAAGAGTACACCAGGGGATATAAGGCCGTTTTCGATTTTGTAAATCAAAACGGAGGAGTAAATGGCAGAAAGATAAGCTTGAAGGTTTTAGATGACGGTTACGAGCCAGAAAAGGCCATTGAAAATACAAAGAGATTTATAAAAGAAGGCTGTTTCCTGCTTACTGGATATGTAGGTACACCAACATCCAAGGCTGCTCTTCCGGTGGCTGAAAAGGCAGGGCTTCCTTACTTTTTCCCGTTTACAGGGGCTGAGTTCCTTAGAAATCCTGTTAGACCCTTGGTTTTTAACCTGAGAGCCTCTTATTTCATGGAGACAGAAGAGATGGTCCACTATCTAGCAGATGTCTTGGGCCTAAAGAAAATTGCCATCTTTTATCAAGACGATTCCTATGGACGCGCCGGACTCGCAGGCTTCAAAAGGGCAATGGCCAAAAGAGGCCTTGATATCGCTGGCGAGGCCACCTATCCTCGCAATACAGTAGCTGTTGGCAAGGCTGCAATTGTTATGCGAAGGCTCAAGCCACAAGCCGTTGTGATGATTGGTGCCTATAAGCCATGTGCAGAGTTTATAAAAAAGGCAAAAAGGGTTGGGCTGTCTGATGCCAAATTTATAAACATTTCATTTGTTGGGAGCAAGGCGCTTTTGAAGGAGCTTGGTCCTGCAGGTGAAGGCGTTATGGTAACCCAAGTAGTGCCCTTTCCCTGGGACGATTCTCTTGCTGGAGTGAAAGGGTATATAAAGACCATGAAACAGGCATACAGTGACTTTGAGCCAGGCTTTGTGAGTCTCGAGGGTTATTTAGCAGCAAAGACGTTGGTTCAGATTCTTGAAAAGGCGGGTAAGGATCTTACTAGAAAGTCAGTGTTGGCGTCAGCAAATGGCCTCAAAGACTTTGATCTTGGCATCCGGGACAAAATTTCTTTTTCACCTACTGATCATCAAGGGATGGAGAAGGTTTATCTGACCAGAATTAAAAACGGACAGTTTGAACAGGTCAATTACTAGCAGGCCGAAGGAGCAAAGAAAATGGAGAAGATTTTAAGCCGTATCAAAATATCACGTCTTTTTGCCATTACCTTTGGCCTTGGTCTTCTTGCCATGATGGCTATATGCCTTATTTCCTATATTAATATGCAAGAAGGGCTTAGGGGATTCGACAAGGTCGCTTCCCTTTTGGTGACATCTGATAAAAACTCTGGCCAAGACACATCTGCAATACTTGCTATAGAGAGGCTAAAGGCGGATCTGTTTTCGCTATATGGTGCTTCAGAGCCAGATATGATGCAGAGATATAAGTCAGAGGCCTCGGCTTCTCTAGAGACGGCCAGCTCTATTCCGGGTATTTCTGGTGTAAGCCCCCAGATAAAAAATTTCATAGACTTGTCTACAAGGGTCAATACTAATCTGCTCCGTTTAAGGCAAGACTGGAAGGCCAAAACAAAAGACATTGTCAAGCAGTTTTCGTCTGTCCGCAAAGACGTCCTCGAGGCCGTTGACAACGCAGAGCTTAATCTTATTCTGGCCGGAGATGACATCTTATCTGCTGATGGAGCAGAAGAGCTAAAGTCAAAGGTGGACCAACTTATTAACATAGACTACCGTTTGGTTTCCAGCCTTAAAGACATACTTGGCCAGTTTCAAGAATTTCTACTCATAAGGGCTGAGTTGGGTTCTATTGATGAGATAGAATTTCTCTTGCCTCTTAAGGAAAAGTTTAAGGCTGCATCTTATAAAATTCATCAGCTAATAACTGGCCTTTCGAATCTGCCTGTAGAAAACGGCCTCAAAAAGAGACTCAAGACCAAGGGTGCTTCTATGGAAAAGGATATAAGCGCTCTTTTTCTCATGAGAAAAAATATTCTCAAAACCAAGGACCAGAAGGAAAGGCTTGTGTCTCAGATGGCTGCCATTTCAAAAGAGCTTGACAAGATTTCCAGAGATCTTTCTGGGAGTATTGCTGCCGAGGTTTCATCAATTGCCTTTAAACAAAAGGAAAGACTTGCTCAAAATCTGGGAATTATGGGCATTATCTTGGTATTTGCTGTACTTTTTACGCTCTTTCTTGGTTTTTCCATCACTGGTTTTCTCAAAAAGAGATTTGATTCCATCACCTCTATGTTAAACATGCTTTTTGAAAGGATATCGAATGGAAACTTTGACTTTTCTGATCTCAAGAGGATCAGAGGTAAGGATGAGATAGCACAGATCCAAGGCCTAATTTTTGATACAGTCATAAGGGTAGGCCAAATATTGAAAGAGGTTTCCCAAAGCTCAGAGGCTGTATTTGAACGGACCAGAAGGCTTGATCTGACAGCTAACAACATGACGATATCCGCAAGCAAGACCGAAGAGGTGGCCTCTGACATACAATCTATGGCTGAGGTAGCCAATGACTATGTTTCCAGGGTTACTGCGGCTATTGCAGAGGTAGACTCCGCTATTAACCAAGTCATGGAGCATGTCAGCACTTCTAGTGCAAATGCATCCGACGCAGAAGCCAGATTGGGCGATGTAAAGAGCGCTGTCAATGAACTCGTGACTTCTTCAAATAAAATAGGAGAAATCACTAGCCTTATTGGTTCCATAGCAGAACAGACAAATCTGCTAGCCTTGAATGCTACTATAGAGGCGGCAAGGGCAGGAGAAGCTGGTAAAGGTTTTGCTGTGGTTGCCAATGAGGTCAAAGAATTGGCCAAGGAAACAGGTGGATCGGTAGAAGAAATCGAAAAAATAGTTACAGAAATACAAGAGGGGGTAAGGCGGGTCAGCTCAACCATAGATGAGGCCTCGGCTACCATAGCCACCATTGTAAATCAATCAATGGAGGTGCAAAATAGCACAGAGGCTGAAAAAGAGGCTATGGATGAGATCCGCAGCCAGGCAGAAGAAACCAAACACGAGACAGATATTATTGTAGAACGTATTAAGGAGATTGTTGATACTTCCCATTCAACAGCTTCCCTGGCAAGGGAAGTGAAAGAGGTGTCGGAAAAACTTCAAAGTGTAGGTGCAAGGCTCAAAGAGGCGCTATCACATTTCAGTCTAAAAAGAGGGGCTGCCTCTTGATTAGTTGTTCATAAATCCTGGCAACATAGTTGCCAGTTGAGGGAAAATAAGAAGTAACACGATACAGATTACAAAGGCAGGGATAAAATAACAGACCCCCTTGAACACGGTTTCAAGGGGGATATTCTTGGCAGCTCCTGCAACAATAAAGGTATTTATCCCTACTGGAGGGGTTATGGCTCCTAGAGTGGTTATTATGGTAATAATTACAGAAAACCATAAGGGATCGTAACCAAGCCTTTCAGCCACAGGGAAAAATATGGGAATGGTTATCATAAGTAGCCCCAAGGCATCCATTATGGCCCCTCCAATCACATAGATGACCAACATGAGGAGCAATATTATATATCTTGGTACGTCAAGGGATGCTACAAGGCCTGCCGCCTCAAAGGGCAATCTGGTTATGGACATAAATTTTCCAAACACCACTGCTCCTGCAACGATCATGATTATCATGCAAGATGTCTTGACACTGTCTTTTACAGCAGCCCGAAGTTTGGCAATGTCTATGGTTCGCCCTATGGCAACTATTACAAGGGCGAAGAAGCTACCTGCTGCTCCTGCCTCTGTGGGAGTAAACCATCCAAGGTAGAGCCCTGACATAACCAAAATAAAAAGGATTACCATCTCCACAGAACCTGGAAGGCTCCTTAGCCTTTCTTTCCAGGAAGCCCGATCCCCTGACGGACCAAGCTCTGGCCTGAACTTGCACAAGAGCCATACCGATATCATGAGAAGCAACGAGAGAATAAGCCCAGGCAAAAAGGAGGCAAAGAAAAGCCTTGCTATAGACTTTCCTGTATAAAGGCCAATAACTATCAAAACCACGCTTGGAGGAATAACCACGCCCAGGGTGGCTCCACTTGCCACACAGCCAGCACTTAATCTTCTGTCGTAACCAAGCCTCTCCATTTCAGGAAGTGCCACAGAACTCATGGTTGCTGCCGTTGCAGCATTTGATCCACAAATGGAAGCAAAACCTGCACATGCCATAATGGTTGCCATAGCAATACCCCCTCGTATGTGTCCAAACCATGAGTGGGCAGTTTTATATATTCTTTCGCTAACACCTGCATAAAAACAGATGTTGCCCATAAGAATAAAAAACGGGATAACTGCGAGGCCGTAAGACGAGAATATTCGCCACATCTCGGACGTAACAGATGAAAGGGCTGCCTGGGGGCTAACTACTATTGAAAATCCTACAAAACCAACAAGGGCCATAGCAAAGCCGACAGGAATATTAAACAAGAATAGGACAAGGAGCAGGGAAACTATTCCCCAAAGGCCTATAGTTACAGGATCCATGCCTATTTTTTGTCCCCCTGGTCCTGAGTAAATGTATCTCTAAGATCGCTTGATAGGAGATTCATTGCCAATATTAGCACTCCAAGGGCAACAAGCATGGTTACAGGGTAAAATGGAATGCATAAAGTCTCTGATAATTCACCATTTTCCATAAAATTGATAGCAAGTAATAGCATTTTCCATGAAATGGCCAAAAAGAAAAGGCTACAAACCACTCGGCCGGCTAATGACAAAATTTTACGCAGGCTCTTATGGAGATGTTTGAAAAGGATGTCAACTGCAATATGTGCCTTTTTTTCATAACTGTAGCCGAGCCCAAGTGCTGTTACAATGGCGCTGCCAAGGCCCATAAGCTCAAAGGAGCCAGTAATAGGATGACCAAAGGGCCTAAGAATCATGTTGGCCACTGCCATAATCATGGTTGTCACAAGGGCCAGGCAAGCAATAGAAAGGAAAAATTCGTTTATTTTTTTCATAAAGAAGAAGGGATATAAGCAAGAGAGGCCCCTTGGAGATGTCCCGTCTATCCTGAAGGGGCCTTTGAGTTGACTATCTGGTCTTGGCAAATTCCTTTTCATATTTGGCCTTGAGGGCCATGAGATCCTCAAGAAATTGTTTGGCTGGCAGGCCCTTGGCAGCAGTCTTTTTAAGCCACTCATCTTTAATTGGCTCCACCTTTTTATGCCATAGCTTGTATTCTGAATCGCTAAGATGGATGATCTTTTCCTTGTATTTTTCTTTCGCCCATGCAACAGAATCCTTTACATGCTGATCTATATATCCGCCTGTCCAAAGGGAATGCTCCCTGGAAAGATCATCCATTACCTTTTTTACTTTATTTGGCAGGCTTTCCCACTTCTTTTTATTCATTATCACTGCGAAAGAGGTCGTCTGCATGTTACAAATAGTGGCATATCTGCAAGACTCTGCAAAATTGAAATCTTTAAGAATGTCTAAGGAAGAGAAGATACCCTTGACGATGCCCTTTTGAAGTGCCTCAGGGGTTTCTGACATGGGCATGGCAACAGGGACGGCCCCAAGAAGTTTTAGGGGCTTAACCCCTGCACCCGTACACCTAAGCTCGTATCCTTTAAGATCCGCGAGGGCCTTAATTGGTTTTTTTGACATGATGTTTGCTGGAGGAGCCGTAAAAAGGGCCAAGACCTTAACTTTGGCAAGGCTCTTCGGCTGATACTTCTGATACAGATCGTAAAGTACAGCGTTTGCCACCTTAGCTCCTGAAAAACCAATGGGAAGATCGACTCCTTCCATCAAAGGGAAACGGCCTGGCTGATATGCAAAGACCACTACTCCAATATCTGCAACGCCATCTATAACGCCATCCATCATATTTTTTGCCCCAAGGAGCGTTGAACCGGGAAAGGTCTTAATGGTTACGGTTCCTGCCGTGCGCAGCTCTACCTCAGTCTTCCACTTCTCCATCTGCACGCATGGGAAGGTGGATGCAGGCGGAAAGTTTGCATAGGTAAGGGTTATGGATTGGGCAAAGACTGCTGCTGTTCCAAAAATCAGAAACAGGGCAACCATTCCAAACCCTGCTGTGAGAATCTGTCCTGTCTTTTTCATAGTCCTTCCTCCTTTATCTGTTATCAAAAATCCTTTTTGACTTCCTCTCAGATCTTGGTAATGCGCCATAATCCACTATATGGATATCAGCCGAAACCATTATCTGATTCTTTATCTGACTCTGTATGGCAAAGCGAATGTCATCATCATAAGATGGATCTCCTGTGATGTCTCGTTCCACTTTGATTTTCATGTAATCCTTGGCATCTTTCCTTTCTAAAATTATATTGTACTCGCTAGATATGCCTTCTATATCCGAAAGGATTTCATCTATTTGTCCAGGATATATATTTACGCCCCTGAAGATTATCATGTCATCGCTTCGTCCAAGTATCCTGTCGTGACGGGGAAATATGCTGCCGCACGGACAAGGGCCAGAGATCTTCCTGGTGAGATCTCTAGTTCGATACCTGATTAAAGGGCTTGCCTCTTTCTTTAAGGTTGTTACTACCATCTCACCTATCTCCCCGTCTTTTACTGGCTCAAGTGTTTGGGGATCTAGGATTTCCAGAATATAGTAATCTGCCCAGTAATGGATGCCTTGGTGCAGGTGACAATCAATGCCAGGGCCAGGACCGTAAAGTTCAGTAAGGCCTGTAATATCGTAAAGGTGCTCGGCGCCAAGGTGATCAAGAATTGCACGCCTCATAGAATCACTGCATCTTTCTGAGCCTTGGATCACGGTCCTGATTGAGATTTTGTCTCTAAGCCCCCTCCTTCTTACCTCCTCACCAAGCAGTAGGGCCATGCTAGAAGTACAGCATATACAGGTTGGCTTAAGATCGACGAGGAACTGACACTGTAATTCCAGATTTCCTGGCCCTACTGGTATAGCCATTGCCCCCACTTTTTCACAACCGGCCTGAAATCCTGCACCTGCAGTCCAGAGACCATATCCAACCGCAATTTGTACCCGATCCTTTGGGCCTATGCCCGCCATTTTATAAGCCCTGGCAAAGAAGGTGGTCCAATCCTCCACATCCTTTTGCGTATAGGAGAGGATTTTTCTCTTTCCCGTGGTTCCTGAAGATGAATGTATGCGGACAATCTTTTCCTCTGGCACGCTACGGAGGGGAAACGGATAATCCTCCCGCAGATGATGCGCCTCGGTAAAGGGCAGTCTGGAAAGATCCTCTAATTTTTTTATGTCATCAGGTTTGACCCCTGCCCTGTCAAAACTCTTCCTGTAAAAAGGGCTGTTTTCATATGCGTGTTTGACCGTCCACTTTAGTCCTGCAAGCTGTATCTCCTCTAAATCTTTTGCATTTTTTATTTTGCTCATTAAAGAAATTATATCCTTTCTTGATATGGAATTTATTCATGATAACCTTAAACTTGCTCGTTATCAGCCTTGTAAATAAAAGTCAAGTTTCCTTGCGCAAACTGAATTAGATTAGGAATTAGCTAAAGGATATCAAATGGGATTTCAAAGTCTTGGAGATGCAATTTCCTACTTGGACAAATTTCAGTTTCACGGCTTTCGTTTGGGCCTTGAAAGGATAGAGGCAGCCCTCAAGGCCCTTGGAAATCCACAAACTAGTTATCCAACCATCCATGTTGCAGGGACCAATGGCAAGGGATCTGTATGTGCAGCGTTATCCTCAATACTGCAACAGGCTGGATACAAGGTCGGATTTTATAGCTCCCCTCATCTTGTAAGACTTAATGAGAGATTTAGAATAGACATGATGCCAATAGGCGACTCTTTGTTAAAAGGACTCATTGAAGAAACCGCCTCTCTGGTAGAAAATGGATTGGAGCTTAGTTACTTCGAATTTACAACTGCCATGGCATTTTCTTGTTTTGCAAAGTGCAAGGTGGATTTTGCTGTAATAGAGACGGGTCTTGGGGGCCGGTTGGATGCCACCAATGTTGTCTTGCCGCTTTTATCAATTATTACAAATATCTCCCTAGATCATCAAAGTTACTTAGGACGCAATCTTGAACAGATTGCCTTTGAAAAGGCTGGTATTATAAAGGGCGGCATCCCGGTTGTGGCAGGAGAGCTAGAAAAAGGTCCTTTGAAGACTATATCCAGGGTATGTAATAAAAAAAACGCCCCATTATATCTTTTAGGCAGAGATTTTTCTATTAAAACACATCCCCAAACTGACACCTTTGACTTTACAATGGGTGGCTTTCAATTAAAGGATGCCAGTTTTGGTCTTATGGGTAAATTTCAGATGGAAAATGCTGCCCTTGCAGTAGCCTCTGCAAGGATTTTAGTCGATAAGGGCCTTCCCATAAATCATGCCAATCTGCGACAGGGGCTTGCTAGAACATTTTGGCCAGGACGAAACGAACTCTTAAGAGGCAGTATGTGGGTTCTTCTTGACGGGGCCCATAACGAGGCTGGCATAGAGGTCCTGAAAGATTCTGTGGTTCAACTTGTAAACAGGTTGCAACTTAGTGGCAAAAGAATTCTTCTTTGGGCCTGCACCAACGAAGGCAAGGATAAAGACCCTTTGTTAATGTTAAAAATGATTGCCCCTCTTTTTCAAAAAATTTTTATAACCGAGCCGCAAGGCCCTAGAATGCCAGTAAGCGTTGATGAATGGAGATTCCTTAAAAAGCCAGATAACACCGTACTTGTAAAAGATTACAAGGAGGCAATCGAGACCGTATTTGCCAACTCGAGAGAAGGGACCCTGCTTGTGATTGCAGGCTCTCTATATCTCGTCGGCCCTGCCAGGCAATACCTTCTTGAAAAAGGTTTTAAGCAAGTGCATAAAAGCACTTGAAAATTAAGAGAATTATTAGTATTTATTAAGAATTAATATGAATTCGAATAATTTTATTTAATGATCTAAAAGAGTTATATGCAAGCCCTTTCTAAAAACGGTCATGACAATTCATGGTATCTGCCATGACCGTTTTTAGAAAGGGCCTACAGGCAACCTCAATCTGGATAGATTTTTGGACAATAGAGCACTAGCAAAGATATCTTGCCTCTTGGCGCAAGGCTTTTCATACCCGGGCCCCAACAACTGTGATAGGACTTTTTTTGCCACGATAGAAGAGGTGGCGGATGCCGTTGGTATTTCTTGCAATAACATCTATTTCTCAAGGGAAGAACTTTGCCAAGCCTACACCAAACTCTTTATAAATGAACCACAAGGCAGATGGGCTCCACCTTTCTCGTCGGTCTATCTCGGGGCTCATGGCTTGCTTATGGACAAGGGCAGGGATCAGGCCATGAAATTTTACCAGGAGGCCGGCTTGGAGCCCTGTCATTCACCAGAGCCAGAGGATTTTTTGCCTACCGAGCTCTATTTTGTGGCCAAGCTTTTGGATACCGGAAAACCGGATTTGCTTTCCAGATTTTTAAAAGAACACATGTTGAAATGGTTTCCGTGTTTTCTGCGGAGGCTGAGGGCCTTGAAACCCCATCCATACTATCTGCTTTTGGCAGAGCTTACATCTAGATTTCTAAATATAATTTATCAGGAGGTGATTGATGAGACGACGTAACTTCTTGAAGCTGTCAGCGTCTGCGTGTGCAGCACTGGCAGCCTTGAGGCTTGGAGACAAAGACGTGTTCAGACCGGCCCAGGCCAAAACGGCCCTAGCAACTCCAAAGCTTCCAGGCAGCCTTGGCGCAAAAGAGATTACAAGTGTTTGTGAAATGTGCTTCTGGCGCTGTCCAATTGTAGGCAAGGTGAAAAACGGAAGGCTGGTAAAGATTGAAGGTAACCCAAATAGTCCGGCAAACGGTACAAGGATCTGCGCCCGCGGCAACTCTGGTATCCAGTTGCTTTATGATCCAGACAGAATTAAGTATCCGCTTAAGAGAACTGGAGCAAGGGGAGAGGGAAAATGGGCCAGGATCTCTTGGGATGAGGCACTGGACGAAGTGGCTCATAATCTCAAAGAGATAAAGAAGAAATATGGTCCGCATGCCTTGGCCTTTTTTGATCATGGTGCTTCGGCAGAATTTATGCGAGATATATTCAAGACGTTGGGAACTGAAAACTACACAAACGAACCGGCCTTTTTCCAATGTGTAGGCCCTGCAGCCTTGGCATACCTTAAGACCTATGGATATGTGACTTCCGGCACTAGACAGTATGTGGACATGAAAAATGCCAAGGCAATGCTTTTTATTGGCACCCATATTGGAGAGAATGTGCATGTATCCCATGTAAAGGAGTTCATCGAAGGGTTACAGAACGGGGCCAAGCTTGTTGTGGTGGACCCGCGTTATTCTGCGGCTGCTGCTAAGGCAGATGTTTATCTTCCTATCAGGCCGGGAACAGACACGGCCCTTCTTCTTGCCTGGATGAATTTTATCATAACTGAAGGCCTGTACAATAAAGAGTTTGTGGAAAAACATTGTACAGGTTTTGATGAATTAAAAAAGGCAGTCAAGGGATACACCCTTCAGTGGGCTTCTCCTATCTGTGATCTGCCGGTAAAAGATATGAAAAGGGCAATTTTGCTTATTGCAGATAACAGCCCTCATGTATCCATCCATCCTGGAAGGCACTCGACTTGGTATGGCAGGGGAGATACAGGGAGACATCAAGCGCTTGCTATAATGGCTGCCCTTTTCGGTGCTGTAGGAGTAAAAGGAGGGCTCTATTTCCCCACTCCGATAAAGAAAGGCCATCCAGACTTTGGTTGTGCAGAAGAGGAACCAGACACACCGGCCAAATCCATCTCTGAAGATTATTACCCCTTTGCCTCCACCTTTGGTTCTCCCACCAGCAAGATCATAGAGGCAACCATTACAGGAAAACCTTATCCTGTAAAACTGTGGGGTATTAATGGGGTCAACATTATTCAGACCATCTCAAACCCTTATCACACCATGAAGGCCATTAAAAAATTGGATTTTGTATTTTGTGAAGAGATTCTTCCTACAGAGACTGCCATATGGTCAGATATTGTATTGCCTGGCGCAACATATCTTGAGCGCTATGATGCTGTATATACCTTTGACCTTATGACTCCATATCTCACCGTACGCCAGCCAGTGGTTGCACCAATGTTTGAGGTCAGGTCGTCTTTCTGGATAGCGAGAGAGCTGGCCAAACGGATAGGGCTTGAATGTTTTAACTACAACAATGAGGTGGAATTTATCGAAGAAGAATTAAAAGGAGCCGGCCTCAGCCTAAAGGAACTTAATAAAAAGGGTGGCATTATCTCATATAAAGCCAACCCCTATAGGAGTTCAAAGGAATTTAAAGTGGCAACCGAAGATGGTAAGGTTCAGTTGGCTGTTGAGGACTTTGCAGATGAAGATCTAGACCCCATCCCCAAATTCATTCCTACCCCGGCGCCTCCAAAGGGCTATGTACGCTTGGTTTATGGTAGAAGTCCAGTTCATACTTTTAGCCGTACAATGAACAATAAGTGGTTACATAATGAAGTGCCTGAAAACCATCTGTGGCTAAACGAGAAGGTAGCAGAGCTTACAGGGATTAAAGATGGCGAGGAAGTTATTTTAGAAAACCAAGACGGATACAGGTCCTGGCCGATAAAGGTAAAGGTTACCCCTGGAATTCGGCCAGATACAGCCTACATGATTCATGGCTTTGGGAGCCGGTCTAAACAACTGTCTAAGGCATATAAGCAGGGAGCAAGTGATCAATTTATGGTGACAGAATATGAGGATGATCCATTCATGGGGGCATCTAGTCACAGGACAAATTTCATTCGTATTGTAAGGGCTGGCAAGGTTATAAATCTGCCTGAACTTTGTCCACCACCAAAGGATATTCCAAGATTCATCCCTAAAAAGAATAGAACAGGAGGCAAATAATGAGTCAGCTTGCCATGGTTATAGATCTGAACAGGTGCGTAGGCTGCCATGCCTGTGCCATAGCATGTAGGGCCGAATGGTCTGTTCCTGTCCCGTATAGGAGAAATTGGGTGAAGAGACTGGGGCCAGAAACCACTCCCAAGGGTTTAGCCTTTACGTTCTATCCAGGCCTTTGCAATCACTGTGATGATCCAAAATGTACTTCTGTCTGCCCTGTTGATCCAGAGGAAAAAGTTTTCACGTCCAAGGACGGCAAGACTAAAAAGGTATCTGTTCGGGCCACTTACAAAGATCCATTTACAGGGGCGGTGCTTATAGACAAAGAACGTTGCATTGGTTGTGGCAGTTGCGTTGAGGCCTGTCCTTATGGTGCCCGTTACCTTAATGAGGAGCTTGATGATCCAAAGGCAGACAAGTGTACCTTTTGTGTGGAACGGCTTGCCCATAATCTAGAGCCTGCTTGTGTTAGAACCTGTATTTCAGGAGCCAGGATCTTTGGCGATCTTTCGGATAAAAATTCACAGGTATACAAGATTGTTAGCTCAGGCAAGGCTGTGAGACTCCAGTCAAAGGAGGTAAGCATTGGTCCCAATGTCTATTATGTGGGGAAGGACAGGGATGTTTTGCTCCTGCAAAAAATTTGCACCCCCCATGAAAGAAGGTGGGAAAACGTTATGGCCCCTGTAAGAAGGGGGATTTTGAAAGCGGCTATAAGAAAGTTGGCAAAAGCGGTTTAACGTATTGCATCCTTTTTTCAGTGAAAGACCGGCAGGTGAAGAAAACCTGCCGGTCTTTCTTCTTTGTCTATTCAAATCTCTTAAGAAAAACTCTAACTCTTTAGGAAGGTCATGAGATCACGAAAGGGCAAGCAATTAATTACATCATGTCTTTCTATCCAGCCCCTCCTTGCCTGATTAATTCCAAATCTCATGAAGAGGAGGTTGTCTCTGTTGTGTGAATCGGTAGCGATGGATATCTTGACTCCCATTTCCTTCGCAAGTTTCAGATGAACATCGTTGAGATCAAGCCTTGAGGGCTGGGCATTTAACTCTAGAACGCATCCTCGCGCTTTTGCATGTTCCATTATCCGTTCAATATCAAGATCATAGCCTTCCCGTTCACCTATCAGACGTCCTGTCGGATGGGCTATTATATTGACATTTGGATTGTCCATTGCTCTAAGTAGCCTTATAGTCTGTTTCTCTTTAGAAAGCTTAAACTTGCTATGAATTGCAGCGATTACAATGTCTAGCATGCCCAAGGCGTCATTGGAAAGGTCAAGACTCCCGTCTTCCAGGATATCCACTTCAATGCCGTGAAGAATGTGGATGTCATTAATCTTTGCTCTTACCTTATCTATCTCTTTTTTTTGTTCTGCAAGCCTTTTTTCATCAAGCCCCTTGATCATAGCCAGACGTCTGGAATGATCGGTTATGGCTATATACGAATAGCCAAGATCCTTTGCGGCCAATGCCATTTCCTCTATAGAGTACTGTCCATCACTCCAAGTAGTGTGACAATGCAGGTCTCCCTTTATGTCGTCGATGGTAATGAGGCTTGGCAGTCTTCCCTCCATGGCAGCCTCGATTTCTCCTCTGTTTTCTCTCAACTCGGGTTCTATATAAGGGAGTCCTACAGCATTAAATATATCATTTTCATCCCTGCCAGCTATTCTGTCATCACCTTTGAAAACACCATACTCGTTTATCTTAAGCCCTGCCTTTAGCGCCAATGCCCTGATAGCAATATTATGGGCCTTGGAACCTGTGAAATAATGGAGGGCAGAGCCATAGCTTTCTTCTTCCACCGCTCTAAGATCTACTTGTATATCTGAGGACAGTATAACTGTAGATCTTGTCTGGCCTTTGGAAATAATCGTTTTTATGTCGGGAAAGGTCACAAACCGGTCTATTATCTTTTCGGGACGTGGTGCAGTAACAAGTATATCGAGGTCACCAACGGTTTCCTTTTTTCTTCTGAAGCTCCCTGCCACTTCTATTTTATTAAGCCCTTTGGCCTTTTTCAAAAAACGTACTAACTCTATAGCAAATGACTCTGCGTAGGCCCATTTGAAACGTCTTCCTTCCTTTTTGGCAAGTACCACACCCTTCAGAATGGTCTGCTCAAGCTTTTTGCCAAATCCTGGAAGAGCACTTATTTTTTCTTGTGCAGCTGCATCCCTCAACTCTTCAAGAGTAGTTATGCCAAGGTTTTCATAAAGAATTTTTATTCGTTTGGGACCAAGGCCTTCCACTTTTAACAACTCGATAAGACCTGGAGGCAACTTTTTTTCAAGCTCCCTGAGCTTATCAAAGGAACCAGTCTCTATAATCTCTTTTATCTTTTGTGCCAGATCTTTTCCTATGCCAGGAAGTTTGGTTAAGTCCTCTCCTTGGGCAACCATTTCAGCCAGGTCCCTGCCAAGGGATTCTATGGTCCGTGCAGCGTTTCTGTAGGCACGCACCCTAAAGGGATTTTCACCAAGGATTTCAAGAAGATCGGCTGTTTTATAAAATTTTTGAGCTATCTGTTGATTGACCATGCTTGAGACTAAGGCTTTACCATCCTACACCTGCTCTCTTATTGGGCACAAATATTACAGGGATCTCACCACATCTGGCTATGGCATTAGCAGTGCTGCCCAGATAGATCTCTGGAATGAACCCCCTTCCTTGGCAGCCCATTATTACCAGACTGTATTCGCCACTATTTACAAGTTGGAGTATCCTTTGAGCTGGCACTCCATAGGAAACTTGATAATTACAAGGACCTGCTCCGTTGGATTCAAGATGATCTTTCAGCCCTTGAAGGCGGCCTTTATCCTCCCTATCGAATTCCGGAAGCATGTGTCTGAGATAGGGATCTATCCTTGCCTTATCGTGGACGTGGAATAGGGTAACTTTTGCATGATAAAGGGTCGCAATTTGCTCAAGAAGCAGGAATGCTGCCTCTGCCGTTTCAGAGAAATCCGTTGGATAGAGGATATGTTTACCATATATGTCTGACAAATTTTTTATTTTGTCAAAAGGGCTCGTACGCATAACAAAGGTGGGCCTTACAGTCTCGTGAAGAATAGAATAACTGACACTTCCTATTAGCGAGCCTCTAAGACCTCCTCGATGATGAGAACCCATAACTATCATAGAGACGTTATGTTTTTCTGCAAGCTCTAAAATGGCCCTGCCTGGCTCACCTTTTACAAGCTCGATCACAGGGCTTATACGGTGAGAAGCAATTAGGTCGGCCCTTTTTTCAAGCTCGATCCGCATCTTGCTAAAAAAAACATGATCGACAGGCATGTCTTTGGGGAGATCTATGGCGTGACAAAGTATAATTTCCTTGACGCCTAGCTTTTTCCCAGGCATGTATCTTGTGATGTTGGATATATCCGATCTGAGGTCGTCTGCCCAAAGAAGCTTTTCAAACATTTTAATCTGTCCTTAAAAATCAAGCTATATTGTGAATCTAACTATGTTGCCCTGCTTTTGCAATGCAGCGGGAGTAGGTAACTCTCTTTAAAGAAGGGCTAAGGAAAGGATCTCGGGGAAAAAGAACACAGATTGTTTTATGAGCCCCAATCTCTTAAGCCTAAAAAATTGGAGGAAGCATGTGATACAGAATGTAACCACAGCGTCTGCTTTCACCCTTTCCATCTGTAACGCCTTAATATTATCGAAGGCCTTTATTTGTTTTTCAAGTCCTGCCCTCAAGAGGCCGCCTCCACAACATACAGAGTTTTCTACAGGGGTGACCATCTCCTCAACCTTAACACAAAGCCTTTCAAGAATGGATCTGGCCACGGTTCTAAATTCATTATTTGGGCACGAACAGGGCTCCTGAAATGTGGCGATTGTCCGGAACCTTTTTTTAAGTTTTAGTCTCCCTGTCTGCAGATAATCAAAGACCAAAAAGGGCATGGTGGTAACTGCAGCATATTCTGGCTCCTGTTTAGGAGTGCCTTTGGGACCAAAAGGGGAAAGTCTATTTTGACAGTCATCTATGAGTACTTTCTGCACATCTAAGGTGCTGATAAGCCCGTTGAGCCGATTTATCCAAAGTTCACCCAGTTCATCCCTTCCTGTCACCAGAGAAAGATCAGCAGTAGCAAAGGGATTGCTGGACAAGCTCCAACTTTCTCCCGCTAGGTGAAACACGATGGCATAATCTGCTAATACGCCAGGTCTTTTCTGCAATATCATAGGATCTATAAGAAGTAAAAAACGGGCACCCGTCTGATCAATGGGTATTTCTATATCAAGGCCTGTACGCATTTTTACGATATTTTGAGACCTTGCAACAAGATCAAGATATTGGCGCGGATACATAGGACAAAGGTTGCCTGCGGAGATCCACTTCTTGATCTCCTGCTGGATAGGAACAGGCAACATATCAGTGGATGAAAAAGACTTTAATAGATGCACAATCGAAGGGATATCAATAGCCATAGGACATACGTTAGAACAACTTGCACAGTGAGAACAATACCACATCCACGAATTATTTAATGCCTCCTCTTCGCACCCGCTTTGAATAAGTTGCAGCAACATGCAGGGATCTGTTTCCGCCTCCCCTGAAACAGGACACACGTCACTGCAAGAGCTGCAACCAAGGCATGTATGTATAGACCGGTTACCAAGTTTTTGATCAACAAGCCTTGTGAGCAGCCCTTTTCCTCCTATCTCTAGATTCCTTCTCATGATCTTTTGAGCTTGTGAATCTCCTTTCTGGTATAAATGAAAATTTTATCTTTCAAGGGGACCAGTTTTGCTTCAAAATTCAGATCAAGATATTTGGAAATTGCCTTTTGAGCAGAGAGGTTATCTCTATAAACCTCTCCATCCCAATAGTAATTTTTACCATCTATATTATAAACGAATCCTTTTTCTCCATGTTGATAAATCGGTTTTTTATGGGCACCAATATGAGAAACAGAAGAGGTGTTAGGGCCAAGGCGTCTTATTTTTTCTGTCATGTTTGTAACTTTTTGTGCAAACTTTTCTGCTTCTGAGGCAGAGACCCATTCTATTGCAAAACGTTCCTCTTCGATACCCAAAGCACAAAGTGTTTCCCTTACAAGCTCAGACCTTGCAAGGGCTGTTTCGTTTCCAGTGCCATAGTGACATTGTCCTAGATGACAGCCAAAGATCATTACACCATCCAGACCTCCACGAAGGGAATCGACTATCCAGTTCGGATGTACCATTCCCGAACAGCTGACCTCAATACCACGAATGGACGATGGATATTGAATTCTAACTGTACCTGCTAGGTCTGCCGCGCTGTATCCACACCATTGGCATAAAAAACAAAGTATTTTAGGGACGAAATCATTTTTCTTCATGTTTAGACTCCAGAAGGACGTTTATCTGAGCCATAATATCTTGGGGTGTATATCCTGGTATTTCTACAGCATACTTTGGGCATACTCCTACACAGGAACCGCAACCGTTGCATAACGAGTCATCTATTTCTGCCATTTGTTTCACCTCTCCTTGAAAAATAAATTCGCAAAGGGAAATGGCCTTTTCCCTGCAAGTATCGATGCAAAGCGCACAACCATCACACTGGTTCCAAATTATCCTGGCCACTTTCCTGTCAAGGATGACTTTGTCTTTGGATAGAAAAACAATGGCTTTTGCTGCTGCTGCTGCTGCCTGACTGATTGATTCTTCTACCTCCTTTGGATAATGGGCAAGTCCTGCTACAAAGAAGCCGTCGCGTTTAAGCTCGCAGGGTCGGAGTTTTATATGCATTTCCTGAAAAAAGCCATCTTGGCCAAGAGGCAATTTAAATAAGGAAGAAAGCCTCTGATTGTTTTTGTGTTCTGGTTCAATAGCAGATGCGAGGACTAGATAATCTGGCTTTAACACCACTTTAGTATTTAATAGGCTGTTGAAAAAATTGAGCCGGAGTCTTTTTTCAGGCATTAGGTTCTTGTCAATGCCTGTTACTATATCAAGTCTAGGAGGGGCATCGTCTTGATATCTTAGGACCTTTATTCCCATCTTGCGTGCCTGTCTAAAATATTCATCTCGTTGGCCGTAGGTTCGCATATGTTTGTATAAGATATAGATTTCAAGGTGTGGAAGGAGTTCTTTAAGATATACTGCTCTTGTAACAGAATGTGTGCAGCACACTCTGCTGCAGTAAGGCCTTTTGCTGTCACATGATTCAACACATTGAATAAATACGATGTTTTTTGCTTGCTTAAAGCCATCTATGCCCGAATCCATAAGAATTTTGTCAAGATCCTGATGCGTAAGCACCTTCGGATGCTCACCATAATGAAATCCGGAAGGCCTAGCCTCTCGGGCTCCTGTCGCCAGTACAACGACTCCATGTTCAACAGTATCAACAGATGTCGTTCTGCTAGATCGTATATAAGAAGTAAAATTGCCTGTTGAACCGTGGATATCCTCAACGGTAGCATTAAGGTAAATAGAAACCAAAGGGTTGTTTTTCAATCTCTTCTCAAGGCTATGCAGAAGGTCGCGGACCTTTAACCCCCTCCAAGTTTTTAAAATGGCAAGGCCGTTTCCCCCTAGGTGATTGTTACGCTCTATCAAGTTTACCTTTATTCCAGACTCTGCCAACAAGGCAGCAGCAGTCATACCGCTTATTCCCCCTCCCAGCACAAGCGCCTCTTTCTTGACTGGATACTCCCTTGCCTTGTAGGGAATAAGCGCCCTTGCCTTTTCAACTGCCATGGCGATCTGGTCCTTGGCCCTCTGATAGGCCATATCAGGCTCCTTCTGGTGGACCCAGGCTACCTGTTCCCTGATATTTGCTATCACAAGCATTGATGGATCAATGCCTGCTTTTTTCAGGGCCTGCCTGAACACAGACTCATGAGATCTTGGACTGCACGCGGCTATTATGACCCTGTTTAGTTCCATGTCTTTTATGGTCTTTTCGATTTGATTGGCGCCGTCAGGGGCGCAAGAAAACTGCAATGTTTTACTTATGACTATATCCGTGTTTTGGTGAACAAAAGACCTGGCCAATCTCTTTGTATCTATTATGCTGCTTATATTGGTGCCGCAACAACATACAAAGATTCCTATTTTCGGTGGTTGATGAATAAGATTTTTCAACCCCTTTGCAGGCTTAGGCGCAGGTTGTTTGCTGCACACCAGGTCCTTTTCTCCAAAACTCCGTCTTAACAATGCTGCAGCAGCAGAACCCTCCGTTACTGCTCCTGATATAGATTTTGGGCCGTTAAAGATTCCGCAGACGAATATACGCCTTTTTGCAGTTGCTTCTACCTCTGGCCTTTGCGAGAAGTTAAAACCAAACTCGTCTGTTTCTAAGCCAAATTTCCACGCCAACTGTTTCAGATTCTCCTTAATGAGAAAACCTGTGGAGAGTACTATCATATCGTATAGACGCCTTATTTTACCTTTTGAAGGTAAATAGGCCTCTATTGCCAAACGGCCATCTTGAAAAATCACTCCATAAGGCCTGGTATTAATGAAGTTTACACCTCTATTCCTTGCATTTCTAAAATATCTCTCTGCTCCCTTTTGGTGGGTTCTGACATCAATAAAGTATATGTCTGTTTTTGGCGCAGGGTTTAAGAGTTGCCTCGCAGTAACTGCCTGTTTGATGGCAACAGAGCAACAGATACTTGAACAGTAAGGACGGTTCACAGGATTTATTTGTCTGGAGCCAACACATTGAATCCATGCAATGGCTTGTGGGGACTTGCCATCTGAAGGCCTCTTTATTTTGCCAAAGGTAGGTCCTCCTGGATTAAGGAGACCCTCAAATTCCATATTTGTTACCACATCCTCAAATTGGCCATAACCATACCTTCCTAGAGCATGTGGATCAAAGGTTGATGCTCCAGGTGCCAAGATGACCCCCTGGCAGTCAAGCTCCATCTCTTTGGTGTTTTGTCTTAAATTTATGGCCTTTTTTGGACATATTTTTTCACATTCTCTGCATGAGCCGTCTTTAAAAAAAAGACAGGCCTCTTCCCTTATTACATAACCTCGAGGTACAGCGTTCATGGAAGGCAGATAGATAGCCGCGCGCTTTTTGTCACGAAAATATGACACTTGTGTCTCGAAAACGGGACACTTTTCCTCACACATTCCACATGCAACACATTTTGCAGGATCTACATAGCGTGGTCTTTGTCGTATCCTTATCCGATACTTTCCTTCTTCAAGTTTGCAATCTGTAATCTGGGCCCTAGTCACTATTTCTATATTGGGTGTCAGACCCAACTGGGCCAGCATAGGGGATATGATTCACGTGGGGCAGTCGCCAGTTGGAAAGGTCCTTCCAAGCTCCAATAACAATCCTCCGACCACATCTCCCCTTTCAAGTAGATAGACATAAAAACCCATCTGCGAAAGGTCCAGGGCGCATTGGATACCAGAGATACCTGCCCCGACTACTAGGATAGAAGCTATCTGTTCTTTTTTTCTAGGCCCGATACTGTTCATCTTTTTTTGGTCCTCTTTCTGAACCTTGCTGGGTCAATATTCAACTGTTCCAATTTCCTGTATAAGTTTTGCCTCCTTATTCCCGCAATAGTGGCTGCCACAGAGATATTTCCTTTTGTCTTATGGAGAAGCCTTTCTAGATACTTGCGTTCAAATAAACGTTTTGCCTCGCTGATAGGAAGATGATAAATTACTTCTTCAGAAGAATCATCATCTGTCTCTTTGAAAGAGCCTGTTTTTTCAATTGCAAAGGCCGATTCCATCTTGTCTTGAAGGTATTGGGGAAGGGAAAAGGGACTCAAAATTGATGAACTTTCTACAATTACAGCATGTTCTAGAACATGAAATAGTTCTCTCACATTGCCTGGCCAATGATAAGCAGCAAAAATGTTTTTGACCTCTTCTGAAATTCCAGAAATGTCTTTCTGATACTTACGAGACACCTTTTTTAAAAAATATTCTGATAAATCAAAGACATCATTTCCCCTGTCTCTCAAAGGAGGCATTTTTATTTCAAATATATTTAGCCTAAAATAGAGATCCTCCCTGAAGACCCCTTTATTAACTTGTTCCTTGAGATCCTTGTTAGTTGCCGCAACGATTCTGCAATCTGCCTTCTGTTGGCGTGTAGAGCCTATTTTGAAAAATATTTCTTCTTGCAAGACACGCAATAGGGCTGTCTGGAGAGCAAGAGAGCCTTCGGAAATTTCGTCAAGAAAAAGGGTTCCTCCAAAGGCCTCTTCAAAAAAGCCCTTTGTTCTGCCCGTTGCTCCTGTAAATGCACCTTTTTCATGACCAAAGAGCGCGGATTCAAGAAGAGAATCTGGGATTGCTCCACAGTTCACCGGGACAAAAGGCCCCCCCTTTCTTTTGCTTTTATAGTGAATCATTTTCGCCACAAGATCCTTACCTGTTCCAGTTTCTCCAGTAATTAGGACCTGGACATCCAGTGGCGCCACCTTTTCTACAAGGGTTGTGACTTCTTTTATCTGTTTGCTTCGTCCTATCAGACGTACCATGCAACCCTCAACTACCCGTTATTGAGCGGCATGTTCCAACCGTCACATTATTGGAACACTTATTGCACTTCAAGCACCAAAAGTTTTTCAAAAATATTAATTTAGTATGCAATTAAAATGGGAGGAAAGTCAAGCTGTAAAAGTAAAAAAATTAAAAAATTTTGAATAGATAGCAGAAGATTCTTGTGAAAAGGGAATCATGAGAATCAAAAACAAAATACAGAGAGGAGGTATTTTTGAATGAAAAAGTGTAACATTATTATGACACTAGTTTTGGGATGGGTCTTCTTGGTTTGCGGATTGTCACGGGCAGGAGACTTTGATCATTTTATTATGCCCATGAGCAATCCCGTCTATACAGTAGGAGGGGCCCTGAATAACACCTTTGTAAGATCTGTATTCTATTATCAACATTTGCCATCAAGGATAGATACTGTAGTGGATAAGGCCTTGGGGGTTAAGGATCTTCCTCTTGATGGTCATGTCAAGGGCTTTGCCATCCAGGCAGGAGTATCTATAAACGAAAGATGGTCTATTCTGGCGGTTAAAAGCGGCTATGTAGAGCTTCGGCCAGATAACATTCTTAGCGACAGAGACGGCTGGGTGGATCTGGCCGCAGGGCTTCAGTATTCTTTTTACTATTCCCCAAAAACTCAAACTGTTCTTACAGGTAGACTGATTTATGAATTTGCTAACGGAAGCGATCAGGTTTTTCAGGGTAATGGAAATGGAAATCTTGCCCCTTCGCTTCTCTTTTTAAAGGGAATCGACAAGATAGAGCTTGCCGGCGCCCTTGGATTTGTTATCCCTATGGATTCACCAGAAGAAGATTATTTGTTTTTTGATTCATGGCATGCGAGCTACGAGGTCGTTCCCTGGTTTCATCCACTTATTGAAATAAATCATTTTTACACCATAAAGGCCGGGAACCGGGAAGGTTATGTAAGACAGGCAGTAAAAGAAGAGGGTCTCGGCAATGCTGTCTCCCAAATGCTTGGCACCTCTCAGGAGGATGATCTCGTAGCTTCTATTGCCACCTTTAACGGCTGCGACATAATCAACTTGGGTGGGAAAAATAGCAGTGAACACAGGAACTTTGCCACCATGGCAATTGGTGCCCGTTTCCCAATAACCAGTTGGCTAACCCTTGGTTACGCCTATGAATTTAACCTCACGCCGGAAGAACACGGCCTGTTTTCAGACCGCCATTACGTAGATGCCGTCGTAACCATACCCTTTTCACTGGATAAGCTTTTTAAGTAAGAGGAGGCAGATAATGTCGAGAAAAGTGCATGAGAAAGAGCTTAGGACAGGAGTCAGTAGAAGGTCGTTTCTAAAGGGATGCGCAATAGCCGCAGCAGCTCTTGGATTGTCTGATGATATAGTTCCTAAACTGGTAGAAGCCGCTACTTCACCTAAGAGGCCACCAGTAGTCTGGCTTCACTTTCAGGAGTGTACCGGATGTACAGAGGCCCTTTTGCGTTCGTCACATCCGGATATAGGTTCCTTGATATTGGACATCATATCGTTGGACTATCACGAAACCATTATGGCAGCTGCTGGAAACCAGGCAGAGGAAATACTCGAGGGAACTATTGAAAAGTACAGTGGCAAGTTTATCTGTGTGGCAGAAGGTGCAATCCCCACCAAGGACAATGGGATTTATTGTAAGGTTGGAGGCCGCACAGCCCTTGAGACGATAAAAAAAGTTGCTCCCAAGGCCGCAGCCGTTATAGCAATAGGTACCTGTGCCTCTTTTGGAGGCGTTCAGGCTGCCAGCCCAAATCCTACCGGAGCCAAAGGGGTGGGTGATGTCTTGGGGAAAAAGGTCATAAATATACCAGGATGTCCTCCAAATCCCATTGCATTTTTGGGCACGGTTTTACATCTTCTCACATTCAAGCGTCTTCCCGAGGTTGATGGCCTTGGAAGGCCACTTTTTGCCTATGGAAGAAGGAATCATGATCAATGTGAAAGAAGAGCCCATTTTGATGAAGGCCGCTTTGTGGAACAATTTGGCGATGAAAACCACAAAAAAGGATATTGCCTCTATAAGGTTGGCTGTAAGGGGCCTGTTACCTTTGCAAATTGTCCAGCCGTCAGATTCAATGACGTATCCACTTGGCCAGTTGCAGTAGGTCATGGATGTATAGGTTGTACCGAGCCAAATTTTTGGGATACCTGTTCGCCATTTTACAAACACCTTCCAGGCGTAAGGATACCAGGTAGCGGTATTGTCACTGATGCAGAAACCATAGGTGAAAAGATTTTGGGTATCAGTGTAATAGCAGCTGGTGTCCATGCTGCAGTAGGTATGGGTAAACACTTGCTAAAAAGCGGTCAAGACAAGAGCAAATAGAAGGGAGGGGCGGAAAAAATGGCTCAAAAAATCACCATTGATCCAATCACTAGAATAGAAGGACATCTGAGAATAGATGCGGAAATAGAAGGTAACCAGATAATCAAGGCCTGGTCGTCTGGCCAGATGTGGCGTGGAATCGAGGTCATACTAAGGGGACGAGATCCAAGGGATGCCTGGCTTTTTACACAAAGAATCTGTGGAGTCTGCACAACTGTTCATGCAATTGCCTCTGTAAGGGCGGTAGAGAATGCTCTTGATATGGAAATCCCTCTCAATGCCCAATATATCAGAAATCTGATTCTTGCTATCCATGCCCTCCATGATCATATAGTACATTTTTATGTCCTTTCTGCCTTAGACTGGGTGGATGTGGTTTCTGCTTTGAATGCAGATCCTAGAAAGACTGCTCAACTAGCTCAAAGCCTTTCTGACTGGCCTGGCAATAGCATAAAACGATTTAAGGCTGTTAAGGAAAAGGTTAAGGCCCTGGTTGAAAGCGGACAGCTGGGACCCTTTGCCAATGCATACTGGGGGCATCCAGCCATGAAGCTTCCTCCAGAGGTCAACCTCATGGCGGTATCGCATTATCTTGAAGCCCTTGATTATCAAAGAAAGGCCGACTCGGCTATTGCCATTTTAGGGGGGAAGAATCCCCACATTCAGAATCTTTCGGTAGGTGGTGTCGCTACTGCCATAAATCCAGATAACGAGGCAACCCTTAATATGGAGCGCCTCTACTGGATAAAACAGTTGGTTTCCGAAGTCAGAGACTTTGTCCAAAATGTTTACTTGATAGACGTATTGGCCATAGGGGCCCTTTATAAAGATTGGCTCCGATATGGAGCGGGTGTAAAAAATTATCTGGCGGTTCCAGACATGCCCTTAGACACCAAGGGCACCAAATTTGACATTCCTGGAGGCACCATCTTTGGAGGGGATCTGTCTACGGTAAAGGCATTTAAGAATTTTGACGATCCTTATTTTCGTGACAACATCAAGGAGTGTATAGCCCGTTCTTGGTATGATGGTAACTGGAGCAAATCTCCCTTTGAAGAAGACACGATACCGAACTATACAGACTTCCAACCAAACGGTAAATATTCATGGGTAAAGGCTCCAAGATTTCAGGAAATGCCCATGCAAGTTGGTCCTCTTGCACAGGTCCTTGTAGGCTATGCCCTCGGACATAAGCTTACGAGAAAATATGTTGATCAATCCCTATCTAAAATTAGTTCCATCGCTGGGACAAGGGTGGGAATAGAAGCGTTGCATTCTACGCCGGGCCGTCATATTGGACGCGCCATACGTGCTGCCATACTGTCAGATTTGGCATTGAAACATTGGGAGCTTCTTGTGGATAACATAGGCAGGGGAGATCTAAAGATTTTTAATCCACCTTCTTTCCCGGCTGGTGAACAAATGGGTTTTGGCTTCCATGAGGCACCACGCGGAGCCCTTTCTCATTGGATAGTTATAAAAAATGGGAAAATAAAAAATTATCAATGCGTGGTTCCTTCAACATGGAACGCTAGTCCTCGGGATGACAAGGGTAAAGTTGGCCCTTACGAGGCATCTTTGGTAGGGAATCCTATTGCTGAGCCTGAAAAGCCTCTAGAGGTTTTGAGGACCGTGCATTCTTTTGACCCCTGTATAGCGTGTGCCGTGCATCTCTTTGATCCAGAGGGGACTCGCTTTTCCAAGGTAAAGGTGTTGTAAACAGGAGGAAGCCATGTATGAAAAAAAATTGGCATGGGGAGTGTTATTTAGACTGTTTCATTGGGCTTTTGCCATCTCCATAGTTTTCTTGGTTGTAACAGGATTCTATATCCATTTCCCGTGGTCAAACAGCGTGATTGAGGGCAGTTATTCCTTTCCTATGGCGGAGATGCGCTACATTCACTTTGTTGCAGGATTCGTCTTTATAGGCGTGATATTTATCAGATTGTATTTATGGTTCTTGGGGAATCGCCAGGAAAAGCTATGGGACTGTGCGCCTATTAACTCTTCAAATATTAAAAACTTGTTTTCCACCATTGCCTATTATCTTTATTTTACAGACAGGCATGAGCCCCGCATTGGACATAATGCCCTTGCAGGCTCTATTTATATATTCACTATAGTTGTTGGATTTTTTCAGATACTTTCTGGACTTTGGTTACTTTATCCGGAAAGTGCCTTTTGGCAGGGCTGGGGTATTGCCATATTTGGTAGCCAGGCCCAGGCCCGTTTTGTTCACTTTATTTTCATGTGGTATTATATTATATTTGCATTTATCCACCTCTATATTCTTATCTGGAACGATATAAAGGATCCAGAAGGCCTCATATCATCAGTCTTTACAGGCTGGAAATTTTTTCACAAAGATACGACCAGATAGTAAACAATAAACCGGGTGGCAAAGCGGCTTTTGCCACCCAATAAATAAATTTTTAACGATTCATGCTGATGTCTCAAACTGTGTTAAGATCAAGACAACTTTTACAACTTTTGGCCATAAAAAAGTGGAGGAGCTTCTGTTTTGTTAACCCGGCTTTTACCTTTTCTTAGATGGTTTGAAGATTACGGTCTTGAGGATCTTCGAGCCGATTTGATCAGTGGCCTTACAGTCGCTCTTGTGCTTATTCCACAGTCTATGGCCTATGCACAACTTGCTGGTCTGCCTCCTTACTATGGCCTTTATGCCTCCTTTCTTCCTCCTATAGTGGCTTCACTTTTTGGTTCAAGCCGACAGCTTGCCACTGGGCCTGTCGCTGTAGTTTCAATGATGACTGCGGCAACATTGGAACCTATGGCGGTATCTGGAACCCAAGGTTATATAAATTACGCTATTCTTCTTGCCTTGACAGTTGGTTTAGTGCAGTTTGGCCTTGGGCTTTTCAGGTTAGGGGTGATAGTCAATCTCCTTTCCCATCCGGTCCTTCTTGGTTTTACCAATGCGGCAGCCATAGTGATAGCTACAAGTCAGCTTGGAAAATTCTTGGGTGTTCCTGTAGAAAAGGCACCTCATCACTTTGAAACAGTCTGGCGAACCATTCAGCAAGCCCTCGATTATGTCTATTGGCCTACCATTGCCTTTGGAGCTGGGGCTCTTGCTGGAATGTTATTCTTGAGATGGCTTAATCCTAGACTGCCATATGTGCTTATAGCCGTTGTGATAACCACACTTATATCTTGGATGTATGACTATGGACATGACAGGATAGCTTCTGTAGATCAAATAGTGTGCAAGGAGCTTCCTCGAATCATAAAGGGGTTTAATTCTCAACTTGCGACCATTGATGCCTTTAACCGGACCCGTTCCATTCTTCGTCCTGAGCTTAAAAAGATAAAGGGGCAAAAGAGTGAGCCATGTGCTCGTTGTCATCCAGGCCGGAGATTGACTCCATCGGATCTAATTCAAGCGCAGGACCTTAACGCATCCAAACAAGCTCAATCCTTTCTGAGAAAAGTAATAGAACCAAAGGAGATCCTCACTCTTCATCTGATGGCTGGCGTGATAGACGAATTTATTGCCGATGCCAAGCAGAAACTTGTCAATCTCAGGGCCAAGCTTATGGAATACGAATTTGTAGAAGTTAAGGAACCAGACGGCCAAATTCGTTATTATCAGCGCTATCAAGTGCCTTATGGAGCTAAGACAGATTGGCATGTATGGAGAATACGGGCAGGGAACAAGCCAATCTCTATGGACAGGGTTGCATTATCAGGAGGAGGAAGCATACTCGGTAGTGTCCCAAGGGGATTGCCGCATTTTTCTCCACCATACTGGGATCTAGAGACCATAAAGAAACTTTTTTTCCCTGCATTTGTTATATCCCTTGTGGGTTTTATGGAGGCAATTTCCATTGCAAAGGTGATGGCTGCAAAGTCAGGTCAGCGTCTTGATCCTAATCAAGAGCTGATCGGCCAAGGACTTGCCAACGTCACGGGTTCCTTTTTCCAAAGCTATGCTGTCTCAGGCTCGTTTTCTCGTTCTGCAGTAAATTTCCAGACAGGTGCCAAAACAGGCTTATCAAACGTTTTTGCATCCTTAGTAGTAGTTATCGTGATGTTGTTCCTCACCCCACTTCTTTACTATCTACCTCAAAGCGTACTTGCTGCCATAATAATGATGGCTGTACTAGGCCTGATAAATATAGGGGGAGTAAGGCATATATTTAAGGTATCTGCCTCAGATGGGATAATATGCATTATCACTTTTATCACCACCCTTATCTTTGCCCCTCACTTAGACAAGGGAGTAATGACAGGTGTAGTCCTTAGCCTTGGTGTTTTTTTCTACAGACTGATGCGTCCTTCCATTGCTGTATTGTCTCTCTGGAAAGATGGTCATTTCAGAAATGCAGAAAAATTCAATTTAGATATGTGCAAGCACTTGGCAATAATTAGATTCGACGGTCCGTTCTTTTTTGCAAATATTGGTTATCTCGAAGATGAAGTGCTTAAAATCGTGAGGCAGATGCCAGAGCTAAAGGCCATCATTTTCAAGTGCAACGGTATAAACATAATAGACGCATCTGGCGAAGAGGCATTAAGTCTTCTTTTAGACAGACTGAGAGCTGCTGGTTACCAAGTCTATTTTAGCGGCATGAAGGAGCAGATATTGGAGGTTATTGAAAACTCCTCACTCTATACCAAAATAGGCGCTGAAAATATATTTCCTACGGTCTTTAGGGCAGTAGAGAGGGTATGGCCTCTTATTCACCAAAAAATAGAAGAAGAAAAATGTCCACTCCGTTTTGTGATACAGAAAAAGACTGTAGATAGGGAAGCCATTGAAGAACATATACCAGAAGAATGGAACAGGCTCATGTAAGTCATGGCTAAAAAGTGTGTAGAGATAAAGATAAGAGGCACGGTCCAGGGAGTGGGCTTTCGTCCTTTTGTATATCGGCTTGCCAAAGGCCTTGGTATCAAAGGGAAGGTCTCCAATACAGAAAGAGGCGTGTTAATAATGGCTGAGGCCGATGAATCAGTCCTGACAGGCTTCATTAAGGCCATAGAGACTCAATGTCCGCCTCTCTCGGTCATTAAATCTCTTGAGGTTAGCCAGCTTACTCTAGAGACAGAGCATAACGATTTCCAGATAGTAAAAAGCCAAAAGGCGGGAACCGTATCTACTGAGATTCCTCCTGACATCGCTACCTGCGATGACTGCCTTAAAGAGATAAATGATCCCCATGACAGAAGATTTGGCTATGCCTTCACTAATTGTACAAACTGTGGCCCCCGTTACACTATAATAAAGGCCCTCCCTTATGATAGGCCAGCCACGTCTATGAAATCCTTTGTTATGTGCGAAATGTGCCAGGCTGAATATCATAATCCAATGGACCGTAGATTTCACGCCCAGCCGAATGCCTGCCCCGACTGTGGTCCCCATCTGTTTTTTGTGGATAATTCCGGTAATAGACATGACAAAGCCCCCCTTTCTATAGCAATAGGTCTGCTCCAAGAAGAGAAGATTGTTGCGATAAAGGGTCTTGGCGGGTTTCATTTGGCATGTAGTGCTTTTTCAGTTAAGGCTATCGCCTGTCTGCGCGAGAGAAAAAACAGACCCTTTAAACCTCTTGCAATCATGGCACGTGACATGGATGTTGCCAAAAGGATTGGTATCTTTAGCAAAGACTCTGAAAGAGCCATTAATTCGTTCAGGGCACCTATTGTATTGGTTCCAAAGGCGGCTGATAATCTTTCATCAAGCCTCGTTGCCCCTAACATCCAGGATATCGGTGTTATGCTTCCATATACGCCCCTTCATCATCTGTTATTTCAGACTCCTGGCTGTCCAGAGGCACTTGTTATGACCAGCGGGAATCCAAAGGATGAGCCTCTTTGCACAAGCAACCAAGAAGCAATTGATAGACTCGGTAACTTTGTAGACGGTTTCCTTCTTCATAATCGGGATATCTTTACAGGTGTAGACGATTCCGTTCTTAAAGACACATCCATGGGAAACATCTTTATTAGAAGATCCCGTGGTTATGCACCATCTCCAATAGAATTCCCCCATGAATACCAAGGCATTCTTGGGGCAGGTGCACACCTTAAGAACACGTTTTGTCTTACAAAGCCAGGATCTGTTTATTTAAGCCAACATATTGGCAATTTGGTTACTGGCCCTACATATGATTTTTACAAGAAGAATATAGCCCATCTGTCAAAACTATTAGAAATAGAAATCAGGGCCTGTGCCTGTGATTTACATCCTGATTATCTAAGTAGCAGATTTTGCATGGAATCTGGTCTGCCTATTGTGAAAGTACAGCATCACTTTGCTCATGCTGCTTCGGTAATGGCAGAACATAATCTAAGAGGGCCATCGATTGCCATATGTCTTGATGGCACAGGTTTTGGTACGGATGGGACCGTCTGGGGTGGTGAGGTCCTTTTTTGTACTCCAAGGGGTTTCAAGAGGCTTGCAAGGCTTCGTCCCTTTCCGCTGCCAGGAGGAGATGCCTGTGCCAAGGCCCCATGGAGGAGCGCTCTTTCTTTGTTATGTGAAGCATTTGGTCCAGACCATCCTCTTCCTGATACATTGAGACAATTGAACGGACAAAGGCTGGATTTTGTAAGGCAAATGATATTGAAGGGAATAAACAGCCCCTGGAGTTCCAGTTGCGGGAGACTATTTGATGCTGTAGCTGCGCTTTGTGGCCAATGCTTGCACAATACCTTTGAGGCCCAAGCAGCCATGGAACTAGAAGGACTTTGCCAGAAAACACTTAGGGGATCATTAATTACTAATACAGATTGGTTCGAGTCTTTTTTAAAGAATGATAGGCTAATAAGGAAAAAGGGGAATTTACTGGAACTCGATTGGCAGGTCCTTATAAAAGAAATACAGGCCCCGGAAACATGGCAGAGACAGGATTTTTCAATGATTTTTCATTCCTTTATAGTGGCAGGCTTTGCTAAAATGGCTATTTCTTGTTGCCAAGAATTTGGCATTGATAACGTTATTTTTACTGGAGGATGCATGCAGAACAGGATCTTGCTCGAGGGGTTTGCAGATTTTTTCAAAAAAAATGGCATTGATTATTTTACTAACGAGATGGTGCCTGCCAACGATGGAGGATTATGTCTTGGACAGGCCTTTGTTGCGGTTAATATGATGTACGATGGCTAGTAGATGTTTATAAAGGAGAAAGAAAGAATGTGCCTAGCTGTTCCTATGGAAGTATTAGAAATAAAGGGCAAGGAGGGGGATTTCTTGGATCCGCATCGGGCTGTGGTCAAGGCTCAAGGGACCAAGGTCGAAGTGCGGCTCGATATTGTAGACCGTCCACCTGAGAAAGGAGATTACGTGATTGTTCATGCAGGTTTTGCTATTCATACCTTGAGCAAACAAGAAGCCAAAAAAAGTTTAGAGCTTTTTGAAGACATGGTAAAAAATGTCTAACAAAACAAAACCATTCCAAGACAAAAAGCATGTCGATACCTTGGCTAAAGCCATAAAAGCGCTTGTATCAAGGCCCCTAAAACTTATGGAGGTATGCGGAACCCATACCATGGCCATTTTCCGTCACGGTATCCGTTCTCTCTTGCCTGATGGATTAGAGCTGGTCTCAGGACCTGGATGTCCTGTATGTGTTACAAGCCAAGATGATCTAGACAGAATAATGAAACTTGCTTCTGTTAAAGAGGTAGTCATAGCAACATTTGGGGATCTTATTCGGGTGCCAGGCTCAAGCGGAACTTTGGCCCAGGCCAGAGCCCAAGGGGCAAATGTGGAAATTGTATACTCTCCAGCAGATGCCCTTGGCCTCGCAAAGAAGATGCCACAGAAGCAGGTGGTGTTTTTGGCGGTAGGTTTTGAGACTACAGCCCCCACTGTTGCAGCAACTATAATGCAAGCAAAGGCCATGGATATTGAAAATTTCTCGGTCTATTCCTGCCATAAACTGATGCCTCCTGCCTTGGATGCCCTTTTTCAAGATGAGGATCTTGGTATAGACGGACTTTTGTGTCCAGGCCATGTAAGCTCCATAATTGGATCAGTGGCATACGAACCGCTTTGTAAAAAATATAAGATGCCTTGTGTGATAGCAGGTTTTGAACCTGTTGATATATTGCTAGGGATATATCATCTCTTGTTGCAGATTAAGGACTCTAGTCCGCAGGTGGTCAATGCCTATCAAAGGGCGGTCCCCTACAATGGAAATCCCAACGCACTTTCTGTAATGATGCAGGTTTTTTGTGAAAAAGATGCAATATGGAGGGGACTTGGCAAAATAGAAAAAAGTGGCCTTGGCATAAAGGATGCTTTTGGCCATTTTGATGCTGGAAAACGTTTTCCATTTAGTGTCTTATCAAGACCAGAGCCTAAGGGTTGTCTGTGTGGAGACATAATAAGGGCCAGAGCAAATCCTCCAGACTGTCCACTTTTTGCCACAAAATGTACGCCTGTTACCCCAATAGGACCGTGTATGGTGTCTAGCGAAGGAACATGCTCGGCATATTACAGGTATGGAAGACATGAAAACAGATAAAATTCTCCTGGATCATGGAAGCGGCGGGCTTGCCACAAAGAATTTGATAGAAGATGTATTTATGAAAAGACTTGCCAACCCCTTTCTTTCTCCCATGGAAGATAGTGCGGTGTTGGAGTTGCCCCCTGGTAAACTGGCCTTTACTACAGACAGTTTTGTTATTGATCCGGTCTTTTTCCCTGGTGGAGACATAGGTTCTCTGGCTATTCACGGTACGGTAAATGATCTTTCTATGCAGGGAGCATGTCCCCTGTTTCTAAGCCTTGGCCTTATCCTAGAGGAAGGCCTGGAAATGGCAGAGCTTGAAAAAATAGCTCAGTCTTTGGCACAGGCGGCACAGGAAGCAGGGGTTACGATTGTTACTGCTGATACAAAGGTTGTGGGAAAGGGTCAGGCAGACAAGATATTCATTAACACATCGGGCATCGGAATAATAGAAAAAGGAATTGGTGAGATAGGAATAGATAGGGCGAGCCCAGGAGATGTAGTAATCGTCTCCGGTTATATTGGAGATCATGGTGCTTCCATACTCCTTGCTAGATCAGGGCTCCCTTTTGAAAGCCAAATTTTAAGCGATTCTGCTCCACTTAATACCTTGGTGGACGATATGCTGAAGTGTGTTCCTTCAGGTGTATTACGGCTTTTGCGGGATCCTACAAGAGGAGGTGTCGCAACAGTGTTAAACGAGATTGCTCAGGCCTCTGGTGTGGATATAAAGATCCAAGAAGAGCAGATTCCAATTAGAGGCGAGGTCCAGGGGGTCTGTGAACTTCTTGGGCTTGATCCGCTCTATCTTGCAAATGAGGGAAAGTGTATCGTAGTTGTAGACAAGGATTATGCAGACAGCCTCTTGTCTGTTATGAGACGGCATAAATTTGGGAAAAATGCCACCATAATAGGCCATATAGAAGAAAAGGCAGCACATCAACCTAAGGTGCTCTTACAAACAAACATTGGAGGCTTGAGGATAGTGCCAGTTCTCACTGGAGAGCCACTTCCAAGGATTTGCTGATGGCAGACAGGCAAACAAAGGCGTCGGTAATAGGGATCGGGAATCTGCTTATGACAGATGAAGGTTTTGGGATACATGTCATCAGATTTCTCGAAAAGAAATATTCCTTTCCGTCTAATGTGCAATTAGTTGATTGCGGGACTGCTGGTATCTATATGGCTCCTGTATTTGAACAAACAGATGTGGCCTTTCTAGTAGATGCTGCAGCCATAGATGGATATCCTCCAGGGACTGTTATAAAGTTGGATTATAAAGGAATGACTGGAAGACAGATTCAGACAAGCATGAGCCCTCATCAGGTGGGCGTGCTTGAGGTCTTGGAAATATGCAAATTGAGGGGCAATATCCCATCTTGTATAGAATTTTATCTTGTAATTCCAAAGAACATCGATCCGGGTCTAGAGCTTTCTTCTGAGGTGAGGTCCAGGGTGACGGAGGTTGCAAAAAGGATAGTAAAAAGGCTTAGAGAAGAGGGGTTTGATGTGAGGGATGCATGAGCTGTCTCTTGTGCAGGGGCTTTTTAGCCAGGTAAGGGTGGTGGCTAAGGAAAACAATGCCCAAAAGGTCTTGAGGGTGTTGGTAGAGATTGGGCCGTTTTCTGGTGTGGTTGTAGATTCCTTTTGCTTTGCCTTTGATGCTTTAAAAAAGGGGGACAAGCTCCTTCAGGATGCTGTCTTGGAAATTAAGACTCCTCCTGCGGGATTCAGATGTCCAAACTGCCTTTGGGAAGAGGAGCCCAATGAAGCAAACAAAAAAAACACAGATACAGATGAGATGTTTTCTTCAGCCTTGGGGATGCTTACCAAGACCTGTTGTCCGCATTGCGGGGAAGAGGGCCTTTTACCCCTTGGTAGTGACGATATCCTCTTATTACAAATAGAAATGGAGTAAATCATGTGTGATACTTGTGGATGCCAATCGGTTCACGATCATGACATTAAACTCGTTGAGATCAATAGGAGCCTATTAGAGGCCAACAATGCCCTTGCCGAGAAAAACAGACACCATATAGAGGCCCTTGGAGCCGTAGCCGTAAATCTTATAAGCAGTCCAGGGGCTGGAAAAACGACCCTTCTCGAAAAGACTGCAGAGATGCTTGCAGAGTCCCTTGATTTTGCTGTCATAGAAGGTGACATAGAAACAGAACGAGATGCCGAGAGAATTCGGGCAAAAGGTATACCGGCTGTCCAGCTCACAACAGGAGGTGCGTGCCATTTGGATGCCAAACTTGTTCACAAGGGCATTCATCTTTTGGAGGCGCAACTTGCTGACTCAAGGCCTCAAATATTGTTTATAGAAAATGTGGGTAACCTCGTATGCCCAGCGACCTTTGACCTTGGAGAGCACAAAAGGGTAGTAATGGTGTCTGTACCTGAAGGTTCTGACAAACCAGCCAAATATCCAAGGGCCTTCCTTGGTTCTGACCTTTTTATAATTACCAAGATAGATCTGTTGGAATACTTTGATTTTTCTATTGATGAAGCCGTAAAGTGCGCAAAACTTGTTAATCCTGATATAAAGACAATTGCCTTGTCGGCAAAGACGGGACAGGGCATGGACCAATGGATGAATTATTTGACAAAGCTTACAAAGACTGATTGAGGTGGCGCATGTCTTTTTACACAGTTATCAATTGCATGGATGGCCGTGTGCAGTTGCCGGTTATTAAGTATCTTATGGAGAGGTTTCATGTCAGCTATGTGGATTCCATAACTGAACCGGGGCCAATTCGTATTCTTGCCCAAGAGCTTGATAAAGAAACGATAGCTTCCATCTTAAAAAAGATCAGGATATCGTTTGAACGACATAAATCCCAAGGAGTCGCCATTGTAGGCCATTACGATTGTGCAGGCAATCCGGTGGATAAAGATCAACAGATCAGGCAACTTAGAAAGGCAAAATCCCTTTTAAAACAAAAGCTTCCCGGTACAGAGCCGTTAATGTTGTGGGTAGACGAAAAATGGCGGGTACACCAAATAAGGTAACATAATTTGTTTTAAATTCTTTTTTGACAAAGAGGTAATCTTTAAAGTTGGCATTTATGCCTGCTGTAAGGTCACATTTTTGTGTTTTGACGCCTTTTGAGCAACATCTTCGAGTTTATTAATAGCACTCGGTAAGCAGATATTAACCTTAATCCAGTTTTGAAGCCTTAGGGCTGCCTCTTTTAAAGCCTCTAAAAGCATGGTATACATCTCTGCTTTCCCTTCTCTAGCGGCCTTACCAAGTGCCTCTGCAGCACTGTTAAGCTCATGGGCATGCATGGTAGATGCACTTCCCCTTATTAGATGGCAAATCTTTCGGATTTCCTTTGGATTCAAAGAGGCTACGGCCCTTTCCGCATCTTCTATCCACTTGGGACATTCGTCAAAAAGGGCCTTCAAAAGCTCTGATGCAAGCTCATCCATGCCCTGACAAGTGGCTACAAGGGCCTTGTAATCAACCGGATCGTCTGTTGATATTTCTGCCTTTTGGGTTTTGTCTTTTTTGTGATCAACCACATGACTTGAGACTTTTGGCTCTGACATAGAAATACCAACGGATTTATCTTGGTAAGCTATCCGTTCCGACAAGACACGGTTCATTTCCTTGAATAACTGATCCGGTCTAATAGGTTTTGATACGTAACCATCCATGCCAGCGCCCAAAAACCTTTTTCTGTCCTCGGCCATGGCATGGGCAGTGACAGCTATTATAGGAATATCTTGCCATTTTTTATTCTGCTTTATTTGCTTCACAGCTTCCATCCCATCCATTCGGGGCATGGATATATCCATGAAAACTACATCTATGTTGTGTCCCTGTTTCAAAATCTCAAGGACTTCTATGCCGTCAGACGCCTCAAATATTCTCCATCCCTTCTTTTCCAAAAAGGCCTTTAAGATTTTGCGGTTCATTTGTACATCATCTGCAATAATGGCGGTGCCAGGCACCAACTCAATGTGGTGGCTTGGGCTGGTTTCTGGAATAAGGCTGGCATCCACTGCCTGGAGTGTAATTTGTACTGTGAATGTGGTTCCTTTCCCCAATTCGCTTTCCACGCTTATAGAGCCACCCATTAGCTCAGCAAGCTCCCTGGCAATAGAAAGGCCAAGGCCAGTGCCTCCAGCCCTTCGTCCATCTTCTGCTTGTACAAAGGGTTTGAACAGCTCTGGCAATATATCCTCCGGTATTCCTGGTCCTGTATCTGTTACCCGTATTTCTATAATTTTAATGACCTCGTCTTTACCCCTGCATGAGAGTCCTATTTCTATCCATCCCTTTTGAGTAAGCTTTATGGCATTACCGGCAAGATTAAAGATTATTTGTCTTATTCTTACTGGGTCTCCTTTGAAAAACCTATGGGTGTCTTTAGGAAAATCCAGCTTGAATTCCAGATCCTTTAGGCGGGCCTGAATTCCAAGAACATTGGAAACATCGTCCATCAGGTCTTTGAGATCAAAAGGACGCTCATCAAGAGTAAGACGGCCAGATTCAATTTTGGCCAAATCTAAAATATCTCCTATAAGGGAGGTCAAATGTTCAGAGGCCCTTTTAAGATCGGAAACCAGTTCCAAGGCATCACTGTCAGTAATTTTGTCTTCCAGTAGGGTTGCCATTCCCATAATTACATTGAGAGGGGTACGGAACTCGTGACTCATCTGAGATAGGAAGACGGACTTGGCCCTGCTTGCCGCCTCGGCCTTTTTGTAGGCGGCCTCAAGTTCCTGCTGGAGCTCGTGCTCTAAGGTTTCGTCTTTGAGTATGCCAGCCAGGTAATTTGATGCCCCGTGATGGCATATTTTCAGCTCCATCTTTAGATATTTTGTTTTGTTTTTGTCCGTAACCTCTATTTGGGTCTTGAAGACATTATCTTTGGATATGATTACTTTTTGGACCTCGTCCCAAAGTTCCTTAGACAGCAGTTCCTGTAAGTTAGATGGCATATTGGTTGAGGCAAATATTTCTTTAAAACCAGGATTTACTGCTCTGATATGACCTTTTAGGTCTGACCAAAAGAGTCCAACAGGGACACTTTCGACAAGCTCCTCAAATCTTTTCTCAAGCTCAAAATATGTAGTTTGATCTTGGATATGCCAGAAAAGTAAATCAGAGTGAGTTTCATGGAAGAATAGGCAGGGCCGTAAATGATAAACCTTACCATTACTTCTTGTTAAGTGCAGCCCTGGCAACTTGAGTATTTCACCTGGCTTGAGACCCGCATGATCTCTTTCTATCTGTTTTGCATCAAGACCCAACAATTGGGGCATTGAGGCTCCCATAAGGGTTCTAATATCCCTGCCAAGTAAATCTGCCAGGGCCTTGTTTGCTGACACAATTTTACCGTCTTTACTTGTAAGGGCTATGCCATATGGAGACAGGTCTACGAGGGCCTTAAACCGGTCCCTTGATCTTTTTATGACAGACAAAAGACGTCCTGTTTTCCAATACCAGCAGGTTATTAAAAAAACACAGAAAACAAAAAGATATGGCACAAACGGACTAAAAGGGCACATGATTTAAAGGTCCTAACTCACGTATCGGCATCAATACTACAATATCTTTCCACGGTTTTTAAAAGAACGTCCGGCTCTACAGGCTTTTCCATATACTCTTTTATGCCTGCTTTACCAGCCACGTCCCTTGGAATTGAACTGCCCCTTGCTGTTAGCAAAAACATTGGCACATCAGGACGCCGCTTTTTTAACTCTTCTGCTACTTCAAGCCCTGTTCCGTCTGGTAACCGATAATCCAGTATGGCAAGATCTACATTGTCAAGGTCGTCTTGTGCCTCGGATACAGTTGCACATTCTTTCACCTCAAAACCCTTGGCCCTTAGCAGGCTTGCCAAAAGCTTGCTCACTATCAGGCTGTCTTCTAATATTAAGACCCTCTTCATAGTTGTTCTCCTTATATTCATATGCGAAATCTCGATATGAGAGATTCCATCTCTTTTGCAAATGCGTTCAGCCTGTTTGAGGTCTCTGCGGTTCTTTCCGAGGCCTGTGCCACTATGCCTATAGCCTTTCTTAACTCCTGAATCTGTTTGGATGAATCTGTGGTGCTTGCTGCCACTTCTTGTGCCCTTATACTTATTTCGTTTACAGCCTTTATATTCTCTTCCATTGCATGAGATACATCTCTGGCAATGTCTTTCACAGGATCTATCATCTCATGGACGTGGTTTACCGAGTCTACAGATGCGTTAACCATTTCTCTCAGGCCCTGTATAGTATCAACTATCCGGTCTGTCGCCTCGCCTGTCTGTTTGGCAAGCTGTTTTACTTCATTTGCTACGACAGCGAATCCCTTTCCCGCCTCTCCTGCCCTTGCCGCCTCTATAGTGGCGTTTAGAGCCAAGAGATTGGTCTGGTCTGCTATGGCCCTGATAAAGGTCATAACTTCTTCTATCTGTTTAAAGTATCTGTGCAGTTCATTTATGGTCTTGGAGGTTTCATCTATTTTTTGGCTGACCTCGGTTACCATATTCATTGATAACATAGAACTTTGGGCCACCTCTTTTACTGTGGCAGTAACTTCCTCATTGGCAGCAGCAACAGAATTTATCCTTTCCTCATTTGCTGCGCTTACTGCTGCAATTTCATCGGCCTGAGCACTTGTCTCTGTAGCACTTGCTGCAGCCTGATTTGAAGCCTCCTGCAATTCTACTCCGGACGTCTCTAGCGCTTGGCTCCTATTTTTCATATCTGCAACAAGTTGCCTGATGCTATTGATCATTTTGTTTACGCCAACTGCCAGATAGCCCATCTCATCCATGCAAGTGATTTTGGCCTCTTTAGTCAAATTCCCTTTTGATACGTTGCCTATTACATCAAGGGTGTGATTAAGAGGTCTGAGAACTATACGCCTTATCAGAAAGACTATGATAAATCCTAACAGTGCAAAAGAGATAGCTCCTACAAGTCCTGCCCTGATTATAGAAGCCTGTTGAGAGCTCTGAAAAGGTGCAAGGTCTGTAAAACTTATATAAAGACCAGTCGTTTTGTGACTGTAATCCTTTAAGGGAGTGGCAACCAAAAGTATATTGCCAACGATTTTTGAGACCTGGCCCCTGAGTCCCTCTGATAAAAAGTCTTGATCAACGGTCTTCTTTACAAGCTCTTTATCTGAAGAGTAAATAAGGCCCAATTCTGCTTGCCCTGCCCAATTCCCGTTTCCTTTTTCAAAGGTCTTTATATTCTCTTTTCTAAAAAGGGCTGCCTTGCTACCCATGTAGTCAGAAAAATTTCTAACCACTTGGGCAAGATCACAAAATGCCTCAACACTGCCAACTATCTGACCAGAATTGTCTTTAACCGGGACAACACCTCTTATGGCAAGACCAGCACGGCCTGCTTCTATTCCTGCTATACGCACGCCTGTACGTTGTACATCCACCACAGTTTGCCTAAAGCCAGAAAGATCATCTCCAAATTTTCTAGGTTTCCACGTTCTCAGAAATGAACGGGCTCCTAAAGAGTGTACATGCACTTTAAGTGTGCGTTTTTTGTCTAAGGCGGCAGCTTTCTTGATTAAACTTGGAAATACGGCCATAAGGGCAGCACGATCTTTCTTCGCTAGACTGGACTTGACTATGTCCATTTGAGATATAAGAAAAGCGGTTTGAAGATACTGTGATGCAGTATCTTTGATTTTGTCCATAAGGAGGCCTCCCTGATCCTCGGCCTTTTTGATTACCTCTTTTTCTTGTTTGTCAATAACCATTATGGTCTGATAGGTAGAAACTCCAAGTGCCATTGCAACGACAAAAAGAATGGCAAAAATTATCTTGATACTTATAGATAGGTTACGCATCCATTGGATTAGGGTCTTCTTCTGCATACTTTCGCTTGCCTCCATAACTACTGATCAGGGAGTTTTTCTCCCCCCTTTACTTTTTCGACAGCTCAGGACGGAAACTAAAAGTTTTTGGGGAATGGGAAAAACGGGACAAACAAAAAGGGCCGCGATATTTCGCGGCCCATATACAACAACCCTTTGTTTTTAAAAGTTGTTTTCTATCGTTTGACAGGGGTACCCTTTCTTCTAATCATTGCATAGACGCCTATCAAAAATGTAAGTAACAACATTCCCCATTGAGATAGGGTGGGGATAGGAATCAATAATGGCACTTGGGCCTCAGAGGTTATGGCAACCTGTCCTGCCCTTATATCATCGTCTATGAAGCCATCGCCATCCCTATCCCAGTAACCGGTAGTCTGATTTGATATAAAGGATACCTGGTCTACCACAAGGGTCTGAAATTCGATTATTACCTCATTTTGAGCGCTGTCTTCATCCGTTGCACCAAGATCTGCTCCTATAGAGCCTTCCCAAAGGATACGATTGTTGACAGCATCATATTGGCACACAGTGGTAGAAGAGGATCCAAGTGCTGTACAAACCAGACTTCCTTGCACAAAACTTGTATGGTCCGGTATGGGATCGACTATTCGAACTCCAATGGCATCAGCATTGCCATTGTTTATCCAGACCTGCCTCCATGTAATGATGTTATCATTGCCAAGGGTGCCTGATTTATAAGCTGAAGGAGGATCAAAAATATGTGCACCAGAAACAAGAACATCTGTGGGATCATCGTTTCCACCATCTCCATCATTGCAGTTAGAGGCTGATTGAGTACAATCGATTCCATCGTTGACCGTAGGATCGTCGGATACAACTGTATCGCCACTGTTGTCACTTGCTGATGCTTGGTTAGAGATAGTTGTTCCAAAGGAGGTATCACTGTTTACCCTTACATCAAAATGGATATTGACAGACTCTCCTACAGCCAGATCTCCTATGTTAATAAGCATTGGGGATTCTGAGACTACAGCCCCCTTACTGGTATGAACGCTTCCTGAAACAACTGTGACATGATTAGGTATCTGATCATCTAGCGTTACATCCCTGGCCAACGTACTGCCACTGTTGGAAAGCACCATGACGTATCTAAAGGTCTCGCCAGGATTTAAAAGGCCATCACCATTTGTATCACCAATAAGCTCGGCGCGCTTAGAAAGTTCTAGTTTCGGAGCCCCTATGCTGCCTTGTGCTACAGCAACAAAGGTTGTTGGTTGCTCTCCATTTAACATGTCAGTATCTCCATCAGTAAGTATGCTTGGTATTTCATCGCTGCTAACAGTACCTTGATTAATCGTTTCTCCTTCTTGAACCACAGTTCCGGTAATAGTTATTGTTTGGCTTGAGCCAATTTCCAAAACAGGGAATTGGGCAGTAACAACAGGAGAAGAAGATGTCCAATTGGCATTGTTTACACTTGTGATTTCAACAGAAGAGGGAACATTATCGGTAAACGTGACGTTATGAAGTGCAGTAGAACCAGTATTTATGAGCCTTATGGTATATGTTATCTCGTCTCCAACGTTTATAGTGCCATCAGTTGGAGCCACTGTATCTCCTGATAAAACAACCGATTTTTCTGCCCTTAGACCAGAAATACGGCCACCACCAACTGGGATGTCTGTGGGTTGATCTCCATTAGCATCAATACCATCCTCATCTGTTGGCTCTGGTACAGATTGGTCTGTATCGACCAGTCCTTGATTAGTTATTATTACCCCAGCTGGAGTGTATTCATTTACCCTTACTCTAAAGGTTATAACTGCAGAAGAACCTGGCCCCATATTCCCTATCTTGACCGTTACCGAGTTTGCGGAAGTTTGGCCAAAATCGGCTTGATCGGCATCTAATGCGTCGGTCATAGATACAGAATTCAAGGTAATAGAACCAGGTTCATAGGTGGTATTTTCAGGGATGACATCTGTAAATACTGAACCAGAAACTCCTCTGTCTCCATTTGTAATCAAAATTGTATATTCCAATACGTCACCAGATGTAACATCTCCGCTTCCATCAATATCATTTACAAGGGCCACTGTCTTTTTTGCATCAACAGCAGCGTTTGCAGTAGCTATTATAGCAGCCGAGGTGTCATCGCAGTAATCATTGAGTCCTGGGGGACAGTCCTGGCCAGTACGTCCACTATCTGCTGAACCTGTGCTGCCAGACAAACTCTTCCAGGTAAGATGCAGATTGTTGGTCAAGGTTTGGCCTACTGTAGCATCAAGATCCACCCTTGCCCTGTAGGTAAAACTTGCTTGGCCTTGGGAAAGGGTAATGGAATTGATTCTAAATTCCAAATTTTGGCCGTTTACAGTCACATCGGATACTGGCAAAGACGAATCTATATAGCTAAGGCCAGCAGGCAACTGATCATAAAGTCTCACTTCGAAGGCATCGGAGGTACTTTGACCAGTATGTGCAACCGTAATAGTAAACGTAACTATGTCTCCAAGGGATTGATTCTCTGGCGAAACCGTCTTTGTTACTTGCAGTTGTGGTTCTACAATCTGAACAGGGATGCCCTGATTGCCAGGTTGATTAGGATCATGATCAAAATCTATTCTGCTGCTTCCGCCACTGCCATCGCTGTAAGTAAGATAGACCTCTGAACCTTGGTCTGACTGCCCATTACTAAGTACATTGCCATTCTGATTGGAACTCTGGTTTTTGGCCCTAGCCACAATTTCCAGTTCTACATAATCGTCATCACTTTTGCCATTGGCTGGATTGGACACGTTTCCAAGATCTAATGCTATCACCTGTCCTGTTCCTACGTTGTCGTTATAGCTTGGGTTGGAGAAACTTATGCCCGAGTTGCCAACATGAATTTGATGGCTTACATAGGCAAAGCCTGCTGGTAATATGTCATGGATAACAAGATCATTAACCGTACCTTCTATTATACTTGCTTTTATACTAAATGTTACCGTCTCGCCTATGGTTACCTGTGTCTTGTCAACCTGTTTGTCTATGGCCACGGCAGATGCTACTGTAAGGGATTGGGCTGCCGATTCTTCATAGTTATTGAGAAAACCGTCATCGTCGTCATCAACTGCCCCTGGAGAGGACGTGTTGTCTCTTCCTCCACTTACAAGGCTCGTATAAGAAGCCCTTGTACGGTTAGTAAGCATTTGGCCAGGGGATACAGAATCCATTAACACGCTATTGAACGATATGGTAACAGACGCTCCTGGAGCTATTTCCAGATCGGGAAGGGATATGGTATCGTTTTGATTCAACGTGGCGGTTATGGATAAATCACTGTCTGACAGGGTAGTAGAAGTCCCATTTCGATATACAGAGCCAGACACAGAAACATGGCCTTCTGAAATGTGATAAAGACCATTGGGCAGGACATCGCGCCATTTCACCTGATAGGCCGTTGTATGCCCAGTATTTTCTATGCTTATCTGCCAACTAACAGTATCGCCTGCATCAACATCTGTAGCCCCTGAGGTAATACTTTTGGACATCTCGAGATTTGGTTCTCCTATATGCACCTGATGCTGATTATCAACAGGACCAACAACTATTGTTTCAGAAGGGTTCTCCGGATCTTGATACGATAGGGTTGCCCTGTTAGACAACACAGTGCCGTCTTGATTGGTTGCTATATTTTGCACCGATGCCTTGTATCTAACAACAATGTCACCGGCCGAAGGAATTGTTACGTTGCCAAAGTCCATGGTTATGGTGCCAGATGAAGCCTCGTACTGGAAAAATACACCGTTGGATTCTGTTAAAGGACTGTTTGTGCTAGAGCCCCCTTGCGGCAATATCACAGACAATGAACCGGATTGAAATGCAAGGCCAGAGGGGAGGCGGTCGGTAATTATAAAATCTTTAGACGTGCCACTCGGAACACCAGCCCTAATTTCAAAAGTGGCATTCTGGCCTATTTTGTACCAATTTTGAAAGTCAACTATATCTTTGATAATGGACGGCTGAGAAACTGTTACGGTTGAGCTAGAGGAACTCACCAGATCGTTGACGCCACCGGTACCTGTTCGTTCACCATTGGAATTGCCTGGGCTCCCAGGAGTACTGTTATTGGTTCCTTGGGGTCCTGGCAGGCTTGTAGTGGTAACAGAAGCGGTATTGGTTATTTGTTCAGAATACTGGACTGTACTTGATAACCGGGCCTTGTACAAGACAGTAACACATTCACCTGGGTCAAGTTGGTCTATTGTTCCACTAAGTGTACGGCCATTTGTGGAGATAGCTACTGTTGCTCCTGTGGCACCAGGGTCTGCCGTCGCAGAAGATATGCTTTCATAGCCGTCTGGTAACGTATCTGAAAAACTCCAGTCAAAGGCAGCAGCAGAAGAATCGCCCGAGGCCTGGTTACATATATTCAGGGTAAAGGTGACCTCGTCCCCTGCATCTGCTGTTGTTGGAGTCACAGTCTTAACAATGCTGGGCTGTGGCTCTGCAACCAGGAGATTTATCGGATCGGACATTAACTCATATTCGATTCCTGCCGAATCAGAATAATAAAGGCCTCCTTTGTCTGGAAGCACAGTCCCTGCGTTTGTAACCTGGTTATTAAGAACTACAACAGTAAGCCTAAGGACGTAAGTTTCTGTATTGTTGTCATCTGTATTGGTGTTTGTGGCATTTCCAATATCAAGCACGATTCTTCTATCGCTACCAGTATCTTCTGTGGTGATGTAATCATCTGCATTGACCCAAACATTTGCATTTGCATTATTCAAGGCATCTGTACATATTGAGCTAGAACAGGACAGCTCAGTCGAACTTTTCTTTATCTGAGCGGTACCTACAACATATTCTCCCCATGGGGTACCAGAAACATTACTAAGCCTGTCAAAGAGCTTGACTCCCTTAGTTTCGCCTTCTGGCATGGTAAAAGTTATTTCAAATGTTGCAGTCTCACCGATAGCAACCGGATTGGCAGTTCCAGATGTTGATGGCTCACTGGTCTGGACAAGGGATTTCTCAGCCAAAACTGTAGATATTTGAATGGTTGCCGTATCGTTTTCACTTCCCCCTCTTTCGCCATTTACATCTCCAGATTGGGAAGAGTAGGTTGCCTCTGCAGTGTTTTCGTAAGGTGTGCTCGTGACTATGTCTTGTATTACATAGGTCAAAAAACTGAAACTTACAGTAGAATTTGGAGCTAGAGAATAGCCAGTTTGGCTAGTATAGGTTACAGTTGGACTTGAATAGTTATATTCAAAATTGCTAGGCGTATTCCCTTCATAGACATTATTCAGATCAAACACATTACCATCGAGATCATCTGATACCTCAATATCAAAGGCAGGGGATGTCCCTGTATTTTCGACGGTTATGTCAATTGTGATTTGATCTCCAGCATCTGCCTCTGACGGTGTAATCGTCTTTGTAACATTAAGAAACGGTTCGCCCAGATAGTTTGTAGCTGTTCCCACTATCGGGTTTCCATTATAGCCAGAAAATGTAAGCTCCACCCTGTTGTCTTTTTCTTGTAGTGTTGAGATGGCACTGTTGACTGCATCATCTAAGACATCTGCTTGAAAGGTGAGATAAAAACTGTTGTTATTCACCTGATTGTCTGACGTGACGGTTGCGTTACCAAAATCTATTCTCAGGGTCTGTCCTGATACGGTTACTGAAGGCGGAGATGTTTCAAAAGAGCCTTCAAAATTTGTAGCATTTACATCTAGGCTGTTATTCACATACTGAAGTCCTTCAGGCAATGTATCTGTCAAGACAAGGTCTGGAATATTGCCCTCTGGCAGGCTGACATTTATCCTGTAAGTTACAGTGTCCCCAATGGTCATGTTTAAGCTTATAGGTCCCGGGTTGACATCAGATACCACCTTTGACATCTCTGGAAGGGCCATGGATACAGTGGCGTTATCAGTCTTTTCAGGATACTTGCCTGCTGTGCTGCCAGCAGCCCACTGGACACCAGCAGCGCGGTCAATGACATCTGTGGGCTTGGTATTTTCGTTTATTCTGCATGTAAATGTTACAAGAGCTGTGTCCCTACCATAAGGAGGGCCTTCTGAGCCATCGTTCTTCTCAAGTGGATCGTTTAGGATAATAGGATTGCCAAAAAGATCACCAGAATAGCCAAGATCATCGCCCAGTCCATTTTTTACAGAAACAACTGTGCAATCATCCATCTCCAAATCAGTATCATCTGTAATGGTTACATCGTATGCAGGAGCGTGGCCTTGATTTTCGACTGTTATTACAAAGGTGACGGTGTCGTTTGCATCGCAATCCCTAGCGTTTCCGTCAATGGGCTGTTGGCTAGGAGGAGGATCAACTATTGCATTAGGATTATTGGTTTGAGAAACCCCCTTTGTAATCTTGAGAAGAGGTTCTCCAAGCTTTATCTGAACAATTCCGTCACTGTTTAGGGCCTCGGAATTCGTTGAACCGTTATGGGCTCGAACCATATTGGTGAGATAGAGTCCGTCTGCAAAAGGATCATTTTTTACCGTTACAGTGAAAAGTATATCTATAACCCTCGATTCTGTATCGGTATTGTCAAAATCGCCATAAGTGAAATTTAGCCTGTTTTCAGCGCTGTTGCTGTCTATGGCAGGATAGTTTTTGTTACCAGAGCCATCGTCATATATTAGATGAAAGGTATCGTCTGGACCATACTTGGCAGTACCGGCAGGAGGAGCATCTGCACTAACCGTGTTATCAAAATTGGTGACCTCGCTTGCATTAAATACCGGCAGGGGCAAGTAATCATAAAATACCAGGTCCTCTATATCTGGTGTGGGCATGGAAAACTTTATACGGTAGGTTACTGTGTCTCCTGGTATGACAATGAGTGGATTTGACAGGGCGGTGTTATTGTTAACCGCATAGATATATTTTGAAACCTGGCCCTTTTCTATCTGAAAGCTAGTTGCACTGGTATCCGCTTCCTTATATCCTGTCTTGCTTTGATTATCCTCTACAGAAATAACATCGCCTTCTATGGTGACATTGTCGGATAAGACGTCTCCTTGATCAACTGATTCATCCCCTGAAGGATAGTAAGTATCAAAATTTTCTTTTACAACCGCATGAAAGATGATGGTCGCTGTTGTTGCTCCATCATTATAGTTAGCACAATCAGGCTGGTTGCCTTGACCAGTTCCTTCGTCTGGTATACAACCACCCACCATCTTTGAGTCGCCAAGTCTTGCCTGGAGCTCCGAGGATACTTTAAAGGTAACCGTTTCTGTGCCATCTGCATTTGTCACCCTGGAAAAGTTTGAAGAATCGATGGCCTGACTAGAAGACGAGCCATTCATGTTTATGGCAAGAACAGGAGTGAAACTTGAATCGAAGTCCTGTCCATCTGAAATGATGTCGGTAACGTTGACATCATCAAAAGAGAAATAGTCGGAAACTTGGAAACTTAAGGTGTACTCGATTACATCTCCTGGAGAATATCCTGAAGCACCATTATCTGTGGTAATGGAATGTCCTTTTTGAATGGCGATCGCCTTATCTTTCAGTGTATGCTCAGGCCCCGGTGCATCGGCAACGGCGTTATCCTGTCCGGCAGGATCTCTATCATCAAGAGGATCCCAATCCCCTATGGCCTTGGCTTCATTGAGGGATTCGGCATCATCTGCATTCTGAGGGTCTATGACGTTGTTGCCATCGGCATCTTGCAATGGAATAAAATACTTAAACACCATATATGCATCTACAGAGTCAGGATCATCGTCTCCCGAAACGGATGTAAATTCTATGCTAAGGATATTGTTAGGAGGATTTGAAGGTTGATCTGTAGGTGGAGTGACTATATTGTTGTAGCCTGATGGAGAGTAATCCACCAGTTGCTTAAATGCCATATTGTTTGGCAGCTTATCCTGTACTTCTAGATTAGTTACTGTCTGGCCTGGCGCCAAGCGCACGTTTATGCGATATTCTCTTGGATAATTGGGTCCTGTTGCAGTCTCATCTTCTGGTTTTTCGTAGATTTTTTCAAGGCGGATTAACACTGGTTCCAATTCAGAAGAAGTCGACCAGGTATTGGAATCAACCGAATAGTCTGACAATATGGGTGGATCTGTTCCTGGGTTATCTAAGGGATCTGCACCAAACTGGAAACCGGCCCGTGCCCTAATATCAAGGGGATAGGCAAGATCGGCTTTAGGACTTATACTAACAGGTATAGTAATGGCGGCAGGTGGCTGGTCAGGGACAAAAGAACCAAAGGGTAGCTGCATGACAACCAGCTTATCTCCTGTTTGCCCACAAACCTGTAAGGGTTCATTAGTGGTTGCGTTTACTGCAAAGGGATGATCTACGCAGCCTCTTCCACCGCCATCGTCTGGAAATGGCAAAACTACTGTGGTTATTGGAACTCCAAGATAGGTTGCGTCACCTCTGATATCTATGCCATCAGGTTCTGCTGTGCCGTTTGCACCATCTGCTCCATTTACTGGCAATATTGCGTCAATAAACGGGCCATAACCGGTATCACTACTGGTGTTGTCAAAGACAAACTCAACAGTGGTATTCTCACCAAGAAAAGGACTGTCAGGCGCAGATATAGAGACAGATGGTTGAGGTGCCGCTATGCAAGCCGCATTTGCTAAATGCAACAAGAATAGCGACACCAACAAGACTGCTGGCCCCCTTTGTACCCTATCACTAATTAACAAGACTGAGATTAGGCAAAAGAATAAACTGCCAAAGATCATAGCGTATCCCCTCTCCAAACAAAGACTTTTAAGACCATTTTAATCTTTTAAGTTTAACAAAAAATAAAAATACTCACCATGTGAATATTTATTCATTTTTGTTCTGTTAACACATTATTATTTAACTGGCAACGATAAATTTAAAAAGATCTATTTTTAGATGGTTGTCTAGGAACTTTTTGCAAGATTGCAGTAAAAAAGCCATCCATTCCTAAAATACCAGGCCTGATGGTCATAAAATCCTGTTTAACCATGGAAGAAGGCAGCATCGGAATAATCCTGTTCACGCTAACGGGCTGGAAGTTGTTAAAGGATCTTAAAAAGTCTCTTATAACATCTTGGGTCTCTTTCTTGTCATAGCTGCATACACAGTAGACAAGGATTCCCCCTGGCCTCAAAAGGTTGTTCCATCTAGCAAGAAGGGCCGACTGAATAGCTGAAAGGTCGTCTATATGTCTGGGAAGCCGATTCCATTTGATATCAGGATGCCTTCTAATAACACCAATACCTGAACATGGGGCATCAATCAATATTTTGTCAAACGGTGCTAGATCGTTGATGTCTTCTCCATCATTAGATATCAAAAATGATTCAACGCAGTTTATGCCAAGTCTCTTGCAATTTTCTTCAAGAAGTTTAAGGCGTTTGGCATTGGTGTCACACGCGACAATTAGTCCTTTATTTCCCATTAATTGTGCCAAAAGGGTTGTCTTTCCACCAACTCCTGCACAGACGTCCAGCACCTTGTCTCCCTCAGAAGGGTTAACAAGCATGCCGGCAAGCTGAGAAGACTCGTCCTGAACCTGAAAGAGACCTTTAGAAAAGCCGGGTATATTTTCTACTTGGCCTCTAAAGCCAGGGAGTCTCAATCCAAAGGGAGAAATCTTTGTATGCTGTATCTCCATTCCGGCATTGGCCAAGAGAATTGCCAGCTCTTTTCTACTGATTTTCAGGGTATTAACCCTTATAACAAGATCAGGTTGGAGGTTATTGTTAACACAGATAGATACACAGTCTATTTTGCCCCACTGTTTATGCCATCTTTTCACCATCCAGTGGGGATGGGATGAAAGATTTGCCAGACAGTTTTCAAAATTGGATTTACACCTTTCAAGAAGCTCATTTTCCTGAAGAATCACTACCTTATTGCCTCGTGCAAGGTTTCTAAGGCTCGCATTCACAAGGCCTGCAGCCCAAGAATGTTTAAAGGCCCTTGTCATCTCTACGGCCTCGTTTACAGCAGAAAAAAGGGGGATTCTCGAAAGGAAAACTATCTGAAATGCGCCTGTAAGGAGAATGGCTTGAACATCTTTGGGCAGCTTTGAAAATCTTTTTATGTACCTTTCAAGATGCCATCTTAATAACCTTAGCCATCGCACCGTGCCAATAAGAATGTTCCAGAAGAGTCTTTTGTCTTTTTCTGAAATGCAGAGACCATGAAGAGCTTCATCAGCCAGGTTTTCGATCTCTGGCCTCTTCCCGGATTCCTTCGCCAGCCAACGGCTGAGCACTCTTGTTGCCAAAAACCTAGCCGAGTTACTATTGTGCCTATTATTTTTTGAGCTTTTTTGCTTGGTTCTCTTGGGCAAGGCTATCAATATCAGCCCAGTCTTATATCCTGTTTCAGAGTCTTGCCGCGCAAGAAATCAGATACATTCAGCCTTTTCTTGCCTGGCCATTGTATCTGTCTTATCCCAAGAAGGCCCTGGCCACATGATATTACTAGCCTATCTGGTCCTACTTCTAGCAAGGTTCCTGGTTTCTTGTCAGATTCTCCTTCGATAAGCATCGGGGAAAAAAAACGGACCCGGTTACCCTCTATCAGAGTCCAAGCTCCCGGTTTTGGATCAAAGGCCCGTATCTGGCAATGGATCTGCCATGCATTTTGATTCCAATCTATTTTGAGCTGTTCCTTTTTAATTGGCGGTGCATAGGTTATCCCTTCGTCGGGCTGTTCTTCTTCTTTTAAAAGGCCCTTGTCGAGGAGATCCAATGCCTCCATTAAGGCATCCGCCCCAAGGATCGCCATCTCACGGCTCAATTCACCCAGGGTGGTATCGTGTGATATCGTGAGGGAGCGTTTCAACAGCATAGGGCCTGTATCCATTCCAGCATCCATTTTCATGATGGTGATGCCTGTCTCACGATCTCCGTTAAGGATAGCCCATTGCATAGGGGCGGCACCGCGGTATTTTGGTAAGAGGGAGCCGTGGATATTGATGGGCATTATGCAGGGAATATCAAGCACCCTTTGAGGAAGTATCTGTCCAAAGGCGCATACAACAAATAGATCTGGCTCCATGGCCTTAAGTATCTCAATACATTCTTGATCCCCCACCTTTTGCGGTTGAAGGACTTTTAACTGATTTTTTTCTGCCTCTAACTTTACCGGCGGTGCCACAACTTTACGCCCTCTTCCTTTTGGTCTATCAGGTTGTGTAACTACTGCCAGCACTTCGTCAGGACCTTCCATGAGCCTTCTCAAAGCAGGCACGGCAAATTCAGGTGTACCCATAAAGATGACTCTAAAACGATTTGAACCGTTATCCATTTTTTATCTCCAATGATTCTAAAATCTTAGGCCACTTTTTTCTAAACATGCTCCTTTTTAATGGGCTAAGCCTGTCAACAAAACAGACGCCATCAAGATGGTCTATCTCATGCTGGATGCAACGTGCAGCAAGTCCATCTGCCTCAAGGCGAATTTCTTTGCCATGCCTGTCATAACCCTTTACTTCTACAATGGCAGGCCTCTTAAGTTTTGCACTGTAGTTTGGTACACTCAAACATCCTTCTTCTGCCACCTCATTGCCATCTGTTGCTGTAATAATCGGATTTATAATGACTACCGGATTTGGCGGTTCTTCCGAGCCCGTAACATCCATAACAAAAAGCCGTAATATCTTGCCTACCTGGTTGGCTGCAAGGCCCACTCCTTTGGCCTTGTACATCAAAGTTATCATATCGTCTATAAATTTTTGCAGGTTGCCATCGATTCTCTCAACCGGTCTCGCCTTTGTTTTTAAAATTTCATGTGGATATACAAGTATCTTCATTGTCTGATTTTTAAAAGTTCTCCATTAAATTTCATTCAATCAATTCCAACATAAACGCCAGATAAAGACATTACAAGATCGTTAGAATTTGTTTGCAAAATAAGTACTTGATATCAAAATACAATAACTCTCATGATATCGGCTTAATTGAAACAAGGTCAAATTCGAAATTTTTAATTTTAAGTGGTATTTTAGTCACATGATCATTATAATTTGTTAGTAAGTTAAGACAACAATTTCAAGAGGTGGCCTTAAATCAATTCACCCAAGACAGGGCCAGGAATTGTTAACATGAGGAGAATGTGACCAACAGAAAAAAGGCCTTGATCGATTTGTTGACCAAGGAATGGCTTTCCCTTGGTTCCATTGCCGGACTTATAATATCGAGCCTTTTTTTAAAAGGCATTCCCCATATTCCTAAGGCTGATATAGATATCCTTTTTCTGCTTTTCTCTCTCTTTGTAACTGTTAAAGGGCTTGAAAATACCGGCTTTATTAAAAACGTGGCCTGCAAATTGGAAGGCGACTCTTTGATCGCCCTTAAATTTACGCTTATTACCTTTTTCACATCCATGCTTTTTACAAACGATGCGGCTCTAGTGGTGGTAGTGCCAATAACATTAAGTCTTAGGTTTAAAAATATAGAGACGTTGGTAATACTAGAATCCCTTGCAGCAAATGCAGGCTCTGCCATGACCCCCTTTGGCAATCCTCAAAATCTTTATATCTACTGGCACTATAACATCGATCCTTTAGCATTTCTTGCCGCTATTGCCCCGTTTTCTTTGGCTTTTCTAATCGTGCTAATCTTTTGTTCTTTATATCTTGTCGATACGCAATCCCATCCCAACTTGGAGCAAGAAGGTATACTTGTTGATAAAAAAGGGGTTTTTTATATCATAGCGAATCTGCTGGTCATTTTGACTATATTGAAGATACTGCCCCTGACCACAGCAATAATTTTGATACTCTTAATACTCGTTTTCGATCCAGGTTGTTTCAGAATCGATTACGGCCTGCTTTTGACCATGCTCTGTTTTCTTGGTGTATCTGAAAACATGAAGGCCATATTCGAATCAGTGATAGAACATTCGGATCACATTTTTTTACTATCTTCACTCAGCAGTCAGGTGATAAGCAACGTACCTGCTGCCTTGCTTTTTGCAAAGTTTACCTCTAATTGGAAGGCCCTCTTGTGGGGAACAAATGTTGGAGGATTCGGAGGGCTTGTTGGTTCTCTCGCCAACCTTATTGCATATAAAATTTATATCAGCAAAAAAGAAGTGAACATCACTGCATTTACAAGGAAGTTTGTCGTTGCAAATTATATATTTTTTATCATTGGAATAGCTCTTTTCTATCTGTTTAAACCATATCTTTATTAATTTTAATTAATTATAGCCATAGCGGACAAATTCGTAAGACCTTGCTTACTATATGACCAGTTAAATCAAAGACCTGTGCACTAGCCTCTATAATGATAGAATCTCCTGTAATTACCACCCCTTGATCAATTCCCATCTCTCTTTCTGGACCTTTCAAAAGCACACAGTCCCCATTAAGCTCTGCCTTATACAGCCAGTTGCGTATCTGCGCGCAAAATTCGCCACTGTTTGAATAGGGGGCATCAAGAAAGAACGTAATGTCTTTTGGGGTATAACGTGTAAATACGCTTTTCATGAGCTCCCAGGCCCGCGCTGTTGTATCAGAAGGGACGAAGCTTCGGAAAACCCCACTGATATCCCTTACAAAACCATCGTCACATCTTATTATTGGCATTCCTTTTAGAGCACTTTCAAGAGTTATAAAGCAATTGTACCCATCTACAAGAAGCTTCTGGCCTAAAAGATTGGATACCTTAAGTCTTTTTTGTCTTCGCTTTAGACACAAATCGCGCGGGAATACAGCCCTAAAGAGCAGATTACGATAAAGCTTACCAAGTTGATAGTGATTGCCCACAAAGGTTATGGCTGAATTTTTAGCATAGCCACGGGCAAGCAAAAAACGAAGGTCTCTCGCCGCCTGCCTTAAGATAAAAAGCTCTTCATCTGTAGGCCATTTGATTTCCTTCATCAGATATATTCCTTGTGCTTTTTATCTCTTTATCTTGGTAAACTTTGCTCCTTCCAGGGTAAGGTTGAACATGAGGCCCTGGTTATCAAATACAAAACCAACCACTGGATCTTTGAAATCGATGTTATTAATGTCTTCACCCACACCCCACTTTGCAATGGCGACTGAACCGTCAGCGCCGACTTTCCAGCCATTGCTTCTTCGAAAATCCCGAAGGGCACTTTTAGTAAGAAATACTACAACTATTGATTTTCTCTGAATTCCAAGTTGCAAGCCAAAGGACGCCCCCATGATATTATAATAATCAACTATCTTATCATGTACTAGCAAAGCCCCTTCGCCATATTCTCCTCCAAACCAAAATCCTGCTTTGTAAACATTGGGAAATATTAGATACCCTGCTGCCCTTGATAAAAATTTTCCTCCACCCTTTACTTCTCTCTTAAAGACTTGAATAGTGGCAGGAATTTCAATGGAAAGCTCGGTTCTAGATGCACCTAGTCCATAATCAGTGTACGCAAAAACCAACATGCCAACAGAAAACAATATCAAGGCCATTTTGGGAAAAACCTTTAAACACTCCATTGTAAGGCTCCTTTAGGATAAAATAGTGAATATCTTAAAAGCTCATTAATTGCCATTGCATTGAGAATGCCAAAGCAGAAGCCTTTTGGTGCGGGTTAATGGAATATGCTTTGTGGTGGTATCTAATAAATGGAGATCCTAGCTTAGAAGACACATCAGATTGGTATAGCTGTTTTGGGGATATCAATAGACGCCTGCAATTCTGTGATGAATAATTTGGGCGATATCCTGGCTGATTTTTTTAAGAGCGTTTTCTTTAAATCCTTCTGTCATCATAAGGCTTTTCCCTACGTAAAACCCCTCTTCCCTATAAATAGGTGGGCTTTTCCAGATCTCTTTCCCTGTTTTTGCATCTATGAGTCTTACCGAACATTCTACCCCGATACGTCTTTCAACAGATACATCATAGCGTACATAGGAAAGTCCAGTGGTGTATGCACTTTCTATGCGTCCTTCCAAGATTATATCTGCCTCATCCTTGGGCACCATGGCAAGGCCAGAGTCTCTAAGAAATTCTTGCCGAAGTTCTTCTGTAATCCACTGGCCTAGATGAAGCTCTGTACTGTTATTTTTCCATGGAGCAATGTAAATGGATTTAATCCATGAAGGAAGTTGCACATCTGTTTCCTGCCTATGGTATCCACAAGAATAAAAAGATGTGGTTGCTGTAAAAAGTAAAATAATGATAGCAGCCAACCTTTTTAAATACATTTTTACACCACAATATTAAGGAGCCTGTCCTGAACGTATATCACTTTTCTTATTTTCTTCCCATTAATGTATCTTAAGATGTTTGGTTCCTTCTTGGCAAGCTGTAACACCTTATCCTGACTTGCCCCCGCAGGGACCTTGATTTTACTACGTACTTTGCCTTTTATCTGAATTACAATAACGACGCTATCTTTTTTGGCTGCCTCTTCATCATACTTGGGCCAAGGTTCCGTTGCAATTAAGCTCGAGTGTCCCAAGAGTTTCCACAGCTCGGATGTAACATGTGGAATCATAGGGCTTAAGAGCAATAGGGCAGACTCGAGTGCTTCACGCATCACCTGCCAGAAGCCTTCTTGCTTTTTTGCCTTGTCATCTTGCAATGATGCAGTTATTTCATTTACAAGTTCCATCACCGCGCTTATTGCTGTATTAAAATGATATCTGTCCTCAATGTCTTCGGTAACCTTTTTTATGGTCTGATGGGTCTTTTGCCTTGTGTTTTTCAGCCTCTTGTTCTTCTTGCAAAGGTTAGCAAGTTCCTCTCTGGAACAGTCTGCTTTTGCCAGTTGATCCAAGTTTTCAGTTACAAGACGCCAGAGTTTTTGTATGAATCTGTGGGCCCCTTCTACCCCTCTGTCACTCCATTCAAGGTCTCTTTCTGGCGGTGCTGCAAAAAGGATAAATAGACGGACAGTATCTGCACCATAACGTTCTATCATTGTGTTTGGATCAACCACGTTCCCTTTGGACTTAGACATCTTGGCCCCATCTTTAAGGACCATGCCTTGGGTTAATAGTCTATCAAAAGGTTCATCTACTGAGAGGTATCCAAGGTCTCTCAATGCCTTGGTAAAGAATCTGGAGTAAAGAAGGTGTAATATGGCATGTTCAATACCTCCTATATATTGGTTAACCGGGAGCCATTTATCCACTCTATCTTTATCCAGGGGCTTGGAATCCTCGTCAGGACATATGTATCTGGCAAAATACCAAGACGACTCTACAAATGTATCCATTGTATCGGTTTCACGTTTGGCAGGCCCTCCGCACTTTGGGCAAGTGGTTTTCCAGAAGCTTTCAAGCTGAGGAAGGGGTGAGCGTCCAGAAGGGTCAAACTCTACATCAAATGGAAGCTCAACAGGCAGATCCTCCTTCTTTACTGGCACAGGACCGCACTTTGGACAGTGAATAATAGGAATGGGTGCACCCCAGTAACGTTGGCGGGATATTCCCCAGTCACGAAGACGATAGGTGACTTTTTTCTTGCCTTTGCCCTCTTTTTCCAAAAAATTGATAATTTTTTTCTTGGCATCTTCGTTGTCTAGGCCATCGAACTGACCAGAATTTACAAGTACACCAGGGCCTTCCCAGGCCTCTTTCATTTCTTCTTCTTTAAGAATCTTGTCCTTGGGCATTATTACCAATCTTATGGGGAGCCCATACTTTTTGGCAAATTCAAAGTCTCTTTGATCGTGAGCTGGAACAGCCATTACTGCTCCTGTTCCATACTCCATGAGCACGAAATTGGCTATGAAAATAGGGATTTTTTCTCCTGTTAAAGGATGGATTGCATAACTCCCTGTGAATACACCCTCTTTTTCTGTCTGGCCATAACGCTCGCTCTTTAAAGAGGCCTTCCACTTTTCTATAAAGGCCCTTACCTCTTCTTCTTTATCTGTGCCTTTTGAAAGCTCCAAGGCCAAGGGATGTTCTGGCGATATGCTCATAAAGGTGACGCCAAAAAGGGTATCAGGTCTGGTGGTAAAGACTTTTATTATTTCATGTCTGCCTTTTACCGGGAAATCAATTTCAGCACCCGTGCTTTTTCCTATCCAATTTTTTTGCATGGTGAGGACCTTTTCAGGCCATCCTTTGAGTTTCTCACATCCAGCAAGAAGTTCCTCAGCATATTTAGTGATTTTAAAAAACCAGCTGTCTAGCTCCCGTTCCACCACTTGGTTGTCACATCTCCAGCAAAGGCCGTCTTCCACCTGCTCATTGGCTAGCACCGTCTGACAGCTTTCACACCAGTTAACCTTGGCCTTTCTCATATAGACCAAGCCGCGTTCAAGCATCTCTATAAAAAATAACTGTTCCCACTTATAATATTTGGGGTCACAAGTGGCTATCTCCCTTGACCAGTCATAGGAGAGTCCCATTCTTTTAAGCTGGGTACGCATGTAATCTATGTTCTCATACGTCCACTTGGCAGGATGGATTTTATGTTTAATCGCGGCATTTTCAGCCGGGAGTCCAAAGGCATCCCAACCCATCGGATGGAGCACATCGAAACCTTGCATTTTCTTATAACGGGCAATTACGTCTCCTATAGAATAGTTTCTGACATGGCCCATATGAATCCGGCCTGATGGATAGGGAAACATCTCAAGACAATAGTAAGGCCGCTTGGCATTTTTGTCGTCTAACCGGAAAAGCTCCTCTTTCTCCCAAAGTCTTTGTTGTTTTTCCTCTATGTCTGAAAAATTGTATTTCATGGCGGTACTACCCCTGTTGTTACTAGCTTTGGATATTCATTTTTTGAGCACAGTATTTTCTATAAACAGAATCTAGAATACCATTTATGAAGCTTGGAGAGTTGGCGTCACCAAATTTTTTAGCTAGTTCCACTGCCTCATTTATAGCTACCTTGGGAGGGATATCTGGATGAAAGCACAGTTCGAATATGCCCATCCTAAGTATATTCCTGTCCACCATGGCCATCCTGTGTATTTTCCAGCCCTTAGAAAATTTGCTTATGATCTCATCAATTTCAGAGCGCCGCTGAAGTACACCTGTTACTAAATTCGAGATAAATCGCTTAAGTTCGGGTTCATGGATGGCGTTAGCTGGAGCAAGATTGTTTTGATACTCCTCAAGTGCCCTGCTCGCAAACTCTACCGTTTCCTGTGACTCCATCTCCTTCTCCCAGTCCGCTTGGTAGAGTATCTGGAGGGCTATCTCCCTTCCTTTTCGTCTTGTTGGCATTAACCCTCTATAGACTTGAGGAGATTGGCCATCTCTACTGCAGCAAGGGCAGCATCCCAGCCTTTGTTCCCGGCCTTTGTACCAGCCCTTTCTATCGCCTGCTCTATGGTCTCTGTAGTGAGAATGCCAAAGGCAACAGGACAGCTGGACCTCATGGCTACCTGGGCAATGCCCTTTGAAGATTCGGCAGCTACATAATCGAAGTGAGGTGTTGCCCCTCTAATAATACAGCCAAGACAGATGACGCTGTCATATTTACCCGAGTCGGCCATCTTTTTGGCTACAAGAGGGATCTCAAAGGCACCCGGGACCCAGGCAACTTCAACGTCGTCATCAGAGATGCCATGGCGAATCAATGCATCCATTGCACCGCCCAAGAGCTTTGTTGATATGAATTCGTTGAAACGGGATATCACTATTCCTATTTTGAGTCCTTTAGCATCTAAGTGTCCTTCGTATGTCTTAGGCATCTATCTTCTCCTTTACCTTGTCGAGCTGTAAGAGGTGCCCCAATTTTTCCGCTTTGCATTGGAGATAGCGGAGGTTTTCCTCATGGGGAGGGATTTCGATTGGGACGCGTTCTACGACCTCTAGCCCGTAGCCTTCGAGTCCAACTATCTTTTTGGGATTGTTGGTCATAAGGCGCATCTTTCTGATGCCTAGATCCCGCAGAATCTGGGCCCCCACCCCATAGTCTCTCAAATCGGCCTTGAATCCAAGTTCTTGGTTGGCTTCTACTGTGTCCTTGCCCCTATCCTGGAGACAATAGGCCTTGAGCTTGTTAAGAAGGCCTATCCCCCTGCCTTCTTGTCTCATATATAACAAGACCCCCCTGCCTTCTCTGCCTATTTGCATCATGGCATGTCTGAGTTGAGGGCCACAGTCGCATCTCAGAGAACCAAATACGTCTCCTGTCAAACATTCTGAATGGACTCTGACCAGTATTTCGTCGCTTGGTCCAAAGTTTGGATCTCCCATAACAAGGGCAATGTGTTCGTGTTTGTCCAGCAAAGATGTATAGGCAATGAGTTTCCACTGACCTCCATACGCAGAAGGTAGCCTGGTTTCCACCTCTCTTTTGACCAAGCTTTCATTTTTTAGCCTGTAGGCAATGAGATCGGCAATGGTGACGATTTTGAGTCCGTGCTCCTGGGCAAATACCTCAAGGTCTGGCATTCGGGCCATGGTGCCATCATCCTTCATGATTTCGCATATGACACCAGCAGGTTTCAGTCCTGCAAGGCGCGCAAGGTCTACAGAGCCTTCTGTCTGGCCAGCCCGCACAAGTACACCGCCGTCCCTGGCCCTTAGAGGGAAGACATGGCCTGGAGTGGCTATATCGTCTGGGGTACAGTCATCTCTCATTACCGTCTGGATAGTGGTTGCCCTATCGTGGGCAGAGATCCCTGTTGTCACTCCTCGTCTTGCCTCAATAGATACAGTAAAGGCCGTACCGAAACGGCTGGTGTTTTTAGAGGCCATCATGGGAAGGCCAAGCTTATCAACGATGGCACCCTCAAGGGCTAAACATATCAAGCCTCTCCCATACTTTGCCATGAAATTTATAGCTTCAGGAGTCACCTTCTCTGCAGCCATGCAAAGGTCGCCTTCGTTTTCCCTGTCTTCGTCATCTACTAGGATGACCATTTTGCCTTCTTTTATGTCCTTTATTGCTTCTTCTATGGTTGCAACTGGCATTTTCCTTGCACCTGCCTGTGAGTAATTTTTAACAAAAATCTTTTTTTAAACAAAGCCGTGTCTGGCGAGAAATTCTATATCAACTGACGGCTTATTTTTACTTGCCCCATCTTTTGAGGGCAGAAGCAATTTCTCAATATACTTTCCAAGCACATCAAGCTCAATATTTACCTCATCTCCTGCCTTTCTAAAAGAAAGGGTTGTCATCTTGGCTGTATGAGGAATTATGGCAACAGAAAAACTGCCAGGCCTGCATCTGTTCACAGTAAGACTTATCCCGTCTATGGCGATAGAACCTTTTTCTATGATGTATCTATCAAGGGATGGATCTAGAGAAAAGGAAAAAAATATAAAGTCTCCCCTTTCATCTCTTGAAGTCACTCTAGCTACAGTATCCACATGGCCACTGACAATGTGCCCTCCCAGCCTGTCAGAGAGACGCAATGCCCGTTCTAGGTTGACTTTGTCATTTATCTTGATGCTGGAAAGGGTTGTACGTTTTAGGCTCTCTGGAGAGACATCTACACTAAAGGCACCCGATTTCATGGAGGTTAATGTCAGGCATACTCCATTTACTGCAATGGATTCTCCAAGCTGAGGTTCTTTAAGCTCAAATTCAGGTCTAATAAACAGCCTCGTACCATTTTTTATGGGAGATATCCCAGTAACTGCCCCGAGTCCTTGAATAATACCTGTAAACATGGCCTAACTCCAAAATTTTTCTATCCGGTTTGCCAAACCGTGAACAAAAAAGTTGTTGCCAAGGCGTCTAATGGTCACGCCTTTGAGGCAAGGTGCATCTGTCACGGTTTCTGCTCCAGTTCCTAATACAGATGTTGGTGCTGAGCTTCCTCCTATTACAATAGGAGCAAAAAAGAAAAAGGCCTCGTCAACAAGGGTTTTGTCCCAGAAGGTTCCGTGTACGCTGGCTCCACCTTCGACAAGTACCGATTGGATTCCCTTGTTGCCTAGATGTGTAATTAGGGCCTGGATGTCTATGCCACCAGAACTGTTGGCTGGTAACTCCTCTACTTCCACCCCCATATTAATTAGTTGTTGCTTCTTGCGGAGTGGGGCCTTTGAGGTGGTTACAATCAACGTAGGCATGATGTCCGAGACATCAAACACTCGTAAGTCTAAGGGCAGAGAGAGCCTGGAATCAAGTATGACTCTCAAAAGAGGTTTTTCAGGCCAGCCTCTTTTTCTAAAGGTAAGCCTAGGATTGTCAAGAAGTGCTGTGTTTTTGCCAACCAAGATGGCATCACTCCATCTTCTAATTTCTTGGCCAAGGGCTCTGGCCCTTTCATTAGTGATCCATTTAGAATGTCCAGTTCTGGTAGCAATTTTACCATCGAGGCTTGAGGCAACCTTTGCCCGAATCCATGGAAGGCCAGTGCGTACGTGTTTTGCAAATGGTGCAATGAGCAGCATGCATCTGTCTCTTAAACAGCCTGTCTCTACCCGAAGCCCTTTTTGACGTAGAAATTCAACGCCTCCTCCCTTGACCTTTGGATTTGGATCCGTAGCACCAATTACCACCCTTTTAATCCCTGCCTCCAAGATTGCCTTGGTGCATGGCGGGGTCCTCCCTGTATGATTGCAGGGTTCAAGGGTAACATATAGATCTGAATCTTTGGCCAATCTCCCTGCATCTCTTATGGCATTTACTTCTGCATGGGGGGTACCAGCTTTTTTGTGCCACCCTTTTCCCACCACTTGGCCATTTTTTACTATAACTGCCCCTACCGGTGGATTGGGTCTGGTATAGCCACGCCCTTTTTCTGCGAGCCTTAAGGCCATGCGCATAAACTTTCTGTCCTTGGGAGAAAATTCCATTTTTTTCACAACTTCTATCGAGTTTTTGTTTGGATCAGGGCATTATCATTAAAAAGTATAAAAGCGTCAATAAATAAAAGGCTTACTCTTTAAAGACACTGGCGATTTTTTCATTGTCTTCAGCTGATTCAGGTATTTGGTGGGCAATAAGCGCAATTATGTTAAAATCGTGAATAGTTCCTTAGGCCTTAAATTTTTTGTCCAAGAATATAGCAAGTGTATGGGGGGAGGATGGACGAAAACAGGAGTTTTGAAAAGAATGCAATGGAGGCGGCTATAAGAATAGCAGTTGTTGCTGCCCTCGTTGTCTGGACCTATCAGATAATTAGACCATTTTTAATGCCTTTGATTTGGGGGGTAATTATTGCAATAGCTGTTGAACCTTTCATCTCTAGGTGTGCTTTGTGGCTTGGGGGCAGGAGGAAGCTTGCTGCCATATTGTTTGCTGTTGCTATAATGTTAACCTTAGTGATTCCAGTAATAATGCTTTCCGCTTCATCCTTTCAGGTCCTGCAGCCATATATAAAAGATATACATAAGATCCACATCTCGATTCCTCCACCTCCTAATAGTGTCAATCAGTGGCCGGTTATAGGGCCTGCCGCAGCAAAGTTGTGGACGTTTGCATCAGAGAATTTGACTGGTCTTGTTAAACAGTTTGAACCCCAGTTAAAAAGCGCTGTCCTTTATCTTATTGGGCTGGCAGGTGGAGGACTAAAGGCCGTGTTTCTCTTTGTCGTATCGATAATTGTGGCATCTGCCTTGTTGGCCAACGCCCAAGAAGCTGCCTTTGCCACCAGACGGATAATATGTCGTTTTTCAGGGGAAAAGGGGCCTGAAATAGTAAATCTTGCTACATCTACTATACGGGCGGTAATGCTTGGAGTGGTAGGGGTTGCTATTATTCAGTCTGTGCTTGCTGCCGCGGGTATGCTTGTTATGGGTGTGCCTTTAGCCGGTTTGTGGGCTGTGCTGGTATTGGTATGCGCGGTCATTCAACTTCCTCCAATACTTATTCTCGGGCCGGTGTCCGGTTGGGTTTTTACGGTCTCAGACACTGCACCAGCAGTGATTTTTCTTGTCTGGTGCATAATTGTAAGCGCGAGTGATAGTTTTTTAAAACCGCTTTTTATGGGGCGAGGAGTGAGAATCCCGATGCTTGTTATACTTCTTGGTGCCCTTGGTGGCATGATGGTATCTGGAATAATTGGACTTTTCCTTGGTGCTGTAATTGTGGCCATTACCTATGAGCTTTTTATGGCCTGGGTGGCAGAGGCAGATCCCCAGAACTAGACGTTGGATAAGGTTGCTGGTTCTAGTCTTAGGCTCAAATCGTTCTTGAAAATTTTCTTATAAGGTGTAGTTTCAATATATATAATATACCTTGCAGGAGGTTAGGCCATGAATATCTTGGTTATTGGTTGCGGGTCCTATATGGATGCAGGTTATGGCTGTCCTGGTGAATACAAATGCATCAATGCAGTGAAAGAGAAGAATGGAGAGTTTGCAAATTATGAAGATCCGGTCTTGGTTGCCTTTTTGCGATGCAAATGTCCTGGTAGGGCCACCATCAACAACATTGGTATGGTTATGAAAAACGTAAAGGTCGATGTAGTCCATCTAAGTAACTGCATGGTAAAGGCACAGCCCATGTGTAAGAATCATGATTTTGAGCAGTTCAAGAAGATGGTAGAAGAAAAATATGGAGTAAAGTGTGTGCTTGGGACCCATGCATACGGTTAAAGATGGTATGAGGGCTCGCATTAATCAAGAGCCCTCATCATCTTAAACAACATGACAACAACTTATGTTAAGATTTGCCAGTCTTTTGGAAGCAGGTCACCTATTTTTTTCCCATCTCCAAATTCATTTTTTGAAAGTCTCCGCATAAAGGACTTAAAGCGTATTACTTCATCCGGAGGAACAATAAAGCATGGCAAGGGACGGTTAGTTTTCACCTTGCCTTCCATTGCATCTATCGTCCTGTGTCTTTGGTCTCTTTTTATTCTGGCTACTTCAATGATATCCAGCATGTTCCCATACCAGCCTTCTGCATCTATGTGCTCTAGTATCTGGTATATCGCAAGATTGACAGTGACTAGGAAGGGCGTCATATATGCCTCTCCTCCTTCGGTGCAAAGTGTTTCGGAGCTCATGGCCCTGCAAGAAAAAGGACGTGCTTCATAAATACTGCATAGACCATCCTCGGTAAGAAGTGGGCATGGATCAAAGGTGATCGGTGAGGTCTCTTCTGGTGCCTGATTTTCAGAAAGGCACATGGCAGCAGATGTATTTATTGTAGTGCTAGGTATGAAATGTTCTTTTGTAGATGCTTCTCTCAGACGTTGAAGTAGCTCCTTTGTTAAGAGACCAGACTCTATAATATATTTGGCTTCAAGGGTAGTGATCGAGACGTTTGTTGTGCAGCAGGTGCTACATCCTTTTTTGCAGGCCAGAGGTGTCCCCCTTAAGAAGTTGTCATAGAAATTGTAAATAGCCTCGAGCGCTTGGATATTAGACACTGTTTTTTTCTCCTCGTTTTTGGAAAGGGTAAAACAAAAAAGACGTTATGTACAATCTTTTTACCTTGACAATCGTGTCAGATTCATTTAGAAATCCGAATGCCTTTTTGAAAAGGTCACAAGATAATTGTGTCATGATTAAGGAGCGTAACTAATGAAGACCCCGCTTCCAAAGGTCAACGAAATAGAAAAGAAGTGGTATGTTATAGATGCCACAGACAAGGTCCTCGGTCGCCTTGCAACCAAGATAGCCATGAGACTTAGAGGCAAGCACCGTCCTGACTTTACTCCGCATCTTGATACAGGTGATTTTATCATTGTAATCAATGCGGAAAAGATTAGGCTTACAGGCAGAAAGCTTGATCAAAAGATGTATTATAAGCATTCTGGATATCTTGGTGGCCTTAAAAGGATGACTGCTAGACAGATGCTTGAGAAAAAACCCGAAGAGATGATAAGGCTGGCAGTGCGTAGGATGCTCCCAAAGAACAGGTTAGCTAGGCACCAGCTGAAAAAGCTCAAGGTCTACAAGGGGGCAGAACATCCTCATCAAGCGCAGATGCCCGAACCCCTTGAAATTTAACCCACAAGGACGGATGGTAAGATATGGATACAGTTTATGCTACAGGGAAAAGAAAGTCAGCAGTAGCAAGGGTCTGGATATCGCCAGGCACTGGAAAGATAACAGTAAATGGTAGAGATTTTGATGATTACTTTGATATAGCTGTGGCAAGGCTTGTAGTTAGTGAGCCTTTTGAGATCACTAATACCCTTGGTAAGATAGATGTGAAGGCCACGGTTAAAGGTGGAGGTAAAAACGGTCAAGCAGAGGCATTGAGACACGGCATTGCTAGGGCACTGCAGTTGATGGATCCGGATCTTAGGCCAGTCCTTAAAAAGGCGGGTCTGCTTACACGGGATGCCAGGGTAAAAGAAAGAAAGAAATATGGCTTGGCTGGCGCAAGAAAGAGGTATCAGTACTCAAAACGTTAATTAGGATATGAGATAAGAAAGAGATAAAAAAGGGAAGGCAATGCCTTCCCTTTTTTGTTTTTATGATATGGAGGAAAAGACCTAATGGCAATCAAGGTATCTATCTTAGGTGGTTCTGGTTATACAGGTATTGAGTTACTGCGGCTTCTTGCCCTGCATCCAAGCTGTCAAGTTGTCTCTGTCACATCCAGACAGATGGCGGGCAGGCGTGTGTCTGAAGTTTTTCCTTCCCTTACAGGTTTTTATAACTTGAGCTTCGAGGCGCCTTCTCTAGATTCCTTGGCCAGAGAAGCTGATTACGTTTTTGCATGTGTTCCTCACCAAGCGGCTATGGATGTAGTGCCTGATCTTCTCGAAAGGGGTGTGAGGGTGATAGATCTGTCTGCTGATTTTCGTTTGAGAGATAAAGATGTTTATGAGAGGTGGTACCAGGAGCACTCGTGTCCTGAATTGTTAGCAGAGGTTGTCTATGGCCTACCAGAGATATATGGTTCGTCAATTTCATCGGCACGACTTGTCGCAAATCCAGGTTGTTATCCAACCAGTACTATTCTTCCTCTGGTCCCTTTGTTGAAAGAGGAGCTTTTGGAGCCAGAGGGTATCATTGTAGATTCAAAATCTGGAACTAGCGGTGCTGGTAGAGGGGCTAGTGTCGCAACTCTATTTTGTGAGGTAGATGAAGGATTTAAGGCTTACAAGGTTGCAGAACATAGACATACGCCAGAGATAGAACAGGAGTTGAGTGCGGCAGCAGGTAAGGATGTTTGTATAAATTTTACTCCTCATCTGGTTCCGATGTCTCGCGGTATTCTTACCACAATATATGCAAAGGTCTCGGCCGGAAAACGTGAAGAAGATCTTAGAAAGGCTCTCAGGAGCTTCTATAAAAGGAAATTTTTTGTCAAAATCCTGCCTAGGGGAGATTTCCCCAATGTCTTGAATGTTCGTGGAACCAACATGTGTCATATCGGGCTTAAGGTGGATGAAAGGACAGGCAGAGCCATTATTGTTTCCGTTATAGACAATTTGTGCAAGGGGGCCTCTGGTCAGGCAATCCAGAATATGAACCTTATGGCGGGCCTTGATGAGACTGCCGGGCTTAGATTTCCGGCTCTGTATCCGTAAGTATTGGGGCTCTGCGCCCTTTAAAAATACGCGGCCTGGATTGCTCTTAGCTTGATTTTTAAATACATTTTTTCTAGAGAAATTTTATTTTTTTGTGTAGGGCTGGCGTGTTGCAATATGAAAAATATTGCAAAATTGTAACATCCAATTAAAGTTCAGCCCTGATGAAAGCTGCTGGAAAAAAGAGAAAAGAAGCCAGGGCGGCAGATATAGATTATTCTGCCTCAGAAAATATTTCTCATAGCCGCCAGATAGAGGAGTTATCTTGCCTTTACGAAGTAGCCAAGACCCTTTCTAGCTCCAACAATCTTAGGGCAGCCCTTATGGATGTCCTGGATATCCTTGCCCAAAGGTTTGGACTCATAAGGGGCACGGTCACTTTACTAAACCCCGATTCTTCAGAGTTGCAGATAGAAGTGGCCCATGGGCTCAGCTTTGAGGCAAAAAAGAGGGGACATTACAAACTTGGAGAGGGAATAACTGGACGGGTTGTGGCTACTGGACAGCCTATTGTCATACCAAATATTACAAAAGATCCACGATTTTTAAATCGCACCCGCAGTAGGAAGACATCGGAATCCAACCTGCCTATTTCTTTTATATGCGTGCCCATCAATCATGGCAGTTTTACTATTGGTGCCCTTAGCGTAGACAGGTATGCGACTCCTGGGGTTTCTCTAGAGGACGATTTGAGACTGCTTACTATAATAAGCAGTATCATTGCCCAGTCTGTTATAAGGCTTCATGAGGCCAACAAGGAACGCCAGTCTCTTTTGTCTGAGAATAGAAAGCTAAAGATGGCGCTGGCAGAGAAGTACAAAGTGGAGAGCCTTGTTGGGAATTCGAGTCAGATGCAGGAAGTCTTTGATATGATAATGCGAGTGGCAGACAGTAACGCTACAGTATTGCTTCGAGGGGAAAGCGGTACCGGGAAGTCTATGATAGCAAAGGCCATCCATTATAACAGTCGTCATGCCAAGGGGCCTTTTGTCAGTGTGAACTGTTCAGCGCTTCCTGAATCTCTAATCGAAAGTGAGCTTTTTGGTTATGAAAAAGGGGCATTTACTGGAGCTGTTCAAAGAAAGAAGGGGAGATTTGAGCTTGCAAACAAAGGAACCATTTTCCTTGATGAAATTGGTGACCTACCCCTTAGTGTACAGATAAAGCTTCTTGGTGTCATACAGGAAAGGGAATTTCAAAGGATAGGGGGAACTAGAGCTATCCGGGTAGATTGCAGGATCGTGGCGGCAACCCACAAGAATCTGGAAGAGGCCATGGAAAGGGGTGAGTTTAGAGAAGATCTTTACTACAGATTGAACGTATTCCCTATCTTCCTTCCTCCTCTTAGGGAAAGAAAGACCGATATTATCCTTCTTGCGGAACATTTTCTTGAAAAATTTTCTCAAGAACACCAAAAGAAGATCAAACGTTTTTCTAAGGCCGCCCTTGATTGTCTTATGCAGTATAGCTGGCCAGGAAATGTAAGGGAGCTGCAGAACTATATAGAGAGGGCAGTGCTTATCTGCGATGAAGACATTTTGAGGATTCATCATCTTCCTGCAAATCTTCAGATTACAGGTGATGATCTGGCTGAATCTGGGGGCAGGCCATCATTTGAAGAGGCGGTGGCTAACTTTGAAAAAGAATTGATAATAGAGGCCCTTACCGAGACTAAAGGTAATCAGACAAGGGCCGCAAAGCTCCTTGGCACAAGTCTTCGGATAGTTAATTACAAGGTAAAAAAATACAACATAGATATATCCGTCTTTAAACGGTCTTCCTAAATCAGCATGCAAAAAAAAATGGCCCGCAGAAATCTAAGACATCGTAGACAAAGAGCATCAAGACGGAAAAAGGACGCCTCGTTTTTTATCCCAGAACCATCTATTGAAGATTCTCAAAAAAGTCTGTTTAGAGATATAGATACAAGCCCAAGTATAATCCCGCGGCCCAATCATTGTATAAGCAGGAGAAATATAGAGCCAGAGGCCCTAAAGGTACTTTACAGGCTGAAGGACCATGGTTATCTGGCCTATCTTGTTGGAGGAAGCGTAAGGGATCTGCTTCTTGGAAAAAAACCGAAGGATTTTGACATAGGTACTGATGCTACTCCTGAGGAAATCCGTAAGCTTTTCCGTTACAGCAGGATAATTGGGAAAAGGTTCAGGCTTGTTCACGTATATTTTCGGGGAGGCAAGATAATAGAGGTATCCACCTTTAGAAGACAGATTGAGCTTGATGACAGGGAGGCCTTTCGAGAGGGATTGGGACCAGACAGTATTTTTGGGAGCCCGAAGGAGGATGCATTTAGGCGGGATTTGACCATTAATGGCCTATTTTACAATATCGCAGATTTTAGTGTTATTGATTATGTGGGTGGGATCAGGGACTTAAGGGATGGAGTTATCAGGACAATTGGTGATCCCGAAAGACGTTTTATCCGTGATCCTGTTAGGATGCTTAGGGCTATAAGGCATGCGGCAAGGACTGGTTTCAAAATAGATGAACTGACATGGCAGGCCATTTTGACCCATAAAGATAAGATAAGATTATGTGCACTTCCAAGGGTGCGTGACGAGTGGTTAAAGGATATAAAGTCTGGTTTTGCTGCTCCATGGATTCGGTTGATGTTGGAATCCGGAATGTTTTATCAGGTCTTTCCAGGCCTTGGGATTTACATTTCCGGAGGTGGGAATTCTCAAAAAACCAAGAATTTGCTGGTGGCCATGCTTAAGGAGGTCGACAAGCTTGTAGGAACAGATGGTAAAGGCCTCGGGGATGCATTTTTTCTCGCGGCTATGGTATATCCTCTTCTCCACTATTCACCTCAGTGGAAGGCCTTGGAGCCTGTAAAGGTTAGATGGCCAACCCATGAGGTGCGAGCCCTTGTAGATTCTATCTTTTCCCCTTACGATTTTAAACGGTCGGACAGGGAACATCTTGCCCAGTTATTGTCCAGCCAGTGGCCCATTATTTTTTGTGTTTCCAAAGGTAGGTGGCAAAAACGCGTCTATTCAAAGGCCATGTTCCCGGAATCTTTACTTCTTTATAATTGCCTGCAACAGGCTAAGGGCAAAGAGGTATTGGAGTTTTCTGGGATTGAGGGAAACATAAAACCTCACGTCAGGGGGGGGAGTAAAAGAGGGCGCAGAAGAAGGTCAAGGCATTACAGGAGGAAGTCAGGGAGAAAATAGACATGAAGTTAAGACAAAATGCTAGGGAGTTGGTGCTGTTAGAGTTGTCAAATACAGGCTTGCTTCTTGGAGAAGTGCGTTACAATAAACAGACTGAAACAGTGGCCTTTGCCTTAGAAAAATCTGCATTTTTTGATTTTTATTTTCCCTGTTCTGTAAGTTTTGATCCCCAAAGGGGACCTGTAGTACATCCTCATATAATAAATACAATGACAACTTCTTCCATAAGGATTCAACGCGATAGGGTTAACTTCTTTGTGTTGTCAGCAGATATTTCTCCAGCACTTAAGGCACAATATATGGAAATATTAAATCAGGTTGCTGGCATCCATCAGCCGGAACAGCCTTCTCAACCAGCTAGGCCAAGACAGCCAAGGTCTAGCTCCCAAGTGGTTGATATTATAAAGCTTAGAGAAAAAAAAGACGATTCAAAAGATCGAACATGATACAGTATCCCCACATAGATCCTACCATTGTCAAGATAGGTCCTTTGGCCTTGAGGTGGTATGGATTGATGTATTTACTCGGATTTTTTGCATCATTTTATCTTGTCAAAAGGCAAATACACGAGGAGTCCGAGAGGAGTGCGCTTAGGGATATACAGCGACAAGAGCAGCTTCTCGAGGGGATTATAGTGGCCTTAGTAGTGGGGGTTATTGTTGGTGGCAGGCTTGGATATGTCCTTTTTTACAATCTTCCTTATTTCTTAGATCATCCTTTGGAGATATTTGCCACATGGCATGGGGGTATGTCATTCCATGGAGGTGCGATAGGTGCGGTCTTGGGAGGGTGGATTTATTGTCGCAGTCAGCATGAGAATTTCTTTTTATGGGCGGACCGTTTTGCCATAACTGCTCCGATAGGTTTGGGCCTTGGCAGGATAGGGAATTTCATAAATGGAGAACTTTATGGCAGACCAGCAGACGTTCCATGGGCAATGATATTCCCTGAAGGAGGATTTGTCCCAAGGCATCCGTCTCAGCTATACGAGGCCTTTTTCGAAGGTCCAATATTGTTTGCCATTTTATGGCCCATGAGAAAGAAACCATTGCCTGCTGGTTACAGGTTGGCCATGTTTTTAATTTGTTATGGTGTAATCCGGTTTTTTGTAGAATTTTTTAGGCAGCCTGATCCCCAGCTTGGTTTTATCGCTTTTGGATGGCTTACAATGGGGCAACTGCTTAGCGTCTGTCTGGTAGTGTTAGGTATAGTGCTTATGATCATGAGAAAAGAGGCTGCTCAGGAGGATAAAGATGTTACTTGTTGATGCCAAGACTATGCAGGCCATGGATAGCAGAACTATTGAGGAGATAGGAATTCCTGGCCTTATTTTGATGGAAAATGCAGGTATCGGGTGTGTGGATATAATATTGGAAGAAATGTCGGGAGCTCTTGAAAAGGGATGTCTCGTTATTGTGGGGCCAGGTAATAACGGTGGAGATGGGTTCGTCATAGCCAGGCACCTGTTTCAAAAGGGAAAGAGTGTTCGTATCTTGAGTCTTGCAGCCCTTGAAAGGTTTAAGGGCGATGCCTTGACAAATTTAAAGGCCTGCCTGGGCTTGGGAATAGATATCTTGGAGGTCTTGGACCAAGAGGTTCTGGAAAATAATCGCCATCTGTTTGACAAGGCAGGCCTTTTGGTAGACGCCATGTTTGGTACAGGCCTAAAGAGGCCCCTTGAAGGCAGGTTTAAGAGGGCAACAGAATTCATTAATAAGTCAGGGGCACAGGTCTTTAGTGTGGATATCGCATCTGGTATTAGTGCAGATACAGGGCAAGTATTGGGGGCAGCCGTCAGGGCAGATGTGACAGGGACTATGGCTGTGGCAAAGGTGGGTCAGATAAATTGGCCAGGAATATTGTATACTGGCCAGTTACATGTAGTAGACATAGGTATACCAGCTTTTGTGAAAGACCAACCAGAAGGGCCTTATGAGTGTTTTGATCAAGAGCTTTTTAGACAGGCCTTTAAACCTAGGCCAGTTGATGGACATAAGGGCACCTTTGGGCATGTTATTATATTTGGCGGTTCAAGGGGAAAGACAGGAGCTGCATGCCTTGCTGCCCATGGGGCCTTGAGGGCCGGAGCTGGTCTCGTAACGGTGGCTTCTGTGAGGAGTTCCCAGTTTGTCATATCACAAAAGCTTACAGAGGCCATGACCGAAGGGCTTCCTGAGACCCCAGATGGACAGGTTTCTCTAGATGCCTACGATAGGGCATTGGAGCTTCTGGAAGGGAAAAAGGCAGCCTGCATAGGTCCTGGTCTTGGTATTACAAAGGATGCTGTAGCCTTCAGTCAGAGGTTAGCAGTCCAGTGTAATTTGCCCTTGGTGATGGATGCAGATGCCTTAACAGCGCTTTCTAGGTGTACAGAGATTCTTAAAGAGGCCTTGGGTCCAAGGATACTTACTCCCCATCCTGGTGAAATGGCAAGGCTTGTTGGCAAGACCGTCAAAGAGATACAAGAAGATCGGATAGGCGTTGCCAGGGATCTAGCCATGGATACAGGTGCTGTTGTGGTTCTAAAGGGGATGTCTACAGTGGTAGCCTCTCCCAAAGGCAGGATATCAATAAATAGTTCAGGAAATTCTGGCATGGGCACAGGTGGCATGGGAGATACCCTTACAGGTATAATTGGCAGCCTTCTTTCTCAGGGTTACAATTCTTGGGATGCCGCAAGGATTGGGGTTTACGTCCATGGTGCCAGTGCAGATCTTGCTTCTAAGATAACGGGTGCCTTTGGTTACACAGCTCGGGAGGCGGCAGATCAGTTGCCGCGTTTATGGGCTATGGTTTCTTAGTATAAAAAAATACGTAAGGTAATTTCAAGCTGTGGCAACCATCAGCGAGAATAGACAGTTTTGGAACGTTGATTACAGTTGGACAGAAGAAGGACACGAGTGGTCGCAGGCTTGGGGAGGGGCAGACATGCAGTGGTATGGCACTATTTTGCCTCGCCTGCATCGTTATGTTCCTGCCTCTACAATTCTTGAGATAGCGCCAGGTTTTGGAAGATGGACCAACTTCCTTAAAGATATGTGTGACAGGCTTATCCTTGTTGATTTGTCTGAAAGGTGTATAAAGGCCTGTCAAAGGAAGTTTGGTTCATATGGCCATGTCGAATATTATGTAAACGACGGTTTGAGTCTGGAGATGATATATGATGGCTCTGTAGATTTGGTATTTAGTTTTGATTCCCTAGTCCATGCAGAGAGAGATGTGATGGAGTCCTATGTATCTCAGATTGGTCAAAAGCTTGCATTAAATGGCGTTGCATTTATTCATCACTCTAATATTGGGCACTATAGCCGTTACTATCGGTTCTGGGAAAGCCGTTTTTGGCCCAAAAAGTTGGTGCAGTGGCTGAAAGATAAGAATCTAGTAGAGCCGTACGACCATTGGCGGGCTTTTTCTATGACAGGAAATCTTATGAAAGAGATGATAGAGCGTGAAGGGCTTTTTTGTATTAGTCAAGAGTTTATCAATTGGGGAACAAAGCCTTCTCATCTCATTGATTGTATCACTGTCTTTTCCAAGAAAGAATCTAAATGGGCAGAACAGACCAGGTATCTGTTAAACAGGAATTTCATGAAAGAGGCCAGGATCATCTCGGCCTTGTCTCATCTTTATTCATCAAAGTCCTCCAGGAAAAGGGGTTGATGCCTCGCCGTTTCTATTCAAATACTGATAGAGACGGTTCCTATGATACCAGCAGAAAAAGGCCAGCCTATCTTTTACTTTTGAAAGACATTAAAATTTTGGGCTGGGCCATGTATGACTGGGCAAATTCTGCTTTTAGCACCATTGTAATTTCTGCCTTCTTGGGCCCTTACCTTTCGCATGTTATCAAATCTCGCGGTGGATTCGAGCTGTTTTCAACCTCAATTGAAGCAGACTCTGTTTATCCATTTTTTGTGTCAGTTTCGGTCGCTCTTCAATTGTTTTTTCTGCCGGTCATAGGTGCAATTACGGATTTACAAGGAAACAGAAAAACCATACTGGTGATCTTGGCGTCCATTGGGTCGGTTTGCACTTGTATGCTTGGCATCCTCGATTTTTTTTGCAGGGACGTTCCGTTAGAATGGATGCTCTTTATTGATGGGGTGTTATTTGTACTGGCCAATCTATTTTTTGGTGCGTCTGTTGTCCTTTACAATTCATTTTTGTCAGATATAGCACCATATTGGCTAAGGGACAGGATAAGTAGTCTTGGCTGGGCTACTGGCTATCTCGGTGGAGGTTTAGCCCTTGGGCTTTGTTTGCCCCTTTTGTTTTTTTGGGGACAGGCAAGCGGCGTAAGGGCCAGCTTTGTTCTTGCAGGTCTTTGGTGGCTTATTTTTACCCTGATTTTCCCTGCAAGGATGCTAAAAGACACTCCAAAAGGCATAAAGGCCGTCAATTTTAAAGAGGCAGTTACCATAGGAATGAAGTTGCCTTTTTCTACCTTGAAACAGATGCGCAAAAAAAGGCCAGATGCCTTGAGGTTTCTTCTCGCTTATTTTTTCTACAATGACGGGGTACAAACTGTAATAGCAGTAGCCTCCATTTTTGCTGTCTCTACTCTCAAAATAAAAGAAGATATATTGCTTTTCTTGATCCTTTTTGTTCAATTCATAGCTGTATTTGGCTCTGTTGCCTTTGGATGGCTAGGAGAAAGGCTTGGAACAAAAAGGGCCATAATTTTCTCTCTTTTGGGATGGATAATAATATTGTTTTATGCCTTTGGGGCATTGAATGATTTAAAAGGTCTTTTTCTTTTGGCTTTTTTTATAGCATTAGTTTTGGGAGGAACCCAAGCCCTTAGCCGTTCTTTGTTCTCGCAACTTGTTCCCGCTTCTAGTCAGGCTGAATACTTTGGTTTTTACGAAGTTAGCGAAAAGGGTTCGTCATGGCTTGGGCCATTAGTTTTTGCTGTGACAATGCAGTTATCAGGGAATAGCCGGATTGCACTGGCTTCCATTAGCGTGTTTTTTGTTATAGGCATGGCCCTTTTGGTGAGGGTGAAGTTAGTAGAGGATAATAGGGCAGAATCCGTTTGAATTCTGCCCCGACACATAATTTTTACTTACCTATATAAGTGTCTTTTTTTTCATATAGACTGTAGTTCCTAGCACTAAAAGAAAAAAGAATACCATTCCTGCCATATTTATAGTTGGGACGGCGGTTATTTCGCCACCTCCAGGAGCCCCTGGACCGCCTTGGTCTACAATTTCTCCGTTTATGCTTCCGTCTTCATCAAAGGGGCCTCCATCCCTGATGGTAAATGTTATTATAGTCTTTGTTGGTGCGTAAGGCGGGCCATGAACTATATTGCTTGCTATATTTTCCCATTGGGATGTGGTGGCATTTTTCTTCCAGTAGCCTGTTATGGATGTGTCTTTGGGTATCATTATTTTCATGGTAATATTGGATCCGCTTTGAAAACCAGATACGTTGAACTCAAACATACCATAAGGGAAGGTTATATCAGGGGGTGCATCTGCAGGTGGAGATACTGCCCGAACATTTGTTTGCTGATACGAGCCTGTATTTTCTAAGGTGACGTAGTGAGAACCCGTGATGTCTTGCAAGGAGGTTACGCTTCCTTGCAGAAAGTCATCGGTCCCGTCTCCATTACCATCGCCAGTTCCATTTCCGTTAGGGTTTGGGACAAGATTTTCAGTGGCTGCCGGAACACCATCTCCATCATCTGTAATGGTAACGAGTGCAAAGCAGCTTGCATAAGTTAGGCCCAAAAACGAAATGCCCAAAAGGAACCTTAAAGAATAAATCCAGAGCTTTTTCATATCCTTCCTCCTCCCTTGATATTGCCATTTTAAAGGATGTTGAAATAGGTAATGGTAGGTCATGGTGGTATCTTAAAACAGTATAAAAGACTTATGGTGGAGCTTGTTAAGATCATTGCAGGATCGACCAAATAGGTTTTTTTTATGTGTAATCTTATATATATAAGGGTTATACTTCTTATTAAGAGCTGTCAAGTAATTAATAATTTTCGATTGATTAAGCAAGTCTTGACCTATCTGTCCAGAGAGATGATCTGATTTTTTAAAAAATAGAGAAGGATAAGTCCTGGAATAGCGGCTAGGAAGGTCACAAAGAAGAATTTTGACCAGCCAAGATAGGCCACCAGATATCCAGATGGCGGCCCTACGAAGACTCTGCCAATGGAGGCAAGGGCAGAAAGAAGTGCATACTGTGTGGCACTGAAGCGCACATTGCAGAGTGCCATCAGGAGGGAAACAAAGGCTGCTGTCCCCATTCCTCCACAGATGTTTTCAAGACCAACCGCAAAGATCATCATAGGATAGCTTTTCCCTACCATGGCGAGTGCCATGAATGCTAGATTAGATATGGCTTGTAGGATGCCAAAGAATACAAGGGATCTGAACAGCCCCAAACGGGTCATTAAGGCACCTCCTGTTATTGCTCCAAGTATGGTGGCCAGGAGTCCAAGGCCCTTGTTTATGGTGCCTACGTCTGAAGGGCTAAAGCCTGCTCCCCTTATGAGAAAGGCAGTTGTCAGTGTTCCTGCAAAGGCATCCCCGATTTTGTAGAGTACAATCAGAATTAAAATGAGCAGGATAGATTTCCTGAAAAAGAGGTCTTTAAGTGGTTCTATAACCGCATCATAGAGTGTTGCCGGGGTTTGGTCCACTAATTTTGATTCCGGGGCAATAAGGGTAAAAATAATGCATGTTGTTATCAAGCATGCCATTATCAGATAGGTAGATTTCCAGCCTATATGGTCTGCAAGGACAAGGGCAAGGGCTCCTGAAACAAGCATGGCAATTCTATAGCCTGTCACCGTTAGTCCTACACCAAGCCCTCGTTCCTTTTCTTTTAATATGTCTGTTCTGTATGCATCAATGACTATGTCTTGGGATGCAGAGAAGAAGGCAAGCAGAAGGGCAAGCATAGCTGCGACCGATGTTTGCTCAGAAGGATCAAGAAGGGCCATAGCCGTGCAAAAAATGGCAAGGCATACCTGGCAAAGTAGTATCCAGCCCCGTCTTCTATCCAAGAATGGCAAGGTTATCCTGTCCATAATTGGCGACCATAAAAATTTGAATGTATAGGGTATGGCAACCATAGAGAACAGGCCTATGGTCTTGATATCGACTCCTGCTGTTGTGAGCCATGCCTGGAGGGTTCCGCCTGAAAGAGCAAGGGGTAGCCCAGAGGCGAAGCCCATGGGAAACATGATGGCAAGCCGCCTATTTAGTTTTACGTTTCTAATCTTCATAAATATTTTATTATTGTTTTTACTAAACAAACTTATGGATCATGCTTATGAAGGAAGTAAAACGTATTTACCTCTTTTGGGCCATAATTTTAATGGCTTTTTTTGCCATTTTATTACTGGGGCTATGGTATGGCCGCTATCCAATTTCATTCCATAAGTTGTTTTGTCTCCTGGCAAAAGGACCAGTTGAACAAGGAGATGACCTGGCAGCAATTATAGTTTTTAACATAAGGTTTCCCAGGCTATTGCTTGCTACTGTGGTAGGGGTTTCCCTTTCTACGTCAGGGGTTGTTTTTCAGGGACTGTTAAGGAATCCGTTGGCAGACCCGTTTACTCTCGGGGTATCAACGGGGGCAGCATTTGGCGCTACTGTAGCAATGATATTTGGCCTTGGTATAGGCTGGAGCTTTGGAGGCTTGGGGCTTTTACCAGTAATATGCATGATCGGTGCAGTAGCTGCCCTTTTATTGGTGATCCAACTTTCTCGTTCAAACGGAATACTCATGCCTGCTCAAATGATACTTGCAGGAATAGTGGTAAGTACATTTCTTTCTGCCCTTATAAGTCTGATGAAAAGCCTTGAGGAAGAGAGCCTTTCGGCAATAGTTTTTTGGATGCTTGGAAGTTTTTCAGGGCGTGGCTGGATTCATGTGGCCTTTGCATGCCCTTATGTTTTGGTTGGCCTGTTCTTGTTTATGGCTTATGCAAAAGAACTCGATATCATGACCCTTGGTGATAACGAGGCATATCATCTTGGGGTGGATGTTGGGAAAACGAGGTTGATTTTGTTAATCAGTGCCTGCTTGTCTACAGCTGCATCAGTGGCGGTAAGTGGAGTTATTGGTTTTATAGGGCTTGTTGTTCCACATTTGGTGCGAATGATTCAAGGACCCAACCACAAGAGATTGCTTGTTGGTTCTGCGCTTCTCGGAGCCTTTTTGATGGTTGTTTCAGACCTAGTTGCCCAAAATTTATTGCCAGGAGGAGAGGAGTTGCCCGTTGGTGTTATTACAACCCTTCTTGGAGGTCCCTTTTTTTGTTACATCCTCTCCCTAAGAAAGGGCAAGATATGAAAATTTGCACAACAAAAAGATGTTATAGATCCCTTTGGTTTAGCGCCTTTTTTGAAAAAATTCCTTCAATATAAAGGCGCACTTTTCTTCTAAAATGCCTCCCACAGCTTTTATCCTGTGGTTGATGCCCGGCAGGCGATTGATATCTATTACTGAACCAAAGGCCCCTGATTTCGGATCAGATGCGCCAAAAAATAGTTTCTCCACTCTGGCCCAAACGAGGGCACCAGCGCACATAAGACAGGGTTCTAGGGTGACAAACATGGTGGTTCCTGAGAGGCGATAGTTGTTGATTTTTTCAGCAGCCTCTCTAATGGCTACAATTTCTGCATGGGCAGTAGGATCTTGTGATGAAATTGGGCAATTGTGGGCCCTTGCTATAATGTTTCCATCTGTATCTATCAATATGGCCCCTACCGGTACCTCCTGGGCCTTTGAGGCCTTTTGGGCCTGTCCGATTGCAAGTTCCATGAATTTGATGATCTTTTCGGAAGACATGGTAACCATTACAGGGACTTTGTATCAGGTTCAAGGTTATTCAGAAGCCCAGACTCTGAAAAGCTAAAATAGCTTGCCGGTTCTGCAATAATTATATGATCTAAAAGTCTAAGCCCCACCAGGGGGCAGGCCTTAATAAAGGTGTCTGTAAGCCTTTTGTCTGCATCTGATGGGGTGAGTGAACCAGAAGGATGATTGTGAACAAGTATCAGCCCAGTTGCGTTTCTTATAAGGGCCTGCCTTAGCACCTCTCTTGGATAGACAATAGAGCTGTTTGTTGTGCCTGAAAAAACTTCCTCTATGTCTATAACAGAGTTTCTGGTATCGAGATAAATGGCGACAAAATATTCCCGTTCCTTTAGTGATAGCCAGTGGCAAAGATAATCTACGACATCTCTTGCACACTTTATGCTTTTTTTCTTCTTGACGCGTTGTCTGAGAAAACGGCGTGCCACCTCATGAATAAATTTAAGGGCAAAGACGTTATTAGGGCCTATTCCCTTAATTCTTCTTAGGCTTTTTACATCGGCTTCCAAAACCTCAGCCAAAGATCCGAACTGTTTGCAGGCTTCTCTGGCAGGGATCTTGCAGTCTTTTCTTGGTGTGCCAAGGGTCAAGAGAAGCTCTATTATCTCTTCATCTGTAAATGCGTCTATGCCATATTTTAGAAATTTGTCTCTTAGCCTTTGCCTATGTCCTTCAGCCATTTGATTTTATTGGGTAAGTCCTACACTTGCCATATATATTACGGTTTCTTCTTGACCGTCTAATTGGAAAAGGTGATTGACTTCATCATCAAAAAACGCCCCGATGGGGCATGCTCCTAGACCCAATGCTTCGGCTGCAAGAAGCACATTTTCACATATATGGGCCACATCCATAAAGATGTATCTTATTCCTCTTGAGCCATATTTGGACATGGTGCGCCTTGGTATGGCAGACCATACAAAGACTACCTGCCCCCTCCAGCACATTGGTTGCCCCATTGAGCGTTCTCCCAATTCTCTACCAAATTCTCCCGATGTTAAAAGCTCTAAATGAGAAAAGGCCACGTTGTAATGATAGAGGCCAGCAGGCAGCCCTGATACCGAGTTAATGCACAGGTATGTTTCAACCGGATAGAGGGCTCCTGCGCTTGGTGCAGTACGGAGAAGATAGTTGCCTATTCGGCCCGTTATGCCCTGTCCTGCCCATAGAAGTGCTGATAGATCCTCTATGTCAATGGTACCATCTGCATATTTGCGAATAGAACGTCTATCTTTGAGGGCATCCCATAGAGAGATGGCCGAAGGAGTAATTTGGGGGATCTCAAAGACTTGCGAACCAGGATATTGTTTAAATGGCTCGGCAGGGGTTATCTTTTTTCTCGTTTTGTCAAATAACTCCTGCCTGGAGTGCTTAGAAAGCTGAAGGTACTTAAAGCCAGGGCTATCTCTGAATTCTGGCATGATATCCTCCTGCGGCAACTTTTAAAGGTTGTTTTTGCCCGATAAAGGTGCTGTCTTTGAAGAATGAACTCCCGAAGTGTCAACAAAACCTCTTGTAATTTTTGTCATGTGTCTTTGTCTTGGAATCAAGCCCTAATTTTTAGAGTTAATCCTATGATAAAAGTTCTGTCTTGGTAAACAAGGAGACCAGCTTGAATCCATGCTCGGAAAGGAGTTGAGCGCCACCTTCCTCTCTGTCTACAAGGGCAAAAATTCCTCCGACCTTATATCCTTCAAGCTGGGTTCTCTCAATGGCCTTGATAAGTGTGCCCCCGGTGGTTACCACATCTTCTACCAGGGCAACAAAACTGCCTGCTTGGATATTGGATTTTCCTTCAATCCATGAGCCGGTTCCATGTCCTTTAGGTTCTTTTCTTATTATAAAGGCAGGAATTGGAGAGCCCTCCAGATAACTAATCACGGAAGTTGCAGTTACAAGGGGATCTGCACCAAGTGTCATGCCTCCTACCGCCTTCAAATCTGGTGTCTGGCTGATAAGCCCGAATAAGAGCTTGCCGCAAAGATAGGCCCCTTCTGCAGACAAGGTAGTCTGTTTGCAATCTATATAGAAGTCACTTTTTTTCCCTGAAGTGAGTGTGAAGACCCCCTCTTTATACGATTTCTCAAGCAGGATTTTTTTTAGCCTCGCCTTTTCATCCATTTTTTTCTCCTACTGTCCAAAGACCCTCTGAAAGATAGTATCTACATGTTTGAGATGGTAGTTTATGTCAAATATCTCCTCTATTTCTTCCCTTGAAAGATACTTTGGAAGATCTTTGTCTTCCAGCAGGCGTTCTTTAAAGGTTCCCATACCTTGCCATACCTCCATAGCCCGTCTTTGGACAATTTTGTAGGCCTCTTCTCGACTTACTCCCTTTTGAGTGAGTTTAAGAAGGACCTGTTGAGAAAAGATAAGTCCCTTGAGCATGTTCAGATTTTTTTTCATGTTTTCCGGATACACCACGAGTTTAGCAAGAAGGCCATTGAGACGGGCAAGCATGAAATCTGCAGTAATGAAGCCGTCTGGACATATGAATCTTTCTACCGAGGAGTGACTTATGTCCCTTTCATGCCAAAGTGGTATGTTTTCCAGTGCCGGAATACAGTACGCCCTTACCATGCGTGCAAGGCCGCAAAGATTTTCAGACAAAATAGGATTTCGTTTGTGTGGCATTGCAGAAGACCCTTTTTGGCCCTTTCTGAAATATTCCTCCGCCTCAAGTACTTCTGTACGTTGCAGATGGCGTATCTCAGTGGCTATTTTTTCGACTGTTCCTGAGAGAATGGCTAGGGCTGTAAAGACTTCCGCATAGCGATCCCGCTGAATTACTTGGTTGGAAACAGGTGCTGGCCTAAGGCCAAGTTTTTCACAGACATACTCTTCGACTCGTGGATCAACGTGGGCAAAGGTGCCTACAGCCCCTGAGATCTTTCCGGTGGCAATGGTCTTCTTGGCAGCTTCAAGGCGCTGCAGATTCCTCTTCATTTCATCGTACCAGATGGCAAGCTTTAGGCCAAAGGTTATGGGCTCTGCATGAATCCCATGGGACCGTCCTATCATTACAGTGTTTTTGTGTTCAAGGGCCCTTTTTTTTATGGTCTCAAGGCACTCCTTTACATCTCCTATAATGATTTCCATAGCCTGCCTCATGCGAAGTGCCATGGCAGTATCCAACATGTCTGAAGATGTAAGTCCCCAGTGCAAATATCTTGCTGCTGGGCCTACGTATTCTGCAACATTGGTTAGAAAGGCAATCACGTCATGTCTTGTCTCTTTTTCTATTTCCAGGATCCGTTTTTCATCAAAGTTGGCCTTTTCCCTTATTTCTCTGGCGGCTTCTTCAGGGATCACTCCAAGCTTTGCCCAAGCTTCCGCAGCTAAGATTTCGACTTCTAGCCATGTTTTATACTTATTCTCTTCCGTCCAGATCCGTTTCATCTCTTCCCTGGAATATCTTTCAAGCATTCTTAACTCCTTTTTGATTTTTTAATATTGGTTAGGCAAAGGCCTTAAAAAGGGCCTCTGCAACCTGTTCCTGTTCGCTCTTTTTGATAAAGGCATGTATTGGCAGGCTTAATACCTGTTTTGCTGCTAGTTCAGCTTCTGGAAAATCTCCCTTAGCAAAACCAAATCTTTTCACAGGTTCAAGAAGGGACAGTGGCTTCGGATAATGGACGGCAGTAGGAATCGACTGCTTCCCAAGGAGTTCCGCAACCCTTTGCCTGCCCTTTGACTTTATTCGTATCGTGTACTGGGCATAAACAGACGTACATTCAGGGGCAATAAACGGTAAACTAATAAATCCTTTTTGTTCCAGTTCTAAAAGCAGCTCATTGTAATATCTTGCAGCCCGTTGTCTTTGTTCTATTTCTTTTTTGAAATATTTGAGTTTGATCCTTAGGATTGCTGCCTGCATGGCATCAAGCCTTGCGTTCAGTCCAAGATAGCGGTGTTCGTATCTGCCAGTATCCCCATGAACCCTCATGGCTTTAAGTTTTTTATAGAGGGTCTTATCCGAGGTAAAGACCATGCCGCCATCTCCAAAACAGCCTAGGGGCTTCGATGGGAAGAAAGATGTCACTCCTATGGTAGCCAAGTTTCCAGATTTCTTTCCCTTGTATGTGGCACCAAGGGACTGACAGGCATCTTCGATAACAAATAGCTGGCGGTTTTGGCAGATGCGGTTTATCTGGTCCATATCTGCACATTGGCCATATAGGCTTACTGGTATTACTCCGGCCACTTTTTTGCCAGCCTTTTGAAGATTGTCTAAACGTCTTTCAAGTAGTTCTGGAACCATATTGAAGGTGAGGGGATCTATATCTACAAAAGCAGGCTCGGCACCAAGGAGCATAATGGCTTCAACAGTGGCAAAAAAGCTAAAGGGAGTAGTGACTATTACCTGTCCGGGACCTGCCCCAAGGGCCATAAGAGAGAGAATCAGCCCGTCTGTTCCAGAGCTTACCCCTACTGCGTATTGCGTTCCAGTAAAGTGGCAGAGTGCCTCCTCTAAGGCCTCCACCTGTCGGCCAAGGATAAACTGGCCAGAGGCCATAACTTGGAGCAAGGTATTGTTTATTTCTTCTTTATAGTGATTATACTGTCTCTTGATATCTACAAATTCCATCTGTTCATCCTTTGTCATAAAGGCGGAGGACTGTTTCTGTAATTCTATTTGCGGCCGTTTCTATTTCTTCTTCTGTGGTGAAGATGCCAAGACTGAGACGCAACATGCCAAGGGCAGCCGGCCTGTCAACTCCCATTGCAGAAAGTACATGGGAAATGGCCACACTCCTGTCATGGCAGGCAGCACCTGTTGAGGCCATGACATGTGGCAGGTTTTCAAGAATGCTTGTACCTGAAAGACCTGGGAAGGAGACGGCTAGAGTGTTTGGAAGGCATTTGTCAGCAGGTACGAATCTTACAATCTGCTTTACTTTTGATGCTAACATGGTGAAAAGTTTTTCTCTTAGCTGGGTTTGCCTCAAGGATTCTTGCCCTATCTTTTGATTTAGCAGGAGGGCCGCTTTACCCAAGGCACAGGCTCCAGGAACCGGTTCGGTCCCCGGTCTTTTCCCCATTTCCTGACCAGCTCCAAACAGTATGTTGGACAGCTCCACTCCCTTTTTTATATACAAGGCTCCAATACCCTTTGGGGCATACAGTTTATGGCCGGCTATGGTGAGGAGATCACAACCAATATATTGAACATCAATAGGAATCTTTCCCACCGCTTGGGCGGCATCGGTATGAAATATTATGCCCCTTTGTTTGCAAATTTCTCCTATCTTTTTCACTGGCTGTAAGGCCCCTGTCTCGTTGTTGGCAAGCATGACAGAGCATAAGATAGTATCTGGCCTGAAAAAGGTGGCAAGTTTTTCAGGCCAGATTATTCCGGTTTTGTTTGGGCTGACAAAATCTACCTCAAAACCCATTTCCATGAGATGGACGAAGGGATTCAGAACAGAAGGGTGTTCAATTTTGCTAGTGATCATGTGTTTGCCCCTTTTTGAAAGGGCCATGGCAACTCCTAAGATCGCCATGTTATTTGATTCTGTCCCGCCGCTTGTAAATATTATTTCTTCAGGAGATGCATTGATAAGTTTGGCTACAAAGCTCCTGGCCTGTTCCAAACGTTCTTTGGCCTTTTGACCAAGTTGATGGCTGCTGCTTGGGTTCCCCCAAAACCTTTCAAGCACCTCCTGGATTTCCTGACGGACTTCCCTTAGTACTGGAGTGGTGGCATTATAATCAAGATATATAAATTGAGGCATAGTGATTGCTTCCAATTACTGAATCCTTTAATTTTTCCGAAAAGGGTCAACAGAAAGATTAATAAACAAATTACAAACTTGAAAGAAAGACATTATACAAATGAAAAAGATTCATTCCCATTTGTTGAAGATTTTATACAATTTTTTAATGTGCTTTAAGGGGCATGGGGTCCTTTTTTTCCTATTGGCCTCTGTTTTTTTGTTTCAGCTTGGTGGCTGCGGGCCTAAAAGGCATATAATAAAGGGGAAGTATGCAAAAGGAACCTATAAGCCTTACCGTATAGGTGGCAAGACCTATTATCCTCTCCCCTCATCCAAGGGGTTTGTAGAAACTGGATATGCCTCATGGTATGGGTCTAATTTTCACGGCAGACAGACAGCCAATGGTGAAAAATACAATATGTATGCCATGACAGCGGCCCACAAGATTCTGCCAATGAATACCTATGTGCGTGTAGAAAATCTAGACAATAACCGTTCTGTTGTTGTCAGAATTAATGATAGGGGACCGTTTGTAAGGAACCGGGTGATAGATCTTAGTTACGCTGCAGCCAAAAGGCTGGGTATTATAGGGCCTGGCACGGCAAGAGTTAGGTTGGTTGCCCTTGGAGAGGTGGGTTCAATAAAGGAAGGTGTGGTGACCTTCAAACATGCTCCAGATTTTATGCATGAGGACTTTTATGTCCAGGTGGGTGCATTTGTCTCCAGGCAGAACGCATTTCGTCTGCAACAGAAACTTGTAGAAAGATTTAATGGCGTTACAGTAGTTAGAGGTTACACTAATGGACGTTCTTACTTTAAGGTACGAATAGATGCTCCTAACGATTATCGGCTTGCTAAAAAATTTGAGAAAAAAATAGAAGAAGCGGGTTTCCCCCAGGCCTTTTTGGTAGCAAGATAAGAATTGTAAGATATAATAAGGTGAATGCTAAAGAGGTCTGTGTTAGACTAACTATTTGAAATAAAATTCTTTTTGGAGGAAAAAGCTTGTTTGCCTTTAAGAAAGACAAAAAACATAACAATTGTGAATCAGGTTTTACCCTTATTGAACTGCTTGTAGTTGTTATTATAATTGGACTGTTGGCTTCTCTTGTTGCTCCCAAATTTTTTGGGAAACTCGGCTCCAGTCGTCAGAAGACAGCAAAGGCCCAGATAGAATTGCTTGGTCAGGCCCTTGATGAATTTCGGCTGGATAACGGCCGTTATCCTACTACAGATGAAGGTCTTGAGGCCCTCAGGAAGAAACCTGAAGGGCTTCCCAATTGGGCGGGTCCTTATCTGCCAAAGCCAGTTCCAAAGGATCCGTGGGGACGCGATTATGTTTACCGGTCTCCAGGTGAACACGGAGATTATGATTTGTTCAGCTATGGCCGTGATGGTCAGGAAGGTGGCGAGGGCGAAGACGCGGATGTTGTTAGTTGGAAATAAGTCCCATGTCTTTTGAACAACTAACTAATAAGATTGTCCCTGCCTTAAAAAACATAATTCCTGGCGGCGTTGGCAAAGGTGCTGGCTCCGGTACCCAGGAACCGGCCTTGGAAGACGACCAAAATCAGGAAAGCTCGTCCTTCATCAATACTCTTCCCAGGCTTGAGGCTAAGGATTTTCCAGAAAAACCTCCCATGGTCAATGGTCTGACTTCTCAGCAGATGCAGCAGTGGAAAGTGTTGCCTATTGAGGTCACAGATGATGCGGTAGTGGTGGCTATGGCAGAGCCCGCTGACGTATATCTTTTAGAGCTCCTTGAAGATATATATCAGAGAAATGTTCAACCTGTTGTTGCTCATGAAGAGGATATCTTATCTACTATCTATAGATGGTATGAGGCGGATTCGGATATGGAGGCTGAGGATGACGAGCAGGATGCCTCTCTGGCAGAGGGGCTGTGGGACGATCCGGAGCAGTTGAGAGATCTTGCTACAGAGGCACCGGTAGTTAGGCTTGTAAATCATGTTATTAATCAGGCCCTTGAGATAAAGGCATCTGATATACACTTTGAACCCTTTAGGGAACACCTCAAGATTCGTTACCGGATAGACGGTGTCTTGCATGATGTTGAGACGGTTTCTAAAAAGCTCCAGCCTGCTATAACATCCCGCCTGAAGCTCATGGCCAAAATGAATATTGCTGAGATGCGTCTTCCTCAGGATGGCAGGATAAAGGTAAAGGATGGCAGGAGAGAAATAGATATTAGGGTTTCCTCCCTTCCCACCATTTTTGGTGAAAGTATTGTGCTTAGATTGCTTAATAGAGACGAGGTGAAGTTAGAGCTAGAATCTCTTGGAATCGCCCAAGATATCCTTACAAAATTTGATAGACTTATACGCAAACCCTACGGAATGATCCTCGTTACAGGACCTACTGGCAGTGGTAAAACAACCACGCTTTATAGTGTAATGAACAGGATCAATTCTCCAGACAAAAAGATAGTGACGGTAGAGGATCCGGTAGAATATCAGCTTGATGGCATAAATCAAATACAGGTCAAATCCAGCATTGGGCTTACTTTCGCCTCTGCTTTAAGAACTATTCTCAGGCAGGATCCAGATGTTATTCTTATTGGTGAGATCAGGGATGCAGAGACGGCAGAGATAGCTGTTCAATCTGCCCTTACAGGACACCTGGTTTTTTCAACCCTTCATACAAATGATGCGGCAAGCGCCATAACAAGGCTACAGGAGATGGGGATAGAGCCCTACCTAATTTCATCGTGTTTGCTGGCAGTTATGGCTCAACGTCTGGTAAGGAAGATATGTCAAAGCTGCAAGACAGAATACAAGATTCCTTTAGAGGCAGTTGCTGAAACTGCAAGTGCCCTTGGAGTAAAGGAAGACGAGGTGCCCATGAGGAGTTGGCGCGGAACCGGCTGCCCTGCTTGTGCCAATACGGGTTATTCTGGCAGAACGGGTATATACGAGCTTTTGGAAGTGAAAGAAGGTATACCAGCTCTTATCCTTAATGGGGAAAATTCTAGCGCCATCTGTCAAAAGGCCCAGGAGTATGGTATGCGCACTTTGAGGCAGGATGGTCTTGAAAAGGTGCTGAAGGGTGAAACCACCCTTGAAGAGGTCCTTAGGGTTACCAACTAAGGGACTGGCCGACAAGATGCCTGAGTTTGCATTCGAAGCCATAGATTCAAAGGGCAAAAGGATTTCCGGTGTTCAAAAGGCCTCTAGCCAGGAGGAAGTGGTCTCTGGGTTGCTGTCAAAGGGTTTCCAGCCTGTTCAAATCAAAAGGCTTCATTCTTTCCAGACCATTTTTGAAACCGGCCGACAGAAGATCTCTCTTGATGATGTACTCTATTTTACCGGAGAGCTGGCAGATCTGCTCGAAGCTGGTGTCCCATTGGAAAGGAGTCTTCTTATATTGGCGGATGCCACAGATAAAGAAGAGGTGCGGAATCTTGTCAGGCATATAAAAGAGGCAATCCATGGTGGCAAAACTTTGTCCGAGGCCCTTGTCCAGCATGGGGATGTCTTTGACAGCCTTTACATAAACATGGTGAAGGTTGGGGAACTAGGAGGTGTGCTCCCCCAGGTTTTAAGAAGGCTTGGGGATTTTCTAGAGCGTTCTCGTCAAATAAAAAAGTTCATAATTTCTTCGTCCGTCTACCCAGCTATTCTTGCCTTTGTAGGGCTTGTTTCGGTTCTTATATTGGTGACCTTTGTGGTCCCAAAGTTTGGTCAGATTTTTCAAGATATCAATCAGCCAATGCCAGCCATGACCAGATTTATTTTGGCCGCTAGCCTATTTCTACGTAATTGGTGGTGGATGATCTTTCTTGTGCTGTTTGCTGTTGTAATTTCGTTCAAGGTCTATATAAAACGTCCCGAAGGTCGGGTGTGGTGGGACAGCTTTAAGCTTGGATTGCCAATCATAGGTCCATTTTTGCAGCGCATAGAGCTTGGAAGATTTGCCCGCACCCTTGGGACACTACTTGAAAGTGGTGTGCCCATTCTTAAGGGAATAAGCCTTTCTGGTGAGGTGGTTGGAAATACCATTATAAGGGATGCTGTCAGGAGTCTGTATGCCGGTATTCGGCAGGGAAAGAGCTTGAGCTCTTTGATGAAAAAATCCAAGGTCTTTCCTCCCCTGATGATTCATCTCATATCTGTTGGAGAGGAGACCGGCGGTCTAGCCAAAATGCTTCTCAAGGTTGCAGATGACTTTGATGAGCAGGTACAATCCGATACCAAGCTTTTTTTGTCTATGTTGGAGCCTATCACCATAGTAGTAATGGGTATAGTGATTGGAGGCATTATCTTTTCCATGCTTATGGCCATTTTTGGTATCAATGATGTCACCTTTTAGAGTCTGCAAGGTCCTAAAGGGGTTCACCCTTGTAGAGCTTCTGATTGTTCTAATTCTTGTGGGACTTTTGAGTTCTATGGTTGCAGTGTCTGTTTCAAGTGGTTTGTTTAAATCCCGTGAGAGGAGATTTGTTGAAGATTTTGTGGCACAAATGAAGAACGCAAGGAGTTGTGCGATAGGCAGCGGAAGGGCGGTCAACTTTATAATTGATGGCAATGAAAGGAAGTTTGGTATAAAAGATAGACAGATGTTGGAGATCCCAAAGACAATTGAGATTTCTGCTGATGCGATAGTTGAGCTTAAGGATGGACTTTTTGCAGTGACTTTTTATCCAGATGGTAGCTCCAGTGGAGGGAAAATAGATCTTTCTTGGGACAGTGGCAGGAAAGATAGATTTGATATAGGCATGATTTGGGCGAGCATAGGACATGAAGTTGAGACTCCCTAAGAGTGGAACGTCATTCCTTGGGGGGCATAGGGGCTTCACCCTTATGGAGGTCCTTGTGGCTACGGCCATCACTGGTTTTGCTATTGGTGTATGCATGGCCATTTTCGCTCAGGGTCATTCCCAGGTCTTTAAAGGGATGCAGGCCGAGACAGCATCACAAATCGCTATTCAGCTTTTGGATTCCTGGAAGGCCAAAAAACGATATCCTTCTTCCGAAAGCGGGGAATTAGAAAGGTGTCCTGGCTGGAGCTACTCACTAGAATCTGCTCCGGTTTCTACTAGAATAGTCTTGCCTGACGGCGAAACCAGGATTGTTGAAACGGATAAATTGACACAGATAATTCTGAAGATTGTGCCCCCTGACAAAAAAAGAAAGTTCATCCTGACCTTTTGGGTACCATCCAAAGAGGTAGAAGGCAGTGAAGGGTAGCAAGGGTTTTACACTTCTTGAGATTCTTGTCTCAATCACATTGATGGCGGTGTTGGTGGTGGTTCTTTCAATGGCCTTGCGTTCAGGTATAAATGCCTATAGCCGTATCAGGCATTATAACCGCTCATTTTTCCCAAAGGCGGCCCTGCAGGGGTTGTTATTTAGGCAGCTGGAGGCTGTTGTGTCCCCTGGGCATGGAAATTTGTCTGCCTTTTCCTTTTTCCAGGGAGAGGGTGATAAGCTACTTTTTGTTACGACCTATGGGCCCCAAGGCCTTGGGCTAGGAGGGCCTTTGAAGGTTGTCTATTGGTTTAATGAGAGCGAAGGGGCTTTATGCTATGCACAGAAGGTGATTGTAAAAAGACACGAGGTTGCCCAAGAGCTTCCAGACAGGTTTTATGATCTATCTGAGGAAGAGTTGAAAAAAAGAGGATGGATAGTAACAGCCCTAAAGGGTGTTAAGGCCCTGGGCTTTTCATATCACTATGATTCGTCAGAGCAGGAGGAAGACCCAGGAAAGTGGCCTGAAGAATTCAAAAGACGCAGGGCATTGCCAATCGAGGTTGGCGTTAGTATCGATTTCGATGACGGTTCGGATGAACGGAAGGCACTGGAGAAATGGATTGTCATTCCTGTTGGGGTCATGTGATGATGGGCCAGTTTAAAAAGGGTGAAAAGGGTGCTGTACTCATAATGGTCCTTTGGGTAATAGCGCTGTTATCGATGATTGGTGGATATTTTACCCTTGAGGCCACCCTTAGGCGTAACATGGCGTTTGGCAGTTGGAATCTTCTGAGGGCCAGACTTGCAATGGAATCTGCATTGAGCTTGATTGCCCCTCACTTACTTCCATTTGGTGACGACAAAGATGTTGACGAAAAGGAAGAATTTGTCGTTCCAGACGGCTCTACTTATAAGGTTGAAATCGGAGGGCAACAGCTTTCTTTTTCTATTGAGGATGAAAGGGGAAAGTTGGATGTAAATAGGGCATCTGAAGACGAATTAGTTGAATTCTTTGTTTCTTTTTTGGGGAGGGTGCAGGGGCGTGATATTGCGGAGTCGATTCTTGATTGGAGAGACAACGATGATGACAAGAGGCCTGGAGGGGCAGAAAAGGATTATTATCTTTCCCTTTCCAAGCCATACGAGCCTTCTAATGGTCGGTTTTTGCTTTTGGAACAACTATTGCTTGTGAAAGGTATTGAGCCAAGGCTCTTTTGGGGTCCTCTAGAGTGGGCAGAACAGGGATCCAAGACCCAAAAAGATTCGTGGAAAGGGGGTTTGCAGGATCTTTTAACAGTATACAATGGTGATCAGAAGATCATTAAAGACATAGCGGGTGAGCCCCTCATTGACATATTGGGAAAAGAATATTTTAAAGATGCCCAGGGACTTGGAACCCTGAGGTTCAAGGCATGTGCATATCAGTCTTGTTATCAGATCTTTTTTAAAAAGGCGCCAGGAGCAAAGGCCGGCTTTACTTTGGTTCACTGGCAACAGGTACCTAGATTTGAGTAAGGGGAGCTAGTTTGTTTGGTGAAATATTAGGCATTTTTCTGGGTGAACAGCAGCTTCAATACACCTTTTTGAAAAGGGAGCTTAATAGATGGTCCAGACAAGAGGCCACCTTGTATAGCGAGATAGGTGGTAGAAGCTGCATCGAACGCCTTGGCAGTTTTCTTGGCCAAATAAAATATAAAAGAGGTCGCCGTATATGTATAGCCTTGCCAAGAAACAGGTATTATCTTCGTGACCTAAAGTTCAAGGGCCTGAGTACTGAAGAGGCAGAAAATGCGGTCCGTCTTTCTATTGCTACTCATGTACATCTTCCGCTAGAAGATATCTATTTTGACTGTTGGTCCTATCAAAAAGGCCAAGATACCCATGTCCTAGTGGCCTATGCTAAACGTATCTTTATCGATTCTATAATTGAGCAGGTGGAACGTGCAGGCCACAAAAAAGGCCTGTTTTGCATATCGCCTTGCAGCCTAGGGAATGATATTTTGTTGCGAAAGGCTGCGTCTGTGTCTTTTCCATGTATCAGCCTTCATAAAGAGGATGAATATAAGGTTGTAAATCTTCATGGAGTTGAAGGCTGGCAAGGTTGCCATTTAATTAGGGGCCAAGAAAAAGACATAACACAAGAGATAGAGCGGATAGGTTTTAGATCCAAGGATAATGATGTTTTTTTTGTCTTTGGACAGATTGAAAACACGTTTTTACATGGCAAAACTGGAACAGATCCCTGCAGTGATTCAACCCTTAAGCCTCTTTGCGGAGGTGGAAAGTGGGATATAGGACTTTCAGCTGCCGCTTTAGGCATAAGTGCTTTTCCCCAGATTGCCTTTGAACAAAAGCCAAGGAAAAAGCCCCTCTATCTTAGGGTAAATGCCTTGCAACTGATTTTGGTAGGCATCCTTGTTCTATTGCTGCTTTTTACAGGGGCTAGGTTTTACCAGTTGGTTAAGATATCCCGTCAATACAGTAAGAATGTTGCTATGGTTAAGGCATTGGAAGAACGCTTTGCTCCGTTGAGGGCCAAGCTCGAAAGGCTTCAAGACTTGAAAGCCATTGAACAAGACATGATAGACTTTCTGCGGGAACGGCCATCTCTTTTGGAAATATTGAGAGAGCTGGCTGAAAAGACCCCCTCTGATGCCTGGATAAAATATTTCACACTCCGTAACAATGTGCTAAAGGTTTCTGCAGAGGGAGGATCGGCCGTTAGCACTATGGAGGCTTGGAGAAGAAGCAATTTATTTGTTAGTGTAAAGCTTGCCTCTCCCGTTACCAAGGACAGGCAAGGCAAGGAGCGGTATACTGTGGAGCTTAGGCTTAAGCAGTTTTTGCAGGCTAGGGAGGCAAGAAGATGATAAAAAGCGGGCTTTTGGGGCAGAAAAAGCAGTCTTTTCTCGTCCGCTATGGTATCGTCGTAATTGCATTTATTCTTTGGTATGTTTTTATAATTAATCCAATAAGTTCCAAGATTGAATCTACAAAAAGCGGACTAGAGGCTCAGGAATTTAAGATCCAAAGGCTCAAAAAAAGGATAAAGAGGCTTAGCAACATAGACAAGGAGTTCGAGCAAGAGAAGAGGCGTTTTGAAAATCTCAAAAAAAGGCTTATCCCAGGAGACACATTGCAGATGGTGGCCACTAATATGCAAAATTCTTTTTTGCAAAAGGCCAAGGATGCTGGAGTTGAGGTCCTTGTTTACAGAAGCGGAAGGTCAAGGAGCTGGCGGGACTATAGGCTTGCCATTTCGATATTCAATCTCAAAAGTGACCTGGAGAGTTTTTTAGAGCTGCTTCAGGCCATTAACAGGGAGAAGAGATTTCAGCGTATAAATAATGTAAATTTTTCCACCATTAGGGGGAAAAAATCAGAGCTTAGAATAAACATGGAAATAGAAGGGCTTTTTTTGGGAGACAAGGCAAAGTTATGATAAAGGTAAACAGGTATTATATACAACTTAGTCTGTGTTTTCTGATTTTTTTTCTTGGCTTGGCAGGACTGTCATTAGCCCAAAAGTCTAAAACAGACAACAAGGAAATAAGCCTCCAGTATGACTCTCCTTACAAGGGGGCAAGGCCGGATGAGAAACGCAAGATAGAGATCTCTTTGGACAACATGGATATCTATCCAGTTCTTGACCAGATTCTGGGACAGATACTTGGATTAAATTTTGTAGTTGAGCCCACTATCAAGGGAACCATATCTGTACATATAAGGGGCAACTATACAAAGAAGGAACTTTTGGATCTAATAAACTCGGTACTTCAGATGCAGGGCCTTGCAATTACTCCGGGGGGACACGGTTTATATAAGGTCGTTAGAAAGGCCAACAGTCCTAAAATGGGTGTTCTGGTAACAACTAAAAAGAGACCAAAGCGCCCTGGAGATGTTATAAGGGTTATTCAGCTTAAATATCTTTCTGCTTCCCATGCAGCCTCTAATCTTCGGAACCTTGTAAGCCCGGGTGCGGTGATTATTCCTGTGCCAAGCAGTAACAGCATTATTCTTTCAGATACAGCAGAAAATGTCTCTAAGGTGGCAAAGATACTTGCAATCTTGGACGAAAATATATTTAAAAACGTTTATTGGCGTATGTTTACCCTGGAAAACGCAGATATAGAAGACCTGTCAAAGGATCTCCAGAGCATATTTTCTGCAAACGTTCTTTATAAGCGTCCAGGCATAGATAGTACAGGTTTAAAAATCATTCCCCTCAAGACCTTAAATGCCCTTCTTGTTGTAACAAGATGGAAAAAAGTCCTCGACCAGGTGGCTAGGTGGGTCAAGGAACTTGATCAGGGTCAACTCGATAAGGGCAGCAAGGTCTATGTTTATTTTGTGCAAAACGGCCAGGCAAAGGAACTAGCTAATATACTCAATGAGTTGTATGGCGAAAGCGTTTCTACAAAACAGAAAAAAAAGGTCATTGTCAAAAGGGAGACATCAAACAAAAAGACCAAAGTCGTAGGTACTGCAGGGGAGTTGTCCGGTGAAGTAAAGATAATAGCAGATGAAACCAACAACTCTCTTATATTCAAGGCCAGGCCCAAAGATTATGCTATTATTAAAGATGTGCTCAAAAAACTAGATATTATTCCACGTCAGGTTCTTATAGAGGTGTTGATTGCAGAGGTCTCGTTAACAAACGATGTAAAATATGGTGTGGAGTGGTTTATAGAAAATAAGGGAATAAATATAGGTGGCTCGCCCTATAATGCCAATATGATGTTGGATGCGGGTAAGGTACTTGCACAGGATACAGGTCTCGGTAAGGGATTGCCTGGTTTTACCTATGCCCTTTACGATGGAGATGCAAGCCTAAGGGCGCTTATTAACCTCCTTGCTGAAAATACCGATGTGGATATTCTCTCTGCTCCTAACATTCTTGCTGCAGACAATCAGGAGGCGAGAATAGAGATCGGTGAAGACGTTCCGACCCTTTCCGAATCCACCATATCCTCTGGAGGTGTCAAGACCCAGGGTGTTCAGTATAGGAAGACTGGTATAATTCTTCAGGTTAAACCTTACATCAATGACAGCGGTCTTGTTAGAATGGAAGTCACCCAAGAAGTAAGCAAGGTGAACGATCAGGCTACTGCAGGGATTACCTCCCCAAGAATTACAAACAGGAAGGCAACCACATATATAATTGCTAGAGATGGTCAACATATACTTATGGGCGGACTTATGAGCACCCAGTATACTGTTACCCATTCAGGCATACCAATTCTTAAGGATATCCCTGTGCTTGGCTATCTGTTTGGCTCCAAAGGTACAAAAAAAGAGAAAAAAGAACTTATTTTTATTCTTACGCCCCATGTAATCAGAACCAGGGCAGAGGCTGACAAGATTACAAGAGAATTTGCAACAAAGGTTCACAGTCTCAAACGAATGCTCGAAGAAAGGGATATACTTAAGAGGCAGACAGAGGACGCAAACACCAATGAAGAAGAGTTTCAAGACTACTAATGATATTATTTAAGAGGCCAGGACTGATATCTTCTTGTATCTATCTTCTATCTGCAGCCTTGATCTTTATTTCTTGGCCGGTGATACAGGAAGCTTATGGTTTGGATAGCAAGTACAAAGTGATATTGGATAAAAATCCCTTCGACCCTGATAGAGGCTCGGGAAACAAGGAAGAAGGAGACAATACTACCGGTGCGGTAGCAGAGTTTGCCAGCAAGTATGCCGTCTATGGGGTGGTAATTGCACAGGATAGGTCCAAGTGGGCATTTATAAAACCAGTTTCAGAAAGACCACGGCGGGAAACCGAGGATGATGGCCTGCGGAAGGTTACAGAAGGGGATTTGGTCGATGGCTGGAGGGTGACATCTATTACTAGTGAAGGTGTATATTTTAATAGTGGTAAAAATGAGATCTTTCTGAGGGTCTTTGGCAATACCAAGAACGAAAGGTCTTCCAATAAACCTGTAGGTATAGCAACCCCTAAGCCTAAGATGCCATCAATTTATAGGAATTCTAATCCTGTAAGGACAAGAAGGAATAATGAGAGGCAAAACGCCCGGTCTGGTTATCTTGTTGCACCTGTTGGCAAAGAAAAAGATATGCAAACCAACAACCCCTTTTTAAAGGCCCTTATGGATGCAAGAAAGAAGCAAAGGGGGACGGCAAGGCAGGAAAATTCCAGGTAGGTCCCTGTTTGATTTCTTTGATGGTTGTTGCCCTGGTTACTTCCTACTGCTATCATTGCTGCCATGATGTCTTGTTATGAAAATTTTCATTATGTGCCGATCTATTGTAACTTGAAGGGCAGAGAGGTCGTGGTAGTTGGTGGTGGCAGAGTGGCTGAAAGAAAGGTCCGAGCTTTGATTTCTTCTGGGGCTTTTATTACACTTATCAGTCCTCAAGTTACAGATGGGCTGTCGGATATGATCCATCAAGGTGATATTAGGCATATTAAGAGGTTTTTTAAGAAAGGAGATCTTAAAGGGGCCTGGCTTGTTATAGCTGCTACAGATGATGAGCAAGTACAGAGAGCGGTCTTTCAGGAAGCAGAGAGGGAAAGATGTTTCTGTAATGTGGTTGATCAACCTGATAAGTGCAGTTTTATAGTACCTTCCTTGGTAAGGAGGGGGGACCTTTCAATAGCCATATCTACAGGAGGTCAAAGCCCGGCCTTGGCCCGAGAGCTAAGAATCAGATTTCAAGAACAGTTTGGAGAGGAATGGGCAACGTATGTGGAGCTTATTGGTCGTCTAAGAAGGCTGATTCTAAACAGGGTCCCGGAATCGCAGCGTGTTGAAAGACTGGAAAGGTTGATTCATAGTCCGTGTCTGGATTGGATTCGAGGAAAAGAGTGGGAAAAGCTAACCAAATGGGCTATAGACATTTGTGGACAGGATGCTCATAAGATAGTTAAAGACGTTATTTCCTGATGGACAGATTCATTTTTCAACTGGCATTTTTTGCATATATAGCTGCGACCGCCGGGTTTCTTGTTAACATTATTACCCTGCGCAAGGAAATAGAGCGAATTGCCTCCTTTATTTTAGGAATTGGTCTGTGTTTGCACACTGTATCCATAATATTAAGATGGATTTATAGTAGACATGCCCCTCTTGTTAGTTTTTACGATGTCTTTTCGTTTCTCGCATGGTCTCTTTGTGTTGCTTTCCTGTTGTTTCAGGCCGGTCACAAGTTAAAGGCGCTCGGGGCCTTTGTAAGCCCTGTTATTACCCTCTTTATAATATTGTCTCTTATTCATCCCAGTGAAATGTTGCCACTTCCACCTGCCCTTCAGAGTTACTGGTTGCCAATCCACGCATCTATCAGCATTATCTCTTATGCACTTTTGACTCTATCTTTTTGTATTTCCATTATGTATTTGATTCAGGAACGCCAGATAAAAAAGAAGCAGCTTGGGGCCATATTCAAAAGACTCCCGTCTTTACAGGTCCTTGATACCATGGCAGAAAAATGTCTAAAAATCGGTTTCCCCCTGTTAACCCTTGGAATCATTACAGGTTCTATTTGGGCTGAACAGGCATGGGGAGCATACTGGAGTTGGGATCCCAAGGAGACATGGTCCCTTATAACATGGTTACTCTATGCTGCGCTTTTGCATCAGAGACTTACTGTAGGTTGGCGTGGGAGAAAGAGTGCATATATGACAATAGTTGGCTATCTGACTTTGCTCTTTACATTTATTGGAGTGACATATCTCTTGCCAGGGGCCCACTCATATGCAACATAAAGAAGGCGCAAAGGATATAGTTCTTTTTGGGGTAAACCACAAGACAGCCCCTGTTGAGGTGAGGGAGAAACTTGCATTTACTGGCAAAGAGCGCCCTGTAAGATTTATATTTGAGAGCCTATCCTTTTGTCAGGAAGTGGTTTTTTTGTCAACCTGTAACAGGGTTGAGATAATTGCGGCTTCGCCTTCTCCTGAAAGGGCCATACAGGAAATACTTGCCTTTTATACGGATCAGTCTTGTCTAGATTCAGCAGTTATTGCCAAGTGTTGTTACAACTATGTGGGGTCGTCTGCGATTAAACACGTCTTTAGGGTTGCTTCAAGTCTGGATTCGATGGTGGTGGGAGAGCCCCAAATTCTTGGGCAGTTGAAAGATGCCTACAGAATGGCCTTAGAAGAAGGTTGTTCTGGTCAACTTCTCAACAAGTTGATGCATAAGGCCTTTTCTGTTGCAAAGAAGATAAGGACCGAAACCAGGATTGCCAGCCAGGCTGTTTCCATAAGTTATGCTGCCGTAGCCCTTGCAAAAAAGATTTTTGGGGACCTAACTGGTAAGAAGGCCATGCTTATAGGCGCAGGAGAGATGGCAGAGCTTGCTGCTCAGCATTTAAAGACTAATGGGATAAAAGAGTTGGTTGTGGCGAACAGGACCCTTGAAAGGGCTGTGGATTTGGCAAAGACCCTTGATGGAAGGGCCATATCACTTCAGGAACTCGATGACGCCCTGATAGAGACAGATATTGTGATAAGCTCCACTGGGGCACCAAATATTATAATAGAGAAGGAGCAGGTCAAAAAAATTATGAGGCCAAGGCGTCACAGGCTTCTCTTTTTTATTGATATTGCCGTTCCAAGAGATATAGATCCAAGGGTCAACGATATAGACAATGTTTATCTATTTGATATTGACGAGCTAAAAGAAGTAGTAGAAGAAAACAAGGCAGAACGGCAGAAGGAAGCGGTAAAGGCCGAGCGTATCATCGAGTCGGAGGTCATAAAATTCCAGTCATGGCTCAGATCTCTTGATATAGTTCCTGTAATCAAGGGGCTTCAAGAAAAGGCAGAACTTATTAGACAGAGGGAGTTTGCGAGGACTCTCAAGAATCTCAAACACCTGCCTGAAAAAGATATCAAGGCCATAGAAAAGTTGACGCAGTCCCTTGTAAGCAAGCTCCTTCATGACCCTATCATCTTTTTGAAAAAAGGTTCGGATATAGATGACAGAGATCAGGTTCTTTCCATGATCAGTCGGATTTTTTCACTAAACGGGCTCGGTCAGACCGTTTCTTTGGAAGAGTATATGGAAAACAGGGAGAAGCCTGTTAAGCGGGCAACCTCTTCTTCCAAAAAGGCCTAAACCCTTTTAGGTTCCTTGCCAACTTCTGATTTGTTTTTTTTGATATAGAGCTCTCGTTTAGGATAGGGTATTTCGATTCCCTTGTCTTTGAATTCCCTATCTATGGCCATTAGGAGTTGGTGGGTTACTCTTCCTTTTAGGCTTGGTTCATTTACCCAACACAGCAGCTCAAAATCGATAGATGAATCATTGAAGCGCCGGACCCGGGCCCTTGGTTTGGGGCTTCTCGCAACGTCAGGATCTTTCAGGGCGATATCCACCAGTAGCTCCGATGCCTGGCGTAGGTCTGTTCCATAGCCTACGCTAACAGGAACCCTTATTCTGAATCTTGGAACTGGGGCGCTTTCGTTTATGATCTTTGCATTTGCCATAATAGAGTTCGGAATTGTTATCAGCACGTCGTCTCTCGTTTTGATTCTGGTAGAACGGATACCTATATCCACCACTTCACCTCTTTCTCCAGAGTCAAGAATTATGTAATCTCCAACCTTGTAAGACTTGTCCATGAAAATGGATATACCGCCAAAGAAGTTTGCCAGGCTGTCTTTTGCTGCCATGGCAATGGCTATTCCTGCAATACCTGCCGAAGCAAAGAGGGGTGTGAGACTCACGTTCCACACCATCAATATAGCAATGACTCCAGCAACTATAACAGAGATACGGAGAACATTTCTAAAGAGAAGAAATACCTCCCTTCCTATCTTGGCCCTTTCCGACAGTATGTAACCTGTTTGAAATTTAAAGGTGGAAATAAAGTGGGCCGTTGGAAGCCACCAAACCATTATGATAATGGTCTTAATAAGGTTTGTGGCAATAAAGTCCCATGGTGAAGGAAGCTTGGCGCTTACTGCCACATGAAGTGGACCCAAAAATAAGATGGTTAGGCATATTGGTTTATGTATAAAGGTAATTAGTTGATCATCAAAGGTCACATTAGTAAGGGCTGCAAGCCTTTTTAGGGCCTTGTCAATGAAGATACCGGTAATCTTGGCAAGTACTGCATAGCTTACCAAGGTGATCAGTGCATCTATGTGCTCGTTGTCAAGAAAATAAAGTATTTTATGAAGATATAGGCGTATCTGTTGGTTGACATGTTCCATGGGAACTATTATAAAGGGTCGCCAGTCGAAGATAAAACACATTTTTGTATTTATTATGGAGGATTAATGGCAAATCATAAATCCGCGCTCAAAAGGGTTCGTCAAAATAAAAAACGCAGGCTTAGAAACAAAATGCGCAAGACAAGGATTAAGAACCTTACCAAGGCCGTAGAGGCCGCTATAGCAGAGAAGGCGCCAGAGTTGGCACTGGAGAGGCTAAAAAAGGCCCAAAGCTATATTGATAAGATTGGCCACAAAAAGGGCACGATTCATAGGCGCACAGCATCGCGCAAGATTTCTCGCCTATACAAAAAGGTAAGCAGCCTGTTAAAGGCCACAGCCTCTTAGTTTTAATTTAGCCAAATAGTGGTCCTGCACAGGGCTGATTTTGTTTAGTAATGGAAACGAGGCCAAAAATAATAAAAAATGTATTGGTTGGTCTCGTTTTTTTTATTCTTGCAGCCGGGTGTGCTCAACACACTCGTTTCGTATCTCCCAAGGTTGAGCTGCTAAATCTTAATGTCAAAGATGTCTCTTTTTCCCATATCAACTATCAGGCCAAGATAAGGCTTTATAATCCCAACTTGGAGGCCCTAAAGGTTGATTTTATGCAATACAGCCTTTATGTGAATGGGATAAGACTTGTAGATGGCGCAGAACAGGTTGACAAAAAGGTGCCTCCCCACCAAGAAGCTGTAATTCCTATAAGACTTTCTGGTTCAGTATTAAATGTGATAAGACTCATTTCTAATATGCAAAATGCCTCTGAGGTAGATTTTGAGATGAAGGGGACCGTCTCTGGCATTGATACAAACGGGAACTCGTTTTCATTGCCCTTTTCTGAAAAGGGGAAATTAGATCTTTCCTCTTTGGATCCAGGTCTTCCCCTACGTTAAAAAATCATGCTGTCAATAGACTATCTAGTCTCGGGCGGCATTATAACCAACTATTTTTGTTCCTCTAGGTGTTGCCATTGCTTGTATCGTTGCAGTCCTTGGTGGCCAAAAGATTATATGGATAAGGCCATGGCAAAGGCTGCATTTAATATGTGTAAAGATCTGAATTGTTTTTCTGTGCATATTGGTGGTGGTGAACCCTTTCTAAAGGTGAAAAACCTTTTAGAAGTATTGGAGATAGCCCAAGATATTCACGTTAGCATCGATTATATAGAGACCAATTCTTCTTGGTATAGAGAGCATGGGGCTGCTGTTGCCATTCTTGAGCAGATTCGTGCTTATGGGGTAGATACTTTGCTTATATCTGCAAGCCCATTTCATTTGGAGTTTATTCCTTTTAAGAAGGTCCTGGGTGTGGTAAACGCCTGCAGGGAGGCAGGGGTTAATCCCCTTATCTGGACAGATGATTTTTTTCACATTTTTAAGCAACTAGATCCTGAGAAAACATATTCTATCAATGAGCTTGAAAAGGTTATAGGCAGAAAGGCCTTGCATGGCATGATCGCTTCTTATTGGATCCATCCCGGAGGGCGGGCTCTTGAGACCTTTTTTGGTACAGGGATGTCTTGCCAAGAAATTCTTGTTGAATTTTCTGGAGGTTGTAAAGAACTACTGGATACTTCACACTTTCATATAGACCTCTATGGTAATTATATTCCAGGCTTATGTAGCGGTCTTGCCATCAGGCTGGAGGATCTTGGCCGTCCTATTGATCCTAAAAGATATCCGCTCATTTCTATTTTATATGAAGAAGGAATTTGTGGACTTTACAGATATGCATCTGAAAAGGGTTTTAGTGCTGATAAGGAACAGTATGGATCAAAGTGTAGCCTATGTTTCAAAATGAGAAAATTTTTGCTGGAAAAAGGAGAGCATCTGTTAGAGTTGGCCCCTTCACCCCATTATAAGTATTAAAGGAGACAGGTAAATAATACTCTGTCCCATTATCCTTCTGCTCTCCTCTCTGATTTTTTACTTTTTCATGCCCAAGTAGCAGCGTTTCATGCCGCTGCCCACTCCCTGCTCAGGGCCGCTGCCTGTTCCAGCACAAGTCTGGTGGCAGCCTCCCGCTTGTCAGGCGGATATCCATGTTTTTTCAAGATGCGTTTTACAATCACC
>CAZNKP010000008.1:0-20552 GCA_964573805.1 uncultured Desulfobacterales bacterium | reverse complement strand
GACGGTTTAAAGAGGCTTGAGTATAGGGGCTATGACTCTGCCGGAATAGCCTGGCCAGAGGCTGGTGGCTTACAGAGGGTCAGGGCAAAGGGCAAGTTGAATATCTTGGAGGAGGCCCTTGAAGAATATAGAGGCACCGCTGTTGGTATTGGCCTTGGACATACACGTTGGGCGACGCATGGAAGGCCAACGGAAGAGAATGCCCATCCGCATTCGGATTGTACGGGCAGGCTCGTGGTGGTGCATAATGGGATCATAGAAAATTATTATCTCTTGAGAGAGGTGTTGAAGTCTGAAGGTCATGTTTTTCAATCCGACACTGATACAGAGGTACTGGCCCATTTAATTGAAAAATATCTTGAAGATGATCTTGAGAAAGCAGTTTTCAGGGCATTGAAAGATGTAGAAGGCGCTTATGCCCTCGGGGTCTTATGGTCAGAAAGGCCAGATACCCTGATCGCTGCGCGCAAGCAGAGTCCCCTTGTCTTGGGAATTGGAGAAAACGAGTATTTCATGGCTTCTGACATCCCTGCACTGTTGCCATATACGAAAAAGGTGATTTTTCTCGATGATGGCGAGTTGGCCACGCTTACTAAGGATTCGCTCAGGATAATTTCCTTGGAAACTGGCAAGCAAGTGGAAAAGCCTGTCCAAGAGATCAAGTGGGATGCTGCCATGGCCGAGAAGGCAGGTTACAAGCATTTCATGCTCAAGGAGATATACGAGCAGCCCCAGGCAATCCTCAACACGTTCAGGGGAAGGATGTTCCCGGACAACGGTACGGTGGATTTGTCTGAGATCGAGTTGGCAGACGATGTCATAAGGCAGCTCAACAAGGTGGTGTTGCTTGCATGTGGCACATCATGGCATGCTGGTCTTGTTGGAAAATACTGGATAGAAAAATGGGCACGGCTTCCTGTTGAGGTTGAGCTTGCCTCTGAGTTTCGTTATCGGGATTTGCTTCTTGATGAGAAAAGCTTGACCATCCCTATTTCGCAGTCTGGTGAGACCGCAGACACCTTGGCAGGCCTTCGCATAGCTAGGGAGCTTGGTTCTTCAATAATTTCCATCTGTAATGTGGTTGGAAGCACTATAACCAGAGAGTCGGACGGAACGGTTTATACCCATGCAGGGCCTGAAATAGGGGTGGCATCAACCAAGGCTTTTACGAGTCAGCTGACTGCCCTCTATCTCTTAGCCCTTTATCTTGGTGAAAAAAGAGGTGTCATGGCAACAGATGAGATTGCCAGGCATCTAAAGGCCCTTGTGGAAATCCCCAAGTTGATTGAAGATGGTCTCAAGAAATGGCACGAAGATGCTTCCAAGTTAGCCGACAAATTTTATACATATAGCGATTTCCTCTATTTGGGAAGGCACCTTCAGTTCCCTATCGCCCTTGAGGGTGCCCTTAAACTGAAGGAAATTTCCTACATCCATGCGGAAGGTTACGCCGCAGGCGAGATGAAACATGGTCCCATTGCCCTGATAGACAGAAATATGCCGGTTGTGGCACTTGTTCCCAGGGATCATGTCTATGAAAAGATGGTGAGCAATGTTGAGGAGGTCAAGTCCCGACGTGGCATAGTCATTTCAGTTGGAGTGGATGGGGACGAGGGCCTTGAAAGGTTGAGTGAGCTTATGATTGGCGTTCCAAAAGTGGAACCCTCAATAAATCCGTTTGTTTTCACAATCCCGTTGCAGCTCATCGCTTATGAGATCGCCCTTGCAAGGGGTTGTGATGTGGATCAGCCGAGAAATCTGGCCAAAAGTGTCACGGTGGAGTAAGGGATTAAAGAAAGGAAAATATAATTTATGGAAGAATTTACTAAGGTGCTCGTGACAGGGGCTGCGGGCTTCATAGGTTTTCATCTGTCCAAAAGGTTACTGGAAGATGGGTATCAAGTTGTCGGGTTGGATATCGTAAATGACTACTATGACCCTGCTATAAAGGAGGCAAGACTGGAAATACTGAAACCCTTTGACAGGTTCAAGTTTGCCAAAATGGACTTGGCCGACAAGGAGGCTATAGACCGTCTTTTTTCAGAAGAGAAGTTTGACGTGGTGGTCAATCTGGCTGCTCAAGCAGGAGTTCGTTATTCCTTGGTCAATCCGCAATCCTATGTGGACTCCAACCTGGTCGGCTTCGTGAATATCTTGGAAGGCTGCAGACACAATGGTGTAAAGCACCTTGTTTTTGCCTCATCAAGCTCTGTCTATGGTTCCAACACAAAGATGCCCTTCAGTGTTCATGACAACGTAGATCATCCTGTTTCACTCTATGCGGCCAGCAAAAAATCGAACGAGTTAATGGCCCATGCCTATGCACACTTGTTTGGTCTGCCTTGCACAGGTCTTCGCTTTTTCACTGTATATGGCCCGTGGGGGCGTCCGGATATGGCCCTCTTTCTCTTTACCAAGGCGATTTTGGAAGATAGGCCAATAGACGTGTTTAACTATGGGAAAATGCAAAGGGATTTTACATATATTGATGATATAGTAGAGGGTGTAGTACGTGTGATGAAAAGGCCTGCACAACCAAATCCAGGCTGGAGTGGCGATAATCCAGATCCTGGTTCCAGCTACGCTCCGTACAAGATTTACAATATTGGGAACAATCAACCCGTTGAACTCATGCATTTCATAGAGGTGATTGAAGATACCCTAGGTAAGAAGGCGAAAAAGAATCTGCTTCCTTTGCAGCCAGGGGATGTACCTGCAACCTATGCAAACATAGATGACCTCGTGCGTGATACAGGCTTCAAACCTGCCACACCGCTGGAAGTTGGTATCCCCAAGTTCATAGAGTGGTACAGAGAATACTTCAAGGTTTGACACCGAGAGCTTGACTGTTTAAATAAAAAGTGGTAATCGAAGAAGCCTCTTTAAAAAAGAGTGGTTCATGCAGACGGGACGTGGCGCAGTCTGGAAGCGCACCTGAATGGGGTTCAGGGGGTCGGAGGTTCAAATCCTCTCGTCCCGACCATTAAGATAAATAAAAGGAGGGGGTGCCAAAAACTTTTGGCACCCCCTCCTTTTATTTTATTGCCATTTATTGAGCGTGCTCCTCAAAGTTTGGTATACAGGCAGGGTCTGCAGATAGCTCTTTAAATGTGACAGAATCCAAGGTCTTCCTCAGTTGTGTCCTGGCCTTTCCCCATACCCTATGTACAGCACATATGGAGCTGGCAGTGCACTGGTTTGGCCTAGCGATACAGTCGTTTAAGTATATTTCGCCAATGATTGCTTCTACCACTTCCAAAAGGGTGAGTTTCCCAGGATCACTGGTAAGGACAAATCCTCCCTTGGGTCCTTGTTTTATCTCAAGGATGCGGGCCTTTTGAAGCTCTTGGGCTATCTTGGATAGAAACTGTGGTGGAATGGCACATTTTGTTGCAATTTCCTTTTTACTTACAAGGACCCCTTGCCCCTTGTAAGAAAGATACAAAATACATCTTATGGCATATTCGCCTGCTCTTGTAAGTCTCATAGTCCGCTCGTTTGGATATTTAAGATTAAAAATATCTAACTTTTGGCAGCAAACTTACAAGGAGCAAGGGTTTTGGTCAAGAGTTTTGTTATTGTTTTTTTAATTTTTTTAAGTTATTTTACCGCCTTCACTCAAAATCTGCACATTCCCCTTTTCCATAGCGCAGTACCTCCACCTCATCATTTACAAGAGAAATGACGCTTGAAGGTTCTGGAGGAATTATGCCGGAATCCACAATAATTGCTACTTGTTTCCCAAATTTTTTGGACATTTCTCTTGGATCTGAAAAGACCTCATCTCCAGAGGACACAGTGGTGGTTATTATAGGGTTGCCAAGCTGTTTTACTATTTCCAGGCATACAGGATGATCTGGTATTCTAATTCCGACCGTTTTACGCTTGGTCAGCATCATTTTAGGCACCTGTCTAGAGCCTTCTAGAATAAAGGTATATGGACCTGGCAGATACCGTTTGAGAATTCTATAGGCGAAATCAGAAACCCTGGCATATTGGCTTATGTGACTAAGATCAGAACAAATAAAGCTGAAGGGTTGATTTTTGGATATGCCTTTTATCATGTATACTTTTTCTATGGCCTTTTTATTAAAAATATCTGCCCCCATGCCGTAACAGGTGTCTGTTGGATAGATCACCACCTCTCCATTGCGTAACGCCTCGACTATTTGGCGAATCTTTCTCGGTATTGGTCTTGCGGGATCTATTTCTAAAATCACCTTATTTTATCCTCCTTGGGGATTGACAAAGGTCTTGTTTTCAAGGTAACAATTTTGAATTACCGTTCAATTAATCAGTGTGCACCAATAAGAATAACATTATTTTACCTGCTTAGGTTAGTCAAAAAGATAATCGTGCAGGTACCTATTTGAATAAAAAATCTAGGAGGAAGTACATGAAATTAGACCCTACTAAGATGAAAGATTGGGAAATTGCCGAGGCCGCTGCTGAAAACATGAAGACTGTTTATCAGCTTGGAGAGGAGCTTGGCCTGGAAAAGGAAGAGCTTCTACCTTATGGCCACTATGTGGCAAAGATTGACTATGCCAAGACCCTGGAAAGGTTAAAAGACAGGCCAGATGGAAAGTACATTGACGTTACGGCTATTACTCCAACTCCCCTTGGAGAAGGGAAAAGCACCTGTGCCGTTGGTCTTATGGAAGGTCTTGGAAAGCGGGGTAAAAATGTGGTTGGTGCCCTTCGTCAGCCTTCTGGAGGTCCTACATTTAATATCAAAGGCAGTGCCGCTGGTGGTGGTTTGGCCCAACTTATTCCCCTTGATAAGTTTTCCTTGGGTCTCACCGGTGATATCAATGCCATAATGAATGCCCACAATCTTGGTATGGTAGCTCTGACAGCAAGGATGCAGCACGAGAGCAACTATACGGATGAGCAACTTGCCCAGAGAGGGCTTAAGAGATTGGATGTCCATCCAAAGAGTGTGGAATTCCGCTGGATTATTGATTTTTGTGCCCAGGCACTGAGAAACATCACTATAGGTATCGGTGGTCGCATGGACGGCTTTACTATGCAAAGCGGCTTCAATATTGCGGTATCATCTGAGATCATGGCAATTTTGGCAATTGCCAACGATCTCAAGGACCTACGAGAAAGGATTGGCAAGATAGTTGTAGCATACGACAAGACAGGAAAGCCGATTACAACAGAGGATTTGGAAGTAGCCGGCGCCATGACAGCATGGATGGTAGAGGCCGTAAATCCGAATCTTATGCAAACGATAGAAGGTCAGCCTTGTCTCATACATGCAGGCCCGTTTGCCAATATAGCCATTGGCCAGTCCTCTGTTATTGCTGATAGGGTTGGACTCAAACTTGGAGATTATTTGGTGACCGAAAGTGGTTTTGGTGCAGACATCGGTTTTGAAAAGTTTTGGAATCTCAAGTGTCGATTTAGCGGATTAAAGCCAAACTGTGCAGTAGTGGTTGCCACAATACGCGCTCTTAAGTGTCATGGTGGGGCTCCAATTCCGCGTCCTGGACGTCCAATGCCCCCGGAATACAATGAAGAACATGTTGAGTGGGTGGAAAAGGGGACGGCAAACTTGTTACATCATATTGAAACGGTAAAGAAGGCGGGAATCAATCCCGTGGTGTGCATAAATGCCTTTTACACCGATACAAAGAATGAAATCGAGGCTGTCCGAAGGCTTTGTGAGCAGGCTGGAGCCAGGGTGGCAGTATCTGAACACTGGCTCAAAGGCGGTGAAGGGGCCCTTGAGTTTGCAGATGCTGTTATTGATGCCTGTAATGAAAAGAACGATTTTAAGTTTCTCTACGATCTGGAGACACCGCTTCGCAAGCGTATAGAGCTTATTACTAAAGAGGTCTATGGTGGTGACGGTGTTGATTATTCTCCAGAAGCCCTTGCTAAAGCAGAGAAGATCGAACAAGATCCAGAACTGTCTAAACTCGGAACTTGTATGGTCAAGACCCATCTCAGCCTTTCTGACAATCCAAACCTTAAAGGAGTGCCAAAGGGCTGGAGGCTTTTTGTGCGAGATATTCTTACATACAAGGGGGCAGGTTTTGTCGTCCCAGTTGCCGGAACAATTAGCCTGATGCCTGGTACCGGTTCGGATCCCGCCTACAGACGCATTGATGTAGATGTGGAGACCGGAAAGGTCAAGGGATTATTTTAAATACCAAGTTGTTAATTTAGATCTAAATTTTGGAACCAAAGGCCGCCTTCTGGCGGCCTTTATTTTTATGTCCAAAAGCTCTCATAGCAAAATTTGATTCGCAAATTCAAAAAGTGTTTTAACTCCAAACCCTTTAGCTCCTTTACCAAGAAAGCCCAGGGGCTCTTCTTTTACACACGGCCCTGCTATGTCTATATGGACCCAGGGTATCTTTTCATCCACAAATTGCTTCAGAAAGAGTGCTGCGGTTATAGCACCACCCCACCGGCTGCCAATATTTTTGATGTCTGCAATTTCAGCCTTTAGTTGCTCCATATATGGCATAAACAGGGGCATTTCCCATAGATTTTCGTCTGCTTCTCTAGCAGCTTTGATAAGTTTGTTATTAAGTTCAGTGTCTGGACCAAACAGGCCTGCTATGTCTTCGCCCAGGGCCACAACACATGCTCCAGTAAGGGTAGCAGCATCAATTATACAGTCAGGCTTCATTTCTGATGCAATACACAAGGCATCTGCAAGAATTAGTCTGCCTTCTGCATCTGTATTGTCTACCTGAACGGTCTTTCCGTTTCTCATTGTAATAATGTCCTGGGTATGGAATGCCCTAGAGGATATATCGTTTTCAACAAGAGGTGCGATAACGGCTACTCGTAAGGGAAGTTTCAGGCTTGCCAAGGCACATGCTGCTGCAAAGGTCATGGCCGCACCACCCATATCATATTTCATTCCTATCTGACTGTTGGCAGGCTTAAGGCAATAACCACCAGTGTCCATGGTTACGCCTTTTCCAACAAATACCAGAAACCCTTTTGGCTTTCTTGGCTTGTATTCTCCAATTACTAACCGTGGCTTAGATGCAGCTCCTTTCCCTACTGCCAAGATGCCTCCACACCTTTCTTTTTCTAATCTTCTTTCATCCCAAACAGTAACTTTGAGCCCTGCCTTTTTACCCATCTTTTGAAATACGCTTGCCAGGCTTTCTGGATGTATCACGTTTGGAGGTTCGTTAAGCACATCCCTTGCGAAGTTTACCCAGGAGAAGAGCTCCTTTTTTTTATCCAGCTCCTTTTCTTCTTTCCTAGCCAGCTGGCTTTCAGTGATACAAAGGGCTTGTGGAAGCTCAACCTTTTTTTCCAAGTACTTATCAAACTTGTAACCTCCAAGAACAGCAGCTTCCATATAAGGAATTATAAAATTGTGCTTGTCTTTAGCCAGAAAGACGATAACCCGTTTGTTTTTTTCATCTGGAGCCGATCTTATGATAGAAGAAAGGTGTTTTTTGAATGACTGTACCCTGGTCAAGTTCTGGTCATCAAGACGTACAGTTATGGCCACAAAACGTTTTTCTTTATGTCTGCCTGCATGAAACGTCATGGACTTACCTTGTTCTTCTGGCGGGGAAACGCCTTCGATAAATATGGGAACCTGATTTGAGGAAAAAAGAGGGCTCTTTTCATCTTCATAGGGAAATACCAAAATGTCTTTGTCTTTCAGATCATATTTTTGGTTAATCTTGAATTCACATGCAGCCATATCTTGTCTCCTTTGCTTATTCCAGTCCTTCTAACATGGACAGTAGCTGTTGATGGGTTAAGGAGGCTATTTCACTCCTCGTTAGCCTTCTGTCTTTCATTTTTATAGATATAGGCTTTCCTACTATTACATCAATTTTACCAGGGCGTGCTATGAATGCGCCCTTTGGAAGCACCTTGTGGCTATTTTTTATAGCCACAGGCACAACAGGGCAACCGGATTTCACTGCAAGCATAAAGCCGCCTTCCTTAAAATTTTGGAGTTTGCCGTCTTTGCTTCGTGTACCTTCTGGAAATATGACAATGGAAGCACCTTTTCTCAAGCTATCTGCAGCCTTTTTAATGCTTTTAACTGCTGCCCTGCTGTTTTTTCTGTCAATAGGAATGTAGCCCGCTTTTTTCATGGCAAAACCAAGAAGAGGAACCCTAAACAGTTCCTTTTTGACAAGAAAACGAAATGGCACTGGTAGGGCCCTATAAAGGACGAGTATATCCATTTGACTTGCATGGTTGCAGGCAAATATCACAGGGCTGTCAAAGTCTTTAGGCCCTATAAAATCGGTCTCAACTTTTATTCCGCACGCGGCAAGGACAAGTCCAGACCAGAAGCGGCCCATTTTGTGTGCAAAGTCTTGTTTTCCGCTTATCGTCACTCCTAAGATAGCTATTGGAGCGCATACTATATAAGAAAGTGGAAAAAACCAGGGGAATATTATGGCTGTAAGTAATCTTCTCATAAGCCTTATAGTTAAATTTGTTTAAAAAAACTGTTCAAAAATTCTCCCTTTATCACAAGCACAACGCTGTATTTGAAAAAAGCGATTCAAAAGCTAAAAATAACCCAGAGATTACCATATTATTCTTTGATTGAACATTTGTAATAGTTACTAAATTAATTAAAATCAAAAATGAAATCAAAGTCACATTGAATCGTATTGGGATTGTGCTCAGGGTTATCTTGTTGGCGAAGACTCTAAATTGACACAGGCCTTGGCCATAATTAAACTGCATGGCTATGCTGTTAGAAGAAATAACAATGTCAGAGTTTCAAAAAGGCCTTGAGCTCACAAGGAGTGTTATAGTGCCTTTTGGGTCGGTTGAGGAGCATGGCCAACATTTGCCCCTTGGAACAGATACCATTCATGTATACGAGCTTGCTAGGCAGACTGCCAAGCTGCGTCCGGTTTTTGTGACAGCTCCTGTATGGTATGGTTTGTGTCGAAGCACCAAACAACATCCAGGAACTGTTGGAATCGCCTCCGAAACGCTCAAAGCGATTAGCAAGGATATATGCCTTTCTCTCTATGGTCATGGCATAAGGAATTTTGTTCTAGTATCCGGTCATGCTGGTGGCACACATATGGCCTCTATACTAGATAGTGCAGATTATTTAACAGATAGGCTTCACGAGAGCAGGTTTGCCGTGCTATCTATATTGGATCTGGTTGCTTCTCTGCCTAGTGGAAAAGTAGAGACTCCAGGAGATGCACATGCAGGAGAAGTAGAGACCTCTTTAATGAAATACCTTCGTCCTGGGTGGGTAAAGGGAACGAGTCCAAGGGAATTCCCATCTTTCCCCAAATTTATCATAGCCAGAAACAAGCTCAAATTTTGGCCTGGAGGCGTCTGGGGTGACCCTGCTTGTGCCAGTTCTGAAAAAGGAAAGGAAATTCTTGAATTGGAAGCCCAGTTGCTCTCTGAGATAATAGAGGAATTGGAGAATTTTCAAGAGTGAAGGAGAAATATATGAAATTAATCAAATTATATATGGCAGTAGCAGTATGCTTGTTGTTGCTTGTCTTGATTCCTGCATGCCAAGGAAAAACCGAGATATCAAGGGCTCCAGACTTTACCCTTTTGAATCTCGCAGGTAATACTGTTAACTTGTCAGACTACAGCGGTAAGGTGGTTTTGATAAATTTTTTTGCTACCTATTGTCCCCCTTGTCGTATGGAGATTCCTGATTTTATCAAACTGCAAAAGGACTTTGGCCAGAAAGGTTTTATTGTTATTGGTATCTCTGTTGATAATGACGGGGAACAGGTCTTGCCTCCGTTTGTTGAAAGGCTTGGCATAAATTATCCCATCTTGCTTGCTACCTCAAAGGTATTGAAAGACTATGGGAATGTCTATGCCTTGCCTGTAACTTTTATTTTAGACAGGGATCACAAAATAGTTCAAAAAATCACAGGAATGGTAAGTGAGGACGAGTTAAGGCCGATTATTGAAGAACTCTTGAGTGAGGATATGCAAAAGACAGAGTAGGAGGCGTATGTTAAAGTTCGATTCGGACCGCAACTTCTCCATCGGTTACGCGGCCGATTTTGGTAGTCCAAGAGTGGCCTAGGTCACGGAGTCTCTTTACCAGCTCCTTTGATCTCTCAGCAGAGATGCTTATCAGCAGTCCTCCTGAGGTCTGGGCATCAAATAGTATGGTAATAAGGTCTGGATCAATACCGTTTGCGATATTAAACGATTTCCTGCAAAATTCTTTGTTTGAATAGTCCCCTTCAGGGATCAAACCCATGTTCAGGAATTCTTGTGTGCCTTTTAAGATCGGCACCTGGCCTGCTTTTATGATTAGTGTGCACTTGCTTGCTGATGCCATTTCGAGGGCATGGCCTGCAAGGCCAAATCCAGTTATATCTGTTGCTCCTGATGCACCAAGTTCTAGCATCAATCTTGATGCATCCTTATTTAAGGTCTTCATGACCTTTATAACCTCTTCTTTTTCTTTGTTACCTACAAGACCAGCCTTTATTGCAGTTGTAAGGATGCCAGTGCCTATAGGTTTTGTAAGGACGAGCTCGTCGCCAGGACGAGCACCAGCATTTGACAGAAATTTTTCAGGATGGACCACCCCTGTGACAGAAAGCCCATATTTGGGTTCTTGGTCTTCTACACTGTGGCCTCCGATTAATAGTGCCTCTGCCTCGTGGATCTTTTCTATTCCACCACGTAAGATCTGTTTAAGCACATCTTTTGGTTCTTTTTTTATTGGAAAGCACACGATATTCATTGCAGTAATTGGACGTGCACCAACTGCGTATATATCGCTAAAGGAGTTGGCTGCAGCTATTTGGCCAAAATCATACGGATCGTCCACCACGGGTGTGAAAAAATCCAGACTTTGTACTATGGCAAGTTCGTCAGACAGTCTATATATGCCGGCATCTGCTGCAGATTCCATTCCTATTAAGAGGTCTGGATGGGAAGAAAGGGGAAGATCACACAGTATTTCTGCAAGGTCTCCCGGACCTATTTTGGCTGCTCAACCGGCCGCCTTGGAAAGAGAAGTAAGTTTTTTGCCTATCATAAAAAAAGCAGGGTCTATTTGCGCAATGTTGCAATCATTCTGTTTTTCTTCAGGAATATGTCTAGAGCGTCACAGATATCCAAAAATACTGCCTTACTGGCAAGCATCGCCTCTACAGAAGCCCCTTCTGGGCCAATTACGCAGATGCCAAGGGCGGCTTCCTTGAGCAAAAGAGCATCGTTACAACCGTTTCCTATAGCTGCTGTACGTTCTCTGCCAAGCTTTTCAAGGAAGTTTAATTTCTGAATATCCCCTCTGCCAGACTCTAGTTTGTGAACCTCTATGTTGGCTGTATCTTTGAGGCTTTCTAAAAGGTCATCGGCCGTCTGTTGAGTGTCAGCCGTCAGTAGATATATGTTCAGAAGCTCCGATAACTTTTTTAATCTTTCCTCTACCCCTTGTATAAATTTGCCATCAACTGTAAGGGTACCGTTGAGGTCTAGGATAAGGTTAGAAAGATCAAAAAAGACGCCACATGGAAGATCTATTCCCAGGTTTTTTTTGATGTTCATGGCTCTTACACCTTCTCATTTTGTTCTACCCTGGCAAGCAGGGCCTGTCTTACCCTTGGTGGCAAAAAGGCTACAGCCCACTGGGCCACCTGTTTGAGCAGGGAAACCAGCTCTTCAGGACCGTCCCAGTATTGGGCCAGGATTTTTTCATCGGTTCTGAGGACTAGACGTAGCAGGGCAAGGGCTACAAGATACAGGTCATCGACCATTCCCAAGAATGGAATCCAGTCCGGAACTATGTCTGCTGGATTTATCAAGTACGCTATGGTAGCGCCAAGTATGGCCTTGTCTGTAGCGGAAACCCTTGAATCCCTAAGAAGGTTCAGAAGGAGCCTGAAAAATCGAGGGATATAACCCAAAAACGATGTGGTTGTTTGAGTTGCCCCATTCTTTTTTAATTTGGTGTTTTTCATTAGTATTTGATCTTAGCTACAATCATGGTAGCTTGTTAATGTTTATATTTTCTTTTAAAGATATACAAAGATATACAAAGCAGGTTCTAAAGGTTATAAAAATATAAAAAAATAGTCAACTTTCTTTAATAAGGGGTCAATATGTCGTCATATAATTCAAGGGAGAAATTTATAGTTGAATCTAAGGCGCTCATTTATCCGCGTTGTTTTGTAAAGAAAAAGATCGGTTCTCTTCTCTCTCTTTTCTTTAAAGAGATTATGGTGCTTTGTCCAACTGAAATGGATATGGACAAGATAGGCGGCCCTTATTTTAAGGATTTTTCCCTACAAATTACCCCCTGGATACCGAATCCAATGGGTAAAGAGGCGGCAAAGGACCTTGAGGCAGGCATAAAGGCGCTCACTACTTGGGGAGAACAGCTTGGGCTCGGGCAAAATGTGAGCTTCGAAACCATTTACTCTGCCCTTAGCGCTAGTCAGGACAGCGAAGTACAGGCTGTAATGGATGCTTTGAAGGGGAAGAATAGACAAGATCTGATAACTGCTGCCAGGGCTTTTCTATCCCTGTCTCTTGAGTCGGACAAGAGGGAGGATGAGTTGGATACAGAAATAGAAAAAGTGGAGAAACAGGCCCAAAAGATATCACAGCTCGTAGAAGATAGCACTTTGCTACCAGAAGCAGAGGCTCCTATCTATTTTGTAAAATCAGTTAGTAAGGCTAGGGAGCGTCTAAGGGCCTGGGTTCGCTTGGCCTTCTCCAGGGGATCCGTCCCGGTTGCTTGGCCTATAGGTGAAAGCATAGATGTTAAGGATCTAATGGATTCGGCTTATGAATCCCTGTCTGGTGGTATATCTGCCCTTGATGTGCTTGATGTCTATTTACCTCTTGAAGAGAAAGTTTTAAGAGATGAGAACTTGATTTTTAAGACAAGGTCTATTTTTTCAGACATTCTTTCTCTTATGACAGATACGTGTCATGGACCAGCCCTTACTGCAGACAAGGAATTTTTTGATCTGTCAAAGGCATTAGCAGATGCAGTCGATTCTCCAAAATGGGAGCAGGCAAAAGGTCCCCGGTTAGTGTTAAGCCTATATCCTGGTTATTCTTGGCAGCAAATTATGGTACAAGCTGCCAAGGTCAAAGAAGAGGAGATATTGCTTACTGAAGATGAAACACAGATCTGCGCCTCCTTTTTTATTTTATAGGAGAATCTTTCTCAATACCTGCACCTTTTAGAAACCTCAAGAACTCATTTTCAGGAGAGATCACCAAAGTGGTTCCGTTTCTCAAGGAGTTTTTGTAGGCGTCAAGGCTTCTTAGAAAGTTGAAAAACTTTGGATCCTTGTTGTAGGCCGCAGCATAGATTCTTGCTGCATCAGCATCGGCCCGGCCTTTGATTTCCTTTGCTTTTTTATAGGCTTCAGACGTTATTATCCGGAGTTGCCTTTCTTTTTCCCCTGCAATGCGTGCAGCTTCTCCTGCACCTTCTGCCCTGTATTGCTCTGCTATCCTTTTTCGTTCAGCTATCATTCGGGCATATACCTTTTGCCTTACGTCTTCAACATAGTTAATGCGTTTAAATCTAAAATCGAGAATTTCTATTCCTAGGTCTTTGGCCTTTTCTGCAGCCTGTTTAAGCACTTCTTTTGATAGGACTTCCCTGCCATATTTTATTGGTTCGAGTTTTTTGTTAGCCTCTTTTTCTATGCCGCTTCTGACAAGCTCTATCAACTTGTGGCTTGCCACAACATTTCGGGTGCCTCCATCAAGGATATCATCAAGCCTGCTTTGTGCTATGCGTTGGTTGCGAAGCCTTTGAAAAAAAAGTAGAGGATCTGCAATTCTCCATCTGGCATAGGTGTCTACCCAGATAAATCGTTTATCCTTTGTCGGGATTTGATTGGGTTCTCCATCCCAGGCAAGGAACCGTTTTTCAAAGTAGTTAGCCTCTTGGATAAATGGTAACTTGAAGTGTAGTCCAGGCTCTGCAATCGGTTGACCTATTGGTTTGCCAAACTGGGTAATTACCACCTGCTGGGCCTCATTCACAGTATAAAAGGCCCCACTAACTACTAAAGCGATGCCGACAAGTATAAGTATTGCAAAAGATGAAAAGACCTTCATTGTTTAACCTTCCTGTTGATGTTCAAAAATGGAATCAGGCCCTTTATCTGTTCATCAATTATGACCTTTTTATCTAATTTGGGATAAATAGTCTCCATGGTTTCCAAAAAGAGCCTGGTTCTTGTTACCTGTGGTGCCTCTTGGTATGCTTTTAATATTTGTTCAAAAAAGAGGGCGTCACCCTTAGCCCTATTGATTCTGTCGGCTGCATAGCCCTTTGCCTCTTGGATAGTCTGCAGGGCCTGCCCCTTTGCTTTGGGGATGACCCTGTTATACTCTGCCCATGCATCATTGATCATTCGTTCTTTTTCCTGCTGGGCCTGGTTGACTTCGTTGAAAGAGGGCTTGACTGGATCTGGAGGATTGGCATCCTGTAACACTATCTGTTCAACAACAATCCCCGTCTGATACTGATTACAGAGTTCTTGAAGTTTTTTCTTTACCTCATCGGCGATTTCTTGCCTTCCTACAGTTAACACTTCTGTTACCGTTTTGTCCCCTACCACCTCCCTCATGATGGCCTCGTTCATATCCCTGAAGGTCTGGCGCGGATTTTTTACTTTAAAGAGATAAAAATAGGGATTTCTTATTCTGTATTGAGTTATCCATTCCACCACAGCTACGTTGAGATCTCCAGTAAGCATCAGAGATTCGTGCTCGAAGTTTTTTTGGGAATATCTGGTTCTGACTCCTGGCACCTCTGTCCTAAAGCCGAATTCTTCCTTGAGTTGTCTCTGTACAGGAATTTTTATCACCTGCTCTATAGGATAGGGCAGCTTAAAATGGAGGCCAGGCTGGGTTTCTTTCTGGAATTTGCCGAATCGCAAGACAAGTCCCACCTCTTCTGGATCTACTGTATACCAACAGTTCCAGCCGACAATCCCGGCCAAGAGCAAGACTACTAAAGGTAGGGCAGACTTGAACTGTCTTTTTATTTGGGCTGTCTCTGGCCCATGAAAGTTGGCAGGTTTTCTCATCTCCATACTTTTACCTCTTTTGTGGCACAGAAAATTTTAAATAAGCTTAATCTGGCATAATGGATAAAGAAAGCCTATTTTCTTTTGGCATGAGGATGACATTTACTAAAGATTTTTTTGAGTTTTGCAACATCAAGATTTGTGTATGCTTGGGTGGTTGCAATAGATGCATGACCAAGGAGTTTTTGAATAGATCTCAGATCAGCGCCAGACTCTAAGAGATGGGTTGCCATGGAATGCCTGAAAACATGAGGGGTGAGGGCCTGGTTGGTTATCAGCTTCCATCCAGACTGGCGGATCATGCGCTGGACGCTTCTCTGAGTCAATCTTCTGCCCCTGATGTTAACAAAGAGTGCCTTTTCTCCTTTTTGCTTTTGTTTTTCAAGTAGCATTTGTCGCTCTGGTAAATAATTCTCTAGTGCTTGGCGCGCCTTTGAGCCAAAGGGAACTATGCGTTCTTTTCCTCCTTTGCCCTTTACCTTTATCATTTCGGGGGAAAGATTCACGTCTTGCAGGTTAAGACCTGTTAGCTCGCTTACCCTGATACCGGTGCTGTAAAGGAGTTCCTTTATCGCCTGATCCCTTATGCCTATGAAATCTTGTCTTGGTTGGGATTCAAGCAACAATGCCATTTCCTCCACTGTAAGGCTTTTGGGCAACGGTCGCGAACGTAGCGGAAAATTTATTGGTTCAGCCGGATTGACGTCAAGTATGCCCGATCTGACAAGAAACTTGTAAAAGCTCCTCAAAGATGACAGCTTTCTCGCTACGGTGGTCCGTTTTAATCTTTTTCGGCCGAGTAACATCAGCCACTTTCTTATGTCTTTTGGAGTGGTGGTGGAGATCTCTTTGCCCAACTCTTTCAGAAAAGTTGAAAATTCTATCAGATCTCTTTTATAGGCCTCTTGGGTGTTGATAGAAGAGTTCCTTTCTGAGGCAAGAAATGCAAGAAACTGATCGAGAAGATGAGTAAAAGTCATGTTACTTGTCCAAACAGGCCGATGATAGTAGAAAAGAATCTTCCCAGAAATAGAAGCCCATCTCGGGAAGGATGTTCAAAAATATAATTCATAATACCTGCAAACAGCCAGTGGATAAAGGGGAAGAATCTCGAAATGAAGATGGAAGAAAGAGATGCAACCTTGGCATTACTTCTTGTGCAAGGTGTAGGTTCAAGGAGATTTTTTAAACTAAAGGAGGCCTTTGGTTCTGCAGTAAACGTATGGAGATATGCCTCAAGAGACAAGCTTTCCCGGATTGTGCCAGAAAAGGTGGCTGATGCAATTGTCAGAGGGCCAGATGAGGCATTGGTCAAGAAGGTAAGGGCCAGGGTTGCGGAGTCCGAAGGTTGGCTCCTTTTTTATCAGGATATTGACTATCCTGAGGCCTTGAGGCAGATAGATGATCCGCCAGTTCTGCTGTTTGGGATTGGGTCCAAGAAGGCCCTTCAAGGTCCCTGTGTTGCAATAGTTGGTTCAAGAAAGGCATCCACCTATGGACAAAAGGTCTGTTGTATGTTTTCAAAGGGACTTGCTCTGCACGGTATTACAATAGTGTCTGGGCTTGCTTTAGGTATTGATACCTGGGCCCATAGGGCCTGTGTGGAATCTGGTGGCGTTACTGTGGCTGTAAAGGGATGTGGCCTGGATGTGAAATATCCGCTCAGAAATACAGCCTTAACCCAAAAGATTAAGGAAAAAGGTGCTGTTATTACAGAATTTTTCCCTGGCGTGAATGCCGAACCTGGCAATTTCCCTATGAGGAATCGGATAATAAGTGGCTTGAGTCTTGGAGTTATAGTTGTGGAGGCAGGTTTTAAGAGTGGCTCCCTTATCACTGCATATCTTGCACTGGAACAAGGACGTGAAGTTATGGCAGTTCCTGGCAATATATTCTCGTACGGAAGCAAAGGTTGCCATGAGTTGATAAGAGAGGGAGCTCATTTGGTAGAATCCTGCGAGGATGTGATGGATATCCTCAGGCTTTGTTCTTTGAAGCCTGCAAAGGAAGAGGTTGATGCTGCTGTAAATCCAGAAATAGGCAAAGCAATGACAGGCAAAGTGTCTGTTGTAGTTGACAAACTTCGTGCCGGTCCTCAACATATTGATGAGATTGCGGCTTCGTGTTCGTTGCCTGTCTCAAAGGTTGCTGCCATGCTTACAGAATTAGAATTTCTGAATATGGTTGTAGCCCTTGGAAGCGGAATTTATTGTTTAAAAAAAGGGGACGAATAGAAAGATACCATGAAAAAAGGACTTGTAATTGTAGAATCACCCACCAAAGTGCGGACCCTTAAGAGATATCTCGGCGGTGATTATGAAGTAATGGCTTCGGTTGGCCATGTAAAGGACTTGCCTCCCAGGCGCCTTGGTGTGGATAAAGCAAAGGATTTTAGGCCCGAGTATGTGGTAATTCGTGGCAAAGGCAAGGTGCTTAAGCAGTTAAAGAACGCGGCTTCTAGGGTAAAAGATGTGTATCTTGCTCCTGATCCTGATCGAGAGGGTGAGGCAATTGCATGGCATATAGCTGAAGAACTCAAGAAGGGAAAGGCCAGTAATGGTCAACGCTTTCACAGGGTGCTTTTTAACGAGCTTACACGGCGTGCAATCCTTCAGGCCCTCCAGTCTCCAACAACCCTAAATAAAAACAGGTTTGAATCTCAGCAGGCAAGACGCATCTTGGACAGGCTTGTGGGCTATGAACTTTCTCCTTTACTGTGGGAAAAGGTGCGCCAGGGTTTGTCCGCAGGCAGGGTACAGTCTGTGGCCGTCAGGCTGGTATGTGATCGCGAAAGGGAGATCCAGCAGTTTGTTCCTGAAGAATATTGGTCGGTAACAGCCCATCTTGAGGCTGCTGAGCCGCCGCCTTTTGAGGCCAAAGTAGTAGCTAAGGACGGAAAAAAACTGAAGATTTCCAACAAGCAAGAGGCCGAGGAGGTGGTTAGGGCCCTAGAGACGGTCACCTTTACGATAACCAAGGTCAAAAGGGTTGAGAGGAAGAAGAATCCCCCCCCACCTTTTATAACCAGCACCTTGCAACAGGCGGCAGCAAGACAGCTCGGTTTTTCTGCCAAGAAGACGATGATGCTGGCCCAGCGGCTTTACGAAGGTGTAGAGCTTGGGAAAGAGGGGCCAGTGGGACTTATCACATATATGAGAACGGATTCGGTCAGGCTCTCCCAGGAGGCTATGGGGCAGGCCAGGAATTTTATTGAAAAAGGTTTTGGTAGGGACTATCTGCCCGATACGCCCAGGGTCTACAAAAAGGGTAAGCTTACCCAAGATGCTCATGAGGCCGTACGTCCCACCTCGGTGAATCGAACCCCAGAGAGTATGGCCAAGTTTTTGGAGCCAGATCTGTTAAAACTTTATTCCCTGATTTGGAAACGCTTTGTTGCCTGCCAGATGTCCCCTGCAGTTTATGACCAGACCACAGTGGAGATTGAGGCAGGCGGTTATTTGCTCAAGGCCGTTGGAAGTGTTTTGAAGTTCGAGGGGTTTTTAAGGGTATATGGTAAGGCCGTTGAACTCGAAGGTGAGGGAAAGATATTGCCTCCTTGCAGCGAAGGCATGCTCCTTGAGCTTTTGAAGATAGAGCCAAAGCAACATTTTACCCAGCCCCCGCCACGATATAGCGAGGCTAGTCTTATCAAAGCCCTTGAAGAGAAAGGCATAGGCCGCCCGAGTACTTATGCTGCAATTTTGTCAACCATACAGGACAAAAATTACGTCAGGTTGGAAAATCGCAGGTTCGTGCCGACAGAGCTGGGTTTTTTGGTAACGGATTTGTTGACAGCGCACTTTCCCGAGATACTCGATACGGCATTTACGGCAGAGATGGAGCAGGGGCTCGACAAGGTGGAAGAGGGAGCAGTTTCCTGGGTTGAACTTCTAAAAAGATTTTATTCCACCTTTTCCGAGAGACTTAAGGCCGCCAAAGAAAATATGCAGTCGGTTAAGGCAAAGGGTGTAGCTACCAATATTAAATGTGATCAGTGCGGTTCTAATATGGTTATTCGCTATGGTCGAACTGGTGAGTTTCTTGCCTGTTCTGCCTATCCTGACTGCAAAAATACCAAGAATTTTGTAAGGGCTGCCGATGGTTCTCTTGAGATATTGGAGGAACAGGAAATAGAAACAGAGTTTACCTGCAAGAAATGCGGTGCGCCTATGGTGAAAAAACGCGGCCGTTTTGGCGAGTTTCTTGCCTGTTCCGCCTATCCTAACTGCAAGTTTACAATGCCTATCCCTACAGGGGTAAGCTGTCCTAAAAAAGGTTGTTCAGGCCAACTGGTACAAAAGAGCTCAAGGCGGGGCAAGATCTTTTATGGTTGCAGTAGATATCCAGAATGTGATTTTGCTGTATGGGACAAACCCGTGCCGATCAAGTGTCCTTCCTGTGGTGCAAATTTTTTATTGGAAAAAACAGGAACTAACTCTGCAGGTGTATTGTATTGCGCTCAAAAGGATTGCGGTTATCGTTCTGCTTTGGAAAGGGTAGATCAAGGAGGAATCCGGTCTGAAAAACCAGAAAATGGCAAATAGCATTTTCTTTTTAAATCAGCAAGTTATGTTTTGGATGCAGAAAAATTTCAAAAAGTATCAAGATTTCTCTTGCACCATTTCAAAAGGTAGGCTATATATCTCGAGCCTCAACGGAATGGACCAGTTGAGGGCGGCAAGGACAGGCAAAGTGAAAGCCAAGTAATCGCTGCCTTCAAAGTGGGACACCGAGGGGGTTGACAAGAAAAAGTTAAATGCTTAAAATTAATATCGCTCTTTTTAAAAGCCGATCTTTGAAAACTGAATAGCGTCTGTCGGGTTCAAAGAAATCAAACTCAAGTTGCCGATTGTTCGGCACTGCAATTTAAACTTGAGGGTTTGATCCTGGCTCAGAATGAACGCTGGCGGCGTGCCTAACACATGCAAGTCGTACGAGAAATTCCGCCTTCGGGCGGAAGAGTAAAGTGGCGAACGGGTGAGTAACGCGTAGGTAATCTGCCCCCGAGTCTGGGATAACCTCGCGAAAGCGGGGCTAATACCGGATAACATCAGCAGGAGGGATCCTGCTGATCAAAGGTGGCCTCTCCATGGAAGCTACCGCTTGGGGATGAGCCTGCGTCCCATTAGCTAGTTGGTGAGGTAACGGCTCACCAAGGCGACGATGGGTAGCGGGTCTGAGAGGATGATCCGCCACACTGGCACTGAAACACGGGCCAGACTCCTACGGGAGGCAGCAGTGAGGAATATTGGACAATGGGGGAAACCCTGATCCAGCGACGCCGCGTGGGCGATGAAGGCCTTCGGGTCGTAAAGCCCTGTTCTGAGGGAAGAAGTCAGCAGGTCAACAATACGGCCTGCTGTTGACGGTACCTCAGCAGAAAGCACCGGCTAACTCCGTGCCAGCAGCCGCGGTAACACGGAGGGTGCGAGCGTTGTTCGGAATCACTGGGCGTAAAGCGGGTGTAGGCGGTCCAGCAAGTCAGATGTGAAAGTCCACGGCTCAACCGTGGAAGTG
>CAZNKP010000007.1:0-70669 GCA_964573805.1 uncultured Desulfobacterales bacterium | reverse complement strand
GGTTATGCTTGATAACCCCAAATCCTTCAACAGGGCCATCTTGCAGGCCTGCGCTTGAATTTTTTTGCCAAAAAAATTTTAAAAATTCCCCAAAAAATACCCGTACCGGGTGATTTTATTTTTTTTTATTTATGCAATTATTAATTAAAAGGCTGGAGGGGGAAAGAGGGACCAGCAGTCTTTCTTTTTCAAGGATTTTAAAAAGGAGGTCTCATTCGAGATGAAGAAGCTAAAGATGTTAGAAGCAACTATTTATTGCTCTTCAAAAGCAGGATCTTCGTAATTTGTGGGGATTTTTCTTCTTGCTTCTATGTTCCGAGGCCAAATAAAACATTTTTGTAAAAAATCTTCCATACCTTAAGAAGTTAAATAAGACTTTTTTCATAAAACAGTTATTAAAAAATATCTATACTAATCATCGAAAAAAACATTAAAAAAATGTTGTGATAAGGAATCGAGATGAGGAGGGGAAAATGAAAAAAATCATTTTTATGTTTATTATCTTTTTAATGTTGATTTCCAATATCCAGGCCCAACAGATGGATGCCCTTTCAACAAAGGAATTTCTTTTGGAGAAAAAAAGTGTTACTTATCCTTCAGGACGAGAATTTAGTATCTGGACATTGTGTCTTAACGGATATCGTGTATTGGTATCTGGTCAAAAACGATATATCCCAATTTTCCCAATTTATAGCGAAAGCTGTTTCAAAACCTCTAGAGACAGATCTATAGATGTTCTGGAACGGGCGAGTAATGCGCTTGATTCTTTACTGCATGGCGAGACCCTTGAGGTATTGCCAGCGCCAGAAAATGGCAACTTTAGTGGTTTCAGCATATGGGCTGTCCCGCATGTTCAAGAGGAGCATCCAGGACTTGTTTTCAGGATAGATGATGCAGATCTTCACCATTTTGGCTTTAGGGCAGAAAATACTAGACAGGTTGCCAATTACGTCAAAAATATTTTTGAAGTTATGCGTACTTTGTTTTTGAGACGTTCGAATCCGTCCAATTCTCCTGCAATGCAGTATCCCGATGTAAAAATTCTAAAGAGAATTTGGTTGGACGCCCGACAACATGCAGAAAAAATCAGAAACATTCCTCCAGAAAAATCAGCTTACCTGGTTACTTTTGAAGATATTCAAGAAGCTATAGATATGTTGAGTGAGTCCCAAAAGATTCGTTTGTTAGGGATAGCTTTTGTAATACCTGAAGGGGAGGGGATATAATGATGTATAATATTATATATTCTTGGTTGATAATAGTTAGTCTTTTTCTTTTATTGGAAGGGTGTGCTAACAGACCTCCTCAAGAGCCACCTATACCTAAATACGATTCGGCCATGTTGAAGCTTGGTGAAGATTTAGCCCTCTTAGTTAAAAATAAGAGACATGAAGAGGCTATAATCAGACTTAACAAACGATTAAACACTCTGAAGAAGCAGGACTGTCTCAAAGGCTTTGAAAATGCAGGTGGTTTAAAAAAAGAATGGGATCTGATTTTGCAAGCTGCAAATAGTTACGAATTTGAAGCAGGTAAAAATTATGGCGCCAAATTATTGGCAAGTAAATTACAGGATGCTGATGTGGTGGAGTATATTAGAGTAAGCTTAAAGAACGCATCGAATGTCAATAAATTGGCTTTTTATGCTGGATTTATTTCGGCTTTTAAAAATGTTGATGTTGGGCGTAATCATCTAGACACCTTGTGGCTATGGGCTACATCTCATTAATTGTCAAGACCCGTGAGATTGTATACCATCTTTTAAAGATCTCTGGGTCTGTCTTTTTGCTACTGTTTTAGGGAGCGAACAGGTTTTTTTTGTTCCCTAAGGCTCTTTGGGGAATAGTGATTAATAGGGACGTAAATAGTATCTCAAGGTCTTGGACAGCTCCTTTGAGTCCTTGAAACGACTCGTTACCAAAATCTTTTTTATTCGCCCATTAAAACCCTTTACCATCCCGTTGGTCTTAGATCCATAAGGCTGAATAAGGCGATGCTCAATTTTATCTCCTTGCATATATTGTCAAAGCCTGTGATTGCCTATTAGGTAGCTTCTAGCCTCCTCAAATACTCTACCACCACCTCTGTAAGAATGATTCTGGTTTTGAACGGGGTCTCTTCACTTCTATAAAGGTTGGATACACAATAAATGGTTTAATTATTTATTGTCTTAGACCCTTAAGAATATGTTCTTTATTTTATTATGATACAATTTTCATTAGTTTTATTTAGTTGACGATCTCAAAAATTGTATTATCTAGTTAGTAATTATTGAATGTAGTTCAATATATATTGTGTGTTATTTTACTAAGTTTTTGTTAATTTATTAATTAACAGATTACCATGACTAAATATATAGTTTTTAAAATCCAACAGATCCTGTCGTCTTATATTGTCGTATTATCTTTAGTAGTTCTTGTTGCCACAATTTTTATTACGTATGCAAATTGCTGGGCAGATGTGTTGGAGTCATCTGTTCATAAAGGGTTTGGGTGTCAAGTATGCCACAAAAAGTCCAAGGAGAGCGGTTTGGTCGCTTGCAGTATGTGTCACGAGCGTGAGGCAGAGGTGTATAATAAAAGCATCCATGCCCGCGTAAACAAAAAAAATGTACAAAATGCTTCATGTTCTGACTGTCATGGCTCCCATGATATCCTTCCTGCTTCTGATCCTAGATCTAAGGTCTCAAGTTCCCATGTTTCCAGTACTTGCGGCAGATGCCATCCACATGAAGAAACGGAATACTCTGCGAGCATTCATTGGGAAATATATATGGATGATCCAGATTCGGCTCCAGGGTGTCAAACGTGCCATGGGGATCATGGAGTAGATGATGTTATGGACCGCAGATTTGTAATTACTGTTACCAATACCTGTGCCTCATGTCATCAGGGTGCCTTTAACACCTACAAAGAGACGCTTCATGGCCAAGTGATGACACTTGAAGCAAGTCAAGGTGCCACTTGTTGGGATTGTCATTCGTCACACAAGATATTGGAGACATCAGATCCTGATTCGCCACTTTCAAGTGATAGTAGATCTGCGACGTGCAAGAAATGTCACGGTTCGATAGGTCCTTTTTTTATAGCTTATTGGCCCCATGCCGATATCCACGACAAAAAAAACTATCCGTTATTATATTATGCCTACATAATGATGAAGCTTTTGTTCTTGTTAGTTATGGTTACGGCATCTATCCATACCCTGGCATGGGTAAGGGGTTTCCCCAAAATAATGAAGACAAGGATTGAAAGGCCTAAGGGCAGGCGTTATGTATACTATCTCCGTTTTCAGGCTTGGCATCGGTTAACGCATTTTATACTTTTCATAAGCGTCATAGGCCTTGCAGTTTCTGGGTTACCTCTTCGTTATTCCGGCACAGGGTGGGCGCATAGGATTGCCGAAATAATAGGAGGATTCAAAAATATAGATACACTGCATAAGTGTATGGCAGCCCTTTTGTTTTTGGCTGTTGCCCTCCATGGTTATTATTTGATCTCTCTCATCAGGGAGAAAGGGGTCAGGGGCTTCTTTAGATTTCTCTTTTCCCCTGATTCCCTGTTCCCTAGACTAGAAGATTTCAAAGAGGCTTGGGCAGAATTCCAATGTTTTTTGAAAGGAACGTTGGAACCAGAAAGGGACAGATGGAGTTATTGGGAAAAATTTGATTATTGGGCGGTATTCTGGGGGATGTTTGTCATTGGAGGTTCTGGCCTGATGCTTGCTTTTCCAGAAGTCACGACACGTTTCTTTCCTGGATGGATATTAAATGTTGCTTTGATTTTTCATTCTGAAGAGGCACTTCTGGCAATATTTTTCCTGTTTATTTTCCATTTTTTTCATGCGCATCTAAGGCCTCTAAAGTTTCCCATAGACGAAAGTATTTTTACAGGCAGAATTTCCGAGGAAGACTATTTCAATGAGAGACAATTGGAGGTTGCCAGAAAAAGTCCTGATGAACTCGAAAAACTAAAAGTTGGCCCACCCAGTCTGTTTTTTAGACTTGCTGTCTATATAGTGAGTTTTATCGCAGTAGATATAGGCCTGGTATTGATTGCCTGTATCCTTTATACTGCATGGGAAACAGGAAAGATACTGCCCTAGATACAGATACACGGTACAGTTAATCTATTCCAACAAAAGCCGATCTATTTAGGTGGTTGTGTCTTTACACAGCACCTTTAGACGACACGATCAACACACATCTGTTCCGTTAAGCTTTTTCAAGAAAGGGCTTAACAATATTACCAAAGAAGTCTTCTCAGGGTTTTGCACAAATTGCACAAACATCGACAGTTATGATTCAATATTCGGTCAGTTTGACTAACTGGTTTTTGTTTTAAAAATATTTTTTCAAGTTTATATTATTACTCCAAAATTTGAGTATGTGATGGCCTATGGAGAGATTTTATGAGCAAATAACTTTTATTTTTGACCGGCTGCACGGTTTCTGGGAGCATGAAGAACTCCATAAGAAGATTTCTATTGGTTTAGTCCTTCTTTTTCTTGCCAGTCTTTTTGCCATAGAACTGAATCGCAGGGGCCTTTTGCCTATTCAGGTTGGCCAATTGATTCCTCAGAATCATTTTCATGCGGTCCAGGCTGCATTCGTAGTGATCTTGATTCTGGAGGTAATAAGTCTCATTTTTGTGCTTCCATGCTCGTTTTCGCGTTCCGTAGGTAAGCAGTTTGAAATTTTGGCTCTTATTCTTATGCGTAATGCCTTTAAAGAATTGGCCTATTTCCCAGAGCCTATAACGTTTGCAGGAAATCAAGAAAAGGTGCTCCATATATTGGCTGATGGTTTTGGGGCACTTCTGATATTTGCACTTCTTGGCCTCTATTATATGCTCCAAAAGCGTTGGGCCAAAAGGGTGCGTTGGCCATCTGAATTGTTCGAGTTTGTGGCGGCTAAAAAGGCCATCTCCATGGTCTTGTTAGCGATTTTCATAGGCATGGGAAGCTGGAATCTGTATGCTAATGCTGTAGGAATGCCCCAGGCAGACTTTTTTCAGGACTTTTATACAGTGCTTATCATCACGGATATATTGATAGTATTGGTGGCCCAGTGTTTCAACCCATCTGCTAGCTCCATATTCAGAAATTCCGGTTACGCCCTTTCTACTATGATTATTCGATTGGCACTGGTGGCTCCTGTTTATTACAATATATTACTGGGAACATCTGCGGTAATTTTTGCTATCAGCCTTACTTTTATAAGTTGCAGGCTTTTTTCCGAAGAGCCATAAATTCAGAAGGCAATTAGAATGACGCAAGAAGAAGACCGATTGCAAAGTTGGCCTCTTGATAGAGTGGTTTGTAAATTAGCTTAAATGATGAGTCTGCATTTTAGATCTATCTTGTCTTTTTCAGAAATGGCCCACTGTACCATTTCATGCAGGGCCTGTCTGTCGAGGCCAAGACGTTCCAAAAGGACATCAGATGGTTCCACATCAATGGTATCTAATAGATAGTTTCCCATAGAGTTGGCAAGATAGTTGGCAAGACTTACAATCAGCAAATATTTGGGCGGAACAGCATCTGCAAATGGATGGTGATGCCTATAAGCAGTTATCTGAAAAGGTTCTGGAAGCCCCCACTTTTCTAGTAATTTTGCTCCCCAAAGCTCATGGTCCACACCCCAGCTTGCCTCTAGTTCACCAAGCGGACGGCCCCTGTCTTCAAAAAGCGAGATAAACAGAGTAGGGGCCTGAGACATTAAGACCAGCCAGCCTATGTCATGAAGCATAGATAGAGTGTAAAGATCGGGTTCTTCTAGATCAAATTCAAAATCTTGAGCAAGTACAGCGGTTGTCATTAGGTGCTTCCACAATTTTTCTGCATGGGGCCGGATGGGATCTGGTACTGTAAGGAGTCTTTTGGCAAGTAGACTGCTTATGGCAAGCTGTATCACTTCCTGTTGGCCCAGGAGGACCACGGCCTGCCTGATGGAGGTAATCTCTGCACTTAAGGAGTAAAGAGCGCTATTTGAGATCTGCAGGAGTTTTGCTGTCAGGGCAGGATCATGGGCGATTAGTTCACAGAGTTGCTCGGTTTCGATTTCATCTTTACAAAGCATAGTAACCAGTTTTTGGGCTATAGATGGCATTGTTGGTAATTCGCCACTGTTCCAGTCAATTGGAATAAGGGGTTGCCTTTCTGTCTGGGCGTTTGCTTCCAGGTTCATTTATCTTTTCCTCTGACAATTATGTTTTTTTCTTTTCTTCCTCTTCCATAAAAGGCCTTACCAGGTCTATAGGTATGGGGAAGAGGATGGTGGAGCTGTTTTCCTGCGATACCTCGCGCAATGTCTGCAAATATCTAAGCTGCAAGGCCGCTGGTACGCTTTCTATTATTCTGGCGGCATCTGCAAGCTTTTGAGCTGCCTGATACTCACCTTCGGCATTAATGATCTTTGAGCGTCTTTCCCTTTCAGCCTCTGCCTGTTTGGCCATGGCTCTTTTCATCTCGTCTGGTAGGTCTATTTCCTTAACTTCAACCTTGCTGACCTTGACACCCCAAGGTTCAGTGTCTTGATCAAGAATGCTTTGTATCTTGGCGTTAATCTGCTCTCTTTCTGATAGCAGGCTATCTAATTCCTCCTGTCCGCATACGCTTCTCAGGGTAGTCTGAGCCAACTGGGATGTCGCAAAATAGAAGTTTTCAACCTCTATTACTGCTGCTACCGGATCCAAGACCCTGAAGTAGACCACTGCGCTCACCTTTACAGAAACATTATCCTTGGTGATTATGTCTTGAGGTGGCACATCAAGGGTTATGGTCCTCAAATCCACCTTTTTCATCTTATCGATAATTGGTATCAGAATGATTAACCCTGGGCCCTTTGCTTTTAGTACCCTTCCAAGCCTAAAAATTACTCCGCGTTCGTATTCCTTAAGGATTCTTATAGACGAGGCAAGAAATGCGATTACAAAAAAGACTATTGGAATAAGTGCAAAAGGCATGATTTTCATTCCTCCATGGATCTTATTTTAAGTTTAAGCCCTTTAATTCCTATAATTTCTACATGCTGTCCTTTAGCTAAATTTTTTGGCCCAAGGGCCCTCCAGAGTTCTCCATGTGCAAACACAAGGTATTTCCCTGGCCCTAACACCTCTTTGATGGTGCCTGTGCTGCCAACAAGTGCTTCTAGTCCAGTTTTAGGCCTTGAAAGGGTCGCCTTGGCTGCAATGAATGCAATAAGCAAAAAGAATAGGCTAACTATTATAAGGGTTGGCCATAGGACAGATGCAGATATAGAAATGGCGCTGTCGCTGCCAAACAGCATCAACGAACCCATAATTAAGGCAACAGTGCCAGATAATGCCAGAATTCCATGGCTTGTTATAAAAAGCTCTAGAACAAAGAGTAAAAAGGCAAGAAGTATAAATAGTATTGCTGTTGTACTTGCCGACAACGTATGTAAGGCATAAAGGGAAAACAGCAGACAGAGGGCTCCTACAGTTCCTGGAAATATTACTCCTGGATGAGCAAGCTCAAAGTAGAGGCCAACCATGCCTATCATCATGAGGATATACGCCACGTTTGGGTCGGCGATGACTTCCAGGACTTTTTCTCCCCACCCTTTTTTTATAAAAATAGGTGTGGGGTCTTTTGGTTCAACTATCACCTTGTTTCCGTTGGCTAAGGTAATAATCTTGCCCCTCAGTTTTAGGATAAGATCTGACACGTTATCTGCAATTATGTCTATTACATGGAGTTTCAACGCCTCTTGCGCTGGAGAGGAAAGGCTTTTTCTCACTGCCTTTTCGGCCCATTTGGCGTTTCTGCCCCTTTTTGTAGCAATACTTACAGCAAGGGCTGCCAAATCATTTTCGATCTTAGAGGCCATGGTGCTGTTTTCTTCTATATCTCCTCCTAGTCCTACAGGATGTGCCGCCCCGATATTTGTGCCTGGTGCCATGGCTGCAATGTCTGCCGCTAATGTAAGAATAGCTCCTGCTGAAGCGGCCCTGGCACCTGGTGGATAAACAAATACTGCTACTGGGATCTGAGAAGTCATTATAAGCTGGACCATTTTGCGTACGGAGGTTACAAGCCCGCCAGGTGTGTCCAAGACTATAATAAATAAAGATGCCTTTTCCCTTTGGGACTCTTTAAGTCCTCTTTTAAGAAGTCCATAAGTGGCCGGATTAATGGAAGAATCCAGCTTTACCGCAATAACAGGGCCAGTCCTGACTTCTATTTTCCCGTGTTTGGAAGGAGAATGGCTGGTAGTAAATGTTCCTGCCGTAGTCGGGAGAAGAAGGTTAAAAGTGGCTAGTAACAATACCAAGAATCTAGCGATTTTCCATCTCCTCCTTAATTTTTTCATATTCTTTTTGGAGAATTTGAAGATCATGCCATGCCTGCCTCTTTAGATTTAGCAGTTTGTTCCCTCCAAAACGAAGAAGATAGGCTGGATGATATGTAACCAACAGTTTTCTGCCTTTAAAATTGTGGAATGCCCCTCTAAGCTTTGTTAAAGGGTCTTCTGTATCTAAGAGGGCCTTTGCGGCAGTTGCCCCCAGGCACAACAGCAACTTTGGATCAAGGAGTTCTATCTGTCTGAGAAGATAGGGAAGGCATGCCTCTATTTCTTCTTTTTTGGGTGTCCGATTTCGAGGAGGTCTACATTTTATGACACTGGTAATAAATACCTCTGACCGTTCAAGACTTATGGCCCTTAACATCTTTGTTAACAATTCACCAGATCGTCCAACAAAGGGTCTTCCCTGAAGGTCTTCTTCCCTGCCAGGTGCCTCTCCAACCAGCATCAAGATCGGATTCTTCGGACCTTCTCCAAAGACTACATTCTTTCTGGTCCTTGCAAGGCCGCAAAGGGCACAGTTTTTTACCATCTGTTCCAGTTTTAACAGATCAGACGCTTTCAGGGCAGATTGCACGTGTATAGTCTTGTTTATTTTTTTTTCTATTTTTTTGATCCTGTCCATATAGTTTTTGGGAACGTATTTTATCCCAATGGCAGACATGCCCTTAAACAGTAGTATCGCACTTTTTATTCCATGTGTGATTTCTTTTCCCATAGTCGCTTTTTCAAAATCAATAACCAAAACATGATTATGGTGGCTCCAAACAGCCCACCTATGGTATCTGCTGTCCAATCTGCCAAGTCTGGAGATCTTCCTGGTACGAAAGATTGATGAAATTCATCAAACAGTCCGTAGACCGAGCTGAGTACTAGAGAAAAAAGGATAACAAAAGCAGGGTGTCTAGACTCTAGTGCTTCACCAACAGCCCACCAGTATATCAGCCCTCCTAGGATTGAGTATTCTGTAAAATGCATCAAATAGTCCGGAGGCATCCGATTAGGGATGTCATTCCCTGGTATAGACGAGCCCAGGAAGATAATCGCCATCCATGTCAGGACCAATATACGCCTTTTGTTTTTGTGGATAAAGCTCAAGATGATCGTCCTCATATATGTCTTATGGGAAACTTGACTCTATTTAAAGAGTACACTAAGAATTGCAAGCTGTCACAGATGGAATTTTTATGCATGTTTCAAGCTAGTACGAGAGACTGGTAACGAAACTTTTAGGAGTTTTGCAAATTGAGTGAAGAAAGTCATATAATTAAGCAACGTAGACAGAAGGCTGAGGAACTTGAAAGGCTTGGAATAGATCTTTTCCCCAACGATGTGAGTCCTCCAGAAAGGGCTGGGGCGATAAAGAAGGTGTACGAGAATTATGATGCAGAGGCCCTGAAGAGGGTGGAAGATACGTTTAGGGTGGCAGGACGCATCATGGCATTGAGGCGCTTTGGCAAGGCAGCCTTTTTTAGCCTCAAGGACAGCTCTGGTTCTATTCAAATCCATGTAATGAGAGATAGGATTGGCAAAGATGCCTATAAGGTCTTTAAAAAGTTCGATATAGGGGACATCGTTGAGGCCCAGGGACGGCTTTTCCGTACCAAGACTAACGAGCTTACCATTGAGGCAGACAGGGTCAAACTTGTGACCAAGTCGCTAAGGCCTCTTCCTGAAAAGTATCACGGCATTAAAGACAAGGAGTTACGTTATAGAAGACGTTACGAAGATCTTATAATGAACGATGAGGTAGCTCAGACCTTTCGCGACAGGGCACGCATCATCCAGATGTTAAGGCATTACTTCACCTCTAACGGTTTTCTTGAGGTGGAGACTCCAATGATGCAATCTATTGTTGGTGGTGCTACTGCCAGGCCATTTGTTACCCACCACAATGCCTTAGGTATAGATCTTTTTATGAGAATTGCCCCAGAGCTTTATCTTAAAAGGCTTCTTGTTGGAGGGTTTGACAGGGTGTTTGAGTTGAATAGGAATTTTAGAAACGAGGGTATTTCCCTGCAGCACAATCCGGAATTCACCATGCTGGAATTTTATGAGGCCTATGCAACCTATAAAGATCTTATGATTCGTACAGAGGAGCTTTTCGCTCAAATTGCCCTAGATATAAAAGATAGCACAATTTTTGAGTATCAAGGTAATCAGATTGACATGACTCCACCCTGGAAAAGGATGACCCTCAGACAGTCATTGGTAGAAGTTGGTGGTGTGCCAGAAAGGGAGCTTGATGACAAGGAAGCCCTTAACAAGAGGCTCAAGGATCTTGGGGTAGAGATGGGAAAAGAGGTTGTGCTTGGGAAATATTTAGCAAAGCTTTTCGATCTGCTTGTGGAACCAAAGCTCGTACAGCCTACCTTTATAACCCATTATCCCACAGATATATCTCCACTTGCCAGGAGAAATGCCAAGGACCCTAGTGTTACAGACAGATTCGAACTTTTTATCAGTGGTAGAGAGATAGCAAATGCATTTTCAGAGTTGAACGATCCTAGGGATCAGAAAGCGCGTTTTGAAGAGCAGGTTGCCACTCGTGGAGACGACGAGGAGATTCCTCCAGAGGTAGATTATGATTATGTGAGGGCCTTGGAGATCGGAATGCCGCCTGCCGCTGGTGAAGGTATAGGGGTTGACCGGCTTGTAATGCTGTTTACAGACTCGCCCTCCATCAGGGATGTGATATTCTTTCCCCAACTTCGTCCAGAAGGGGGCAAACGGTCTTCTTTGTCTCGATAGAGGAATCTGGCTAGATGAGATATGAGCTTTATATGGCCCTGAAATATCTCAGGGCAAAAAAACAGCACAAGTTCATTTCTCTCATATCTGTGATATCGACTGGCGGCGTTGCTGTTGGAGTGATGGCCCTTATTGTGGTTATTGCTGTGATGGCTGGCTTTGAGAATCATCTCAAGGAAAAGATCCTTGGAGTTAATGCACACTTGCTAATAAGGAGTTACGAAGGTCCTTTTGACACAGTAGAACTGCTGAAGAGGCAGATAGAAGGCATTAGTGTAGATGCTGAGAATGGGGTGTCTGGTATTTTTTCAAGACTCAGGGGCCGTGGAGCAAGGCCGCATGTGGTGGCTGCTACGCCGGTGGTTTACATTCAGGCCCTTTTAAGTTCTGGACGGGCCGTAAGCGGTGTTGCAATAAGAGGAGTTGATCCTAAAAGTGTCAAAAAGGTGATCACCTTTGGCAAGGTCCTTCAGGGGAAGGGTGTTGATGGCTTCTTTGAATATTCATCAAAAGGGCCGGCTCCTATCCTTATCGGTAAAGAGCTTGCCCTTACCCTTGGTGTCAAGGCAGGAGATTATATCCGTATAGTGATGCCGAGCGGCACAATAACTCCTATAGGCATGATGCCAAAGATCAGGACAGTAAAAGTAATAGGCATTCAGACCATGGGGATGTACGAGTATGATATGTCCCTTGCCTTTATGCCAATAAAGGCTGCCCAAAAACTCCTTGGAATCGGAAACAAGGTTCATGCCTTTGAGGTGAAGATATCTGATATCTATGCAGCAGACCGTTTTGTCAATGCATTAGAGCATCTGCTTGGATATCCTTTTTGGATAATGGATTGGCAACAGATGAGCAGAAACCTGTTTTCCGCTATGGAACTTGAAAAATTTGCCATGTTTGTTGTATTGACCCTTATAGTGCTTGTTGCTGCCTTTAACATAATCAGTACCCTTTCCATGATGGTGATGGAGAAAAAGGCAGATATAGCAATACTTAAGGCAATGGGTGCTACCAACAATCAAATATTGCGGATATTTATGCTGAATGGAACCATGATTGGAATAATGGGAACCTTTTTAGGGGTCTGTGGAGGCATAGGGCTTTGCTGGCTACTTAAGAGGTATAAGTTTATAAAGATACCAAAAGAGGTCTACTATACTGATAGCATACCCATCCTTCTATATAACTCAGATGTAGTTATAATTGCCGCCTCTGCCCTGATCATTTGTATCCTTGCAACTATATATCCTGCAAGACAGGCTGCAGGCATAGATCCTTCAAAGATCCTTAGAAACGCATAGCTATTTTTCAGAGGCGACCTGGAGACTATAAAAAGGATTTGGATGGATAAATGACAAAGGTTTGTCTCGGGCCGAAATTGAAAAAGGCCAGCTCAGTACGCTGTATCCCTCTTAAATACAACTGGTCTGACTATTGTGAAGAAGAAAAGTCTCTTATAGGCCAAGCAGAGAAGATATATTTCCCAACCATCCATTACGCCGCTCCATTCTTTTGCATTGGAAAGGAGATATTCCCAAGCCTTTCAAGCTACTTGCTGCTTGGAAACAAGGAGCTTCAACTTCATACCTTTAAGCTTGCCTCAATTCCGATGCCCTATACAAGACTTTTCAAGGGTCCAGGCAAAAAAGAGAAGATTCTGGCACATTTTTCCTTTCCATTTGTGGCCAAGGTGCCTATTGGCTCTTCAAGAGGAGAGGGGGTGTTTTTTATAAAAGATTTAGTTGCACTTGAAACCTATCTTGGCAGAGTATCAACAGCATATATCCAGGAGTATGTACCTATTACTAAAGACATACGGGTGGTGATTATAGGAGAGGAGCCTGTGTGTTGTTACTGGAAAGTGGCCAATAAGGGCGTGTTCAAGACCAACGTTGCCCAGGGAGCTGCCATAGACTTTAAAGACGTGCCGGAAGAGGCAGTTGAGCTTGCAATCCTCGCCGCTAAAAAGTGTAATATTGATCATGCGGGTTTTGATATATGTATATCAGACAATGGTCCCCTTGTCCTTGAGGCGAACATACACTTTGGACGAGAGGGCTTTGCACAGGCGGGAATCAGTTACAATGGCCTCCTTGCCAAAATGGTCGATTCTGGAAGGATTTAATCTGATAAAGCAGTTGTTCTTCATCGATTGTCAAAAGTTCTCTGTTCTCCATTATAAATTTTCCAGCCACCATTACATCTGATACATCACAACCAGTTGCAGCATATACAATTTGTGACACAGGGTTATAGCAAGGTCTTAGGTGGGGCTTGTCAAGATCAATGACTATCAAGTCTGCCTGATAACCTGTTTCAAGTCTTCCGAGATCCTTTGCTCCAAGTGCCTGCGCCCCCGCTATAGTTGCCATATGCAATATCTGTTCGGCATTTGCAACTGTTGGATCAAGAAGTGTCCCCTTGGGAATCTTTGCTGCAAAGTCCATTTCACCAAGCATGTCCAGATTGTTATTGCTGGCAGCCCCGTCTGTGCCCAAAGCAACATTAACTCCTGCCTCAAGAAGCTCGGCAACAGGACTGATGCCAGATGCCAGTTTCAGGTTGCTTTCTGGGCAATGAACTACGTTTACTTCTCTTTGGGCTAGAAGCTCTATGTCTTTATCTTGTAACCATACACAATGAACTGCAATAAGATCAGGTCCAAGGAGCCCGAGTTCCTCTAGATACTGGACAGGTGTCTTGGAATGTCTGAAAACCGTCTTGTCAAACTCCCACTTTGTTTCTGAAAGATGAATAACAATAGGCAGGCCGATTGATCTGGCAAATTTTACTGAATCAACGAGCACATTCGAGCTGCAGGTATAGGGAGTGTGGGGATCAACTGTGAAATTAATCCTTGGGTGGTCCTTGTAATGTTTAACCAGCTCCGAGGTTTCTTCCATTACCATTTTAGCGTTTTCAAAGGCAGGGGATGGGAAATCAAAGATGCCTTCACCAAGGTAGGCCCTAATTCCAACTTCATCAACCACTTCTGCCATTTGCCTTTCAAAGAAGTACATATCTACAAAGGTAGTGGTCCCGCTTCTGATCATCTCTGCACAGGCAAGCAGGGTTGCGGTCTTGACAATTTCTCCAGTCAGTTTTGCCTCTGCAGGAAATATATGCTTTTCAAGCCACTCCTTTAATGGCAGATCATCTGCCATGCCTCTTAAGAGGACCATGGGGGCATGGGTATGGCAGTTGATAAGCCCTGGTGCTACGAGCCCTGAGGGCCGCTTGATCACCTGCGCCTCCGGGAATTTGGCCTTCATTTCTGTCCAGGAACCAGAGCCGAGGATTTTATCTCCTTTGATGGCAACTGCGCCATCCCTTATCGGTTCTTTACTCGGACAAGTAATTACAAATTCCCCTCTTAACAAGAAGGTAGCTGCTTTTCTATTCATTGTCATCAAACTCCGTCAGAATCCCCACAAGCAACCTTTCTAGCCTGGCTTCTGCCTTTTGGGCCTGGACTATGACATCTTCTATTAAAATTGGGTTAAAGTCATCAGGATTGTTTACGTTTGCTATTACTGAAATACCAAGGACCTTCATTCCGCCATGAACGGCTGTTATTACCTCTGGAACCAAGGACATGGCAACTGCATCAGCACCTATAAGCCTCAAGTAGCGTGTTTCAGCAGGTGTTTCCAGTTGGGGACCTGGTACAGCAACAAAAACCCCTTCTCGCAAGAGTATGCCGCTACTGGCTCCAACCCGTCTAGCAAGCTCTCTCAAATCCTTGTTATAGGCCTTTGACATGTCAGGAAAGCGAGGGCCCCAGCTGTCAATATTTACTCCTCTTAATGGGCTTTCTGGAATTAGATTTATGTGATCCTTTATGAGCATAAGATCCCCTGACTCAAAATCAAGATTGAGCCCTCCAGCGGCATTACAAGTAATGAGGACTTTTGAGCCAAGAAGAGCCATGACCCTTACAGGTAGTGTTAGCTGTCTTGCAGAATAACCTTCATAAAAGTGAAAACGGCCTTGGAAAAGGGCACATTTGGTGTTCCCTATCCTGCCTATGTGCAGCTTTCCTGCATGTTCAGGGGCGGTGGATACCGGAAAGTGAGGAATCTGGCCATATTCCAGCACAAGCCCTGTTTCCATGGCGTCTGCCAGCCCCCCAAGGCCGGTTCCTAACATAAGGCTTACCGTTGGAACAAATGGCAGCCGGTCCCTTAAAAATTCCATGGCCTGGTTTACCTTTAAGACATAGTCTTTAGTCATTGTGCTTATTCCTTTTCAGGTTGATTCGTTTTCATCAAAAGCTCTAGTTAGTGGTTGCTGAAGGACACAGATCCTTTAATATGCAACTGTTACAGGCAGGCTTCCGGGCCTTGCATACCTTTCTTCCATGTTCAATCAAGAGGTAGGTAAAAGGTCCCCAATATTTCTTTGGCACAAGCTCCATTAATTCCTGCTCGATCTTTACCGGATCTGTCTGCTGTGTAATTCCAAGCCTGTTTACCAGCCTTTTTACATGTGTGTCTACAGCGATGCCTTCGTTCTTGCCAAATGCGTTATATAGAATCACGTTCGCTGTCTTCCTTGCAACACCAGGGAGCCTTATAAGTTCATCCATGGTATCTGGAACCTTGCCGCCAAACTCCTTAACTATCATCTTGGCAGCTTTGTGGATGTTTTTGGCCTTGTTTCTAAAAAAGCTGCAGGAGCGCACAAGTTGTTCGATTTCTGAAGGATCTGCCTGGGCCATTTCTTTTGGACCAGGAAAGCGTTTAAAAAGCTGAGGCGTTATTGTATTGACTCTATCATCAGTACATTGTGCAGAGAGGACAACTGCGACAAGAAGTTCAAAGGGATTGGTAAATTTCAGGGCTGTCCGGGCCTGACCATACTCTTTCTCAAGGCGTTTTATTATTTCCTTTACCAGTTTTTTCTTGTCCATAACGAACACCTAAAATTCCATGTTTTTTCTTATCCATACCCCTCCGGCTATAAGAAAGACGTGGGGAAACAGGGCCGAGATGACAGGTGGAATTGTGCCTGTTTTCCCCATTGACATCAGCATATTCCATAGTGCCCACACCGAAAAGGCCACGGCAGTTCCAAGTACCAGACCAAAAGCAGCCCCTCCCTGAAGCCTGTAGAATGCTACTGGCAGGCACAAAAATAACAGGGATACACCAAGCAGGGGGTAAAAAATATAGCTAAGAAGGACCATCTCCTGGCTGTAAGCAGGCAAGCCCAATTTCTTTAGTCTTTTTACGGCCCTGAGCAAAAGCCAGGGGCTGGCTTCCTCTACCGGTGTTTCAATGGCGGCAAGATCCCTTGGGGATACAGGTAATACTTTCTCTAAAGTATTGAAGAAGCTCACTTGGTTTTTTGCCTGATGGAGTCCGTTAAAAAAATACCATCTTCCATTTAGAAATTTTGCAGCTGGTGCTGCGATAAATTCTTTGACAGAGTAGTCGGAACCAAAAAATAGCCATTGTATGCCTGAGAGTTCCTGTGCATCTGGTACAATAAGTTCAGCAGATAAGATGGAGTCCTTGCCCCTGTAAAACAGCTGTCCACCCTGAACCATGATTCCCTTCTTTTTATTGCTCCCGAGCTCGACCTGAAGAATAAATCCTGCTGCTTCTTCTGCCCTTGGCACAAGAAAAAAGTTCATTGCCATAATTAGGGCGGCGAATAATGAGGCAGAGACTATTACAGGCATGAAGATCTTTTTGGGAGGGATTCCGACTGAACGCATGGCCATTATCTCACTGCCTTTTCCAAGGGTTACAATGGTTAGAAGGCCTGCAAGAAGTATAGTGAGAGGGCAGAGTTGATATATTATTTTAGGGCATATAAGGGAGAAATAGACCAATATGGTGAGGAAGCTTACCCCTTTCCCAAGAAAGTCTGGAAGCCTTTCAAATGCCTCTATCAGGAGGTAGAGGCCCGTCAGGCCGAAAAACAGCACCCCTAGATAGGAACAGTATCTCGCTGCTATGTAACGCTGAATTATCATGTTTTTGTTATCTGAATATAGGACCTTTTTTATAGAGGAAGCTTACGCAATAGACAACAAGCACAGAAAAACCTATGTTGGGAAGCCATACACCCAAAGCCGGACTCAGGACCTTTTCCTCTGCCATAGTTGTGCCAAAGAGTATGGAAAGGTAATAGGCGAGAAAGGCGCTCAGGCCGGCACAGATTCCGGCGGATATTCCACCTCTGCCAAAATATATGCCAAGGGGGGCTGCAAGCATGCCAAGAAGAAGGGCCCCAAAGGGAACACCTATACGCTTGTGGAATTCTATAAGATATTTTATTCGATCTTTTGGGGAGGTGCCAGGGGTTTGGGCAGCCTTGTAAAGTTCAAATGTGGTCATTTCTCCTCGTCTTTTCTTATTAGATTCTGATGCTGCAGAAAGGGAGAGAATATATGTGTCAAATGTTATGGTATCAGAGAGACTATAATTTTGGTCAACTCTTATCAGTTTTCCATCTATAAGCTTTAGGGCCATTCTTCCAGATCTTACGTCTGTGGATAAGCTTCCTTTTTTGGCCAGTATGGAATATGTCACGGCCTTTCCCCGTGCATCCTTTATATAAATTCCCTGGTATTTTCTTGTGCCTGCTATAGCCTTATCCACGAAGAAGGTAAGCCCCTTTATTGGGGTGAAGAATTGCCTTTCAGGAAGCCCTCTCATTAGAGCCTTCTCGGTTATATCGTCCATGAATCTGCTTGTCTGTCTTTTGGCCTGTGGAACCACCGTTCCAGATATAAAGAGACCTGTAACAAATGCGACAATGCTGACTAGGGTTACAGGAAACAGGAGCCTTGAGGGACTGGTACCGCATGCAAACAGTGCAATAATTTCGCTATCTCTGGAAAGTCTTATAAAGGCAATTAAGATTCCAAGTAGTGTGCAGATAGGGATAAGGATATAAAGGAATATGGGCAGCATAAGCAGGTTTAGCTTAATGAATTCTTTAAGGCTTATGCCTGCAGCAAGCAGGGGTTCTAGGTGAGTAAACAGTTTTCCTATGAGGAAGAGAAGGCTCATTGCCGCAAGACAAAAGAAAAAGGGCAAGGCAATCTCTCTGAGTATCATTTTTGTAATAATGATGTTGTTAGGCATAAGACGTCTGGGTTCCAGGACAAAGACTGCCTATTTCCTCAAGGTATGATAGTACTGCTTTATTCCAGTGCCTGGGTGTCTTGCCTGTTATACTCTTGAATCTTTCAAGGTCAAGAACAGAATATATAGGTCTTCGGGCAGGGCGCTTGAATTTATCGGATGTTACAGGTAGCACCTTTGCGTCTCTCATGCCAGCTTTTTCCAGGGCAAAGCTGCACAGATCAAACCAGGTGCACGAACCACTGTTGGCACAGTGCACTATACCCTTTGCATTGCAATTGATCAGTAAAGAGACGTATTCAACAAGATCTATCGTATAGGTTGGACGCCCTGTTTGATCTTGAACAACCTGAAGCCTTTTCTGTTTTCGAGCAAGGTCCAACATGGTTTTGATAAAGTTAGGGCCTCCTTTGCCAAATAACCAGGAAGTTCTTATTATCAGATAATTCTTCCCTTTGGTTATAATTGCGCGTTCTCCCTCAAGCTTGGACTGTCCATAGACATTGATTGGATTTGTTTGATCATTTTCTTTATAGGGCCTTTCGGCCATGCCATCAAACACATAATCTGTGCTTATGTGGACAAGTTTTGCATTGATGGAATTGCATGCCTTTATCAGGTTTTCTGGACCCTTGGCGTTTACAAGAAAGGCCTCTTTTCTTTTTTCTTCACACAGGTCTACCTTTGTAAATGCTGCACAGTTGACAACAATGTCAGGACATGACTTTTCAAAAGCACGCATGACATTGTCAAAATTTGTAATGTCTAATTCTGATCTGGAAAGGGGAATAACATAAAAGCCTTTTTTAAGGGTCTTTGAAAAGTCCTTTCCAAGCATACCAGATGCCCCTGTAACTATTACCTTGGGTTTCATAGTTCCTTGCCATAGTGTTCCCTGTAATAGGATCTATATTGCCCTGACATGATATTTTGCCACCAGTTTTGATTAGTTATGTACCATTTTATGGTTTTCTCCATTCCTGTATCAAAATCTATTTCAGGCCTCCAAGCCAACTCTTTTTGGGCCAGGTGAATATTCATTGCATAACGTCTGTCATGGCCGGGCCGATCCTGAACAAACTCGATTAGGTCTTTTGGTTTGCCAAGGAGCTTCAGTATAGTTTCAACTACCTGAAGGTTTGTAAGCTCACAGTTTCCGCCAAGATTATAAATGGCTCCAGGACGTCCCTTTTCAAGGGCACACAGCACACCTTCGCAGTGGTCTTTAACAAAGATCCAGTCCCTTATGTTCAGGCCATCTCCATAGATCGGCAGTTTTCTGTCTTGTAGACAGTTAATTATCATCAGGGGTATAAGTTTTTCAGGAAATTGGTAAGGCCCATAGTTGTTGGAACAACGAGTTATGATAACTGGGACGTGAAAGGTCTTCCAGGCAGCCCGGCAAAGAAGGTCTGATGACGCCTTTGATGCAGAATAAGGACTATTTGGACGCAAGTGGTTGTTCTCTGTAAAAGGAGGGTCATCTTTATCGAGGCTGCCGTAGACCTCGTCTGTTGATACATGAACAAAGGGGCCATGGCAACCGGCCCTACGAAAAGAGTCAAGAAGTACTTGGGTGCCCATAACGTTTGTGGTTATGAACGGCTTTGCACTCTTTATAGAGCGATCAACATGGCTTTCGGCAGCAAAGTTTACCACTGCATCTACGTCTTTCATAACAGAGTCTACAAGCCCTTCGTCTTCTATTCTGCCTTTTATAAACCTATAGCGAGGATTTTTTTCAAATTCAGCCAGATTCTCAAGGTTTCCTGCATAGGTCAGGGCGTCAAGATTGGTGACATGGTAATCCCGCTTTTTTATTAAAAGACGAATGAAGTTTGTTCCTATGAATCCACAGCCACCTGTAACAAGTATGTTTTTTATTTTATTATCCATTTGTCCTGTTTCCTGTTGTTTACAAGCTCAGACCAAATTCTAAGAAATCTGTTGTTTCCATGTCAGGTGGATAGTTTTGTCTAAAAAATTCTATTGCCCTTTTCCTAACCATCTTTGCAGAATCTAGGCTTAACAGTTCTTGCACAAAATCTGCACACTCTTCTTGGTTGCTTTGCCTAATTATCTTTTTTGTTTTTGGGATGGCCATGGCGTTCATAGACAACTCGTCGAGGCCCATTCCGAGAAGAATTGGTACATAAAGGGGTTCACCGGCCATTTCACCGCACATGCCCACCTCTATGCCTTCTCTGTGGCCTGACTCTACAGCCATCTTGATCATTCTCAATACTCCTGGATGAAGAGGTTCGTAAAGATGGCATACGGCCTCGTTAACCCTGTCGATTGCAAGTGAATACTGGATAAGATCATTTGTGCCAATACTGAAGAAATCAGCCTCCTTGGCTAAAATATCGGATGTCAGAACAGCGGTTGGGACCTCTATCATGATGCCTATCTTGATGTCCTTATTAAATGGTGTGTTTTCTGCCTCCAGTTCCTCCATAATTTGTTTAAGGAGACTTTTGACCTGGATCATTTCGTTTTTACCAGAAACCATAGGGAAGAGGAGTCTTAGGTCTCCGAATATGCTAGCCCTGAGTATGGCCCGGAGCTGGGCCCTGAAAAGGCCCTTTTCATGAAGACAAAACCTGATTGCCCTTAGCCCAAGGGCTGGATTTATCTCTTCTTCACGGTTGAGATCCGGCGCAAGCTTGTCTCCTCCTATATCTAAGGTCCTTATGGTAACTGGATAGGGTTTGAGTCGTTCCACCACCTTTTTATATGCAAGAAAAAGCTTATCTTCGGTAGGCAGTGTCTTAGATGTCATGTAGAGAAATTCTGTCCTGAAAAGGCCAACGCCTTCGGCACCATGCTGAATTACAATTGGGATCTCCTCCACCAGTTCCATGTTGGCCTTTACCTTGATTCTGTAGCCGTCTGTTGTTTCTGCCGGCAGATTGCTGTTGTGGATAACCTCTAGCCTGTACTTGAGGTATTTTTCAAGCCTGAGTTTGTAGTCATGCAAAATCTTTTCATCGGGTTCTGTTACCACCTGTCCCTTTAGGCCGTCCACTATCATCATTTCGCCGGACAAACACTTTGACGTAATTCCATCTAGGCCTACTACTGCAGGTATGCCAAGGGATCTTGCCAAGATGGCGGTGTGGGAGGTGCGGCTTCCAAGCTCTGTAACAAAACCAAGGACCTTTTCCTTGCTTATATGTAATGTATCCGCAGGTGAAAGGTTTCTTGCAACAATAATTACAGGCTCTTCAATGGATGAAAGATCCAACTTCGTCTCTGCCCCTGCAAGAACAGCCTTAACTTTATTGATTACAAAACCGATATCTTCAAGCCTTTCCCTGATGTATGAGTCTTTAATTGTGTTGAATAGCTTCCGGATTTCATCCATGGTTAACTCAAGGGCCCATTCTGCATTAACCTGCCTTTTTTCTATAAGGCGTAAACATCTGTTGTAGACCATCTTATCCTTAAGCATCAGGATATGAGACTTGAGTATGTTGCTATGTTCCTTTATCTCCTCTGGAAGCTCTGATACGAGTCTTTTGAGTTGATCTTCTACAGAATAGACAGCCTGCCTGAAGCGTTCTTGCTCCTTTGGGATCTGTCTATGATCCACCTGTCTTTTTATGGTTTTTATCTTCTTTGCGTTTAAGAGAAAGACTTGTCCAATGGCTATGCCGGGTGATGCTGCTATTGCCTTAAATATTTCCACTTTTTTATTTTTTAATAAGTATCTTAATCTGAGACAAAGATTGCTAGTCTATTTCTCCAAATCTGTCTGCCACCAGGGCTGCAAGTACATCTATCGCTTCTGCGGCATCCGGCCCTTCTGCCCTTATGGTTATTTTACTGCCAGAAGGACAAGAAACTGTAAGGACTTCGAGTATGCTTTTCCCATCAACACTGACCCCATCCTTTTCAACCCAGATATCAGATTGAAAGTTACTGGCAGTCTGGGCAAAGCGAGAAGCTGGCCTTGCATGGAGTCCAAGTCTGTTCAGAATTATAACAGATTTTTCAGCCTTCATTTTTAAGTTTCTTAATCAGCCATGCCATATTGTCGCCAAGATCTTTCATGGTCTTCATTCCTTCATGGTCATCTTTCACCTCTCCTGGGTCTTTGCCCCTTCCAAGGTTCCAATACGAAGATCCTACCACTATCATCTGGCCGATCAGGAAAAAGCTGTTTAGCGAACTGAAGACATGATATGCACCTGCTCTGCGTACGGCAACTACAGCTGCCCCTGCCTTTCTTTTAAGCAGGTCGCCATTTACTCGGCTAACCATACCGCATCTTTCAATAAGCGCCTTCATGTTTGAAGAAACATCGGCAAAATAGGTGGGAGAGCCAAGTATTATCCCGTCAGCGTCAAGCATCATACGAAAATAGTGATTGATTATATCGTTTTGGGCACACCTTGCATCCTTATTTTTCAGACACTTGTAGCAGGCCATGCAGCCTCCAAGGGGTTTGTTTCCAAGCCAGATCAGCTCGGTTTTAATGGAAGCAGCCTCGATCCTCTCCAATACGGTAGCCAAAAGTGTATAGGTGTTGCCTTTTTCCCTTGCACTTCCATTGAACGCTATCACCTTCATTAAGCAGGTCTCCTTTGTCTTTACTTTTACCTGATCTGAGAATATTTTGTTTGATATCTACAAAATAATGGATCAAGAATTTCATGATTCGGTTTTAATTATTATTGAAAAAGTTTTTAGTCTCAAGAAGAATAGTCTATGTATCTTGCAATGGAAAGAGGCCCCGACGGTGTAAGATTCTTTCTTCGCCATTCCTTCATTGGGAAAGACGGCATCTGGATAAGCACGGATGTATTTGACCTGGGAAGGGATCCTGAAGAGTATGTAGAATACATTGACGAACGCGTCTTTCTCATTTCTCCCAAGGTTGAGGATGCCCTTTATAAAAAGGGGATTGAGTATGATTATGCAGACTTGGAAGAGATATTTTGGCCATTTATAGACCCTGTGATCAGGCAGCGGATAGATGATTTTGGTGGTATAAGGGGTAGGGGCCCGTACAGGAAAAGCCGTTTTTCAAAGGACGAGCTTAGGCAGATGCAGGCTTGCATCCATCCCTTTGACAGGCGCAGGATGCTTTTTTTAAAGTTTTTGCAAATAAATATAGAGCCTTTAATGGATGAGCCCTTTGTATTCCTTAACAAGCTTCTTAATAAGTCAAGGGATGAATTAGAACAAAATTTTAAGTTCATGGAAATGGATTTGAGACCATGGGAGCTAAAGGCGTATGTATATGCCATTTTTGCCCTTCCAGGACGTTTTGCCAACAGGCTCTCAAGATTTGTACCTGATGCCCAGGATCAGGACCTTATGGATAAATATTTTATAGAAGAGCTTTGCAGTTTGAATGCTGACCCTTCTTATATAAATATTGGTGCACGTCCAGCTTCTTTTATTGGTCTTCATCCATATCTTAGACGTTATGCCATCCGTTATTTTGATTTGGCCTTTAAAGGACTAGGTGCAGATTTTGAAAAGGGAAACACCTTTGTTCAGCAGCAGGCGTCTTCGTATAATCAGGAAGGCTATCTTAAGATCATGGGTATATCAAAGAAGGAGTTCGAGGACATGAGCAAAAAGGAGTTTGTGCGTTTTTATAGGAAAAAGGCCCAGATGCTGCATCCTGATAAGGGTGGAGAGCACGAATCCTTTATAAGGCTTAAAGAGGCTTTTGAATCCCTGCTTGTTGTAAAAAAATGGTAAAAGAAAGATCTCTTTCTGTAGTAATTCCCATGTATAATGAAGAGGATAACATTCCTCCACTCTTTGACAGGTTGTTTCCTGTGCTCCAAGGCCTCCATATGCCATTTGAGGTGGTTTGCATTAACGATGGCTCAACGGATAAGACCCTTGAGATACTTGAAAAGGAACTCGAAAAGCGGCCAGGGCTTGTGGTTGTCAATCTTGCAAGAAACTTTGGTCAACATGCAGCAGTAATGGCAGGCTTTTCAAAGGCCAAGGGAGATTGGATCATAACTATGGACGCGGATCTTCAGAATCCTCCTGAAGAGATACCAAAGCTTGTCGAGCAGTTTGAAAAGGGTCATGACCTCATAGGTACCATTAGGGATGGCAGGCAGGACAGCCGTTTTAGAAAGATCGCTTCTAGGATTACAAACAGGATTGTTGCTAAAATCTCTGGTATTTCACTTCATGATTTTGGTTGTATGTTAAGGGGGTATAGTAGAGAAGTGGTCAAGGGGATACTTGAGAACCCTGAATATCGCACTTTTATCCCGGCTCTTGCCACCTTTTTTGCCAGAAACCCCATAGAGATTCATGTCCGTCACGAAGAGAGGGCAGCAGGAAGCTCCAAATATTCCCTGTTGAAGTTATTTGGTCTTCAACTTGATCTCATGACAGGTTTTTCCATGTGGCCCCTCCGTATACTTTTTTTTGTAGGGTCCTTTATGGCAGTATGCGGTATGTTTGCGGCTGCAGTAATTATCGGCTTCAGGCTTTATTATGGGCCAGGATGGGCCGCAGAGGGCGTGTTCACCCTTTTTGCAGCCCTGTTCTTCCTTGTAGGATGCCAGTTTTTTGCCTTGGGGCTGCTTGGAGAATATATAGGCCGTATATTTCAGGCTGTGCGCAAGAGGCCAACTTTTATCCTTGGGTGGGTCAGGAGTTCTAAAGAGCCTATTTGACTAACTAATGCCTTACATCCTCTTTGAAGATGAGCTGCGTCTTCTGCCTTGTTTGCCTGCATGCGGACATCTCCGATGGCACATCTTGCAGATGACCTCGTGCACTACTGGGCGGCCAGTCTTTATGCATACTCTTGGTCTTTGGTTTTTCATTTTTCTCTATCTCTGTTTAATACCTGCTTTTTATTTTGTGTCTTTGTGCACCCATTAGGTTCAATATTTATATCCAGACAGCCATTTGTTACATGATCTGGATTCAGATTGCAGTTATTGCAGCCTTTACAGGGTGTTACCTGGCTGTCTCCTGCAAGTCTTTTGAGTATGAATCTGATTACAAAATAAAAGGCAGTTATTACTGTCCCTGCGACTAAAATATTTTCTACCATTTTAATCCTATTTATCTTAAAAGTTCGATTTAAAATAATCCCTCTTTCTTAAATGTCAACACTGTTTATCAAAAAATAGGGGGGATTTTAGTTTGAATTGCAGCTATATTATATCTATATCTATATCTTTTGTCAGGACTGGGAAGTGGTGACTGGGTTAGTAACCATTTTGATAGTCTTACTTGTCAAAATGGTTTTAAGATGTTAGAAAGACGCCACTTTATCTAAAAAAACACGCTTCAGCTGCCTTGTGGTGCCGCAAATGCGGTTGATGGGCAGGTATTGTATGAAGCGGAAGAAAAACCACAAAGGGGGATTTTTTCTATGGCTTACGTAACCATGAAGCAGCTTCTTGAGGCCGGTGTCCATTTTGGCCACCAAACTCGCCGTTGGAATCCGAAGATGAAACCCTATATCTTCGGAGCAAGGAATGGAATTTACATTATTGACCTGCAAAAGACGGTTAGGCTTTTTAAGGTTGCCTATGAGTTTGTGGTTGATACTGTTGCCAATGGAGGCAACATTCTGTTTGTTGGCACAAAAAAACAGGCCCAAGAATCTATCTTTGAAGAGGCAACAAGATGTGGCATGCCCTATGTGAACCACAGGTGGTTAGGTGGTATGCTTACCAATTTTCATACCATTAGCAAGAGCATAGACAAGCTTAAAAGGATAGAGTCTATGTTCGAAGATGGTTCTATTGAGCGATTTCCCAAAAAGGAAATACTTAAGCTTGAAAAGAGGAAACAAAAGCTAGAAAGGAACTTGGGGGGCATAAAGGATATGGATGGGCTCCCCTCTGCCCTTTATGTGGTGGACTCAAGATATGAACAGATAGCCATAAAGGAAGCCAACAAGTTAGGTATCCCTGTTGTGGCTATTGTAGACACTAACTGTGATCCAGATGGGATAGACTATATAATTCCAGGAAACGATGATGCAATCAGGGCCATTAGGCTGCTTACTTCTCTTATTGCCAATGCTGTTTTAAAGGGCAAAGAACTGTATGAAGAGGCGGTTCAGGCCGAAACTGACAAAGAGGTTGAAGAAGAGGTTTCTGGGGATCAAGACCAGGCGGACGACCAAGCATCAGCCCAGGTACAGACCGAGACAGTTAGCAGTCAAGAGGCCGCAACTCAAGAGGTTACCGGACAGACAACCGCTTAATCGTTTGGAGAAATCCAAATTTTCAGAATGCTATCTAGCAAGGTAGTAATATCGATTAAATAAATGCCGTTTTTGCGTTGTGACTAGCTTAAACGGCCAGTTTTAAGCCTTTATTAACGAAAATACGGAGGTATAGATATCATGGCACAGATAACGGCTGCAATGGTCAAAGAGCTTAGAGAGAGGACCAATGCTGGAATGATGGATTGCAAAAAGGCCTTGCAGGAATGTGATGGAGATATGGACAAGGCCGTTGATTACCTGCGTCAGAAAGGCCTTGCAGTTGCTGCCAAAAGGGCGGGAAGGGCCACCAGCGAAGGCGTGGTTCAGTGTTATATCCATGCGGGTAATAAACTTGGTGTTATGGTAGAGGTGAATTGTGAGACTGATTTTGTGGCAAAGACAGACCAGTTTATCGAATTTGCCAGGAATATTGCTATGCACATTGCTGCCACCAATCCTCTTTGTATCAAGAGAGAGGATGCCCCGCAGGATGTGTTGGACAAAGAGAAGGAAATCTATAGGCAGCAGGCCTTGGAATCCGGCAAGCCAGAGCATATTGTTGACAAGATAGTTGAGGGAAGGATCGAAAAATATCTAAAAGAGATATGTCTGCTTGAACAACCATATGTAAAGGATCCAGATCTGACCATACAGGATCTTCTAAACGAGCTTGTAGCAAAGATGGGCGAGAACATTTCCATACGTCGCTTTGTTCGCTATCAGGTAGGAGAAAAGTAGTTCAAATGTCTGCCAGATATAAAAGGGTCCTTATTAAGCTTAGTGGTGAGGCCCTTATGGGCGATGAGCCCTATGGCATAAGTCCGCAGTTTATGGATAAGGTGGTTGATGAGCTTGCAAAGGCTAGGTCACAGGGCGCTGAGCTCGGGCTTGTTGTTGGTGGTGGGAACATATTCCGCGGCGTGTCTGGTGCTGCAAAGGGTATGAACCGGGCATCGGCAGATCAGATGGGAATGCTTGCCACAGTTATTAACAGCCTTGCCTTACAGGATGCCTTTTTGAGAAAAGACGTTCCTGCAAGGGTGCTTTCGGCTATTGAGGTAGGAAGAATGGCTGAACCCTTTGCCCGTGCAAGGGCCATAAGGCATCTTGAACGGGGAAGGGTGGTTATTTTTGCTGCTGGGACAGGCAATCCCTACTTTACAACTGATACGGCAGCAGCCCTTAGGGCCTTGGAAATAGAAGCTGAGATACTTTTTAAGGCCACTAGGGTCGATGGAGTTTACGATAAGGATCCTTACAAATACAAAGACGCAGTCAGGATTCCTCGTATTACATACGCACAGGTGCTTGAAAAAGGGCTAAGAGTGATGGATGCTGCTGCCATTGCCTTAGCAATGGGTGCAAAGCTTCCTATTATGGTGTTCAATATGCTTAAAGAGGGAAATATTCAGAAGGCGGTTGCCGGCCAGGATATTGGAAGCCTTATTGTGGCTGAATAAACTTCCCGTTAAAAGGAGGTGGATCGTATGACCAATCAGGTGATAAAAGATGCAGATAGGAGGATGGACAAGGCCATTGCTGCCTTTGAAAAGGAGCTTTCCCATGTAAGGACTGGCAGGGCATCGGCAGCCTTGCTTGAGGGAATAACGGTAGATTACTATGGTACCACTATGGCTCTTAATCAGGTTGCATCTGTTTCTGTACCCGAAAGTCGTCTTATTACTGTACAACCATGGGATAACAACATCCTGGGGGATATAGAAAAGGCGATACTTTCATCTGATCTTGGACTGACGCCATCCAATGACGGTAAAATAATCAGGGTCAGTGTCCCTCCTCTTACTGAAGAAAGGAGAAAGGAACTGGTCAAGGTGGTTAAAAAGATGGCAGAGGAGTGTAGGGTAGCCATAAGAAACGTGAGAAGGGATGCCATAGAAAAACTAAAGGCCCAGAAGAAGGATAAAGCGATTTCAGAAGACGAAATGTACAAGTTGCAAGACGAGGTACAAAAGCTTACTGACAGGCATATAAAAAAGGTGGAGGAAATTCTCGGGGAGAAGGAAAAGGAGATCATGGAGTTCTAAATCGGATGGCTAAGACCCTATCTATTGAGAAGCCGGACAACCTCCCTCGTCATCTTGCCATTATTATGGATGGAAACGGACGTTGGGCCAAGCGTAGGTTCATGCCTCGGATTGTAGGGCATAGACAGGGTGCAAAAACGGTTAAAGAGATAGTTACGGCTGTTCGGGAGCTTGATATTCCATATCTTACTCTTTATGCCTTTTCCAAGGAAAATTGGTCACGGCCCAAGGAAGAAGTGGAGGCCCTTATGGATCTCCTTTATGACTATCTTCAAAGGGAGGTGGACGAGCTTCTGGGCAACAGAATAAGGCTCAGGGCTATTGGAGAGTTGGACAGGTTACCTCCAAAGGTCAGGGCCCTTCTCTTTGAGACTATGGAAAAGACTTCCAAGAATTTTGAGATGCAACTGATCTTGGCACTTAGTTATGGTAGCAGGAGTGAGATAGCAGAAGCCACGAGAATGATTGCACAAAAATGTCTTAGCGGAGAGCTGAATCCTTCACAAATCGATGAGGAGCTTTTTGCTTCCTTTCTCTATACCTCGGATATCCCAGATCCAGATCTTATCATCCGTACAAGTGGCGAGCAGCGGCTTAGTAACTTTCTTCTCTATCAAGCTGCATACAGCGAATTTTATATTACAGATACCCTGTGGCCAGATTTTGGCCGAAAGGAACTTCTCAAGGCCCTTCAGGATTATTCCAGGCGTGAACGCCGTTTTGGCAAAACCAGCGAACAGATACTCCTAAGATGCACAGGCAGCGAGTCCTGACAGCCCTTGTTCTTCTCCCTGTACTGGTTAGTGGACTTGTATGGGGTGGAGAGGCCTTTTTTATCGGGCTCATTTTACTGGTAGCAGGGCTCTGCCTTTACGAATATTACAATATGGCCTTTCATGGCCGCCATATACTGATGGGACTGGGGATCGTTATTGGACTCAATATTCCAATACTTACCATATATTTTAGGCAGGAGATCTATGTCCTTTTGGGCATATTTTTGGTTTTCTTTTTGTCGTCTCTAGCTATTATTTTTTCATATAGTTCCCATGAAAGGCCTTTTTTTGCACTTCTGTCTTTTATCTTCGGAGCCGTATACATTGGAATGTGTTCTGGGCTGATTGTGCTTATAAGATTTATGCCATACGGAAGACTATGGGTCCTTTTTTTACTGATAGTGGTTTTTGCTGCAGATACAGGAGCATATTACATTGGTAAAACTGTTGGCAGAAGAAAACTTTGTCCATCTATCAGTAAGGGAAAGACCGTTGAGGGAGCTATGGGAGGCCTGTTTTTCAGCGCTATGGGGGCCCTTTTTTCATGGCTTCTTTTTTTTAATTTTTTTGATTTGAGATTGTTACTGCCGCTTGCAATCTTGCTTGCCCTTGTAAGCCAAGCAGGAGACCTTGTGGAATCTATGGTAAAGAGGGCATACGGATTCAAGGATTCAGGCAGTATCCTTCCAGGACACGGTGGGATCTTCGATAGAGTCGATGCACTGTTTCTTGCAGGCCCTGTTCTGTTTTGGGTCCTTTATCTTAGCGAGGGCAACTTCTATATTGGATAGAAAGGTCAATTTTATGAATCATCAGAAAAACATAGTAGTCCTTGGTTCCACAGGTTCCATTGGAACAAATGTAGCAGATATCGTGAGAAGGTCCAAAGGCAGGCTGAATATTGTTGGGCTTGCAGCTGGAAGGAACCTTGAGCTTTTGGCACAACAGATAGACGAGTTTGCTCCCCATAAGGTTGCCGTCATGACTAAAGACCTAGCCCAACAGTTGAGAGGTCTTGTAGGAGAGAAAGAGGTTGAAATACTGTGGGGAAAAGAGGGCTACAACGAGCTTGCATCTATGGCTGTGGCAGATCTGGTAGTCTCATCCATGGTGGGTGCTGCTGGGCTGATTCCTACTGTCACGGCGATTGAATCTGGAAAAGATGTCGCACTTGCTAATAAGGAGACTCTGGTAGCTGCCGGGCCGCTTGTTATGAGGCTTGTTGAAAAATACAAGGTCAATTTGCTCCCTATAGATAGTGAACATTCTGCTATCTTTCAGTGCTTGCAGGGTTATAGAGATTCTATGGTGAAAAAGATAATACTTACCGCCTCTGGTGGACCATTCAGGAGGAAGCCTTTGGATGAGATGGCAGGGATTACGCCAAAGGAGGCCGTAGCACATCCAAACTGGTCTATGGGAGCAAAGATTTCTGTTGATTCTTCCACCTTAATGAATAAGGGATTGGAGGTAATAGAGGCGAGGTGGCTTTTTTCAGTGCCACCCGAAAAGATAGAGGTAGTGGTGCATCCCCAATCCATAATCCATTCTATGGTTGAATACGTTGACGGTTCCATAATTGCTCAAATGGGAATCCCTGATATGAGGGTGCCCATATCCTATGCCCTTTATTGGCCAGACAGAATGGAATTGGATTTGCCTTCCCTTGATCTTGTTGCTATGGGGCCCTTGACTTTTGAGGCTCCACAAATGGATAAATTTCCTTGCCTTGGCCTGGCCTTTGAGGCTTTAAAGATAGGAGGAACAGCAACTACTGTATTAAATGCGGCAAATGAAGTGGCTGTAGAGGCCTTTTTGCAGGGAAAGATATCCTATCTAAAGATTCCTGAGATAATCTCCGAAGTGCTTTCACAAATCGATATCCAAGAAATGAACAGTTTAGATGATGTGCTTCAGGCCGATGCCTTGGCAAGGCTCAAAGCCCAGTTTATAGCTGGCTTACTGGATTGAGGAAGCAGACATGACTACGCTCTGGTCATTTTTACTGGTACTAAGCGGGCTAATTTTTTTCCATGAACTTGGTCACTTTGTTGTGGCCCGTTTATTTGGGATACGGGTCTTAAAGTTCTCTATTGGTTTTGGCCCGAGACTCTGGGGTATTATAAAAAATGGAACAGACTACTGCATTTCTGCCATTCCCCTTGGCGGATTTGTAAAGATGTTAGGAGAGCTTCCAAACGAAGAGGTCCCGCCAGAAGAACGTCATCTATCATTTTCCCACAGGCCTGTATATCAAAGGGCCTTGGTAGTAGCTGCAGGACCTTTTGCAAACTTTTTTTTGGCCCAAGTGATATTTTTTTTTATATTACTCGTTTATGGAAATCCTATACTGCTTCCTGAAATAGGTTCTGTAAAGCCAAACTCTCCTGCTGCACAGGCTGGTCTCAAGAAGGGAGATATCTTTGTTGAAGTCAATCAAACTAAGGTCAAGACATGGGACGATATTTCAAAGGCCATAAAAGCCAGTAAAGGGCAGGAAATTTTTCTCAAAATCAAAAGGGGAGATCGGGTGATTGCCGTAAAGGTCCGGCCTGAACTCAGCACCATTAAAAATATATTTGGTGAAAAAATCAAGGTTCCCCTCATTGGTGTTACTGCATCAGGAAATATAAAAATTGAAAAGGTTAACCCAATAAAGGCCTTTTTTATGTCTTTTGAAAGGACATGGGAGATTACAAGGTTAACGTGGGAGGGCTTTTTGAAAATAATAGAGCGGGTAGTCCCTCTTTCTACCCTTGGAGGCCCTATTATGATTGCCCAGATGGCTGGTCAGCAGGCCCAGCAGGGCATATTAAACCTCTTTTATTTCATGGCCGTCTTATCGGTGAACCTGGGTATTTTGAATCTATTACCCATACCTGTGTTAGATGGGGGACATCTTTTCTTTTTTGCCATAGAAGCTATCAAAGGGAGTCCTCTCACAACCAGGCAGATGCAACTCGCTCAACAAATTGGCCTTTTTATTTTAGGCTCCTTGATGTTACTGGTGTTTTACAATGACATAGCAAGGCTTCTTGGACTTATACCTTCGGTCTCCAAACCCTGATTCATGGCTACCTTGGCGATAGAAACATCTGGTTTTACTGGAGGAGTTGCCATTTTGGCAAGAGATGACCTGTCGGCAGAGTTGTTGGTTGGCTCCAAGAGCACCTATTCTAGAAGGCTTATAAGGGCCATCATTTTCCTGCTCAAAGAGACGGGCCTAGGCTGGCATGATGTTGATACAGTGGCTGTGAGCCTTGGACCTGGCAGCTTTACTGGGCTTAGAATAGGTCTTTCCTCTGCCAAGGGTTTATGTTTGGCAACGGGAGCATCTATAATAGGGGTGCCAACCCTGGACATACTTGCCCAAAATGCATCTTTTGCCATTAATGATGGTCTCATATGTCCTGTTATTGATGCAAGAAGAGGGCAAATTTATTGTGCCCTTTACAGGCCCGGTCAAAGCTGGGCAAAAAGAATCTCTGAGTATCTCGTGATCAGACCCCACGAGCTTGCAGACCATGTTTTAGGATCAAGTCAAATAATATTTCTTGGTTCAGCCCTTGAACATTATGGTCACGAGCTTGTGGAACTTTTGGGCAACAGGGCTGTTATAACGCCAAGGCACTTGTGGTATCCGCGTCCGATTGTGTGTGCGAGTATGGGCAAAGACATGGTGAGCTCTGGTCAGGGACCTCAAGATCCTGTTACGCTTTCTCCTCTCTATCTCAGGTTGTCCGAAGCCGAAGAGAAGAAAAAGGCCAATGAAAAGGCTGATTAAGATTCCCTGGGATCAAAAGGCCCTTTTTATCAAAAGACCAAATAGATTCCTTGCCATATGTTCAGATATCAGAGATGGCAGGGAGTTAAAGGTCCATGTTCGTGATCCCGGAAGGCTTAAGGAGCTTCTTTATCCTGGTAACCAGGTCCTTTTGAAAAGGGCTTGCGGCAGAAAGAGAAAGACCAAATGGGATCTGATTGCGGCCATGGCATCTTCTGGAAAATGGGTTCTAGTAAATTCTGGTTTTCATTCTGCCATAGCTGCATCTATAATATTAGACAGGCAACTTTCTCCATTTGGGATGGTTAAAGGGCTTAGGCCTGAGATAAAGGTTGGCCGTAGCAGGCTTGATTTTTTAGTTGATCTTGAAAATAAGGGAAGGGTATATCTTGAAGTCAAGGGATGCACTCTTGTAAAGGAAGGCATAGCATTATTCCCAGATGCCCCTACCGAAAGGGGCAGGAGGCATCTTGTTGAGCTTTCTTCCTTGGTTCAAGAAGGTTACCGGGCATGTGTCATGTTTCTCATTTTGTGTCCGGAAGCAGATTGTTTTGATGCTAACATTCGAACAGATCCGCTTTTTTATCGGACCTTTTATGATGTTGTTAGGCAGGGAGTAGAGATATATCCGGTAGGCCTTGAATACAGGAATAACTTTATCTGGTATATCAAAGAGATAGATATATGCAGGAAATAATAACTTGCTTACGGAGGAAGAAATGTTTGGAAAGATTTGTCCCTATTGCAAAGAACGTATTAAGAAAGATGCCCTCATTTGCCGATATTGTCATAAAGAGCTTGAGCCATCCAAGAATGATAGCTGCGGTTCCTCATTGTGGGTGTTTGCAGGTTTTATGGGGCTTTTTATAGGGGCAGCAGCAGCTCTTGGGCTTGGCTATGTGAACGAAAGGCGGCGCTGGGAGGCAGATACGGAAAAGGTGGAGTTCAAGGAAGAGCAAGACTCCTGTGATTGATCTGTTTCTTTAGGATTGTTGTACAGCCGCCTGTTTTAAAAGGTTTTTTAAGGGGGCAAGAATGCAGGAGCAATCTCTCAAGACGGTTGACAAGGTAGCAAAGATATTTTGTTCGTCAGTAAAAGAGGTGATAGATGCCTCTACTGGCATGTCAGTTGGATATGCACCTACCATCCAAGATGTTCCATCCATTAGTCTTAAGCCGGATCTTGGTTGTTTTGTACAGTTTACAGGGGATTATTCAGGCCTTTTCATTATGAATTTGTCTAAGGAGGCATCTCTTGAAATCTATACTAAGGCGATGTCCTTTATGGGACTTCCTGACGAAGAAATTTCCAAGGATTTTGATTCGGACGAGGTGGTAAACTATATTGGCGAGATAATCAATCAAGTAATAGGAAAGGCAAGACAAAAGATAGAGACAAGGTACGGCCTTTCTGCTAACAATAACCAACCCAAGGCCATTACCATATCTTCTGCCATCACACTTTCCGTGGCAACCATGCTGGATAAGCCCGAGTGCAGAAAGATCGCCTTTAGGACAGACGACAGAAATCCCTTTTATGTGGAAATGAACCTTGAAAAGACCGAGTTTATTTGTCTAGAGCCCCAAGCCTCAAGCGAGTCCAAAGCCATTCAAGACCACGTGGATGATGTGCTTGAGAACGGCCTTGATAATGGTGCAGCAAAAAGTGGGACCTCACAGGAAGAGATAGGCGATCTCATGGCAGAGCTTGGTCTTGACTGACCCCTTTATTTTTTAAGTAATGACAGAAGGCTCCTTTCTGCCTGTCAACTCTTCTATCTTTGAGATGTCGCGAGAGATCTTAATCAGATCAGCAAGGAAAGACTGGGTATCCTGATCCATGAGATTCTCTTTAGATGTATAACTCTCTATATAGATTCTTATAGTGGCCCCCTTGGTACCTGTTCCAGAAAGCCTGAAGACTATTCTGGAGCCATCTTCAAATATTATCCTTATACCCTGGTTACAGCTCTTTGATCCATCAACCGGATCGTGATAGCAAAAATTATCAGCAGTTACAACCTTTTTGCCAGAAAGCTCACTGTTTTCTATAGATTTCAGCCTCTCTTCCAGGCCTTTCATGAGTTTTTGGGCTACATCATTGTCTACTTCTTCATAGTCGTGCCTTGTATAATAGTTTCTGCCATATTTTAGCCAATGGTCCTTTACTAGCTGAGCTACAGGGACTTTTTTGTCTGCAAGCATGTTCATCCAGAAAAGGACCGCCCATATACCATCTTTTTCTCTTATGTGATCAGATCCAGTTCCAAAGCTCTCTTCTCCGCATAGGGTTATTTTGCCGGCATCGAGCAGATTCCCAAAAAATTTCCAGCCAGTAGGAGTCTCAAAACATGGAATCTGTAGGTCCTTTGCCACATGATCTACGGCACAACTGGTGGGCATTGATCTAGCTACTCCACAAGGCCCCTTTTTGTATCCAGGAGCACAGCTGGCGTTTGCCGTTATTATTGCAAGGCTGTCGCTTGGGGTCACAAAGAACCGTTTTCCAAGGATCATGTTCCTGTCTCCATCACCGTCAGAGGCAGCGCAAAAGTCCGGGGCATTATCAGAAAATGCCTCTTTCACAAGTCCTGCTGCATATTTGAGATTGGGATCAGGATGGCCACCGCCAAAGTCAGGAAGGGGATTGCAATTTTTAAGAGATTCTTCCGGAGCGCCCAAACGCCTTACAAATATTTCCTTGGCATATATTCCTGTAACTGCATGTAGGGCATCGTAACGCATGGTAAAGCCAGAATGGATCATCCTTCTAATGGAGTCGAAGTCAAACAGTTCTTCCATGAGCTGGGCATAGTCCTCTACAGGATCAATAATCTCAATGAGAGTGTCAAGGATCCTTGTCTTTGCTCCTTTTTCATCCAGGTCAATGTCAGGCCCATTGGCGATAAAGTACCTGTCTATCTCAAGGCTTTTCTGATATATCTTTGATGTGACCTTTTCCGGGGCTGGACCGCCATTTTCTATATTAAATTTTACCCCAAAGTCTCCATTCGGGCCGCCAGGGTTGTGACTGGCAGACAGAATGATGCCCCCGTCAAGATTATATTTTCTTATGATGTGAGAGACAGCAGGTGTTGAAAGGAGTCCATTCTGTCCAACTTTTAAATGTCTTACTCCGTTTGCTACCGCCATTTTTATTATGATTTGTATGGCTCTGCGGTTATAAAATCTCCCATCTCCTCCAAGCACCAGACTCTTTCCCCTTGCCCCACCATTCATGGCGTCAAAAATGGATTGGACAAAGTTCTCCAGATAATGAGGTTTTTGAAAGGTGATGACCGGCTTTCTAAGCCCTGACGTGCCCGGTTTCTGGTCGCGAAAAGGTGAAGTCTTTATTTCTTCGATTTCATACATTTTTCTATCTCCCTTCCTATAGCGTAGTCTAGCTCTGCAAGGGCAGTAAGCTGAGCAGCTACTGCCGAGATGTAGTCACTTCTTGCCTTTGTCAACCTGCTTTGGGCATCGAGCACATCGGTGTTGGATGCGAGCTGGTTCTTGTATCTGCTGACATTTAGCTCATAGTCTTCCCTTGCGCTTTCAAGGGCACTGCGTGCCACCTGTACCCCCTCTTTTGCATCTTCATAAAGAAGATAGGCATTTTTTACCTCCAGTCTAACGTGATCTGTCACATCTTGAAGCTGAATTTTGGCAGCTTCTGCCAGTTTTTTTGCCTCAATGACCTTGTCTCTGCTTTTGCCCCAGGAGAAGAATTCCCATGTGGCGTTTAAAAAGACCTGGGCATTTTCATGGTCGCCGTATGGGTTGTCTGATACGTCAGGAGTCACTCCATCCTTTGAATAGGACGCGGAAAGATCGAGTTTTGGCCAGTAGTCGCTCATTGCAATCTTTACCACCTTTTGCGCCTTTTCAACTGCAAGCTGGGCCTGTTTAATTTCTGGCCTTGTTGATAGAGCAAGTTTGTATAGCTTAGCAAGCCTTATATCGATTTTGGGAAGGGCAATCTTTTCATCAATAGTCAAGGGACTTTCAAGCGACCTTTTCATTATGATATTTAGATGATTCTTGGCCAATTCATACTGGTTTCTGGCTTTTATCAATGAGAGTTTCCCTTGGTTGAGTTGCACCTTGCTTTGTAAAAGGTCTGTCTTAGGCCTGATGGACGCCTCATAAAAGGCCTTTACTGTTTCATACTGGGACTTCAGCCGTTTAAGTTGAGCTTGGGCCTCCTCAACAAGCTTTTTTGACTTGAGAACCTGATAGTAGGCAGTCTTTGTCTCTTTTACAATCTGGTTTTGTGCCTGAAAGAGGGCAAGTTTGGCAAGGTCTAGCTCTATCTGGGCCTTTTTGTACCTGTTCCATAAAAGCCCTCCGTAGAAGACAGGTTGTTTTACATTGACGTTCCATTTGAATTCGTCATGACCGTAGATGGTGGTGCTTCTGTCAAAGATGACAATAGTAGCTGCATCCCTTCTGCCTGTATATGAATAGTCTGTGCCAAACCGTGGCAGCATGTCTTTGAATGCAGCCTTGGATGCATACAGCTTTGCCTGTTGCTCGTACTGTTTTTTTAAGATCTTAAGGTTGTTTCTTAGGGCAGTTTCAACACACTCATCCACTGTAAAAAAAGTTGTTTGAGCCAAGCACTTGCCAAGGAAGAGATCCCAAAGGACAATTGTGACTACAAGGGTTGTCAGGAGGATATATGAATTATGGGTTGACATTTTTAATGCCAATTTCATCTCCGATCTCTCCCAATATTATCCTGAGTTCTTTTTCCATGCATTGACAGTATTGAATCTCTACTAGGCCAGCTTCCTTGTCAAGCGTAGTGAGCACAAACATGTTGTCATATCCTTCTAAAATGAACCGCAAAAGAAAAACCATAGAAGGTCTGATGTTAAGGATCAATCTGTTGATTGACATAGATTTTGCCGCCTATTAGTTTTGCGCCATGTCATCCCTCATACTAAATCGTCCCTGGGCTTTTAGAAAGATAAAAGAGGATCTGGTCCAGGAGCTTTCCAGGTCCTTGTCTTTCCCTGTAAGTTTAACCGCCTTTTTGATAAACAGGGGGCTTAAATCAAAAGAGGCCATTGAGGACCATCTCACTCCAACCTTGTCAAGGCTGACAGATCCCTTCCTTATGAAAGACATGGATCGGGCAGTGGAGAGGCTAACAAGGGCGGTCATAAAAAGAGAAAAAATAGGAATATTTGGAGACTTTGACGCAGACGGAGTTACGGCTTGTGCACTGCTTAGCCTCTTTTTTCAAGAGTTGGGCATAGAGACCTTGCATTATATTCCTCATAGGGAAAAAGAAGGATATGGTCTTAACCCCCGTGGTATCGATTGGCTTGTTTCCAAGGGATGCAGGTTGATAGTAACTGTAGACTGTGGAATAACTAGTATAGAGGAGGCCTCCTACGCCAGCTCTCTTGGGGCCGATGTTATTATTACAGACCATCATCAACCTCATGGCCTGCTGCCTAAGGTAGCTGCATGTATTGATCCGAAAAGGTCGGACTGTGTGTTTCCCTTCAAAGAGCTTTCAGGGGTTGGAGTGGCTTTTTACCTTGCATGGGCCTTGAGGAGAAACCTGCATTCTAGGGGATTCTTTAGAGCTTCTCCACCCAATCTCAAAAAATATCTGGATCTGGTGGCAATTGGTACTGTTGCCGATATGATGCCTCTTTACAAGGAGAACAGGATCCTTGTTCTTGCTGGACTTCAAGTCATTTCTAACAGCCCGCGTCCTGGTATAAAGGCATTGATGGAGACAACAGGCTTGTCAGGTCCGGTTTCGTGTTTTGACTTGGGTTTTCGGATTGGGCCAAGGCTTAATGCTGCAGGCAGGGTTCATCATGCAGATGTTGCCTTTCATCTCCTTGTTAACCAGGATTATTCAAAGACCAAAGAACTTGCTCAAAGACTTCATGAATACAATCAGGAACGTCAAAAACAAGAACGTCAACTGTTGTCCGAAGTGCTAGAACTTATAAGCACCAGAGGAGAAAGGGCTGCTTATGTGCTTTATGGTAAGGGTTGGAGAAAGGGAATTCTTGGTCTAGTGGCATCAAAGGCAATAGAACATGTTAACTGTCCTGTTATCCTATTGGCAATGGAGGAGGATATACTCGCTGGCTCTGGAAGGTCTCCAGAGGATATAGATCTTTTTTCTGCAATCAGTTCATGTCATGATCTTTTCATTCGTTTTGGCGGACATCGGAGCGCTGCCGGCGTCAAACTGTCATTAGAAAAGATAGACGAGTTCATACGAAGATTTGAAAGGGCCGTGCTTAGGCAGATCTCTTCCAGGCCTCAGCCAGTGGCTCTCAAGATCGATGCAAAGGTCGACCTGGCAGAGTTGGCAACAAGACCGTATATGCAACTCTTAGAACAGCTGGAGCCCTTTGGACCAGGATATGATGCCCCTTTATTTTCGGCTAGAAATTTTGTTGTCCAAAGGGCAAAAGTGGTTGGTCAGAATCATCTCAAGATGTCTATACAACCTACTGGAGTTGGCAGCGGGTTCTCCTGTTTGGAGCTTCTTGGATGGGGGCATGGAGACAAGGTAAACAATTCATGGAGTGGCGTCGAGCTTGCATTTACACCCAGTGTAAATGAGTGGAACGGGGAAAAAAACGTTCAGCTCATTTTAAAGGATGCTAGAAAAAGTTAGTCTTTACTGCATCAGACTATGAAGCTCAAGAGCCTTGTTATTTCAGGTTTTAAGTCTTTCCCAAGGCGGACAGTAATAAATTTTTCTCTAGGTGTCAGTGCCATTGTAGGGCCAAATGGTTCAGGAAAGTCCAACATAGTAGATGCTATCCGATGGGTGCTGGGTGAGCAAAATCCAAGGCTTCTCAGGGCAGATAAGATGGATGAGCTTATTTTTAGTGGCAACTCTACTAATACCATGGTGGATGCTGCAAGGGTAAAGCTATGCCTGATAGATTGTCAAGACATGGCCCCTCCAGAGCTGAAAGAGTTTGCAGAAATAAATATAGAGAGGGTGTTGTTCAGGGACGGGACTGCAAAATTTTTGCTAAATGGAAAGAATTGCAGGCTTAAGGAGATAAAATATCTTTTTCTCGATACTGGCACAGGGGCCAGGGCTTATTCTATTATAGATCAGGGCAGGGTTGGGCAATTCGTCACCATGACACCTGAAGAGAGGAGATTAATTGTCGAAGAGGCCGCTGGTATTGCCAGATACAGAGAAAGACGTATTCAGGCCCTTTCCAGGATGAAAAACGCCCTTGAGAATATCGAGCGTCTTGATGATGTGATTGCCGAGGTGAAAAGGCAGGTCAAGTCTCTCCAAAGGCAGGCGGAAAAGGCAGAAAAATTCACCGCTCTAAGAAAGGAAGAGGAGAATTTGGGTTTAATAATACTAAAGATCAAGTACTTAGAGCTTGATAAAAAAGAGCAGGAGCTAAGGACGCAATTTGAAAGGGAAACCCAAAGACGTATAGGCCTTGAGACTGAAATTTCAGGTATTGATCTTGAGATTTCAAGGTTAGATATGGAGCTCCAAAGGATTTTGGAAAAGCAAAGGAGACAGCGCCAAGATCTGGATACCCTTGGTGTTAAAAAGGATAAGTTATATAGGGAGCTTTCCTCCTTGGAAAAGGAGATGGCCCTGATATGTCAAGAAATGGATGTCTTGAAAAAGGCCCAAAGTAGACTTGAAAACAAAATTTATGGACTTTTAGAAAATATTGAACAGTGCAGGCCCAAGCTGGATAGGTATTGCCAAGACCTTTTGTATCTAAAAGAACAGGCAAAAGGCTTTGACGAAGAAATTGAAAGGTGTTTGCAGCAGATTGCCAAAATCAAGAAAGAGAGGGAGCGAGCAAAGGATCAATTTGTAATAGTTGCCTCTAAGAGGGCTCAGATCCATGAAAGGCTTACATCCGGAAGAGACAGGAAGGCCCATCTGGAACACAGGCTTGAGATGATGGATGAAAGGAGGCAGGAACTGTTTGCACAAAAGGAGAGGCTAAAAGAGGAAATTTCTCAGATTGAAAAGGCATTGGCCAAGCTTGTAGACGAGATGGAAAAGGCCAAAAAAGAACTCCAGGACAAGGAAACTTCCCTTTCTTTAGCAAGACAAGCCCTTGAAGAGAGCAGGAAAGAGAAACAGAGATGGAATATCCGCCTTTCGGAAACAGAGGCACGCCTTCAGACGCTTATTAAAATAGATGAGGAGGGTGCAGGTCTTTTGGAGGCAACGAGAATTTTAAAAAAGATGGTTGGAAACGAGGGCAAGATAGTGGCAGATCTCATCGAAGTGGAGGACGGATATGAGGAATTCGTAGAGACAGCCCTTGGTCAGACCATTCAGTCCCTAGTCTTTGATGAAAAAAACGAGGTCATTGAGATAGTTGAAAAGGTAACAAGAGATAGAATTCACTTAAAAGGGGCCAGCATAATCCTGTCTCAAGGCCTTTTAGATAGGAGGCCAGCCGAGCCCGTTGGCCTTAATAGCACTTTTGAATTTCTTAAAGACAAGGTTATAGATAAGGGCCCTATTGCCTCAAAGATAAGGGTTCTTCTTTTTTCTTGGATAATTGTAGATAGGATTTCAGATATTTTATCTGCTGATCTGTCAAGCCTTTCCATAGACAATGTCCATATAATTTCAAAAGATGGTTTTGTTTTTACTCCCTGGAAGGAATTGCGTTTCATTCGTGGAGGGAGGTCAAAAGATGCAGGTCTTATTGCAAGGAAAAAGGAAATAAGAAGACTAAAAGACAAAAAGGCCTTGATCGTGGGATCCTTGCACAGCGCATCTGAAAGGGAGACAAAGTGTATAGAGAGTGAAAGGGACATCAAAAGACAGGTCGATGCCATAAGTCAAAGACTAAAGATGTTAAGAGAGAGAAAAAAGGATATTGAAAAGGCACTTTATAAGGCCCGTTCTGGCCTTAATAGTGTGGAGGATAGGCTTGAACTTGTTGAATTTGAACGAGAAGAGGCCAAAAGAGAACTCGACGATCTGCTTCCTACGCTTTTAAGACTTGAAAAAGTCATTGAAAATGTTGTTAGCCAGGAGGGTGAGTTGAAAGACTTGCTTAGCATGCTTGAGGCCGAGCTTTTAGATAATGAGGGTTGGTTACAGCAAATAACAGCCAAGAAAAACAAGTGGCTGCTTAGGCTCCAGGAATTAAAGGGGCATATCAAGTCAAAAGAGGCCGAGCTTAGGAGAATGGAGGCAGCCCTTGGCAGGTCGAGGAGGGAAATGGCAGAAAACGATATCAGCCTGCAAGGGCTTATGAAAAGATCAAAAGACACGGATGAGAAGCTGCGTGATGGTAAAAGGGAGTTCGAGTCTTTAAATATAGCAATTGAAGATATCGAAAGAGATTTGAAGGCCATAGAATTTGAAGTTGATAGCCTTAGGGAAAAGAGACTTGTCCTTGAAAAAGAAAAGTCCGATATCCAAAAATTGCTCTCCAAACTCGGTTCGGAAATAAATAGAACCGAAATCAATCTTTCTGACATAGCTCGTAATAGGGAGCATCTGGCAGATATTTGCCTAAAACAGTTTCAAAAGGCCATTGATGAGGTATTGACAGACAAAACCTTGACCATGGATGAAGATATCGTTTTCTTGGAGAAACGTCTTGCTCTGCTGGCTAAAGAGGTGGAAGCCTTTGGCCCTGTCAATCTGATGGCAATGGAGGAGTTCAGGCAGCTTAACCAACGTCTGGACTATTTGCTTAAACAGAGGGAGGATGTAAAAAAGTCTCTTGATGATATACAAGATGCAATAAGGAAAATAGACAGGGAATGTAAAGAGAAGTTCAAGACCGCCCTGGAACAGATTAACGAAAGTTTGCAAAAGGTCTTTTCAATTCTTTTTGAAGGAGGAAAGGCATGGTTGAGCCTGATGGATGAAAAAGACATACTTGAAACCGGTGTGGAATATAGACTCAGGTTGCCTGGGAAACACATCAACACCCTGTCTCTTCTTTCCGGTGGCGAAAAGGCCTTGGCTGCCCTTGCCCTCATATTTGCCATCTTTTTTGTAAAACCTACGCCATTTTGTCTCTTGGATGAGGTGGATGCCCCCCTTGACGAGTCTAATACCTCAAAGTTTAACAGCTTAGTGCAAAGGGTTTCTGCATCTTCCCAAGTTATTTTAGTTACACATAATCAAAAGGTCATGGAAATGGCAGATTGCCTTTATGGGGTTACCATGGAGGAAAAGGGTGTATCTAAGCTGGTAACAGTCAGAATGGTCTGATTTTTTTATATATCTTTTAAATAAATTCTAATCTTGTTCGATAAGTAAAAAAAGTTTGTTTTTAATCTTTTCTGTAATGTAGGCGCGCCTAATGGAAACAAATACGATTCCCAAAAAATTTCTGGCCGAGCAGGTAACATCCATTGCAAGGATTGCCCTTAAAAATCTTGTTGGAAAGGGGCTTCTGCCCTGGCCTCAGATATATAACAAGGAGTTTTGGGATGTCGCAGTGTCTGAAGGATTTTCTGCGGTTAGCAGTCTAAGGCACGGTCAGCATGATTTGACTCCAGAAATACTTCAAGAATTCATGGACGAGACTAATGAAATACTAGGGGAAGTACGAGAGACAGTGGAGGAGTTTGTTCAAGTCACAAAGGACCATGTAAATGAGGTAAAGCTTTCCCTAAAATCAATGGATAAAAAAGACGAAGAAAAGATATTTCATGAAGATATAGCAGCGCTTCGTCAGAAAAATAAGCAACTGGAAGAACAGGCAAAGCAGACAGAGAATAAAGTCAGGGAGCAGGCGAAAATAATAGCAGATCTCCGGGCCAAGGTACGGATAGATGGGCTTACCGGGTTGCTCAATAGACGGGCCCTTGAAAACGATCTCCAGAAAGAGCTTTCGAAGGTAAAAAGATACCATTACCCTCTCTCGTTGATAATGTGTGATATAGATCATTTCAAGAGGATAAACGATACCTATGGCCATGGAATTGGAGACAAGGTCTTAAGAAATCTGGCTCTTATCTGGAAAAAGAGTGTAAGAGAGACAGATTCTGTCTATCGTTATGGTGGAGAAGAGTTTATGATAATAGCTCCCCACACTAGCAAGGAAGATAGTTTCAAACTGGCTGAAAGATTAAGAAAAAAGGTGAGTACCTACAAGTTTGTTGTTGAACCTCCTGATAAATTTATCACTATCACCGTCTCTCTGGGTGTAACTCAGATGCAGCCAGAGGAATCTGTGCAAGAGTTGATTGACAGGGTAGATAAGGCATTATACAAGGCCAAAAAGGGTGGCAGGAACCGAACCGTAGTATTGTAATGCCACCTATTGAGGTTGGGCCTTCAAATAAAATGGAAACCTTTCAAGATTGTAGATGCCTGACAGCCCTCCTGCTGTATGCCATTTGAGCATCGATGGCTCGCCATTTTGAAACTCTAAATCCACTGTACCTATGGGGAAACTGGCAGGCTTAATCTGTGGACACGAAAGACAAGGTCCTCCATGCCACTGGAGTATATTGGCATTCAGTGTCCCATGCCCCTGTTTGGGTATTTCTCCAGAAAAGGTCCACCATCTTGGCAGCCCATTTTCGTTATAATGATACCAAGCCCCAAAAAGCATATCTGATTGAAAGTCAATGAATATGCCATTGCCTGGCAGGGCAGGGTCCCACCACCAGCCAGTGCGATTGTCATTATTGTTAAGTCCTCCCTGGGTGAAGACGAATCTTTCAATGGGTTGTTTTTTAATTGCATTGGTTGTTGTATCCCTTATCTGTAAAAGTCCATGCATCTCGTCCAAATAAAGTAAAGATATCTCGGCTACATAAGATGAAAAGAAATCCCCTGGAGCGTTACCTATAGGCCAGCCTGTCCAGGCAAGAAGAGGTAGAGGGCCTGTCATGGATGAAAAGGCTTTGCCAAAGCCAGCAAACCAGATTGGTACGGAGTCATCTTCGTGGGGCTCGTAAGTGTAAATCGCCAGGTAGTCCATTCCTTGGTTTCTTTCTATGCTAAATCCAGTACCATCCTTTTGCGGATTCCACCAAAAGCCAGTAACAGGCCCTGTCCCAAGGTCTGTTGCCTTAGAAATGTCCACAAGGCCGCAGCCGCTACCGTTATCTTGGCCTGGTTTATAAATATCTCTTGAGAGGAGTTCTAGGGCTGCCTGCAGTTGATTTGGCCCCCAATCTTGGTGGGCCTCTTTTAGCAAGGCTGCAACTCCCGCAACAGTTGGAGTAGCAGCACTTGTACCTGAAAAACTAGGTATACTTAGAGTTGAAAGGCCTGAAAGACCTGTTATGTCTGGTTTGATGGTTCCATTCCAGGTAGGCCCATGACTGGAATATTCAAAAAGGTTCCCTGATATATCCGAAGCACCTACAGCTAAGACATCTGGACTGTCTGCAGGTTGGAGAATAGATTGGGCTGATATATAGGGTGTAATTTCGTTGTCCCACTCGCTTTCAAGATAGAGATGTACAGTGACCTGTTTATTAGTGTCTGAATTTATGAGAAAAATATAGTACAGCCGTTCTGGCTCTGCATAAAAGGTGACCGATTCTATGGGCATCTGTCCCGATCTGCCAGACTGGGTATTGAAGGATGCGGCTACAGTTTCCACCTCTGTGCTATAAGGGATAGGGCTTAGGACAAGAAGATCTATATCTTGGTCTGAACTTGCATTTTCTGGGTATTCCCCCCAGTCGTTCCAGTTTATTGCAACGGTGATTTCCTGATAGGAATCTGAAGCAAATAATATGGCTTGGCTTTGATCGTTTATCTCTATCAAGGAGTCTCCATCGTCATCTTTGTTGGGGCCGTACCAATGATTTTTAGCGGCGTTTCCAGCAGCAAATATAGGAAGTATGCCCTTGCTTCTCATTTCACCTGCCTTTTGACTGCACCATCCCCTACCATCAACCGGACCACATAGCCAGTATCCAAGTGAGCAGCTTACAATATCTACCCCCTTACTTTCCAGCCAATCGATTGCATCCATAAATTCATCTGCAGTACCAACAGAGGCCATGTAGAGTTCTGTTTTTGGGGCCAGATCATGAATTATCTCTGCTACCGCCGTTCCATGTCGTTGAGTTGGACAAAAGGAGAAGCCGCAAATATCGTGGCGGAAGTTCTTTTTTGTTATGGAAGCTGGGAGTTCAGAACCAAGAAGTAGGCTATATCCAAAAAAGCCAAGATCAATTATACCGATTTTGACTCCTTTTCCGTTAAAGCCAGCCAACTGCATGGCCCGGGCACCAGTAGCTGTTACAGCATCCGAAACAATCTCTTGGGGCTTGGCCATTGATGGCAGGCTAATATAGTTGACCTGTTTCCATGAAAGAATTCGGTGTATAAGGTCCTTGGCCATTTGAACCTGCAACCTGTTTCCCCTTTTAGACTCTACACCTATCCCCAAGGAGGCAAGTTTGCCAATCACATCTTTCGATGCATTGTCCTCAAGATGGATAATGACTGTGACAGGTTGATTGTTCCTGGTAGCTTGGGCGTGATTATAGATGTTAGGTTCTAGCAACTTTGAAAGGCGCCAGCCCATCTTGTCACATTTTTGCAAGACAAGTTCCTTGGCTCTATCCTTAGCTATTTGTTCTATAAGTGCTTGGGGCTGATCTGCAGCGCAAATCCCAAGGCAAGGGGAAATAAAAAGTGCCCCTAAATTTGCCAATATGAAAAACAAAAGAGAAAAAATATCCAATTGAGGTATCTTAGACGGTTGGTTCATTCTTATAAAATAACAGGGCGAATTGGCTTTTGCCAATTCGCCCTGTTATTGACAGTTAAAAGATGTCATCTCTACTCATTTAGTATTTCAGATACCGAATAGGTCTTGTTTAAGCTATAGGTCCCTGAGCATCCCCATACATCGTTCCAGGTGCCGGAGATGGTGTCTCCAGACACTGTCCCTGAGAATGTGCCAACAGGTTGTTTTTCTTCGAGGTCGTCCTCTGTATAAATATAGCCAGAAATACGGTTCTCGCTGTCTAAAGTACCTCTAACAAAATATCCGTCTGCAAAGCTGTCAACCGCCTCTCCAGATACGCTGTTATCGCAAAGGACAAAAACCACCTTGGCAAATTCCCCGCATTCATCCTTGTCTCCGCTTGTGACAGGGGCTGTCCCCTCATAGGTCCCTGAAGAAGGACTTGTACATTGGGAAACGCTGCATACAAAAGGTATGAGATTCATGGTCCCTGTAACACCAAGCATTTCATAGGCTATTTGGATTTCGCCGGAGTCGCCAAGGGTCAATGAAGCATTTCCTACTACAGATGATTGAACAGCAGATGAATCCCAGGTGCTGCCCAAAGTTGGACCAGTGAACTCATAGAGATTGGCCTTCCTAGATGTCAATCCAAGATCACTGCCTGTTGTTACCCACATATCATTACCTTCTTTGTCATAGAGATACCAGACCACATAGGCGTTTTTGCCTTCCATAAAAACACCTATGCCTTGCCCTGCCTGATCTGGGTCCCAGTACATGGAAGCAACATCATTGGCAAAGGGTTCTAAATCAAGGGTGCCGCTGAGACCATTGATGGAATAGTTCATGGTAATGCTTGATGCGCTGTTAAAGACAAGGGTTACGGTTCCCTTGGGAGTGTTTTTGACCTGATTGATATCCCAAGGGGTTCCAAGAGCCGGTCCTGTGTATTGAAACAGTTGGGTAGTAAAGGTGTTGCTTGAGCTGAGAATACCTGTAAATACCAGCCACATATCTTTACCTGAAGAATCATAAAGATACCAAGCTCCACATATTGAACCGTTGTTTTGGAATATGGAAACCCCCTGTCCACCTTTTGATGGGTCCCACCAAAGCCCTGAGTAATCAGCAAAACAGGTACCAAGCCCCGCTGTCACAAAAAAGAAAAGGGCTAGTGACATCTTTTTTATCATTTTTAATAACCTCCTATGAGTTAGACGTTTTCGAGGAACAAGTAATAACAAACAATATCAAAAAGCTTGCTTTTTAGTTCTTTCGTCAGTTTTGTTCATCAACTTCAAGAATTTTTCAATTGCAGGTCCTAGTTTGGATCTTTGTCTTTCAAAACAGGGAATAAGACTCGAACTGTTGTACCTTTATTTATGTGACTTTTTATATCCAAAGTGCCTTTGTGGGCCTTAACGATTCCATGTACAGCCGACATGCCGAGGCCTCTTCCTGTGAACTTGGTTGAAAAGAAAGGCTCAAAGATACGACTAAGCACCTTATCGTCCATGCCGCATCCGTTGTCTGAGATTTCTACCTCTACATATTGGCCAGGCTTGAGATTGGCAGGGCCCAAAAGTGTTGCAGCCAAGTAGGTGCTGCTGCAATTAGTGACAGAGGTTTTGATGTTTATAAGGCCTTCCCCATTTTCTATGGCCTCTGAAGCATTGGTAAGCAGGTTCATAATGGCGTGGCCCAACTGTTCTCTATCGCCTTCTATGGACGGAATTTTATCAGACTCTTCTTGTCTTATGTGTATGTGTGAAGGCAAAGCTAACTCCATCATTTGGACCTTCTCGTTTATAATATCTTGTATGTCTACGGGTTTGAGGGCAAGGCTAGTCTTGCCAGCATAGGTCAACATCTGGTTTGCAAGTTTTGCTGCCCGGTGTCCTGCCCTTTCTATAGCCCTTAAATGTCTTTTCGCCCTGCTGTCAAGTTGGGAGGATAGTGACAACAGTTCTGCATTGCCAAGTATAGCAAGAAGCAGGTTATTGAAATCATGGGCGATTCCGCCAGCAAGCATCTCCAGGCTTTCTAGTTTTTGTATGTGAAGGAGCTGCCTTTCCATTTTTTGTCTGGTCTCTTGCGTCTTTTTCCGCTCTGTAATATCGAGTATCGTTGCAAGTATTTTGTCTTTTTCGAGTCTTACAGCCTTCAAAAATATATTTTTAGTGCTGCCATCTTTATGTCGGAAAACAGTCTCAAGCTCTACCAAATCCCTGTGTTTGAATTCCTTGTAAAAGGTGCCAACCCTTTTGTATTCTTCCTCTGTATCATAGAGTATTCGAGGGGTTTGGCTTATAAGCTCTTCCGGCTTATAACCGCTTATTTTTTCAATATAAGGACTTATCCATTCAAAGGTCCTGCTGGGAGCATTTACTATACATATTGCTGCAGGAATGGATTCGACTATCCCCTTTAATAGGTTCTGGTTTTTAACCAAGGCAGTTGATACTAGTTTTTCACTGGTAAGATCCTCAAAAAGCAATACGATTTCACCTGTTGGAAGCTTGTATGCCCTTACTTCCTCCCAGCGGATCAGTTGATTATTATCAAAATATTTTAATGAAGTGTGTTCGGGCAAGCCCGTGGTTATAACCCACTCTATCAGATTTAAAAGCCGTAGGCCCTCTTTTCCCGGGAATAGTTCACAGATGCTTTTCCCTATGGCATCTGTTCTTTGTACATTTTTTAATATGCAAGCGGCCTTATTTATGTCTACAATTATAAAATCGTTGCAACTGCTTTTTCCAGGAATATTGCAAATTATGGCCCCGCTTTTAATATGATCAAATAAGGCGTTGCTTTTATACCTGTTCCGCTCGAGTTCAAGTTTTTGTTCAATGCGTTTAGTAATATCTCTTACAACAGCTATTATAAAGAATGCCTTAGGGGTTCTTACTGCGTTTAGAGAGACTTCTGACCAGAAAAGACTTCCATCCAACCGTTTCGAACGCCATAAAAAAAGCTGGGGACCATGCCTGAGGGCCAGGTTTACCTTTTCTTGTACTTCCTTTTGAGAATATGGATAATGGCCGAGACTGAAAGAATTTGCCTTGAAGCCAAGCATCTGTTCCTTATTGGAACACCTGAACATCTTAAGGGCCGCCTGATTTACATCCAGGACTTCCCCTGTATTTCCATCATGTACAAATACTGCCTCCTGAATGGATTCTATAATAGGATAACATAGCTCGCGCCTGCTCAAGAGGTTATGTTTTGGATTCATAAGTCAAGGCTATTGGCCAAAATTATTTTGCCTGAACAATATGTCTCTAGCTTAAATAACGGACACTTGCAAAAATTTATTAATCTCTTTTTTATTTTATACCATATTTATAGAATGGTACACTAACCGTAGCAAATACAAGATGGATACAGGGCAAGGCCCCCGGATTGTCTGATCGAAAAAGACACATAACGGATTGTGCCCGTCAGGGGAAAAGATTAGGAGATTGCGGAGATCGACTTCACGCTGTTCAGTAGTTTGTGTCTAAAAACGAGTCCTTGAGCATTATGAGTCTATTGTTGTATTTAGAGATAATCCCGTCTTTCATTTCAATAGCAATTAGGCCAACAGACTTGCCTTTCGGATGGCTTGATACTATCAAGGTGTTCCCTGCCTTTAGGGGTACATAGGTTGGCATTTCAATGCCGCTTGATATTACTAGATCTACTTCAGGAAATATCTTTAGCAAATTTTTGATTTTTGTTTTATTAAGGCTGGTAAGAAGAATAATAAGATCTGCATTTTCTTTTGTGTAATGCCAAATCTTTTTAAGGGCTGCAACAGGTTCTTGTGCAATTACTTGTTCACCTTTATGGGAAATCATAGACATCTTGTCTGTATCTGTAAGGGCGATAATACCTATCCTTGTTCCTTTAATAGTGTAAAGCCTGCCAGGCTGGAAGATAGGTTTATTTGACTTATTTAGCAAGTTGGCAGACAGAAAGACACTTCCAGAATAGTCGATCGCCTTCAAAAAGGAAGGACCCGCTACAAGGTCTGTGGCTGAGACACAGATGTTTTGGTAGCCCATTTCTTTGTAATAGTTAAGAAGCTTTTTGGCCTTTTCCTTATTATAGGCCGAAGCCTGCTTGCCGGGTGTAAAAAGCGTCCTGCCACCATCAAGAAGCAGGTCTATCTTGTTGTGTTTCCTTTGTTGACGGATCCAACTGACCCGGCGGCTGATTCCACCGACACTTTTTCCTCCTCAGGAAGGGCATGGCCGTATTTGCCCCCAGGTATTACACGTGTACCCTACATATAGGGTTGGGGAGTCTGTAGATTCTTTTTTTTGGGCATCTGCCTGTTGGATATAAGATACAAATAACAGGTCCGTTATGACATAAAATACAGTAAAAATGTAAAATACTTTTTTCAATGTATTGTTCCTTTGCAATTTATGCAGGGTTCTTTTTAAAGTCATCCATCCACCAACTGGCCCAATGTGTCTTCATGATCTTGTTTGCAAGGGCCCTGGCCTGATCTGTTTTGAGCCTTTTTTCTACAAATGGGAGCCACATAGAGGCGTTGGGATTGCCGCAGTCTTCCTGTTCTTTCAAGGAAATGAGCATATCTATCTGATCTGCATCCTGCACAAGCAATGCCTCCAAGCTTTTAGATTCTTCATATTCATTGTAAAGTTCCAAAAGTTCATCAGATAAGAACGTATTTCTGACCGCGTCTTCAAAGGCCCTTTTTTCTTCTCTTTTTACATATCTTTTATGTACCGCGTTAGCGTCACCTGTTCTCGCCTCTGGTATGTCATGAATAAGGGCCATCAACACCATGCGGCTGACGTCAACGCCAGGGGTCATTTTTCCGAGTACGTATGCAATAAAGGCCGTATTGAAACTATGAGCTGCTGCACTCTCGTTACCGCTTCCAAGAAAGGCGTAACCGGTCCTCATGGTGCGTTTAAGCATGCTTGCCTCAAAAAGGAGTTTGCTAAGACCTTTGGTATTGTCAAACAATTGTCTGGTTACCTCTCATAATGTCAGGATGATTTTCTATCCGAGATACCTAAACAAGAATCTTTCAATAGCTGTACGAGGCTTCAATTTACTCCCCTTAAGACTTAGGTCAAGCTCTGCCATTTCTTCCATCATATTATATATGGCGGAAATTTTATGTGGCGAGCTTAAATTGACAAAGGCACTGTAGGGGTGGATTTTCGATATAGTACCAGCACCATGCTGGGAAAGGATTTTTTTTATGTCTTGCCAATAGGCGTTTTTAAATTGGTCATAGGAACAGTCAGGATTTACTTGAAGGGTCTTTGCCGCAGCCTTAATGGCAAAGATTCTAAGTATACAGTTTCTGATAGCTGCCAAAAGGACAAGGGGATGAATATTTTGCTCTGACAAGAGATGCAGGCTTTCAAGGGCCAGGTCCAGCCGTTTTTGCCTAAAGGCCTCTGTGAACCTGTAGATCTCTTCTTCCCTATGGCGCACGACAAGGTCTTCAACGTCTTGGACAGAGATACGTTTTTTTTCTCTACACAGGTGAACTAGCTTCAAGAGTTCGTTTCTTATGGCGGAATCAGAGTCTGTGCCAACAAGTTGCAGGAATAGCTCAACGGCTGGACTGTTCATTTCTTTGCCATATTTTTTAAGTACATTCCTAATAAGGAGATGCAACTGCGCCTTTACCTTTTGGCCTTTGCCTGACGGGAGTCTGAGGTCTTCTACATGGCAAAGTGCCATAAGTCTTTTTAGCATGGGAGATGGCGGTGGCATCTTTGATAGTTGAATTATGAGAAGGCTGTTTTGAGGCCTGTCTTCTTTGCCTCTTTTTTTTAGCCATTCCAACAACAGGCGTCCATCCGAACCCTTTATCTCAAAACCTCTTTGCACATCGGTTAGGTGATGTGCCAAGAGTTCATGGATCTGTTCAAGGTCTATAGCATTTGTCTCCAGCACAGAAAGCAACTCTCGGGGCTTGGAAGTTGAAAGAGAATCAGGAGAAAGGCCCTTTTGGGCAAGGGCAGCCCCAAAAAGTCTGGCAGCCCTTTTGAATTGGGCCTTTTTAAGGGCTTGGACAAGCTTTTTGAGCAGGTTTTTCTGGATGCCAGTAAACAGGAAGTCAGGTTCTTGATATATGATGGTCTTTTTATTACTAAATAGCCCCTTTGTTTTAAGCTCTTCGAGGACTTGTGTCTCTGATACCTCGTCTCCTCTGAGGATGGTTATATTGTCACGTCTGTCTTTCCCAAGAAATCTGTATGCTTCTTCCAGGCATTTTCCCTTGACCGCCTGCCATTCTCCAATAATTAAGATTCCGGTTTTCTTTGTTTTGTTTTTATTCATTCTTTCCAATTTTGGATATGATAACTGCTCCGCACGAATCACTAAAGACATTGACGCTTGTCCTTAGCATGTCAAGTATCCTATCTACTGCAAGAATTGGGGCCATGGCTTCAACAGGTAAGCCGACAATTTTTAAGATGACTGCTATGGCCACAAGGCTTGCTGCAGGGATACCAGCCACTCCAATGGACGTGATAACTGCAGTAAAGGCAATTACAAAGGCCTTGAAAAATCCTATTTTGATTCCCATGGCCTGAGCTATAAAAAGGGCTGCTACACACTCGTAAAGGGCTGTTCCATCCATATTAACGGTTGCCCCAAGGGGTAGCACAAAGGCTGATATCCTGTTTGGTATTCCCGCACGTTTTTCTACGCATTCCATAGTAACAGGTAAAGTTGCAGAGGAAGAGGATGTCGAAAATGCTGTCAAAAGTGCAGGTGTCATGTTTTTCATATGCCTTGGTGCAGAGACTCCAAAAAGGCGCAAGATTAGAGGCAGAGTGATAAAGAAATGAAAGCCAAGGGCCAATATCACTGTGAGGAAAAAGATGGCAAGAGGTTTTAATGCCCCTAGTCCTGTTTGGGCAAATACCTTTGATACTAAAGCGAATATGCCAATTGGGGCAAAATACATGACTATCTCTGTCATTTTCATGGTGGTTTCAAATATGGCCTGTACAACGTTTGCGAGCACGTTTTTTCTTCCGGTATGGATAAGCTGGCCTGATATGCCAAAGAGGATTCCAAAGAAGATTATGCCAAGCATTTGTCCCTTGGCTGCAGCGGCTACAATGTTTGGAGGGACCATTCTGATAAAGATCTCTTTCATGTCCGAAAGCGAGCTTGAGGAAAGATTTATTGTGCTGGAAACCATCTGTTTCGAGAATCCAAGGAGCTGTCCGGCTGGAATAGAATGGGAAAGGCCAGGTTTTAAAATAAATACAAATATGCAGCCTACTATTACGGCAAGTATGCTTGTTGAAAAATAATATATGATAGTAGAGACCCCCATTTTGCCAAGTTCCCTAATATCTGGCAGACGTAGAATGCCTGCAACTATGGAAGACAGTATTATTGGAACTATTAACATCTTCAGGGCATTGAGGAACAGGTTTCCTGTAAAGGAACAAATTTCTATGAATAAATGGTTATTGTGTAAAAGCAGACCGGCAGGGATGCCTAAACAGATTGCAACAAGGATTTTAAGGTGAAGATTGGTGTTGATAGAGGTTGTGTTTTTACTTTCTTCCAAGTTCTTTGGAGCGTCTTGTTGCAGCATTTACCGCATCCATGACAATGCCAGAAAAGCCGTTTTTATCAAGCTGGTAAAGTCCCTGAATAGTTGTTCCTCCAGGGCTCGTTACCATGGATGAAAGTTCTATAGGGTGTCTGTTTGTTTCTTCGCACATCTTGGCAGATCCGATCACGGTCTGTATCGCCAGTGTTGCTGCTGTTTGTCTAGGGATGCCTTCTCTTATGCCAGCCTGGATAAGGGCCTCTATGAAGTGGAAGCAGTAGGCTGGTCCGCTACCACTGAGTCCAGTAACTGCATCCATAAGATTTTCTGGCACCTCTACGGCCTTTCCTACAGCATTGAATATATAAAGGGCAATCTCAAGATCCTCCCTGCTTGTCATGTCGTTTTTGGAAACGGCTGCAGCACCTTCAAGCACCAGTGCAGGGGTGTTTGGCATCACCCTGATTATTCGTATCCCTGCTCCAAGAAATGTTTGTATCTTTTCAATAGTAATCCCTGCGGCTATCGAAATGATAAGATGTTTGGCCTCTATTACAGGCTTAAGACCTTTTAGTACAGTGTCCATCACTTGTGGTTTGACTGCCAAGAGCACTATGTCAGCCTCTTTTATAGCCCTTTGATTATCAGAGAAGGTGGTAATTTGATAGCGGTCTTGGAGATATTTTCTTCTTGCCTCAACGGGCTCTGAGCACAAGATGTCGCCAGATTTAAAGATTTTCTTTTTTAAAAGCCCCCTTATAAGGGCTTCTGCCATCTGGCCCCCGCCTATGAAACAGATATTTCCCAGTTTTTCCCTGCTGCTGCTCATTATCAGGTATTCTCCTTGCCGGTAATTATTGGAGATACAAGAATCTTTTGTGCAATGCCTTTTCCGATGGCTATTCGTGATCCTTTGACGCCAAGTATTACTGGTCCGCTCTTGCTAAGCACTTCTACAGGCTCGTTTGTCAAAAGACCCATATCAGAAAGCCTTTTCTTCAGACTAGCACCTCCTGAAAAACTTACAATAACCGCCTTTTCTCCCTGGCTTAGAGCTGCAAGTGGAATAGAACCACAATGTTTTTTCTTGCATGCTGGACAAATGCCATAGATGGTAGTTTTCTGAAAAAGGGGTTGAAAGCCGTGAAGGCTGGCAGATCTTTTCATCTGCTTCTTGAATTCCTCATCCTCAAACTCTACAATCTTTCCGCATCTGGTGCACATAAGATGATCATGTTTTTCTCCAAGATGGAGATGTTCATACCATGGCCCAGTGCCGTTTAGCTGTACCTTCTGTGCAAGACCGTATCTACAAAGAAGATCAAGGACCCTTTCAATTTCTTCTAGGGGCAAGGCGTTTCCCTTTTGAATGAGTTTCTTTCTTATAAAGTCCCCAGACAAATGTCCTTCATGGGAAAGAAACTCGTCTACCACATCCATTTCCTTTGCAGATAATTCTCTGCCTGTCTGTTGCAAGAGATTTAAAAACTGCTTTTTTTCGTTTTGATGTAGTCTTTCAAAACAGAGGCTTTTGAGCTTTAGATCTGGAGACTCTGGATCATCTTTGCAGTTTTCGCATGTACTGCATCCCGATTTTATCTTTCCAAGGAGTTTTTGAAGCACCCTAGCCTCCTTTTTGTGAAGTAAGACGTTACGTTTGTCATTAAATGCGTTCCTAACTTGACCGTCATCTGTTTTTGGCCAATAAAAAGCCTGGTTGGCTGGCCTTAAAGAAATTGTTATTCAATGTCAATAAGCCTTGACGCAGTATGGTAATAAGATAAGATGCTTTTGAAAAGAGGGAACTTATAGTCCCAAGAGGCCTTAATAAATGGATGCCCAAAAGAATAAAAAACCCTCTGAATTAGAAATCTTCCGGAACTTTCTCAGGCGTCAGGGCATGAGATACACCCCCGAGAGGGAAACTATTATAAAGGAAATAATGTCAACCTCTGAACATTTTGATGTGGACTCTCTTTATCTCTCTATCAGACAAAAGGGGTTGCGGGTTTCAAAGGCCTCTATCTATCGTTTGATACCGCTTCTCATTAAGGCCAATTTAATAGAAGAGGTCTTTTTTGAAAACGGTCAAATGCACTATGAACACATCTATGGTCATGAACATCACTGTCATTTGAGGTGCCGGGAGTGCAAGAGGATAGAAGAGTTCAGTGATGACAGGGTTGCACAGATAGAAGAGGAACTTGGAAAACGTTTTGGCTACAAAATTCTCAGTCATAAGTTGGAGGTTATAGGCATTTGCAAAGAATGCCAAAAGAAGGTTATTGATGCCTAGTTTTTGTTTTTTTAATTATTGAAATGTTCATGCTTAATGTTGTTCTAGTAGAACCAGAGATCCCTCCAAATACAGGAAACATAGCAAGGCTTTGTGCAGCTACAAATACGAGGCTCCACTTAGTAAAGCCGCTTGGTTTTCGCACAGACGATAAGGCCCTCAAGAGGGCAGGGCTTGACTATTGGAAATATGTGCGTGTCCAGTACCATGAATGTATAGAGAAATTTCTTGATCATGTGCCTCAGAAAAATCTTCTTCTTTTTTCTAAAAAGGCAAAGCCGCTTTATATTAATGCACCCTTTCAAAGGGATAATTATCTGGTCTTTGGCAAAGAGACCCTTGGCCTTCCAGGCTGGTTGCTTGAGAAGTTTTCTGACAGGTGTTACCAGATACCCATGTGGGGGAATACGCGCAGCCTGAATCTCTCTACAGCGGTGGGTATCGTGGTATACGAGGCCTACAGGCAGCTTACAAGAGGATTTGATGCCTCGAATTTTTAGCATGGGTCCGAAATTTATTGAGGTAAAGGTTTGACCGATAAGATAAACAGGCTGTCAGAGAAGATTGTCCACAGTTGAACGTCCTTAAGCCAAGGCCGCTAAAGGCAGATTCCCTATTGTCACAACAAATAATTAATCAAGTCAGTCAATGAGAGTGGAAACTGCTCTAGATTGATTTTGTTCAAGGCAGCTAAATCTTAGCGAGGAGACGAGATGTCAAATAAAGATACAAAAATCATTCCTATATTTAACAACGAAACAGAAAGAGGACGCGAGCTGGACCAAGATACCTTAAATAATAATATATCACGGCAAGAACAGAAAAAGAACGAAAACGGCGAATTATCAGATTGTTACAAGCAACTTTTAAAGATTTGCAAGATGTTTGGTCCGCTTCCATAGCATAATGAGATGCCTTGATATACGGGATGACAAGACAGTGGTCAAAAATGCTTTTTACTGTCAATTAATACAGTGACAGGGCCATCATTTACTAGGCTCACTTCCATGTGTGCCTGGAATATTCCCTTTTCGCATTCCACCCCATAACTTTTTACCTTTTCGATGGCCAGATTATACATTTCCTTTGCGTCTTTAGGGGCCATGGCCCTTGAAAAGGAGGGGCGTCTGCCCTTTCTGCAATCGCCAAGGAGTGTAAACTGGGAGACCATAAGGATTTGTCCCCCTATATCGATAATAGAACGGTTGAATTTTCCAAGCTCATCTTCAAAAAGTCTTAGATTTACACACTTATCAATTACGTAATCGAGATCCCTTGTAGTATCGCCAGCTTCCATACCTATAAATACAAGTGCCCCGTATCCAATGGAGCCGCACACATTACCATCCACTGAGACCTTGGCCTCTTTTACCCTTTGCCAAACCGCTCTCATCTAACTCTCCTATCTAGTAAATAAAAACGCTCCAAACAGCTACTTGTGCTTTGTCTAATATGCTTTTATTGTCTAGGCCATTATGGCATCCGAACTCATTATAAATGTTGCACCATGGGAAACAAGGGTGGCGCTCCTTGAAAATGGGACTGCTGTGGAATTTCATGTGGAAAGGGCAGGGCGTCCGGGGCATGTTGGCAACATATATAAGGGCAAGGTTGTTCGCGTGCTCCCGGGAATGCAGGCAGCCTTTGTTGATATCGGTCTTGATCGTACTGCCTTTCTTTATGTTACAGATGTCTATGATCACCTTACAGAGTTTGAGCATATGCTTGGAAGGGCCGAATGTAGCGAAGAGCCAGATGAGTTGCCATGTATGCATGATGATGATGCAGAGGAATCCAAACTCCATTATACGCCTCCTCCTTTTAGAATAGAGGACCTTCTCCATGAAGGTCAGGAAATACTGGTCCAGGTCACTAAAGAGCCAGTTGGTAGCAAAGGTGCAAGGGTCACTTCCCACATATCTCTTCCTGGTAGGCATTTGGTTCTCATGCCTACAATGAACCATGTCGGAATATCAAGACGCATAGAAGATGATATAGAAAGGGTAAGGTTGAAAGAGCTGATTAGTGAGTTAAGGCCTAAGGGCATGGGATTTATTGCACGGACCGCAAGTGAGGGTGTGAACAAGACCGATCTTCAGGCAGAGATGGATTTCCTTTTAAGGCTCTGGAAGAGCATTCAACAAAAGGCCACATCTCTTCCCATTCCTAGCCTTGTTTATGAGGATCTTGATATTACGTTGCGGGCAGTGCGTGATCTGTTTACTGGAGATGTGCAAAGGCTTGTGGTGGACTCGCGCCAGGCATATGAAAGAATAATACATTTTATTGACACCTTTGCCTTTGACCTCAAACCAAAGGTCGAGCTTTATAGTGAGCCACTGCCGATCTTTGATGCCTTTGGCATAGAGATGGATATGTCCAGGGCTCTTGGAAAGAAGGTCTGGCTCAAGTCTGGTGGTTATATTGTAATTGAGAGTACAGAGGCGCTTACTGCAATCGATGTGAATACAGGCAAGTTTGTGGGCAAAAGGCATCTTGAAGACACTATCTTAAAGACCAACCTGGAAGCTGCAAAGGAGATCGCCTATCAGCTGCGTTTAAGGAACATAGGAGGACTTATAATAATAGATTTTATAGACATGTCAGATGTATCAAGCAGAGAAAAGGTCTTTAAGACATTGAAAGACGCATTAAAAAAAGACAAGTGCAAGACCAATATCCTTAGAATGTCAGAGCTTGGGCTTATACAGATGACCAGAAAAAGAAATCGGGAAAGCCTCAAAAGGTTGCTTACCGAACGCTGTTTTTACTGTGAAGGGGCAGGTGTTTTAAAATCCAGACGCACCATCTGTTATGATATCTTTAGAAAGATCAATAGGGATGCCCCTGTGTACATGACTAACGGTATACAGGTATCGGTTCATCCCAAGATTGGAGACATGCTACTGAAAGAAGAGTCTTCCTTTGTGGAGATGCTTGAAAAGGCATTGGACAAGGAAATAGTAATAGTTCCAAGGCCGGAATTTCATTTAGAACAGTTTGAGATAAGTTATATCCATTTGGACAAGGGGCAAAACCATTCTCATTTAGAGGCTGCATCTAAGAACTAGAAATTTTGTCTAAAAAACAATGCCCATGGGGAAATGATTGCAGGTATATTGGGGCTGGTGCTTCAAGGCTATTTTGAACTGTAATGCCGTTATTGGATAAATGGACAATTAAAGGTAGCAAGAGACTAACGACTATTTAGGGAGATAAAGGACATGACCTTTAAACCAAAAGCATTGCCTACACTTATAGGCAGCATCCCCCTAAGGGATCATAATGAGGCCGTAAAACTTATTTTAAAATATACTCCAGAGATACCCCTTTGGCCTCAGCTTCCGTACTATGATAAGGAAAGACTTCTCAGTCAGTTTGCAGAAGGCCTTCCTGGATTAGTTGAAGAGGACGATAAATTCTATTTTGATACTGCTGCACCAGAGTTTGATCAGGAAGTGCTGTCCTTTTTTGAGGACTATCTTGCTGTAAAAGAGGCAGGGGCTCCTATAGAGGGCTCAAGGTTTGCCTTTTCTCCATCTACTTCTAAAGGATTTGATGCTTTTCTTAATGGGGTTGCAGGCATGGAGCAGAGGCCTTTTGCATTAAAGGGCCAGATTACAGGTCCCTTTACTATGCTTACCGGAATAAAGGATCAGGACGGTAAACTCAGTTTTTTTAATCCCATATTAAGGGACGCAGTGGTAAAGGCAATTTCTCTCAAGGCAGTTTATCAAATCAAGAAAATGAAAGAGTTATGCGATACTGTGATACTGTTTTTGGATGAACCGGCCTTGGCTGGATTTGGTTCGTCTGCCTTGGTTGGAATTACCAGAGAAGAGGCCTTGGCAGACTTAAAGGCGGTTGTGGAAGAGGTGGTTCAAGCTGGGGCAGTATCGGGGATACATGTTTGTGCCAATACAGATTGGTCTCTTGTTATGGATGCTGGTATAACGGTACTCAGTTTTGACGCTTACAGTTACTTCGATAAGCTTATCTTATACAAAAAGAGACTCATAGAGTTTCTGGACCAAGGGAACGTCATTGCTTGGGGTATTGTCCCAACCCTTAATACTGACGATCTCCAAAAGGAAAATTTGAACTCCCTGTTTTCAAAATGGAAGGATTGCACTTCTGCCTTGGGCTATCCGTATCATAGGCTTATGGAACAGGCCCTTATTACTCCAAGCTGTGGAACAGGCCTGCTAAGCATAGACCAGGCAGAGAGGGCCCTATCACTTACAAGTCAGTTATCTAAAAAGATTCGGCAACAGGGGTAGGGTCAGCACCTAAATGGGATATAAAAAAGAGAAAAAGATTGCAAGGATGGTGGTTGCCCAAGAACTTGCGCGTCTTTCAGGGCAAGTAGCAGACGGGTTTTTGGAGATTGATTCAAGCAGGGTGGAGTTACCTGACGAGTTCTTTTATGGAAAGTCGCTTAAAATCAAAAAGAGCGAGTCCGATTTTGAGTTCATCCTAAAGATCAAGGCAGACAGAAGACAAAAAAGACCTGCGAGCACAAGTCAGGTGCCTTTGAAAAGGAAGAGGTCGCGCAAGAGTTCATATAAGGCAAAGAAACTTAAAAAAGAGATAGGCATAATGTGGAAGGCCCTTAAAAGGTGCATAAAGAGTGGCGAGTCCTTTAGGGACAGGGAAGGCCTTTTGGATGCACTAGATATCTATGGCAAGAGTGCAGACGAAAAGTGGGCCTCTGAGTGGAAAGAGTGTGTAGAGATGGTGAAAAAGGCCATTGAGCTTACAGATCAAGATATGCAGGATAAGGCCTTAGAGATTTGTGAACAGGTGGATAAGATGATGAGATCCTGTCACAAAAGATTTAAATAAGTAAAAAAGGATGAGTGCATTATTTTCTAGCACAGTCTTTTTTCGTGGATAAAAAAACAACTTTTAGGATAGCTATTATCAAAAAAATTCTTGGCTGTTACTTGCCCTTTAAGGGAAAAAAAATTAATTATCCATTTTGAAATCTAAAAATAGAGATAGGGAGGTTTTGAGTCATGGCATGTGCATCCAGGGCCAAAAAACAGAGAAAAAAGGAGATCAAGGGCGCAATTGTTGCCATTGTAACTCCTTTTAAAGATGGACAGGTTGATGAACAAGGGCTCAGGAATTTGGTGGAGTGGCATATTAAGTCAGGGACCCACTGCATAGTTCCTTGCGGTACCACGGGTGAATCTGCAACACTTTCACATGATGAGCACATGAGGGTTGTGGAAATTACCATTGATCAGGTCAGGGGAAGAGTTCCTGTTATAGCAGGTACCGGGTCCAACTCTACCGAAGAGACCATCATGCTTACAAAGCATGCCAAAAAGGCCGGAGCAGATGCCGCCTTGGTTATAACACCCTATTACAATAAACCAAGCCAAGAGGGGCTTTACCAGCATTTTATGACAGTTGCCAAGGAATGTAAGTTCCCCATGATACTTTACAATGTGCCTGGCAGGACCGGCGTTAACATGCTGCCCCAGACAGTGGCTAGATGTGCTAAGAACAGATATGTTGTCGGTATCAAAGAGGCGACAGGAAGTCTTAAACAGGTCTCGGATGTTGTTCGTTTTTGCCCTAGAAATTTTATAGTTCTTTCAGGCGACGACTTTACCGCGTTTCCTACTTTGGCCATAGGAGGCAAGGGAGTTATTTCTGTCTGTTCCAATGTAATGCCAAAGGAGATGGCAAACATGATGAATTACTTTTTTAAGGGTGATATAAATAAGGCGAGAAGGCTTCATTACAAGCTCTTTCCTCTCTTTGAGGCCTTGTTTTACGAGACCAATCCCGTTCCTGCCAAAACGGCCCTGGCTGCAATGGGAAAAATTGATTCAGACGAGGTTCGGCTGCCCCTTGCTGCAATGAGTGAAGCCAATAGGGAGCGTCTCATAGAAGTGCTTAAGTCTTTAAAGCTTGTTAAATAGTCCTTTAAGGCAGATTCAAAAAAAATAATAATGCTAATGTTGGGAGACAAAGATGGTTCGAGCAATTGTAGCAGGAGCTGGCGGTCGCATGGGTGGCCGCATCATAGCAATTATTAACCAAACTGATGGAATCGAGCTTGCCGCTGCATTTGAAAGGCCAGACAGTCCGGTAGTAGGTAAGGACGCTGGGCTTGTAGCAGGGCTGGAAAAACTTGGTGTAAAAATTGAGGATGACCTTGATGCAGTAATAGACAAGGGAGATGTGATAATTGACTTTACCTTTCATGAGGCCAGTGTCCGTCATGCCCAAAAGGCCTCAGAAAAGGGCAGGGCAATGGTTATAGGAACCACGGGTTTTAGTGCTGATGAGTACAAGGCCCTGGATGAATACTCTAACAGGTTCCCCTTGGTTCTCGCTCCAAACATGAGTGTTGGTGTAAATCTTCTTTACAAACTTCTTGAAACTGCTGCCACAGTGCTTGGTGATGATTATGATGTGGAGATTATCGAGGCTCATCACAGGATGAAAAAAGATGCCCCAAGCGGTACTGCGCTTCAGCTTGGCAGGGTAGTAGCCAAGGCCCTTGGCCGCAATTTTGACGAGGTTGCAGTCTTTGAAAGACACGGGCTTATTGGCGAGCGTTCTAAAAAGGAAATAGGTATTCAGACTATAAGGGCGGGCGATATCGTTGGTGAGCACACGGTTCTCTTTGGTGGTATTGGTGAACGGATTGAAATAATCCACAGGGCATCCAGTCGGGATACCTTTGCAAAAGGTGCAGTTAGGGCAGCCTTATGGATTGTTGGCAAACCTGCGGGTCGTTATTCTATGCAGGATGTTCTAGGGCTTTCATGAAGTTAGTCAGGTTTTTGCCCCCAGGAAAAGACAATGCCCTTTACGGAATTGTAAAAGGCAACAGGGTATGTACTATAGTAGCAAGCCCTTTTGAAGGAATGATAGTGGAGACGAGCGAGGAATATGACCTCGATGCAGCAACCCTGCTCGCTCCTTGTATTCCTTCCAAGGTGGTTGCAGTTGGCCTAAATTACACAGATCATGCCAAGGAACTTGGCATGGCCCTTCCAGAAGAACCATTAATATTTTTAAAGCCTCCTTCTTCTGTAATTGGTCCTGGTCAGGCCATAGTTTGTCCTGCCTCTAGTCAGCAAGTTGAATATGAGGCAGAACTTGGTGTGGTTATTGGAAAAAGGGCCAAGGACGTTATAGCTGAAGACGCCCTTAATTTTGTGCTTGGATACACGTGTCTAAATGATGTAACTGCAAGGGACCTGCAGAAGAGAGATGTCCAGTTTACCCGTTCAAAGTCTTTCGATACGTTCTGTCCGGTTGGGCCGTGTATAGAAACCCGCCTCGATCCATCTGATGTGACCGTAAGATCCTATTTAAACGGTGAGAAGAGGCAGGATTCGACAACAAGGTATCTGGTGCATCCTGTAGAAAGGCTTATCGAATTTATTTCATCTGTAATGACCCTTGAGCCAGGAGACATAATTGCAACTGGTACCCCTTATGGGGTTGGAAGAATACAACCGGGCGACGAGATCGCTGTAGAGATTAAAGGAATAGGTCGCCTTGTAAATCCAGTAGAGTAAAAAGAGAAAGGGAACCACCATGAAATTTGAACTGACAAGAAGGATTAAGGGCCTTCCTCCGTATCTTTTTGTTGAGCTTGACAGGAAAAAACAGGAAGCCTTGGCAAAGGGGGTTGATGTCATTGATCTTGGTATAGGTGACCCAGATCTTCCGACTCCAGATTTTGTTGTGGAGCGCATGATAGATGCAGTGAGGAAGCCTTCTAATCACAGATATCCATCTTCTGAAGGAAGCCTTGCCTTTAGAAATGCTGCAGCCCAGTGGTGCAAAAAAAGGTTTGGCCTAGAGCTTGATCCGGCCTCTCAAGTATGTTGTGTGATTGGCTCCAAAGAGGCCATTGCCCATTTCCCCCTTGCCTTTGTCGAAGAAGAGACGGTAGTGCTTGTGCCAACACCTGGCTATCCTGTTTATCATATTGGTACTCTCTTTTGTGGAGGGGATACTTATTATATGCCGCTTCTTGAGGAAAATGGTTTTTTGCCAGATCTTTCATCAATTCCAGGAGACGTTGCAGAGAAGGCCAAAATCATGTGGCTCAATTATCCCAACAACCCTACAGCTGCCTGCGCCAGTAAGGATTTTTTTGCCAGGGTGGTAGACTTTGCAAAAAGCAACAACGTTATCGTGTGTCATGACGCTGCCTATAGTGAGATGACCTTTGACGGTTATGTGGCTCCTAGCTTTTTGGAAACTCCGGGTGCCATGGAAGTGGGCATAGAGTTTCATTCTCTGTCAAAGACCTTTAACATGACCGGATGGAGAATTGGTTTTGCTGTAGGAAATCCTGAACTGGTATCAGCCTTAAAAAGGGTAAAATCGAATGTGGATTCTGGCCAATTTGAGGCGGTTCAGGAGGCTGGAATCGTTGCCCTTGAAAGTGACCAGTCCTTTGTTGAACATATGCGTCAGATCTATACTGAAAGAAGGGATACCTTGGTAGATGGCCTTTTGAAATGTGGATTAGAGGCAAATAGACCAAAGGCCACCTTTTATGTATGGTTCAAAGTTCCAGAAAGTGAAACATCCAGCTCGTTTTGTGCAACCCTCCTTGAGAAGGCAGGTATAGTTTGTACTCCGGGAAATGGCTTTGGAGAGCCTGGAGAAGGTTATGCTAGGATGGCCCTTACCGTTGGTAAGGAGCGTCTCAAGGAGGTGCTCGAGCGTCTCAAAAATGTGCTCTAGATGAATCGTCCGGATCAGCAGTGGAGACAGACCTTTATTGCAGTAGGATCAAACCTTGGTGATAGGATCAAAAATTGCAGAAATGCAATATTCCGGATCTGTGGCAGACAAGGTATCAGGTTTAAAAGGGCGTCTAGCTTTTATGAGACAGCTCCGGTAGGCATCAATTCTAAAAGATGGTTCATAAATGGGGTTTTTGAGGTCGAGTCAATCCTTGCTCCTTTAGAGCTTATTGAGGTGCTTCTTGAGATAGAGGCGGAGATGGGCCGGGATAGGTCTTTGGGTCCAGACAGGATTATAGATCTTGACCTGCTCAACATGAAAGGTGTGACCAGGAGGCCCGATGAGTCAAGCAATTTGGAACTGCCCCATCCGCGATTTCCTCAGAGGGCCTTTGTATTGATGCCTTGGTCAGAGATCGCTCCCGGGTGTGTAGCGGAGGGTTACAAACAGACGATAAGACAGTTGCTTAACAGGCTGGATGTCGATGGCGGAATGATAAGAAAGGTGGAGGATTTTTAATTGTACAGGCTCATCCTTTTTTTGCTTGTTTTGTTTGCCATATATTATCTCTTTAAGAGATATGTCCTTGGAATCTTTAGGCTACAAAGGCCAGGTTCAGTGAAAAGGCCCCCCCCTGTCATTGATGAGCTTGTCAAAGATCCTGTCTGCGGCACCTATGTTCCCAAAAAGGAGGCGATAGTTTACGGAAGAAGGGGAAAGCTCTACTATTTTTGCTGCAAAGAATGTTTGGAAGAATTCAAAAAGGAGCCTGACAAATACACTGTCCCTTGACTATGCATGGTTGATTGCTTATTTTCTTAACAAATAAGCTTTTTGCCTTGTTGAAGCCATGGGGGCGACACGGTTTCGACGAGGGTATGGAAGCTCAAGTTGCGTGCCGGGGTCCGCGACCTCGTTAAAAACGCGGAAAAAACACAAACGCCGACTCTGAATACGAGTACGCACTGGCTGCATAGTCAGCCACGTCCTATAGGCCCTGCCTGTTGGACCTATAGGGCGCCAGGGTAACAGGCTCGCCCGATCCAGCTACCTGCGCTGGAAAGGGTTAAACATTATGCAGGTTAGCCTCGGAAAGACCCTGCCCAGTTGGGGCTTTCCAGGCGAACTTAAAAAAACTGGGCTACGCACGTAGAAGCTTGAGTGGAATGCTTTCGGACGCGGGTTCGACTCCCGCCGCCTCCACCAGTTTTATTTATTCTCATCCATTAGCAAACCTTCCTCCGTAGTAACTCATCCCTATCATTGAGAAACATCTAAGGGTATGTCATATAGTAATAAAATCTCATTTTAACCGTATGATGGCACGCCATCTGTAGTGTAACCAGGGCCTATTTTTATGACCAATCCAAATCAAACACCAGAACAACTCGCCAGGGACCGCATTGATGATATGCTTTCCCAAGCAGGCTGGTCCGTACAGGACAAGAGCTGCATAGACTTTTCCAAGGCATCTGGCATTGCTGTCAGGGAATATCCAACAGATAGCGGCCCAGCCGATTATGTGCTTTTTGTTGACAGGCGCCCCGTAGGTGTCATCGAGGCCAAGCGTCCTGAAATGGGCCAGAATATAAACGTGGTTGCAGAGCAGACGGCCCGCTATGCTGGGGCCAAGCTCAAATGGATAAAGGACAACAAGCCCCTTCCCCTGCTCTATGAAAGCACAGGCCAGATCACACTGTTCCGAGACGAACGTGACCCAAAGCCAAGATCCCGTGAGGTTTTTTGGTTCCACCAACCATCCACCCTTTCCGAATGGATAAAAGAGCCTGAGACCCTGCGTGCCCGTCTGCAAAAACTCCCTCCCCTTAGGCCGGATGGGCTTAGAAAGGTGCAGCTTGAGGCCATCACCAACCTAGAAAGATCATTCAAGGCAGGCAGACCTCGGGCGCTCATCCAGATGGCAACCGGCGCGGGCAAAACCTTCACTGCCATTACCTTCATCTACCGCCTGCTCAAATACGCTGATGCGAAGCGGATTCTGTTTCTCGTAGACACAAAGAACCTGGGTGAACAGGCTGAACAGGAGTTCATGGCCTACCTGCCCCAGGACGACAACCGGAAATTTACAGAGCTCTACAGCGTACAGCGTCTTTCATCGAATCACATTGCAAGATCAAGCCACGTAGTGATCTCAACCATCCAGCGCCTCTATTCCATCTTGAAAGGCGAACCCCTTGACGAGGCGGCAGAACTTGAAAATCCGGCAGAGCACAATTTCACCCACAAAGAGCCCTTACCGGTGGTCTATAACCCGCAACTCCCCATAGAATATTTTGATTTCATCGTTATAGACGAGTGCCACCGCTCCATCTATAACCTCTGGCAACAAGTGCTCGACTATTTTGACGCCTTTCTCATCGGCCTTACCGCCACGCCAGACAAGCGCACCTTCGCCTTTTTCCATGAAAACGTAGTGAGCGAATATACCCACGAACAGGCCGTAGCCGATGGGGTCAACGTGGGCTATGACGTCTATACCATCGAAACCGAGATAACTAAGAAGGGGGCAGAGCTAAAGGCAAAGCGCCTTGTGGCCAAACGGGACAAGCTGACAAGAAAAAAACGCTGGGAACTCCTTGACGAAGATTTGGAATACTCGGCCAAACAACTTGACCGGGATGTAGTCAACCCAAGCCAGATCCGCAAGGTGATCCGCACTTTCAGGGAAAAACTGCCAGAGATATTCCCTGGAAGAAAGGAGGTGCCAAAGACCCTCATCTTTGCCAAGAACGACAGCCATGCAGATGACATCATCAGGATCGTCCGGGAGGAGTTTGACGAGGGAAACGCCTTTTGCAAGAAGGTGACCTACAAGGCAGAAGAGGACCCGAAATCTGTCCTTGCCCAGTTCAGGAACGAATATAATCCCAGAATAGCCGTAACTGTTGATATGATCGCCACTGGCACAGACGTAAAGCCCCTTGAATGCCTCATCTTCATGAGGGATGTCAGGTCCCGCAACTATTTCGAGCAGATGAAGGGCAGAGGCACAAGGATCATAAGCTATGATGAGCTCAAAAAGGTCACCCCTTCTGCCAAGAGCCGAAAGACCCATTTTGTGATAGTAGATGCGGTAGGAGTCACAAAATCCATAAAGACCGACAGCCGGCCCCTTGAGAGAAAACCCTCTGTGTCTTTCAAGGACCTTTTGATGTCCGTGCTCATGGGCGCTCATGACGAGGACACCCTCACTTCCCTTGCAAACCGCCTTGCCCGGCTCAACCAACAGTTGGACGAAAAGGAAAGGGAGCAGATCGAGAAAAAGGCAGGAAGATCCCTCACCAAGATCACAAGGGATCTTCTGGATGCCGTTGATCCGGACCGGATAGAGGAAAGGGCAAAGCAGGAAAATAATCTCCCCGAAGAGGCCGAACCCACAGAAGAACAGCGGAAAGATGCCGCCTCCCGCCTTGCAAAGGAGGCAACCGCGGTCTTTACAGGCGAGCTGAACGAGATGCTCGAAAACATCCGAAAAAAACATGAACAGATAATAGACGAGCACAACATCGACCGGCTTATTTCCGCTCAGTGGGATGGAGACGCAAAGGAGAACGCAGAAAACCTGACCAGGGAGTTTGCAGATTACCTCCGGCAGAACAAGGATGAGCTAATAGCCCTTCGTATCTTCTTTGACCAACCCTACCGCCGAAGGGAGGTCACCTTCCAGATGCTGAAAGAGGTCCTCGAAAAACTGCGTGCTGACAGGCCAAACCTTGCGCCCCTACGGGTATGGGATGCCTATGCCCTTCTGGATGATGTTAAAGGCAAAGCCCCTTTGAACGAACTAACAGCCCTGGTTTCCCTGATACGCCGAATAACAGGAATCGACAACACCCTTACACCATTTTCAGAGACGGTAAACCGCAATTTCAAGGACTGGGTGTTCAAACGCCATAAGGGTGCAGGTGAGAAATTTACCCAGGAACAGATGGACTGGCTGCGCATGATCCGTGACCACATAGCCAGCTCTCACCACCTGGAACGAGACGACCTGGAACTGGCCCCCTTTGATGCCCACGGCGGCCTTGGTAAAATGTGGCAGCTCTTCGGCGAGGAGATGGACCATATTATAGATGAGATGAACGAGGTGCTGGCGGCATGAGGTATGACCCAAAACGCCACCATCGCCGGTCTATTCGGTTAAAAGGATATGATTATTCAGGGGCAGGAGCATATTTTTTGACCATCTGCACGCAAAACCGGGAATGTTTGTTTGGGAAAATTGTTAATGGGAAAATGGTGTTGAATGATGCAGGCCAGGCGGCGGATGAATGCTGGCGTAACATCCCGCATCATTTCCCCCATGCGGTGTTGGATGAATACGTCATCATGCCAAACCATATACACGGAATCATTTTTTTGAAAAACACGGGTGCCGTAGGGGCGAAAACAATGGGGGGAAACGTAGGGGCGAAATATACGAATGTTGGGACGAATGTAGGGGCGAAAAATTTTTCGCCCCTACGGGGACGCACCCACGCACCACGCGCCGGGATTCATCCCCGTGGCACGTCCAAAACCATCGGTTCCATTGTCCGCGGGTTCAAAATCGGCGTGACAAAATGGATGCGGCAAAACACCCATGTCAAAACCGTATGGCAACGTAATTATTGGGAACACATCGTGCGGGATGAAAATGAATTGAACCGCATCAGGCAATACATAATCGACAATCCGGCCAAATGGGAATTGGACAGGAATTACGCCGGGAAACAAAATACCATCCGGGAAACGATGCCCCGATATAATCATGAATCGTGGATGGTGTGATGATATCGCGCCGAATGGCGGATGTCCGGGGGTAGGGGCGATAATTTATTGAATGCGGGGACCACCGTGGGGTAAATGCCGTAGGGGCGAAATATACGAATGTTGGGGCGAATGTTGGGGCGAACGTAGGGGCGAAAAATTTTTCGCGCCTACGATGGATAACGGTTCCAAAATAAAAATATGAATGGTTATGAATGGTTCACAATCCAAAAATGATGGTTGTTTATCGATGATGGGCCATAAACACGGGCAAACACCAAATATTTTGCCGGATAATTGGGTATGGACAACGATTGGGGATGTGATTTTATGGGCAGGAAATTATTTGGCGAGGAAATGGACCTGATCATTAACGAGATGAACGAGGCGCTGGCAGTATGACCATAGATCAGGCGAACGGTTGCCCGTGCATCCCAGATCATTGGGCACGAGCTACGCTCAAAGAACTGGGAAAAATTCTAACCGGTAACACGCCTTCCAAGAAACAACCGAAAAATTACGGCGGCGAAATTCCATTTGTTAAACCCCCAGACCTGACAGACTCTATAATAAGGTCAGCTACAGAATTTCTGTCGGCTCAAGGAGAGA
>CAZNKP010000006.1:0-113885 GCA_964573805.1 uncultured Desulfobacterales bacterium | reverse complement strand
GGAGAGCCTGAATGGGCTTTTTCAGGCAGCCAGAGCCAGGGCCCGTGGATACAGGAACATCAACACCTTCATCACCATGATCTACCTCATCGCTGCTCCAATAGACCATATCCTGAAATCCACATGAAACGTCGAAGAACCAGTTTTTGAATTGGAGTGATAACAAATCGGCAGCTTCTAGAACAACCAGCGCCAACTCCTGCCTGCTAGATATAATTCCTTTAGGGTGGTAATGCCACCCTTCTTGAGTTTCCGTACAAGAAACAAAAAGAGATAGGCTGTTTGAAAAGCGTCACCAAGGGCATCGTGCTCTTCAAACTCTGGCAGGCCATACTCTGCTGCTAAGTCAGCCAAGTTATAAGATACGTTGTAGTTAAACTGATCATAATAGTTTCCCCATTCCTCTTCTTTGTAAAGCTGCGCTAGCCTTAGGGTATCTATACAAGGATTGGCTAGGGGGCCCCCAAGATAACGCTTAGTCACCTTATTTATAAATGCCATGTCCAAATCAATGTAGTGCCCTACAATAAGTCCCCCGTTACAAAATCTTACAAAATCCTCCAACACTTCTTGAATAGAAGGGGCATTTTCTATTTGCCCAGGGGTTATTCGGTGAATAAGGGTGCTATCTTTGGGGAGGCTCCCTTTTGGCTTCACAAAGCAATAAAAGTTTTCTTGGGGAATAATTTTCAGATCCCTTATCCTGACTGCACCCAGAGAAACTATCTCATCCTTTCTAGGATTAAGTCCTGTAAGTTCCGAATCGTAGACTACAAATTCGTATTCATTTAAAGGTCTGTCCTGATCGAAATTCTGAAAATAAAAATGGTTGTCCTCAAGGACCGGATGCCTCTTTTTTCTAAAAAATGTTGTTAATATCCTGAACAGATCCATAAAGAGGCAGCCTCTTTATATTAGAGGAAACATATCCTTTATAATGGCCTGGAGCCTTGAAATAACCGCAAAGGCCTCCTTTAAAGTCTGTTTTTCCAAATCTGTTAGATCCGAGGGATTTATATAGTTATCTGGTTGAAGTCCTTCCTCCATCATTTGAAGCTGATGGACAAACCTTATCTGCATTTGAAATTCATAGGCCTCAACAGTCTCGGTGTAAAGCTCCTTTGAAATATGTTCAGCCTCGTATAAAAGCCTAAGCCTTTCTACAGTGTTAGTCTCTTTGATACCAAACTTAAGAGACAAAAGCCTTGCAAAATCTACAAAAGGAACAAGGCCTCGCTTTTTTATATCCAGCCTATTTTTGTGTTCGCCATCCTTCTCGACAATAAAATTTCTAAAAAAGGTCAATGGCGGCCTGCTTTCTAGGCAGTTCTTGGCCAGATGAAGAAGAAATATCTCTTGTCTCTTGGCAATATCTGTAAGATGGTCTCTAAGCCTGACTCCCAGATCAAGATTGCCATAGCCCGGTCTGAAATCAAAAAATATGGCAGCATGCATTACCTGTTTGGGCTCTGGCCTCAAGATCCATTCGTCAAAATATGACTCCCAGACCGAATAAGGCTGACACCACTTAGGGTTGGAAGCCATTATATCCCCAGGGCAACGTGGATAGCCACATTTTACCAAATGCTCGATGGCCTCCTTGCCAAAGGCAGAAAAGTATTCTTGGGCCTCCCTCTTTTTTGGCGGTTCTAACGGATCTTGGTACAGGATTGCGTTATCCTGATCTGTCCTGAAGGTCTGCTCCTTTCTCCCTTCACTACCCATTAAAAGCCAGCAAAAAGAAACAGGAGGGGCACCGTATTTTTCAATCATTAGACTTAATAGCTTGTCTAAAATATGATCGTTTAGGATGGTTATCATCCTTGTAATGTTGTTTGGCTTTGCACCCTCTTCTATCAATGTACGTACAATTAAAGGCACCTTCTGAGAAAGGGGATAAAGACCTTCTATGCTCCTTTGACTTACTATCTCCCTAAAGAGATAAAGAGGAGAGCTTCCCTGAAGGACCATTATATCGTGGGATGTTATAACTCCTATTATCTTACCCTGCTTTTCAACAGCCAGATGGTGGATCTGCTTTGACATCATGGTAAGAAGGGCGTCAAAACAGACTTTGTGACTGCTAATCTTTTCAACCGGACTAGCCATAATATTGACTACAGGTTCTGAAACCGCCCTTCCCTGAGCAACCACCTTGGTCCGCAGATCCTTGTCAGTCACTATTCCAATTACATCACCCTTCTCATCTGTAACAAGCAGGGAACCAATATGATATTCAGCCATCCTGGCAGCAGCAAGCTTAATGGAATCTGTGGCTGCTATTGTCTTGGGTTCACTTTTTACCAAGTCTCCTACATGGACACTAAACATATACAAGGTTCCCTCAGTCCTAGGGGCAACCCTGTGCTGTCTTAATTCTTGATATGCAGTACGAAGAAATTTTTCAGAAAAACTTTTGAGATAGTATTGGGCAAATTTAGGATTATCTTCTATCAGTTCCAGAAAGACTTCTTTCTTTAAAAGAAAACAAAAGGTATCTTCCACTGTCTCCACATTCAGATTTGCCCTGGTTCCTTGAATAATTGGAAGGGCACCAATATATGAACCTTCACCTCGGAAATCCTTTAAGGTGATCATTCCCTCTTCATCTTTCAGATATATTTTCACTCCCCCTTTCTGAATGATGTAAAGATATTCGACCTCTGTTTCATCCTGTTTAAAGATCATGGTACCCTTTGGGAAAAAGTCTATTATACAGTTCTGGGCAACCTTCATAAGGGAAGCCTCATCCAACTCATTAAAGGGTATGGTATTTTTTAAAAAATCGATTATTACCTCTGGAGTTACTGAATGGACATCCTGTTTATCTTGCTTTGTCATAGGAACCTACCTGTAAAGAAAATAAAGGCCCCTTATATAAGCATAGGGGGCCTTTTTCTTGCTCAATTAATAATTGCTCTCTTGTTAATCCTTCATCATGGCCTTTCTTGCCTCAATAAGGTCATCCACCACGGAAGGATCAGCAAGGGTAGAGGTATCTCCAAAATCTTTATAGTCTCCTGCAGCAATCTTTCTTAATATCCTTCTCATTATCTTCCCGCTCCTAGTCTTTGGAAGACCTGGAGCAAACTGGATAACCTCTGGAGTGGCAATGGGTCCAATCTCTTTTCTAACCCAGGAACGCAGTTCCTTGATTAGCTTTTCACTCTCTTTTTCACCAGATTTTAGTGTAACATATGCATAGATAGCCTGCCCCTTGACAGGATGGGGCATTCCAACTACAGCTGCCTCTGCTACAGCCGGATGTGCCACCAAGGCCGATTCTATTTCAGCAGTCCCCATGCGATGCCCTGAAACATTAATAACATCATCAAGACGCCCCATTATCCAGAAGTAACCATCTTCATCTCTTCTTGCACCATCACCTGCATCATAGACCCCAGGAAACCGTTCAAAATAGGTCTTTTTAAATCGTTCAGGATCTCCAAAAACCCCTCTAAGCATTCCAGGCCATGCCCTTTTGATAACAAGATGGCCACCCTCGTTCACCGAAGCGCGGCTTCCGTCTTCCCTGAATATATCTGCATCCACTCCAGGAAGTGGAAGAGTAGCAGAACCTGGTTTGAGCGGAGTTGCAAATGGTAAAGGAGAAATAAGAATGCCACCTGTTTCTGTCTGCCACCAGGTGTCCACGATAGGCAATTTCCCCTTTCCTATATATTGGTGATACCACATCCAAGCCTCTGGATTAATTGGCTCACCAACTGTGCCAAGGAGCTTTAGGCTCGAAAGATCGTGTTTCTCTGTCCACTCGGTACCTTCCCTCATCAACGCACGTATTACTGTAGGAGCCGTATAAAAGGTGTTTACCTTGAATTTTTCAACTATCTGCCAAAAACGGTCTGGAGCAGGATAGGTGGGAACACCCTCAAACATCAAAGAAGTTGCCCCAAGAGCGAGAGGCCCATATACGATATAGGTATGACCTGTGATCCAGCCAATATCTGCAGTACACCAGTATACGTCTTCATCCTTCATATCAAAGACCCATTGGGTGGTATGGGCTGCATAGGTGAGATAGCCACCTGTAGTATGAATGACACCCTTTGGCTTACCTGTGCTTCCACTTGTATAGAGGATAAACAAGATGTCTTCAGAGCCCACTGATACCGGATCACATTTGTCATCGATATCGTCGGCTGCCATCTCGTCATGCCACCAAGAATCCCTCCCCTTTTTCATATCTATATCGTTGCCTGCACGTCTTACAACTATGCACTTTTCAACCGTTGGACACTCCTTTAATGCCTCGTCTGCATTTGGCTTGAGAGGAATTGTCTTTCCTGCCCTGAGGACCGCGTCTGCAGTAATAAGGACCTTGGCTTGGCAATCCTGAATCCTGTTTTGGAGACTTAACGCACTGAAACCTGCAAAAACTACACTATGCATGGCACCAATCCTGGCACAGGCCAGCATTGCAATGGGTAACTCCGGAATCATTGGCAGATATATAGAAACCCTGTCACCCTTCTTTACACCATGTTTTTTGAGCACATTGGCAAAACGGCATACTTCTGTGTGAAGCATCTGATAGGTATATACCTTTACATCATCATCTGGCTCACCCTGCCAAATAATGGCCGCTTTGTTACGTCGACCATCTGTCAGATGACGATCCAGACAGTTATAGGAGGCATTTAATTTTCCACCAATAAACCACTCTATCTTGGGTTTGTGAAAATCATACCTAACTACTGTCCTCCATTTTCTATCCCATGAAATGAGTTCTTCTGACCTTTTCCCCCAGAAAGATGCGGGATCTTCCATAGCCCTCTTGTAATGCTCTCGATATTCCTTCATACTTTTGACATGGGCAGTCATCTGGGCCTTCCTAGAAGGACGAAAGACCCGCTGTTCAGAAAGAAGACTTTCAATGGTCTTTGCACTATCACTCATGACTCTAACTCCCCCTTTATGGATTTTTTCAGTTAAAACTATAGATAAAAAACTGAAGGATTATTCACTCATTTTACGATTATGTCAAGAGCTTACTCGTCAAAAATTATCAATTGATATTAAGTAATTACAGAAAACTTTATAAATATATATAACGAATACCTGGAACGAGATATGCAAACAAATCTCAAAAAAGGCCATTTATCTAATAAAAATCGCTGCTTATGAGAGAATAAAAATAAAAACATTGAGATCGCTGGTCTTAAATAGGCAAGTAGTTGTCACAGAAACATTAAAATAATTTAAGGGAAGAAAGTAAGGAGGAAGCAAGTGTTACAGATTACCTTGCTTGAGAAGACCTGTCCCTGCAAAATTGTAAAAAAAGCCTGAGACCGGTCCAAGATTACTAAAGGCTATAGAAGTCAAATAGCTAATAACAGGATCTGTAAAAAAATAAACTTTTAAATCACAGGATCCTCTTTCATAGGATCCTGTGACATGACACATAAAAATATATCAGGCCTCGGCCTCCTTCTTTATCTGCTGGAATTGTTCTGTATCTGTAATTTTACATTTTTCCAGCTCTTCAATCTCTTCTCTGGTCAAGTGGATTTGTCGGCATACCGGACACCTCGCATCAAACTCTTCGCCTACAGCCCGCTCCCTTAGCTCGTCAACAGTCATATGTCCAATATAACCGCAGGCACAACTTGGGCATTCTGCCTTGACCTTTCTACGTTCTTTTTTTCTCTCTTTTTCACTCATGTGATGCCTCCTGGCTCTATGCCTCTATCTTTTCAACGAGCTTTCCCTGGCTATCCAATATAGAAAGAGTCAAAGGAATACCGCCATCCAGACGGTGTGTAGCACAGGAAATTCACGGATCATAGGCCCGGACAGCCATCTCGATCTTGTTGAGCAGCCCCTGATCATACTTGCCGTTTTTTATGAGCGACTTGGCTGCCCGGCCTACACTGAGATTCATAGGTGCAATGTTGTGAGTAGTACCTACTATCATATTTGCCTTGACGATACAGCCATTATCATCCGTTACATAATCATGGATAAGGGTACCTCTTGGGGCCTCTACACATCCAACCCCTCTGCCGGCCTTTGGAGTGGCCCGTGTCCGTACATTTGGATCTGTTATCTCTGGATGATTTAATAACTCAACACTACGCTCACATACGTAGATCAACTCGATAAGCCTTGCCCAGTGATAAAGCAAGGTGCTTTGCGCTGGACGGCCAAACTTATCCCTAAATTCTTCCAACGCCTCCTGTGCCCGGGGAGTAGAGATCTTGTCGGCGACATTGATTCTAGCAAGAGTATTTGCCCTGTAAACCCCTTTTGGGGAGTCAAGATCCAAGGAGAAACCCTCTTCCCACACCTTTGCATAGGGCATCTTGGCATAAGACCATGGTACTACGTATTCACAGATGTAATCCGTATAGTCCTCTGGGGAAAACTCGCTAATCGAGCCATCAGGCTTCATAAGCCTGAGCCTACCGTCATACAGACGCAGGCTTCCTTCTTGATCCACTGTGCCAAGAAAACCCGTTTTTATAGAACCAAGTCCCTTAATCATGTCCTCGTACCGGCTAAATACTGCATCTTTTGCATAATCAAGGGCATAAAGAGAAAAATCCAACAACTTTCCAGCCCCCTCCAAAAGATCCTTCCTTTCCTCTTCAGTCATGGGCTTTGAAAAACCGCCCGTGACCCCTGCAATTGGATGAATAGATTTTCCTGCAAAGCCTTCGAGCATCTTTTGGCCAAGCTGGCGCATTTTTACCACTTTTGATGCCAACTCAGGGGCCTGCTTCACAATACCTATGACATTCCTAACTGCATAGTCGCTATCAGGGCCCATGACAAAGTCCGGAGCTGCCAAAAAGAAAAAATGAAGGATCTTATCGCTTATGTGCGCCATAATCTGACACAGCTCCCGAAGCCTGTTTCCAGCAGGCGGAGGAGTTACTCCAAAACAGCCATCCACTGCCTTACATGCGGCTAAATGGTGCATCCAGGGGCAGATACCACAAATCCTATTTACGATTCTTGGCACCTCTTCAGCAGGACGACCTTCTATAAATTTTTCAAAACCTCTGAGGGACATGATATGGAGTCTGGTATCCCTGACATTTCCCTCATCATCCAGGTGTATCGCAATGCTGGCGTGTCCCTCTATACGGGTCACCGGCTGTATCTTTATAATCTTAGTCATAATTAGAACCTCCGTATCATCACTTACGGCTAATGGGTCTCAGAAGTCCGTGAGCCCCTGAAAATCGGAGAAGGGAACGCCTGTCTACCACTGATCTCCAATCTATGCCATTGCTAGCAAGGGCGTTCATCATGTCGAGCATCTGGTTACCGTCTGGACGAACCGGACCAAAACAACCACGACATGGCACCCTGGCTGCGATACAGCGCGGTGCACCGCCGGATGCACATCCTGCGGCAGTAACCGGCCCCATACACATAAACCCTTGTTCTAGCAGACACTGCATCCTATCAAGAGGCTCTTCCGGGTCATAGACGGCATTTTCCAAAAATCTTTTCACCTTTTTCACTCCACCCTTGCCAGATCTCATAGTAGGACAGGTATCGCATACGCTCTTTTCAGGAAGTGCCGGGGTCTCACCTTTAAGCAGGGCGTCTAAGACCCCGGCAATGTGGAGAGGATTAGGAGGACAGCCTGGGACCAGCAAATCAACCTTTACCTTTTCATCAACTGCATATACACGATCCAAAAGCGCTGGCACACCGTTATCTGGATAAGCGGAAATATCTTCAGTTGTAGGGGTATGAAAAATGGTTTCAAGGGCCTCATCTGTTGTCCAACAATTCAGTAGCGCAGGTATGCCTCCGTGGGTAGCACAGGTGCCAAGGGCAATAAGGATACGACAGCGTTGCCTCATCTTCTCCAGCACCTCTAGGTGTTCCTCGTTTGCTACTGCCCCAGAAACTATCCCAATATCGGCTTCGGGAATATCCAAGTGCTCTTCACTACCCTTTTGACCGTAATATTTATGATCCATGAGCACAGGCATGTGTACAAAGTCGAGATTACCTAGCAACTCTATTAGGTCTTCCCCAATGTTGAGGATTGCGATCTCGCAGCCTGAACATGCACTCAACCATTCTTCTGCAACTTTGACTGACATGATTGACTCCTTTTAGGTCCTGTCTCAGTCCTTAAGCCGCAGCCAAACTATGGCGATGAGGCCCAAGGGATTTGACTCTTTTGGTCATCTTCGTGACTGCTTCAACAAATTTGTCTGGTTCCGCTGCAGAGCACCAGGCAATCATAAACCGCTCCCGTTCGTATCCAAAATCTTCCAACACATCCTCTACCATCTGCGCCCTAGAAAGTGCTTTGTAATTACCATCCTGGTAATGACACTCACCAAGATGTCACCCAAGCACCATGACCCCGTCGGCACCCTTCTCTAAGGCCTCTAGCACCATATCCGGGTGCACCATGCCAGAGCACATAACCCTTATAATTCTTACGTTTGGCGGATACTGCATACGCGAAATCCCAGCCAAGTCTGCTGCAGCATAGGAACACCAGTTGCAACAAAATGCTATAATCTTGGGTTCGTAACTCATGATAGACTTTCTCCTATTTAAGTTATAGTTCAATAGGCACTTAAGCTGCCAAGGCCGCCTCTATCTGGGCTTTAAGCTGCTGAGATGAAAATCCTGCAACATAGACCCCATCCTTGGGACAAGTCCCTTGACATAGGCCACATCCCTTACACTGCGCCTTATTTATCTCTATACGCTTCCAAGGCCGCCCCTGTTCATCAATGCCCTCCAACAAGCTTATAGCCTGATAAGGACATACATCTATGCACAACCCACATCCATCGCACTTATCAGTAACCACCTCAGCCTTGGTGGCCTCAAGCGGGATCTCTTTTCTAGACAGGACAGAAGCCGCTCTTGCGGCAGCGGCTTTGGCTTGGGCTATTGCCTCTTCCACCGGCTTGGGATAATGGGCAAGGCCAGCCATATAAAGACCATCTACAGAAAAATCTACAGGCCGGAGTTTGGCATGTGCCTCCTGGAAAAAGCCATCTGAATCCACAGGCACCTTGTAAAGCTTGGCCAAATCCTTGCTGGCAGGATCTGGCACAATCGCAGTAGCTAGGACTAAGATATCAGCATTGATAACAAGGGGCCTGTGTAGCACATGATCCCAGACCTCGATCACTAATCCCTGCTTACCCTTCTTAACCTTAGGCCTTCCATGGAGTTCGTAGTTAATAAAAACTATCCCGAGCATACGGGCCTCTTTGAAGAGGGCTTCACGCTGACCGTAAGTCCTCATATCCCTGTAGAGGATATAAACGGAACGAGATGGATCTTCCTTTTTCAGTTCTATGGCAGCCTGGACAGAATGGGTACAACATACCCTAGAGCAATACATCCTGTCCTCTTGTCTCGAACCTACACACTGGACAAAGACAAAAGTACGGCCTCGTTTCACCCGAAAGTCTCCTGCCTTCTTAACTGCATCAAATTCTATGGCAGTAAAGACCTCTTCATATTCGCCATAACCATATTCGCCTTCTGGACGATAACCTTTACCACCAGTAGCTATTATGCCAATGCCATGTTTTATCTCCCTTTTCTGACCTTTTTGTTTAACAGTCGTTACAAAATTACCTACAAAGCCTTTGGCACTAACCACTTCACTTTCTAAATATAGGCGAATGAGAGGATTCTCGGTTACTCTCTTTATAAGTCTCTCTAGATAACGGGGAATATCTTCATAGGTCCATGTGTGATTAAGATGTCTTGCATTCCCCCCAAGGTATTTGCGTTTTTCCACAAGGTGCACTTCAAATCCCTGGTTTGCCAAACTAAGAGCACTCTCCATTCCAGAAAGACCACCACCAACAACCAAAGCCGCAGGCGTGATTCCTACACTTTCGGCCTTAAGCGGGCCTTGGAGTGCCACCTTGGCAACTGCCATTCTGACCAGATCCTTGGCCTTTTCAGTGGCCTTTGCCGGATCAGCTGAGTGAACCCAAGAATCATGGTTGCGCAAGTTAGCCATTTCCAAAAGATATTCGTTAAGGCCGGCTGCCTTGATCGTCTCGCGGAATAAAGGCTCGTGAGTTCTCGGGGTACACGCGGCTACAACAATCCTATTGAGACCGTGCTCCTCTATCCGTTTTTTCATAAGGTCTTGGGTATCCTGAGAGCATGTAAAGAGATTCCTCTCTACATGAACAACTCCCGGCAAAGTAGCTGCATAATCAGCTACTGCCTCCACATCCACTACTCCGGCAATATTAGAGCCGCAATGGCAGACAAAAACACCGATTTTAGGCTCCTGGCCAGAGACATCTTTCTCAGGTGGGAAACTCTTTTCTTGGGTAAGGCTGTAACGAGCTGGGGCCAACAGGTCTGCCACTCCGGCAGCAGCAGCAGATCCTTCCATGACCGACTGGGGTATGTCCTTTGGACCTGCAAAGGCCCCGCAGGTGAATATTCCGGGCCGGGAGGTAAGCACCGGAGAAAAAGCACTGGTAGCAGCAAAGTTATGGGGAGTGAGCTGAATGCCAATCTTTGCAGCCAGTTCCTTCACCTGTTGCGGGGTCTCCAGGCCAACTGAAAGCACTACCAAGTCATAATATTCTTCTATTTGCCTACCTTCTTCGTTGATATAATGAAGCCGTAAATCTCCGTCCGGACCATGCGGCTCAACGCCATGGACTCTGCACCTAACAAATCTGATGCCATGCTGTGTCTTGGCGTTCTCGTAATAGCGTTCAAAATCCTTTCCAAAGGTACGCATATCCATAAAGAAAATGGTAGCATCTAGTCCTTCCACATGGTCTTTTGCAATTACTGCCTCCTTTATGGCATACATACAACACACTGAAGAGCAATACTCATTGGAACAACGGTTATGGTCTCTGCTACCCACGCATTGTAGAAAGGCCATTTTGCGCACTGGTTTTCCATCAGAGGGACGTACAAGATGTCCTTCTGTAGGGCCCGAAGCTGATAAGTAGCGCTCTAGCTGCATGGAGGTAATAACGTTGGGATAACGTCCATATCCCCAGACCCCAGCCTCTTTAGGATCAAAGCAGTCAAAACCTGGGGCAAGAATAATAGATCCCACATTTATAGTGTGAAATTTTTCTTTGTCATCGAAGTTGATGGCACCAGAGGGACAAAATTTTTCACAAAAGCCACATTTTCCTGGCTTGTTTAGCCTTATACAATGCTCTGGATCTATCTGATACTTAAGAGGCACTGCCTGGGCATACTTAACATAGATTGCCTTGCGTTTGGAAGTGCCCGCATTGTATTCATCTTCTACCTTTTTGGGACACTTTTCCGCACAGATACCACAGGCAATGCACTTGTCTATATCTACATACCTAGGATATTCCTTGATATCTACAGTAAAATTGCCTTCTGTGCCGGTCACATCCATAACCTCGCACAATGTCATGAGTTTTATATTTAAGTGCCGACCGCACTCAACCAACTTGGGTGCGAGTATTCACATGGCGCAATCGTTGGTGGGAAATGTCTTGTCCAGCTGGGCCATGGCACCACCTATGGCGCCACTTCTTTCAATGAGATATACGAAGTAGCCAGAGTCAGCCAAATCGAGAGCAGCCTGGATACCCGCCACTCCTCCACCTACAACCATGACTGAACCGACCTTTTCTGTGCCTGCCATTGCATTCCTCCTTGAATTCTTTAAGGTCTATAAGATGACATTACTGTCTATTAATTCTTCACAGGAAGCACTAAGGAATCTGCAACCAGCTCCCACAAGTACTTCACCTCAATACCCAGCTGATATTCCTGATTAAGGGATTTCTTTATTTGATCACGGCAATTATGGCATGGGGCGATCACCAACTCTGCTCCGGTTTCTTGAATCTGCCGTGCCTTTATCCTGCCATAGAAAACCCGCTCGGTCTTAAAGGGCATCGCCCAGGCCCCTCCACCGGCACCGCAACAGTAGTTACCCTCTCTGTTTGGCTCCATATCCACAAAATTCGGAGCACATGCCCTAGTAATTATCCGGCCTTCCTCAAAATAACCACGCCCAAAGGTTTTAAGGGATTTTCTGCCATAGTTACATGGATCGTGATACGTGGTGCGCTGTTTATGAATTTCATTATTTATAGTAATTCGACCTTCGTTATAATATTCCAAAAGGAGATCAAAAACGGAGTAAATCTTGTACTTTTCCAAGATTTCAGGGAACCATCTGGTCAACCCGTACCGGGTTGCAAAGTATGCATGGCCTCACTCCGGCAAGAGCAATCCCTCACAGTTTAAACGCTTCATATTATCAACTATCCGGCCCACTATAGTCTTAAGGGCCTCATCATCCCCGGAGAAAAGCCCCCAATTAACCCCCTCCCAATTCTCTGAAGAAATGGTCCAAGACTCCCCTGCAGCATAGAAGATCTTCCACCACCACTTCATATCCTCTGGTTCTGCAAATGGCTCTTTAGAGTTGACAGTTACAAGTATCCTAGAGCCACGCACATCTACTGGAGTGGAGAATCCGGGGCAACACTCCTCAGCAAGTTCGTCGCCGAGGTCTTCCAGGAGAAAGAGGAAATCATCTTTTGGTATGCCGAGGTTGTTGCCCCTCTCCAAGCAATTGACTACACCTTTATGTATGGGGCCAGGGACCTGATCCCGAGGCCTCATAGAACGAATCTTTCTGATAAGCTGGACAATCTTTACATCCATCGGACAGGCCTCTTCGCACTTAGCACACATGGTGCATTTCCATATCCAATCCGTATTCATAAGCTCATCTGTCAAACCAAGAGCAGCCATACGGACAATTTTGCGAGGATCCAACCCATCCACTCCTGCTATTGGACAAGCACTGGCACAGGTTCCGCAAGTGAGACAAATATCTGCCCATGTAGCATCTGGATAGATCTTGCTGCCTGCAGCCTCAAGCTCTATGGCCGGAGGACCTTGTTCCTTTTCAGATTGTTGCACAACTCCAGTACGTGGCATTCTGGGGGTCTTACCGAACTTTTCACATAGGCGCTGGTAATCCGACCAATCCATGAGATAACGGCGCCCTGGCCCTTCCTTAGCAGGGATGGCACCAGACTTGATCCAGTTGCGGATGGTATTTCTATGAACACCAAACTCCTCTGCCAGATCAATAACACGAAACTCGTAGATCATGGCTATTTACCTCTCTATTGATCTTGTTTCGAACCAATTTCATAATTATTTCGCAAACCCGTTCTACCGCTCCTACGACAGGCTCTGACAGACCGGGCCTTACATAGTCTGGAACAGATCCCACCTGTACAGCCAAGATTTTTATTTCTATACCGGAACTCTCTTCCAACTCGGCCAACATATTAACCGTAGGGAATTGATGCAGAGAAAAATCGTGCACCTTTCGCGCAGGAATCTCTGTAGGCCTAAGCTCTAAAACTGTACCTGGGGGCGTTCCAGCAAAATCTACGGCATCCACTATGATTATGAGATCCGGGCAGATAACAGGATCCAGCAGATAATCAAAAAGACGCTCTCGTATACCAGTTCCCACATCTTCAACCAAGACAAAATCGGGCAGACTATCTCCACCAAGCGCTTCAATCACCCTTGGGCCGACACCATCATCTCCAAACAGGACGTTGCCACATCCAAAGACCGCTACCGTATATGGCTTTCTAGAATTATTCATTGTGCAAATTGTGCAAACTAGTTAGCGCATATCTATTTTTGATTAATAATAACACGCAAAAATAAAAAATCAACCAAAAATTATTTAAAATAAAATAATTTATTTTACAAAGATTGCACAATTTGCACAATTCAAATTAGATGCTTTTAGGCCTGCTTTTTATAAATCACCATAAGAATATTTGGCAGGCAGACATTCTATTTTTTGATTTTTCACAAAAAAAGAGGAACTTGTTATCAAGGAATTTTGTGAGTAGATACTAAGAGAACAGACAAGCCAGGTCACAAAACCAGGATAATCAAAATGACTGTTTGAAGCGTCTCTTTAGACACGCCAATGTCATAGAATCAAGCGGTCCGTATGGAATAAGAAGTTCATTCAAATCAAGTATGAAGCCCACATCTTGTCTGAATTGCAGAATTTTTTGGGCTGTTTTTTCACCAATTCCAGGAACCATTATAAGCTCCTCATATGAGGCCTTGTTAATGTCTGATCTTTTACCAAGAAGTGTTAAACGGAAATCAGATACAGGTTGATCTGGACACAGCCTGCAAAGTTGAATGTGCTCCTTTTGAAAGCTTCCAAAGTCAACGTTAATGATAAGGTGCCGAACAACAATAGCAGTAATCAATATAATTCCGAATATAACGATACCTTTTACATCTATAAGAAAAGGCTCAGGATGTACTTTTTTCATCCTTTAATAGCTTGTAACAAATACCATCTACAAGGGCCTGCCAGCTTGCCTCAATTATATCATGGGATACACCAACAGTCCCCCATTTGTCTCCAGAATCCTTTGACTCGATAAGCACACGAACCTTTGCGCCTGTGCCCGGGCTGTCTGGCAAGACCCTGACCTTATAATCAGCCAAGGTCATTTCTTTTAACTGCGGATAAAAGGTCTCTAAGGCCTTTCTTATTGCATTGTCAAGGGCATTGACAGGCCCGTTGCCTACGGCCGCTGTATGCTCCACCTTACCGCCTACACGGACCATGACAGTTGCTTCGGCCTGAGGAGGTTCATCTTCTTTACATTTTTGGTCTATAACCCTGAAGGCAACAAGATCAAAATATTTTCTAGCCGTTCCACTTGCCCTTCTCATAAGAAGCTCAAAAGAGGCCTCAGCCCCTTCAAACTGAAATCCTTGGGCCTCTAGCTCCTTAAGCCTTGATACTATCTCAAGCACTAAAGGATCATCACTAGAGATATCCAGTCCAAACTGTTTGGCCTTGGCAAGCACATTGCTCTTTCCAGCAAGATCTGACACTAGTATCCTTTGCACATTACCAACGAGTTCAGGACGTATATGTTCGTATGTCTCTGGATTCCTTTGGACCGCGCTAACATGTATGCCACCTTTGTGCGCAAATGCACTTGCCCCTACATAGGGCTGATACTTGTTTGGTGCCAGATTTGCTATTTCATATACAAACCTTGCAATTGATGTCAGTTTGGCAAGATTCTTCCCAGCCTCACACCTGTAGCCAAGCTTTAGGACAAGGGCAGGCAATATGGAACAAAGATTTGCATTTCCACACCTCTCCCCAAAACCATTCATCGTTCCCTGAACCTGCCTTACCCCAGCCTGTACTGCCATGACCGAGTTGGCAACTGCCATTTCGGAATCGTTATGACAGTGAATACCCAATTGGACATCCTTACCGAGAGACTCCTGTACACTCTTCACAATCTCTACAATCTCATTAGGTAATGTGCCACCATTGGTGTCACAAAGCACAAGACACTCGGCCCCAGCATCTCTGGCCCTCTTGATGGTCGCAAGGGCATAGTCTCTGTCTGCCTTAAAACCATCAAAAAAATGCTCTGCATCATAAAAAAGGGTCTCTACCCTCTGCCTCAGATAATGCAGGGAACTTTCTATGATCTCTAAATTTCTTTCTAGACTAATCCTAAGTGCATCCTTAACGTGTATGTCCCAACTCTTACCAAAGATAGTTATCACAGGGGCTCCAGAGGCCACAAGTGCCCTAAGATTTGGATCCTCTTCTGCCTTATTCTTGGCAGGATGGGTAGAACCAAAGGCTGCAATCCTGCTATGCCTCATAGGATACTGTTTTATTTCGGAAAAAAATTGCTGATCCTTTGGATTTGATCCAGGCCAACCACCTTCAATGTAATCGATACCGAGTTCGTCCAGTTTTTGTGCTATTCTTATCTTGTCTTCAACAGAAAGATTAAAATTTTCTGCCTGGGTCCCATCTCTAAGGGTTGTATCATAGATCTCAACCGTTCTACTCATAAAAGGCACCTCTTAATAAAAGATCAGCTACTTTTCTTTATCTAAGCCAAAGCCTTCATGTAATGCACGAACTGCAAGTTCTGTAAACTTCTCATCTATTATACAAGATACCTTTATCTCAGAAGTGCTTATCATAAGAATATTGACTCCATGCTTAGCCAGAATATCGAACATCTTGCTTGCTACCCCTGCATGATTCCTCATGCCAACTCCAACTATGGAGACCTTTGATATTCCTTTATCACCTGCTACGCTTTCCGCCCCTATTTCCTTGGCAGTCTTCTGCACAATATCCATCGCCTGCTCGTAATCTCCCTTGGGCACTGTGAAGGTCATATCAGTGAGGTTACCTTCTCTGGTATTTTGGATGATCATATCTACTACTATGTTAGCCTCTGATATGGGGTTGAACAGACTTGCAGCTATACCAGGCTTGTCTGGCACCTTTTTTACTGTAATCCGCGCCTCATCTCTGCTGTAGGTTACTGCAGAAACCAATACATCTTCCATTGACTCGTCCTCCTTGACCACCATTGTACCAGGCTTCTCTGTAAAACTTGACCTTACATGCAAGGGCATATTGTAACGCATTGCGAATTCTACAGAACGTATCTCTAGGACCTTTGCCCCTAAACTTGCCATTTCCAGCATTTCTTCATAGGAAATCTTGTCTATCTTTCTTGCAGCAGGACATATGTTTGGATCAGTCGTGTAAACTCCGTCCACGTCTGTATAAATTTCACATACATCTGCATTAAGGGCCACAGCTACTGCAACAGCAGTAGTGTCAGAGCCTCCTCGTCCAAGGGTTGTAATATCCCCCATATCATCCACCCCTTGGAAGCCTGCAACTACCGGGATTTTCCCCTGGTCAATGGCCCTCTTTAGCTTATCGGTAGGTATATTTTTGATTCGGGCCTTGGTATGAGCAGTATCCGTCTCTATTGGTATCTGGTAGCCCAGAAATGATTCTGCATCAAATCCGCGGGCCTTAACCGCCATAGAAAAAAGAGAAATGGTCACCTGCTCACCTGTGGCAAGAAGCACATCCATTTCCCGCTTATCTGGCTGGTTCTGCATCTCTAAAGCAAGGGAGATAAGGTAGTTGGTCTGACCCGCCATTGCAGATAGCACTACGACCACATCATCGCCCTGTTTTTTACGTCTGATTACCCTATCTGCCACCCTTTTAATCCTATTACAGTTGGCAACAGACGTTCCTCCAAACTTTTGTACAACCAAAGCCATATCTTAATCCTCTTTTTCACCTGCCCAAATTGGATCCTGACCAAAGTGATAAAACCACCAATCAGCATCATCCATCCCGTCTTCATTAGGCAAAAAACTCATGCGGTAGTTATCCGCATACTCCATAAGAAGCTTGTACGAGCTGTTCAAAAGGGCCATCTTTTCCTCTGTATCCGGGGTATCTCCAAATCTGTCCGGATGGTTTAGTTTACATGCCCTCATATATGCTTGTCTAATTTCGTTCCTGGAGGCCTTTTCCGTAAGGCCAAGAAGCCTTCTAGCCCGGTCGATTGCAGCCCATTTATCTTTTTTCATAGGAGGTCTAAACTATCAATTTGCAACTGAAATTACAAGACTTCTCTTTTGATGTCTTCTTCATAACGCATAAAAATTGCCCAATAAAATCCCAAACATTGTTTGAAATTACCACTGTTAGTATAGTGGCTAGTTTAGGGAGCAATTCAAAAGATGAGTCAAATAAAAAAGACAAAGCGTATCTATCTCATGGGAATTTGTGGCACTGGCATGGCCGCTCTTGCTGGTCTTCTGCAAGAAAAGGGGTATCAGGTCTGCGGTTCTGATTCTGGCTGTTACGAGCCCATGAACAGCGTATTAAAAAGACTTGGCATCAAAGTGTTCAAGGGTTACAAGGCCCAGAATGTGATCGAGACTTGTCCAGACCTAGTCATTATTGGAAACGTCATCACAAAAGATAATCCAGAGGCTTGTTACGTACTTGGAAACGATATCCCATATATGTCCTTTCCCGAAGCCATGGGCCACTTTTTCCTAAGCGAAAAGAGACCACTGGTTGTAACCGGGACTCATGGGAAAACTACTACATCCACCCTTTTGCTTTCAGCCCTTGAGGCCTGCAACCTGGAGCCTGGATTCATGATAGGAGGGGTACCCTTACAAAAAAAAAGGGGGTTTGGAACAGGCACTGGAGAATGGTTTGTAATTGAGGGAGACGAATATGATTCGAGTTTCTTTCAAAAAGTATCCAAGTTTCTGTTCTACAAACCCTTTGGTGCAATTATCACAAGTATAGAGTTTGACCATGCTGACATCTTCAACTCTCTCCAACAGATAAAAGAATCATTTTCTAAATTCGCCAGCCTCTTACCACGAAAAGGAATACTTGTTGTCTGCCGAGACTGGAATACAGTTATGGAGGCGGCATGTCATGCCAAATGCAAGGTGATCACGTATGGCCTTCATGAAAAGGCTGACTGGCGCCTTAGAAATGTCGAGATTGGAGAAAAAAACACAACCTTTTGGGCTACAGACCCTAATGGGCAAAACCATAAGGTCGAGATGAAGCTCCCGGGCAAACACAACGCCCTAAATGCTCTGTCTGTTATGGCGCTTTGTCATAGCCTTGGCTTAAACCTGAATCCGGTTATAAAAGGCATCTCCGGGTGTCCTGGCATTCGAAGGCGGCAAGAAATAAAAGGGATTATAGGCAACATAACAGTAATCGACGACTTTGCCCATCACCCCAGAGCTGTACAGGAGACCCTCGAGGCCTTAAAGGGCAGATATAAAGGCAGCCGCCTTATTGCCATTTTTGAACCTAGGACAAACACTAGCAGAAGGGCAGTATTTCAAAGCTACTACGTCTCATCCTTTGACCATGCTGACAAGATTTTTGTAAGGCAGGTACCTGATCCAGAAAAGGCCCCTGAGAATGATAGGTTTTCATCACAAAAACTGGTAGATGACCTTAGAGAAAGAGGGAAAAAGGCATTCCTATGCGATAACGCTACCGACATCATCAACCAAATTATAAAGGATATGCGTTCAGGTGACGTATACGTTGTCTTATCAAACGGTCCCTTTGAACAGATACACGAAAGGCTTCTTGATAAGATAAGGGAACAACTTTCATGAAAAATACCTTCAGAGTCTGTGCCAAATGTTCAAAGACCAGGGCACGCACGGGCATACTTCAGACAAGACACGGACCAATAAATACCCCTATCTTCATGCCGGTGGGGACCCAAGCCACGGTCAAGGCCTTAACACCGGGTGATCTTTTGAATCTGGGAACACAAATAATACTTGGCAATACCTATCACCTTTATCTTAGGCCAGGACACAGACTTATAAAGTCCCTTGGCGGTCTTCACAGGTTCATGAACTGGCACAAACCGATCCTTACAGACAGCGGAGGGTTCCAGGTCTACAGTCTTGCTGCATTCAGAAAAATAAAAGAGAAAGGAGCCATATTTCGTTCTCATATAGACGGCTCCCTCCACACACTTACTCCGGAACTTTCCATAGAAATCCAAGAGGACCTTGGAGCAGACATTATGATGGTCCTGGATACATGTATTCCCTACCCCTTTCCTGAACAGGAAACCAAAGAGGCTACCAATCTTACAACCAGATGGGCCAAGCGGTGCCTTTCTGCCAAGACAAAAGAAGAGCTGCTTCTTTTTGGTATAGTACAAGGAGGAATGTTCAAGCACCTAAGAATACGTCATGCCGAAGAACTCCTTTCCCTAGACTTCGACGGTTACGCTCTTGGAGGCTTAAGCGTAGGGGAACCAAAAGGACTGCTTTTTGAGATAATAGACTGTTGCCGGCCTATTATCCCAGACTACTTTCCCTGTTATGTAATGGGTGTTGGAACCCCGGAAGACATAATAGAATGCGTATCTCTTGGGGTTGATATGTTCGACTGTGTTATGCCTACAAGAAACGCCAGAAATGGAATGCTCTTTACTTCCTTCGGTCATATTGTTATAAAGAATTCTCGTTTTGCCTCTGACGATAGCCCAGTGGACGAAGATTGTGACTGCTACACATGCAGAAACTATTCGAGGGCATACCTTAGACATCTGTTTATGTCTAGAGAACTGTTGTCCTACAGACTGAACACCATACACAATCTTCATTATTACTTGAGGCTTTTGAAAGATATTAGGGCTGCTATCAGGCAAGACAGGTTTGAAGAGTTTAAAAAAGAATTCTATCTTAAAAGAAACAGATGATAGAAAAACACCATCCTTAATCTAAAAAAAATCTAAAAAGGAGAGAGATTAATGTTTTCATTTTCTCAGATAGTCTATGCAATGGGACCACCACCAGGGGGCGCCGCTCAAGGAGGTCAAGGCAATCCTATTATGGCCTTTTTGCCATTAATTGTTATATTTCTCATTTTTTATTTTCTTCTCATTCGTCCACAACAAAAAAAACAGAAACAGCATCAAGAATTTCTAAAATCCCTCAAAAAAGGTGACGAAGTAATAACATCGGGTGGCATTATTGGCAGGATTGCAGCCCTTTCTGAAAATATAGTTTCACTGGAAGTTGCTCCCAATGTGGTAATTCGAGTTGCCAAAAGTCAAATTGCTGGCAGGCCCACCTCTGAAACCAAGTAACTGGGCGGCTCCTGAGAATGGTTAAATTGATAGTGATTACTTACCGAGGCAAAAGCTAGAAAATATCTGATCAAGTATATCTTCTGTAGCTGTCTCGCCGGTAATCTCACCGAGCAAATTAAGGGCCTGTCTGAGGTCAAGCGCAATAACGTCCAAAGGCAGGGCTCTTTTAAATCCTCCCATAGCCCTTTCAAGACAACAACTCATATGTTGGAGCACCTGTTTCTGTCTTATGTTTGGGGCTACATCTATCTCTTTAATTCTTCCATCCTGTAAAAGGGCATTGGAGATAGTAGCTGTCAGTTCCTGAAGGCCCTCTCCAGTCTTTGCAGAGACTAAACAAATAGGAACTTTGTCATCTATATCCAGGCCTTTAAGCTGGGCAAGCCTTTGGCGTATAAGTTCCTCAACCTCTCCCATTTCCGTATATTTCACCTTGTCTATCTTGTTTACAACTACAATAATCTTTTTGGATCCAAAAGAGGCAATAAGTCGTGCCACCTCCTCTTCTTCAACCCCAACACCTTGTATTGGATCTATTAACCAAAGAAAGACATCGGCTACTGCTGCCACTTTGACAATTTTATCTATTCCCATGGCTTCTATTGGATCGGGACTCTGCCTTATGCCTGCTGTATCCATAAGGGTTACCAGCGTGCCATCTATTTCTATCTGCTGCTCCACAATATCCCTTGTAGTCCCAGGAATCTCCGTGACAATTACCCGCTCCTCACATAACAAGGCATTTAGGAGGGATGACTTGCCAGCATTGGGCCTTCCGACAAGTAACACTTTTGCTCCATAACGATATATCGCCCCCACATCGTAAGCCTTAATAAGATCAACAACAGGGCCTATCACATCGGTCTCCAGTCTTTCTATGATATGATTTTCACTTAATATTTCACTATCTTCTTCTGGATAATCTATAGCCACCTCCAAGGCCGAGAGACAATACACAAGCCCTTTCCTTATTGCCTCAATACGTTTTGCCAGTGCCCCTTTTAAGCCTTTAATACTCATAAGAGTCAGGCCTGACGACTGTGCGCATACCAAATCGTTCAGGGCCTCCGCTTGGGTCAAATCTATCCTTCCGCTGAGAAAGGCCCTTTTCGTAAATTCACCTGGAAGGGCAAGCCTGGCCCCTGCCTTAAGACAAAGTTCGAGTATTTGGGACATAACCGCCGGGCCGCTATGACATTGGATTTCTACAACATCTTGCCTGGTGTAAGTCTTTGGTGCCTTCATATAAACACAAAGGGCCTCGTCTACCTCCTGCCCTGATTCTGGATTCACAATAAAGCCATGGTAAAGCATATGAGACTTATAGGTACATTTGGGGTTAGAGGGACGAAATAAGCTTTTCAAGATATATAAACTGTCGCTGCCAGAAATCCTAATAATTCCAATCCCTCCTGGACCAGAAGGAGTAGCAACTGCAGCAATAGTGTCAGTATCCCTATGAGTGGCCATCAAATAAGCGGCGATACCCTATCAAATCGAACAAATTAAAATATTGACTCTGTTTGACATATAGGCACCAAGTGAAAAATTTCCTTTTAAGGGAAAAAATTTTTCAGTTTGTCCCTCTTGCTCTGCCTGAATGCCTTTTTCTTCTTGTAGGAGTAATAACCACCTTACGATTAGCACCTTGGCCCGAGCTATGTGTCTTTACTCCCTTAAACTCTTTAAGGGCAACATGAACTATTCTTCTCTCTCTTGCTGGCATTGGTTGAAGGCTGACCGGCCTCCCGGTTCTTTTGACTTTAGCAGCAAGCCTTTCGGCAAGGGCTATCAGATTTTTTTTACGCCTTTCTCTATAACCAGCAGCCTCTAACATAACCCGATAATTTATCCGAGCATCTTGCCGCCTCAGACACAAATTCACCAAATACTCCAAGGCGTCAAGGGTCTGGCCCTCTTTACCTATAATGAGTGAAAGATCGTCTCCAGTAATGTTTACAAAGGGCTTTGATGTCTGCTCAACTACATGGGCCCTTCCCCCAAGTCCACTCTTTTCCAAAATGCCGTTAGTTATTTGGCAAGCAAGGGCCACAAACTTCTCAAGCCTCTCCCTATCGACTTCATGGGCACCAACTGCGCGTTCTTCAGCCTTAGGGCTGGAACCGCCTTCAGGCTCAAACACTGTCTGATTAGTTTGCGCTGTCTTCTCGATATCTGTTTTTTGGCCTTCTTTATCCTCAGCAGTCTCGACCGCATACTCTTTCGGCCATGCCTTTATTTTGGCCTTTTTGCCTCCTAGTCCAAAAAGACCAGTAGATCCCCTGGTTATTATCTCTACTTCAAGCTGGTCTTTGTCACACTCGAAATAGCGACATGCTGCCTCAATGGCCTTGTCAACTGTCTTGTCTTCAAACTCCATAGTCTCGACTGATGTTTGATTCATAAGCACTTCCCCAACCTTACCTTTTTCTTTAATCAGTAAACTTATTGACGTAATATTGTTGAACAATGGAAAGGATATTATTCACTAGCCAGTAAAGCACCAGACCTGAAGGAAAATTTATAAACATAAATGTAAACACAACCGGAAGCAGCTGCATCATCTTGGCCTGGGTTGGATCAAGAGATGATGGCGACATCTTTTGCTGCAGATACATAGAAGCACCCATAAGAAGCGTAAGGACCGGCAAACCGCCTACCATAGGTATTTCTATACCAGGGATCATCAGCCTATCAGGCGCAGAAAGATCATTTATCCAAAGCATGAAAGGCGCGTGTCTAAGCTCAATGGCCTGCAAAAGGACTTTGTAAAGTGCAAAAAAGACAGGAATCTGCAACAACATGGGCAGACACCCACTCATTGGATTAACCTTATAAGTTTTGTAAAGCTGCATAAGCTCCTTATTTAAACGCTCCTTATCGTCACCATATTTCTCCTTGAGCTTCTGCAGCTTCGGTTGGAGTTTTTGCATAGTCTTCATAGATTGAGCACTCTTATGCGCAAGAGGCCAAAACAACAGTTTTATCAAAATGGTCAACAGGATTATGCAAACCCCGTAATTATGGACATATTTGTACATAAAATTAAGAAGATAGAGCAATGGCTTAGCAATAGGATCAAACCAACCAAAATTTATCGCTTTGGAAAGATTATGTCCTACCCTCTTCAGACGATCGATCTCCTTCGGACCAATATAGATCTTCATCTCACACAGGGTTACAGAGCCAGCTTGCATGTAACCTCTTACACGAGAAGAAAGGGCACTTTCTGTTAATTTCTCATTATCTAGAAGGGTTATGTGAACATCCCAAGGCCCCTTTGGATCTTTTGTTATAAGGGCTGTCATAAAGTAGTTGTCACCATAGCTCAACCAATCCAACTCACCTGTATAAACATGACTTTCTCCGGGTTTATCGAGGCTTATCTCTTCTAATCCAGTCGGCTTGGCATAGTAAGATGGTCCTGAAAAAACATATCTAGTGGATGCCTTGTAAGGTTTATCATATAGAAAAACAGTATATTTATCAGCACTTACACCTGTTATCTTCATAATAAAATCTATGGTGTATCTATCTGGATAGAATGTATAAACCTTTGTCAGGGTGGCGTTTGTCCCAAGCTTGCTAACAAAATGTACGGATACAGGCCCTGGGCTTTCTCTCAAATCTAATCTGTACCTGTCAGCCTTAAAAAACCTCCCTCTGAGATCCACCTCTTTACCACTAACTATTTTTATGCCAAGCGGCAAAAGCGGAGGAGCCACATTAACAAGATCTACACCCGGTGAATCATCGTCAATATCTTGTCTGTACCTTTTTAAGACAAAGTGCTTAAAAGCGGCACCATTTTCTGAAAGAACTGCCCTAAAAAGAGGGGTATCAATCACCACATCCTTTCCCTTAGTTTCTATATCCTTGGGCAATTCGACAAGCTTTTTAAGGACCTGGGGCTTTTTCTTCTGGCTAATGGTTTGCCTGTTAGAACCGTTTGTTCCGGTGGCAGACAGGGTAGAATTTAAACCAGTTACATTTGTGGCATTAACTCCAGGGCTGGTATTTTGTAACTGATTACCGAAAAAATATTGAAATCCAGCAAGTACTGCGATTGACAAGACAATGGCCAGAAGAGCTCTTGTTTCCATATTCTCCATCCATACTTTTTATTAAGATATTAAGAACAACAATCCGCTATGGAAGGGGATCAAAACCACCTGGATGCCAAGGGTTGCACTTTACGATTCTTTTGGCAGAAAGAAACAGCCCCTTTAGAAGGCCATACTTAGCCAGGGCATCAATAGTATAAGTCGAACAAGTGGGGTAAAATCGGCAGGTATTTGGAAATAGAGGAGATATTAAAAATTTATAAGTCCTAATTATTCCAATAATTATTACTACAATTGGATTTACAGACATTTCTTGTCTGAATTGCAAACTTTTTTTCAATTATCTTTCCTGCCTCATGCATTCTGTATTGCAGCCTTTGCCACCCAGCACTTAAGATCTCTTGCCTAGGCAGAAATACCACATCAACTCCTTGAGGAAAGGCAGGCTTTTGGAGCCTGAACAACTCTCTACAAAGCCTCTTAGCCCTATTTCTCTTTACAGCTTTTCCAAAGCGTCTACCAATACCAATCCCCATCCTTGAAAATGGCTTATCATTAACTGCGGCCACCAATGTAAATTCGGGGAACCTTATTCTTGTCCCCTTTTTAAACACCCTATTAAAGTCCCGGCTTGATGAAATCCTTTCTGCCCTAGAAAGACTAAATTTCCCCTTCTTCAATCTTTTACAGAGATCCTATACGCTAAGCCTCTTTCTACCCTTTGACCTACGCCTCGCAAGGACCTTCCTTCCTGCCTTTGTACTCATACGTTTTCTAAATCCGTGCGTCCGCTTCCTCTTAATATTACTTGGCTGAAAAGTCCGTTTCATTATACAACAACTCCTTGCATATAATTAATTTTCTGATTTCAAACGTGGCCTAAACTCATAACAAAATGAAGCCTCAAATTTTTACTAATCAGAAACTCTAATGTCAAGAGCAACCTATCAAAATCCAAACAACAGAAAAAGATCAAAGCATTATTAAAAATTTAAAATACGTCAAAAACTTCTCTCCTTCGAAACAGACGAATTCTGCCTTATCCACAAAAATAGTCTTGTCTAGGAAGGGGATCAGCCGTTTACTGTTTATAAATCAAACCGCGTGGGGGCCGGCTGTGTCAAAAAAACAAATTTATTTTCTATGCTGGACCTAAACCATATTCCCTTGCTTTTTCACATCCTCTTTGTTAGGTTTTGGCAGCCTATTTTTTGATATAGGATAGATTTCAATTTTAACAATTCTACACAAGAAGGAAAAATATAAATGGTATTCGGTGCCCTTTTGGGGTGGCTCTCCAACGACTTGGCAATAGATCTTGGCACTGCCAATACCTTGGTGTATGTCAAGGGTAAAGGTATCGTGCTGAGGGAACCTTCTGTTGTGGCTGTAAAAAAGGATGCCCGTTCTGCAAGGGTCCTTGCAGTGGGAAAAGAGGCCAAGATGATGCTTGGCAAAACCCCAGGAAACATTGTGGCCATAAGACCCATGAAAGATGGGGTTATTGCCGATTTTGAGGTCACAGAGGCCATGTTACGCTACTTTATCCGCAAGGTGCATAACAGAAGGACACTGGTCAGGCCACGAATCATCATCAGTGTACCTTCTGGTATTACTCAGGTGGAAAAAAGGGCCGTTAGGGAGTCTGCCGAGTCAGCTGGAGCAAGAGAGGTCTACCTTATAGAAGAACCTATGGCTGCCGCCATTGGCGTTGGGCTGCCAATTACCGAGCCAACAGCCAATATGGTGGTAGATATAGGTGGAGGTACTACAGAAGTTGCTGTGATCTCCTTAGCAGGCATCGTCTTTTGCAAATCTGTTAGGGTAGCAGGTGACCGCATGGATGATGCCATACTCCACCACATTAAAAGACGGTACAGCCTCCTTATAGGGGAACATACAGCAGAAAAAATAAAGATGGAGATTGGAGACGTGATGCCAGAACCCCCTTACAAAAAAATGGAGATAAAGGGAAGAGATCTGGTGTCAGGCGTACCTAAGACTGTGGAAATAGATGCATCAGAAATACAAGCGGCCATTTCGGAACAGGTTGAAACGATAGTGGAAACAGTAAAAATTGCCCTGGAACAAACCCCTCCAGAGCTGGCTGCCGACATAGTAGACAAGGGAATAGTCCTTACAGGAGGAGGGGCCTTGCTAAAAAATCTTGATAAGCTTCTCAGGGAAAAGACAGGGCTTCCCATTATTATAGCTGACGATCCCCTTTCATCGGTAGTACTCGGCTCAGGTCAAACGCTGGATAATATCAACATTCTCAGAGAAATTATGATTAACTAGCCCTAGTCCAAATAGAAATTGGCTAATCAACCACCCAAAAAGTCTAAAGGAATTAAAAAGGTCTTAATTGTAGCAACCCTGCTACTTTTGGCTGGCCTCTTGACATTAACTACCCTTACCAGAACAAGAATTATTCTTCCGGCAGAAATGGTCTTAAAAGACACAAATGGTCGAATTCAGTCCTTTCTTTCCGTGCCTTTCTCAAAACTTAGGCTAATCTGGGAAGCGTACATAGATCTCCAAGGGGTAAAAGAAGAAAACCAGGTATTAAAGGCACAACTTGCCCAGCTCGAAAATGAAATAACATCCTACAGGGAAGCCCTTATTGAAAACCGCAGGTTAAGACAACTTTTAGATATAAAAAACTCCTCGAACTGGAAGACAATTGTAGCTCAAGTGATAGGCACAGACATAGCTCCCTGGAGAGCGGTTATTACTATCGATGTCGGTAAAAGGAATGGAGTGACAGTAGATATGCCTGTATTATGTCAAGGTGGCCTTCTTGGCAGGGTGATAGAGACCAGCATTTCATACAGCAAAGTCATGCTGTTAACCGATTATCATAGCAGAATAGGAGCCATAATCCAGAGAAACCGTGCAAGAGGTATTCTAAAAGGAGATGGAGCCAGGGGATGTATATTGGATTATGTCAAAAAAGGAGTAGATATTCAAATAGGTGACACGGTCATTACATCAGGGCTCGACGGGATATTCCCAAAGGGGTTGCTTCTTGGCAAAGTAAAACTGGTAGGTCCTGGAGACAAATCGGATCTCTTTCAATTTATAGGCGTTAAACCTATGGCAGATATAGAAGAGACAGAAGAGGTGCTTGTTCTTAAAAGTCCCCTGCCCAAAATCAAAAAGAAATGAAAACCATAGCCGTTTTCCTTTCCCTATCTTATCTGTCCCTGCTTATCGAAAGTACCTGGTGTGTATTTTGCGACCTCTATTTCCTTCATATTGATCCGCTACCCGCCCTTATCTGCTGGATATCCCTAAACGAAGACTTCTGGCCCGGGACACTAGCAGTTACTATTTGCGGCCTCTTGGCATCTCTTTTTTCATGTTTGGATTTTTTCCTATTCCCTGTAGCCTATCTTATAGGCTTTTTCACAGTGTATTTTATTCGCATAAATGTACTTGAGCTTTCCAGATTACAGGCATACCTTATAACAGGATTTATCTCTATAGAGATACTAGTCATCCAACTTGCAGGCAGCGGTACCCCTGAACTGCTTTGGCCTTGGGGTATAATCCAAGCTGTTCTCAACTTTGCTATTGCACCAACCGCATTTTGGATGTGCGATAGATGTCTGGCCCTTGTTGCAAGCTTGGTAGCAAAATTCAGCCATGAAAAAGGAAACTAAGATAAAGACACCAGATACAAATCTGCTCTTGAGACATTTTGAATCTGGAGACAACCAAGAAAAGCAACAGATATGTACCTATTGCGGCCTTATTTTACTTGGTTGCTTTTTATTTATCTGTTTAAGGTTGTGGTATTTACAAGTATACAAGGGAGCGGAATTTAAAGAACTTTCTGAAAAAAACAGCATAAAATATGTCAGGCTCCAATCATATCGGGGCAATATCCTGGACAGCTCTGGTCGTTTGATTGCTGGAGTAGAACCTAGCTTTAATATCGGTGTTGTGCTCAAAGACGTCAAGGATGTCGAATCACTAATTTCTAAGCTTTCTATTCTACTTGATGAATCAGCGACGGATATCAGGATGAGACTTGTTGCTTCAAAGGGACAACCTTCTTATCTGCCGGTAATAGTTAAAAGAAACGCCTCTTGGCAAGAGATAGCAAGAGTAGAATCCCGCCTCTACAGGCTGCCAGGAGTGGTGGTAGAGGTCGCTCCTGCCCGCCAGTATCCTTATGGTACAGTAGCCCCTCATTTGCTTGGCTATCTTGGAGAAGTCAGCCTAGATCAGCTTAAAAGCGGGAACTTCCCCCATGCAGTACCTGGAGACCTTGTGGGCAAATCTGGTATAGAACTTAGATTCGAAAAGGAGCTTGCTGGCAGAAGTGGTTATAAAATGATAGAGGTGGATGCCAAAGGCCGGATGGTCAAAGTGCTCAAGATACAGAAGCCCCTGCCTGGCAAGGATATTCAGCTAAGCATTAATCTGGACTTGCAACTTGCTGCCGAAGATGCCCTTTCTGGAAAGTCAGGAGCACTAGTTGCCATTGATCCAAGAAATGGTCAGCTACTTGCCATGGCGAGTAGCCCAAAGTTTGATCCCAGAATATTTTCAAGGGGTCTTACAAAAATGGAGTGGAAAGCATTGAATGATCCCTTGCTTACTCCATTGGTGAATAAAGCTATACAAGGGCAGTATGCTCCGGGTTCCACATTTAAGATAGTTATGGCTGCTGCAGGGCTCAGAGAACGAGCAATTACCCCTTATACATCTTTCTTTTGTAACGGTTCCTTCAAGCTTGGCAGAAGAAGATTCAGGTGCTGGAAGAGGGGTGGACATGGGCAAACATCTTTATACAAGGCTTTGGTACAATCATGCGATGTCTACTTTTACAATGTCGGCCTCAAATTGGGAGTAGACAAGATATCAAGGTATGCCTTTGGTTTTGGCTTTGGCAAAAAGACTGGCATAGATCTTCCTGGTGAAAAAGCAGGCTTTGTTCCTACAAGGCAATGGAAAATAAGAAGATTCAGGGAACCTTGGCAAAAGGGAGAAACACTTAACTATTCTATTGGTCAAGGATTTTTACTCGTCACACCTCTGCAACTTGCAAGAATGATTGCAGCCCTTGGGAACGGAGGCAAACTGTTTAGACCTCAATATATCCTTAACGCCACTCCAGTGCTCCAAGCCAAAGTGCCTGTACATAAGGCCACCTTGGCCCTTATAAAAAAATATCTTATAGGTGTAACAGAAGACAAACATGGAACTGCCCGTACCTGTTTTATTAAAGGTATCCATGTAGCTGGCAAGACAGGAACAGCCCAGGTCATTAAACAACTTAAAAGAAGAGAAAGCGAAAAGATGGCATGGAAATATCAGGACCACGCCCTTTTTGTAGCCATTGCTCCAGCAGAAAATCCACAAATTGCAGTGGCGGTCATTATAGAACATGGAGGGCACGGAGGATCTGCAGCAGCTCCGGTGGCAAAGGCTGTTATAGAAAGATGGTTGAAACTCAAGTCTCCTAAACCACCTACAATCCTTCAGCGTAAGCTTTAAGAGGTCATATGCTTCACAAACGTATTTTAAAAGAAATCGACTACATATCCTTGCTATGTCTCGTTTTTATAATGGCATTAGGATTCGTAAACCTGTGGAGTGCAAGCGCTGCTGCTGGTTATTCCTTCCAATGGAAACAGCTACAGTGGTATATAGCTGGAATTTGCCTGATGATTGGAGCTATGAGTTTTGATTACCGTCAGCTTTCAAAGTATTCTCTCCATCTTTACATTTTTACCATCATCCTTTTGGTGCTTGTGATGTTCATAGGCAAATCCGTTTCCGGCTCTCAACGATGGATATCTCTGGGTTTTTTTAATCTACAGCCGTCTGAGCCAGCCAAACTTCTTATGGCAATAGTGATAAGTGCCTATTTTGCACAAGAAGAAAAAGAACAATTCGGCCTGAGAGATCTTCTAAAACCAACCTTAATGGTTGCTCTTCCCTTCCTACTCATTTTCAAACAGCCTGACCTTGGGACCGCCCTGTTAATCCTTATCATCTATGGATCGTTGGTATTATTTGCAAGGTTAAAATGGGGATCTTTCCTTATAATATTAGGAGCTTGCCTATGTGCATTTCCCTTGGCATGGAAACTTATGAAACCATATCAGCGAAAAAGGGTAGAAATTTTTTTAAATCCAGATGCAGACCCGTTTGGTGCTGGATGGCATGTCATCCAATCTAAGATCGCTGTAGGATCAGGACAAATTTTTGGTAAGGGCTTTATGAAAGGCACTCAGGCCCAGCTAAACTTTTTGCCAGAGGTGCATACAGACTTTGCCTTTTCCATTTGGTCAGAAGAGTGGGGATTTATTGGGGCGTTGCTCCTCGTTGCTGTCTATTTTTTATTTCTCCTTCGCTGTTTGAACATTGCCCAAAATACAAGAGATCGTTTTGGTTCCTTTCTTGTTTTTGGTATCACTGCCATGATATTTTGGCAGATGCTGATAAACATCTGCATGGTTCTCGGACTACTTCCTGTAGTTGGCATACCATTGCCACTTATCAGTTATGGAGGATCTTCTGTGATAACAACACTATTGGGAGTAGGGCTTATAATGAACGTTCGAATAAGACGTTCCTTGTTTCAAGGCTAAAAAAAATCTGTTAATATCTGTTGAGCTGCTTTCAGAAATTAAACCTTTTGTTTTTGAAAGCAAGGAGCATAAGATAACCACAAACAAGTTTGGCAATATTTCGAATACACGTTGTTTTATTGGAGAACCTGTGTTTGAACAGTGGGGATGTAGCTCAGTTGGGAGAGCGCCACGTTCGCAACGTGGAAGTCGGGGGTTCAAATCCCCCCATCTCCACCAAAATCCAAATGAAAAATTATCTCTTTGTCGATGTAGCATACTCTGGACAAAAGGCAGTAGCTGCTGCCGTGATTACTCCTCCAAAGAATACCGGAAGGATAACAGCCTGCTATACATGTACTATAGATGGGGTTGCCCAATACGAACCTGGGAATTTCTATAAGAGAGAGTTGCCATGCATCTTGAAACTATTGAATCTGGTTCAAGAACCATTAGAAACAATCTTTATAGATGCATATGTATGGCTATCTCCAACACATCCTGGTCTTGGCGCTCACCTCTTCAAGGCTCTTGATACAAAGATTCCAGTAATAGGAATTGCCAAATCGGGATTTTTGATCCTAGAAGGAACCACTAATATTGTAGAGTATGTATTAAGAGGAAAAAGCAAACGTCCCCTGTATGTGACAGCAGCAGGCATTGACCTAAAAAAAGCGGCCCGGATTGTCAAAAAGCTTTACAAGCGTTACAGGATACCTTATGCCATGAAAGAGTCAGACAGTCTTGCAAGACATAAACTTAGGCTAGAAATCAAAAACAATGGCTAGTAAAGAGGAAATCAGACGCTATCAGTCGCGGTATGAAAGTGGCAACCTCCCTTGGGATATTGGTAGGGTAGACAAAAATCTCAAAAATATACTGGACAGTATCGCAACTACACACAATAAAGTACTCGAAATTGGATGCGGAACCGGTGACAACGCCATCTTCATGGCCCGAAAAGGCCTTATAGTGACAGCCACCGAGATAGCACCCTTAGCCCTAGAGCTTGCCAAGGCGAAGGCCAAAGACCATAATGTTAACATCACCTTTTTACTCACAGATATTATAGAACACGATATCCCTGGTCGGCCATTCGACCTGGTGTTTGATAGAGGATGTTTCCATCACTATGACACATCTACCTCAAGGATACGATTCGTCCACAGAATCCATGAGCACCTTGGGGAAGAAGGACTGTGGTTAAGTCTCATTGGTAACGCAGATGAACAGACAGCGGGAAACGGACCTCCCCGTCTCAGCGCCACAGACATAGTTACGGCAGTGGAACCCTTTTTTGAGATCCTGCTCTTAAAAAGCAGCCATTTTGATTCAAACAGGCATCCACCACCAAGATGCTGGCTGTTTATAGGCAAAAAAAGAAAGGGGCCAACCCAAACAGCCCCTCTTAAATCCAAAAAGACTTTAAATTAACACCATCCAAGGATGGTTATTTCACAGGATTTGAGAATCTTATTAAATGCTCAGCCCCTGTACCATCAACTATTCTTATTTGGCTTACCGCGCCTTCTGTTTCCTCTACACAAATTTCTTGCGGTTTGTGTATCAGGTGCTCAAGATTTTCACACATTACAGAAAACACCTTGTCTTTGGGATCATAACTTACCCCCAAAAGTGGCAAGCCCTTTGCCTCCTCTTCTTCAAATACACTGGGGGCTTCGATTTCAATCTCTACTTTCTCGTCTAACTTTTTTATTTTCTTGTAAAATTCATTAAAATATTCTTCCCATTCCTGAGGAACTATACATTTTTCAGCCATTTTTTTCCTCCCTTTCTGTTTTTTTCGATCAACTCAATTAACCAATAAGCACTACCTTGAAACAGTCAATAAGAAGGTACATTTTCATTGAAGAAATAGTGTCCGAAGTGTAAGAAGACTGAAAAGTTTTCCTCAAAAATTGGGAGGCATACCTTGGCAGAAAACATAGATGACATATCAATAAACTATGAAGATGAAGAAGGAAGGCTCCTTGTAAAGGAGTTAAAAAAGGAAGTATTAACTAGGGGCAGTTGGACAACTATCCTCTTTCTTTATCAAGAGATGGATAAAAAGACAGGAAACTATGGTCCCTTAAAGGCCACAATACGCAGATACAAGAAACAGGGAGGATACTTCAGGCCACAAAGCAAGTTCAATATCTCAAATAAAAAACAGGCCCTCAGGATTGCGGAAATCCTTTCAAAGTGGTTTTCATAAAAAATTGGGCAGCCCTTCTCAAAGGCTGCCCAATCTCCTTTTAACCACTGGTGCTATTTATCTGCTTCCGTTGTTGCAGGTGACGCAGAAGAAGGAACGGCATGTTTTGGCGTTACTGCAATACAGGCTTGGGTCACTGCCTGAATCAATTTTTCAGAATAAGGATTTGAAACCATTTTTCTGATTATTATATCGACCGGTCTGACATTCTTTCTGTAATAGGCAATGTTCCATGAATCTTTTGGCGTTATTATAGCTCCCTCTATACTTATGCCCCCAAAAATACCCTTTGTCTTTGAAAAGGCCAATATGTCAACAGTCTCGGCCTTTGCCCCGGCCCCGTAAGGCCCTGCAGCGATACTTACATCTGCACCAAGTTTTATAGATGTGGAAAGAAGGGCATCAAGTCCGCTATCAGTCATTATCATAAGAATAATTTGGGACGATTGGGCACCCGCCTGAAGGCCAAAAGATACAGAACCAATAGTATAAAAAGCCGGCTGACTCCACTTTCCTGTATACTGGTCCCTCGCAAGAAGCACACCAGTTCCCCCTTCTGCCCCAAATATAAAGGCACCTTTCAAAAGCTGAGGAACTATAAGAATCCCCTTGGCACTGGCAAGATGGTTTCGAAACCAAGTCATGTTCGGATCTGAAACAAAAGTCTTAAACGTAACCGTTGCCCTATCTATGAGGGCCTGCTGCTTTTCATATCCAGAAGCGTAGGCACACTGAACAGAAATGATCACGATAATTATCAGAATACCCAATTGATGAACTATTGTAGCCTTTCTCATGTCAATCCCCCTTTTGGATTTACTGTTTATGGCCAGTTGTTAATTAAATAAAACGATTAACATTGTAAACAAAAAACTTGACGCACCAACATATATTTGTTAGTAGGCTAACGTTTTTGTGATATTTTTATCCAAAATAAGTATGTAAAAAAATTGCATCCTTAGTCACAAGGGGTTGAAATCTGTTTATGGACACCACAGAGGCCATAAGAAATAGAAAGTCTGTCAGGAAATTTCTTAAAAAACCAGTTGAAAAACAGACGCTGATACGTGTGCTTGATACTGCAAGATGGTCCCCTTCAGGCGCCAACTGTCAACCATGGAGGGTGGAAATTGTCTCGGGCCTGACAAAAGAAAACATTACAAAGGCCATTCTTGAGGCCAAGGCCAAAAATCTTACAGAACCTCCAGATATAGACTATTATCCAAAGGTATGGGAAAATCCATACAAGGAAAGACGCTTCAGATGCGGCCTTGCCCTTTACTCTGCCTTGAACATAAAAAGAGGAGATGCAAAAGCAAGAAAAAAGGCCTGGCTTAGGAACTATGAATTTTTTGGTGCTCCAACTGGTATTTTTATTTTTATGCCCAATGCCCTTGGCACCGGATTTCTTGTAGATATAGGAATATTTATACAATCTTTAGTGCTGGCTTGCACAAACGAGGGGCTTGCAACCTGTATTCAGGCCTCCTTGGCTGAATATCCGTCTATTGTGAAAAAGATATTGGGAGTATCGGAAGATTTCAGACTCGTTTGTGGAATATCCGTGGGCTTTGAGGACAAGTCATCGCCAGTAAACCAGTTTAGAACCACAAGAATAGACGTTACAGAATTTGTAAGCTGGCACGATTAAACAATAAAAATATCTTAGGCAGCCCTGAGACTGGATAGAGATACCTTCGTGGCGACCTGTCTCTTCAGCATCTCAATGAGAATTATGGCCCGGTCTCTACCATCTACCGCCTTCAGTATACCTTCGATGATCGTCTGATTGGGGCCTTCAAGCCTTACCCTGTCGCCTGGGGCAAAACCATATTTTTCCTTCATTCCCAGAGGTATTACACCATTATCGTCGGCCCTTGCCATGAGATCTTCTACGAACCAATCCGGCACAGGAGGATAGTAGTTACCAAACCTAACAGGACCCACTGCACCAAAGGTACTGGAAATGGTCACCCAGTTTTGTTCTGATGGCAAAAGATGAAGAAAAAGATAGCCAGGAAACAGGGGTGAAAGGACCTCTTTAACCTTTCTAGCATGCCTTGTTATGCGAATGGTAGACGGAAGGAAGACGGTAAAATCCTGATTTTCAAAGTTAGCCTTTGCAAAAAATTCTTTTCTAGGCTTTGTTTTTATTGCAAACCACTGTTTTCCCACGGCTTTTTAACCTCCTCTCTACAAGAAGCTCCCTTAATTCACTCTTCGGATGACAAGCCGTGATACTTAACAGCGGAAAAGTCGTAACGAAAAGATAACATAACTAATGTGGAGCCGGCACACCATCCTGCATATCTGTTTTGGAGAACCAATTTGGTGGCTCCATCTCTTTTAATTCTGAGAAGAGATCCTTCATCTCTTCTCCAGTCACAAGGGCAGTCTTTAGAACCTCGTCCATGTGTTCAACACATACGATATTCAATGATTTCAATATCTTGGGCTGAATCTCTTTCAAATCTTTTTCATTAGCCTTTGGAATTATGCAGGTATCAAGATCCATGCGACGAGCGGCAAGAAGCTTCTCCTTAAGCCCACCAATTGGCAAAACCCGGCCTCTAAGGGTAATCTCCCCTGTCATTGCAAGATCGTGACGTACTGGAACTTTCAACAGGGCTGAAACCAAGGCCGTAGCTATAGTTATGCCAGCAGAAGGACCATCTTTTGGTATTGCTCCTTCAGGGACATGTACATGGATATCTACCATTTTGTAGAAATCTTTTGGCAAACCAAGCTGATGGGCCCTTGCCCTTACATAACTCATAGCAGCCTGCACAGATTCCTGCATCACGTCTCCGAGTTTTCCAGTAATAGTAAGCTTGCCTTTCCCGGGCATAACAGCCACTTCAATCTGAAGGAGGGTTCCGCCTGTCTCTGTCCATGCAAGTCCGTTTGCCACACCAATAAGATCCTGCTCCTCTGTATGAGAATGTCTATATTTGGGCACACCAAGATACTTGTTAAGGGACGACCTGGTTATCTTAATAAGCCTTTTTTCGTTACCAACCTTGGTTATTTCCCTTGCCGCCTTTCTACAAAGGGCAGCAATACATCTTTCTAGATTTCTAACACCAGCCTCTCGAGTATACAAGTGAATGATATCCTCCAAGGCCTTTGGAGAAATTTCCAACTGTTCCTTTGTAAGTCCATGGGCCTCAAGTTGCCTTGGGATAAGATGCCGCCTCGCTATCTCTATCTTTTCTTCCTCTGTATACCCTGGCAGCTCTATAATTTCCATCCTATCCTGAAGAGGAAGAGGGATTGTGTGCAAGGCATTTGCAGTTGTGATAAACATTACAGAAGAAAGATCATAGTCCAAATCCAAGTAGTGATCGTTAAAGGCATAGTTCTGCTCAGGATCTAACACCTCTAACAAGGCAGAAGCAGGATCACCCCTGAAATCTGAACTCATCTTGTCTACCTCATCCAGGCAAAAAACAGGATTAATAGCCTTTGCCCTTTTCATAGACTGAATTATTTTGCCAGGGAGGGCTCCTATATAGGTACGCCTGTGTCCCCTTATTTCCGCCTCATCCTTTACTCCGCCAAGAGAAAGACGCACAAAATTACGATTAAGGGCCCTGGCTACAGATTTTGCAAGGGATGTCTTTCCAACTCCAGGGGGACCCACAAGACACAGAATAGGTCCCTTCATCTTTTTGGAAAGGCTCTTTACTGCAAGGTATTCTAAAATTCTTTCCTTTGGCTTTTCAAGGCCATAGTGATCTTCATTCAATATCTGCTCAGCCCTTTCTATGTCATTGTTATCTTTGGTACGTTCAAACCAAGGAAGAGCAAGAATCCAATCAATATAGTTACGTACAACAGTTGCCTCAGCAGACATAGGCGCCATAAGCTTGAGCTTTTTAAGCTCATGTCTGACCTTTGCTGCAGCCTCTTTTGGCAAGCGTTTTCTTTTAATCTTCTTTTCAAGTTCTTTGAGTTCACTTTGAGCATCATCCTTCTGGCCCATCTCCTTCTGAATGGCCCTTATCTGCTCGTTAAGATAGTAATCCTTTTGATTCTTTTCCATCTGCTTCTTGACTCGCTCTTTTATCCTCTGTTCCACCTTTGCGATCTGAGTCTCGGTGGACATAAAGGTATAGAGTTTTTCAAGACGCTTAACCGGATTAAGGGCCTCAAGAACCGCCTGTTTATCTGAAACCTTTAGAGAAACATGAGAAGCGATGGAATCCGCAAGCCTCGAAGGATCGTTTATGGAAGAAATAGAAACAGCAACCTCTGGTGGCACTTTTTTATTAAGCTTGCAATATTCGTCAAATGCTGAAATTGTCAACCGGCAAAGGGCATCTACCTCTGGGCCAGAGACTTTTGGCTCTTCTAAGGTCTCTACCTCCACAAGGAAAAACCTATCATCGGATATAAATCCTTTTATCTCTGCCCGCTTCTTTCCCTCAATCAATGCCTTGACTGTACCGTCTGGCAGGCGCAACAGTTGCAAAATAGTACCTATTGTTCCGATTTTGTATATATCCTTCCTGCCGGGCTCGTCTACCTTTGCGTCCCTTTGAGCAGAAAGAAAAATCTCCTGATTCTCCTCCATCGCCTTCTTAATCGCCTCAACAGACTTCTCTCGTCCAATGAAAAGAGGTGCTACCATCTGCGGAAAAAGCACCATATCCCTAAGTGGCAAAAGGGGAAGTATCAGGAACTTGTCTTTTTTATCCATAAAACCTCTATGTTTATTACTATTATTTATTTCTTATTTATTTCTATTATTTATTTTCTACTCTTGTTATTTTAAAATTTTTTTAAGAGGCCTCAGCCGTCTTATTTTCATATATAAGTATAGGTTCGGCCTTATTCAAGATGACCTCTTCACTGATTACACATTCCTTAACGTCTTCCTTTGACGGCAGGTCATACATAACATCAAGCATCGCACGTTCTAAAATGGCCCTTAATCCTCTGGCACCGGTCTTACGTTTAATGGCCTCCCTAGCGATAGCCCTTACTGCTCCGTCAGTAAAATGGAGCTCTATATTATCCATGGCAAAAAGCTTCTGAAACTGACGGACAAGCGCATTCTTTGGCTCTTGAAGTATGCGCACAAGATCCTCCTCGGTAAGCTCTTCAAGAGTTGCCACAACAGGGATTCTGCCCACCAGTTCGGGGATAAGGCCAAACTTTATAAGATCCTCGGGTTCAAGATGCTTAAGTATCTCGCTATAGCTTAACTCTCTAGCCCCATGAACATTTGCGCCAAAACCTATAGAATATTTTCCGAGTCTGCTCTTAATAATGGAATCAAGTCCTACAAATGCCCCCCCAACAATAAAAAGGATGTTTGTAGTATCTATTTTAACAAATTCTTGCTGAGGATGCTTTCTGCCTCCCTTTGGGGGAACATTTGCCAATGTTCCTTCTATTATTTTGAGCAACGCCTGCTGAACACCTTCTCCTGACACATCCCTTGTAATAGAAGGGCTGTCGGACTTCCTTGCGATCTTATCTATTTCATCTATATAAACTATACCGCGGCTGGCAAGTTCCACATCATAATCTGCAGCTTGAAGAAGATTCAAGATGATATTCTCAACGTCTTCTCCTACATATCCTGCCTCGGTAAGCGTTGTGGCATCGGCGATTGTAAAGGGCACATTCAGAATCTTTGCAAGGGTCTGGGCAAGAAGCGTCTTACCGCTTCCTGTAGGACCTATTAGCATGATATTGCTCTTCTGAAGCTCAACATCATCAATAGCCACATTGGATTCTATCCTTTTATAATGATTGTGGACCGCAACCGAAAGTATCTTTTTGGCATGTTCCTGACCAATAACATATTGATCCAACAGAGCCTTTATCTCTGCAGGCTTTAGTATTGCAGTAGACGTTGATGATGCCTCATCACTGTTGTCATAATCCTCAGCAATAATATCATTGCAAAGATCGATACACTCGTCACAAATGTAGACATTGGGGCCAGCAATAAGCTTCCTCACTTCGCCCTGTCCCTTTCCGCAAAAGGAACAACTCAGGTCTCCAACCTTATCAAAATCGTCCTTTTTCCCTGACATAGCTTTTATTCCTCCTTGGAGTTCTCTGGCCTTTTCTCAAGGATTTCGTCTACCAGACCATACTCCAATGCTTCTTTGCTGCCCATAAAGTAGTCCCTTTCTGTGTCTGCCTGTATCTTTTCCAAAGGTTGAGCAGTATGCTTAGAAAGTATCTCATTGAGTCTCTGCCTGAGCTTAAGTATTTCCTTCGCATGGATGTCTATATCTGTCGCCTGACCTTGGAAACCACCCATGGGCTGGTGAATAAGTATCCTCGAATTGGGCAATACATATCTTTTACCTGGTGCTCCAGCAGCCAACAATAGGGCACCCATAGACGCCGCCTGTCCAAGACACAAGGTGCTAACATCTGCCTTAATATACTGCATGGTATCGTAAATAGCCAACCCTGCCGTTACTACACCACCTGGAGAATTTATATAGAGTGTGATGTCTCTATTGGGATCTTCTGCTTCAAGAAACAACAACTGTGCAATGATAAGGTTAGCAACCTCATCATTTACCGCTCCTCCCAAAAATATTATCCTTTCTTTGAGCAAACGCGAATAAATATCGTATGCGCGCTCGCCCCTTGGACTCTGTTCAATAACTATTGGTATTAACGGCATGTCCTAAACCTCTTACTCTTTATTTTCACTCTCTTGCTGCTGTCCAGTTAAAGGGTCTTCGTCTTTCTTTACAGAATCTTCTTCGTCTTTAATTGTCACATTCTTAAGTAAATAATCCAGAGTCTGCTTTGCTCTCAACTTAGGTAATACAGAATCAAAAACTGCCGCCTGAAACTGGGCCTTGTCCACATTCATTTCCCTGTAATGCTCATCGACATAATCTTGGTATTTTTTCAGCTCTTCAGTTGGAATTTCTACTTTTTCTTGTTCAGCAATCTTATCCAAGATAAGCTCTGTCTTCACTTGACGAATGGCATCCTCTCTCATCTTCTGTCGGAGACGCTCTTCATCTATACCAGCCTTCTCAAGATTCACCCCACGTTCATGCATATGGCCTGCGATATTGTCAACCATCTGATCCAGCTTCTTTTCAACAAGTCTTTCTGGCACAGGAAAATCAGCCCCCTCAAGCAACTTATCAAAAAGCTGGTTCCTAAGAAGGCTTTCGGCTGCCTCCTCCTTGTCTTTAAGAATATGCTCTCTGAGCTTGTTCTTGAGATCCTCAACAGTCTTCAGACCTATTCCAAAACGCTGTGCAAACTCATCATCAATTTCTGGCAAATTGCGTTTTTGTATATTTTTTAAAGTAACCTTATACCTTACCGTCTTGCCAGCCACCAATGTATTTAATGCATCATCGGGATAGGTAACCTCTATCTCTCTTTCTTCACCCTTTTCCATACCTATGAGTCCTTGCTCAAAGGTCTCATTAAAATTACCTCTACCAACCTCTATAAAATAATCTTCATTGGCTAACTCTTCCACCTCTTCCCCATCGATATAGGCAGTATAATCAACAATTGCTATGTCGCCCTCCCGCAACGGCCTCTGTTCATCTACTGTCTCAACGGTTCCAAACTGATTACGCAGGGCCTCAAGCTGCTCATCAATCTCCTCATCGGTAATCTCAACCTTTGGTCTGACAAGTTCAAATTTCCTGAAATCAGGCACCTCAATCTCAGGCTCGATATCCATCAAAACGGAATATTCAAAGGGTTTCCCAGCCTCTATCTCTGAAGACGAATCGAGTTGCGGCTCAAGCAACATGGTCACATTACTCTGCTTTATTGCCTCTCCAATGGTCTCTTCGATAAGGGCTTGAAGCACCTCCGACTTTATCTGCGGGCCATACTCTCTTTCTATAATATTTTTAGGCACCCTTCCCCTTCTAAAGCCAGGAATAGCAACACTCTTTTTCAAGCGATTGATGGTTTGAGTGATGTATTCGTCCACCTTTTGAGCAGGTATCTCCACCTTTAAACGCTTTTGTACAGGACTTACATCTTCTACAGTGACTTTCATTTCCATAATCCTAGAAACCTTTCCGAATTTTATTGGTTTATTTTTTGGGCCAAGGGCCACTCTTTCAATCTGATCCCTGTAAATTCAGTCAAATACATACCAGGATTTTGGGCCAAATGGACCAAAAATTTGGAAGCCGAACCTCACAAGAGTCTTCTTCTGAAAAACGACTTCAAGATCAGTGAAAACTTCACCGGCAGGCATAAAAACTCTTGGTGCGAGAGGGGAGAGTCGAACTCCCACGGCATAAAGCCGCTGGATCCTAAGTCCAGTGCGTCTACCAATTCCGCCACTCTCGCACTTCTTCCTAAAAATCAGCCTGATGAAATTTAATAGAGGCAAAAAATGAAGTCAATGACAATAACAAATATTGTCTATTAGCAGCCGATTCAATCTCTGGCTACAATAAGATAAGAGAAGATACTGCAGCCGCAACGAGAACCACCCACAAGATATCAACCCCTTTATATAGGGCCCAAAAAGAGGCTCCACCTACTAATAAGGCAGCAGGACCCCACTTTATAGCCATAAAAAAGCTAATGAATACGGCTAAAAGCAGGCCTACAAAAGAGGCCAGGACCCCGCGCATTGCCCTCTTAAAAATTGTAGCCTCCTTAAAATTATCAAAAAAAGGGCTGGAAAACATAAGCATGAAAAGAGATGGTGTAAAAATTGCCCACGCACAAATTACCGCGCCTAGAACTCCACTCAACAAATAACCAACAAATGCCGCTGTGATAACTATTGGTCCTGGTGTAACCTGGCCCAAGGCAATCCCGTCCATAAAAACCTCTTTTGGCAAAAAGGCATGTTTTTCCACTATCTCGTGAAGCATAAGTGGTAAAGATGCATAGCCACCGCCATAGGCAAAAAAATCTATCTTCATCATAAGAAGGCCTAATTTATAAAGAAAGGGATCAAAAAAAGACAAGATCAACAAAACAATAAAAGCAACTGCTGCTACAAAACCTGCCCATTTAATAGTGACCTTGACATCTTTGGCTCCAAGAGCCTCCTTAAATGACGAACGTACTATCTCTGAGCCTATTATATTTCTATAAAGAAATACTCCGGCAAGGCCACAAAAACCTATTGCAACAATAGGACTCCCCTTAAAAAATAAATATGTAGCAGCAAGGGCCATAAGGACAAGATCTTGCCAGCCCCGTATCATCTTTTTACCAAAATCCAGGGTAGCATTTGCCACTATTGCAACTACTACTACCTTGAGACCATTAAAACAGGACACAACAAAATCCAGATTCATGGCCTTCTGATATGCCCAGGCCAAGGCCACCATTAAACAAAAAGCTGGCAAAGCAAAACCTGTAAACGATACTATCGCTCCTGCCCCTCCCCTTGTCTTGAGTCCTGCATAGGCAGCAGCTTGCATGGCAGTAGCCCCAGGAATTGTCTGAACCAGTGCTATTCCGTGGTCAAAGTCCTCTGGTTTGACCCATTTGTTTTTCTTACAGGCCAACTCTTTTATATATCTAACCATTGCCGGACCACCAAAGGCGGTAAGACCAAGACGTAAAAAGGCAAAAAAAATAGTTAAGAGCCTTGGAGGGCCTTCCATAAAATTTTCAACTCCTTTGCCATTAAGATATCCTCTTCTGGAGGCCTGCCCCTGGTTGTAAGGTAACCGCCAATGAGCATAGCATCTGCCCCGGCCATAAAAACCAAGGCCTGCATATCTTTTAATACCTTTTCCCTTCCTCCTGCAATACGAATAGCTGCCCAAGGAAGCATTATTCTCCACATGGCAACAGTTCTGAGAATCTCCGGCAAAGATATGCGGCCTTGACCTTCCAGAGGTGTACCCTTTATGGGAACTAGAATATTTACAGGACAGGAATGGACCCTGAGACATGCAAGCTCTCTTGCCATTAGATAGCGGTCATTTTCAGACTCACCAAGGCCAATTATTCCTCCTGCACACACCTCTAGACCCGCCTCTTTAGCGTTCTTTATGGTGTCAACCCTCTGTTGATAGGTATGAGTTGTGCAGATCTCCGGGAAAAAATCTTTAGATGTCTCAAGATTGTGATGATATCTGCTTAAGCCAGCCTCTTTCAATATTTTCAAATCATCAACTGAAGCTATACCAAGAGAAGCGCAAAGGCAAATATCCACTCGCCTGCTTATCTCTTCAATATATCGAGCGATTTTTTCAACCGTACCAGGACTTGGGCCTTTACCGCTTGTAACGAGGCTGAACCTTTGCGCACCAGATCGTTTGGCAATTTCTGCCTCATTCAAAAGGGTATCAAGGTCCTTAAGGGCATAAACAGATATCTCTGCCCTGGAATTAGCAGCCTGGGCGCAAAAAGAACAGTCTTCAGAACAGGCCCCACTCTTTGCATTTGTTATGGTACAAAGGCCAAGGCTTGCTCCCCTATGACTAAGCTTGATCGAAAGCCCAAGCTCCATAAGCTGGGCCAAGGAAAGTCCTTTTAGATAGTCATAACTCGGCAGTTCCATCGTTTCATTACCAGGCTTCTCATCTGATCTCTTCTGCAACCTTTGCGATAGTATAGGCAGTATCTTCCAGCAACCTGGTTATCTGCTGTCTTGTAGTACAAAGAGGTAAAAAAAGATATATAACATCGGACAGAGGTCTGAGCACCAAGCCCCTCTCCAATCCTTTAAGATACACCCTCCAACCAATCCTCAAGGCAGGATCAAACGGTTCCCTGGTCTCTTTATCCTTTACAAGCTCAAAAGCAGCAACCATACCTATGCCTCTTGCATCTCCTACCATTGGGATATCAAGGAGCTTCGTTTTCTCTGTCTGAAGAAAAGAAACCCTTTTAGAAAGTCTTGCCATAATATCCTCTTTTTCAAAAACATCGAGACTTCCAAGTGCAGAAGCAGCACAGATAGGATTGGCAGTAAATGTATGGCCATGGAAAAAGGTCTTTCCTTCAGAATAGTCTGCATAAAAGGCCTGGAAAACCTCATCGCTAGTGACAGTAACAGCAAGAGGAAGGACTCCGCCTGTAATACCCTTTGAGAGGCATAGAAAATCAGGACATACCTGTGCATGTTCAAAGGCAAACATCCTTCCAGTACGTCCGAATCCTGTTGCCACTTCATCAAGTATAAGATGTGCCTTGATCTTGTTGCAAAGCTTCTCGAGCCTTTTGATATATTCAGAAGGATACACAAGCATTCCGCCGGCACCCATAAGAAGAGGTTCTACCACTATGGCACAAATCCTGTCCGCTTCTTTAATGACCTTTTCTTCAAGGAGCTGAAAACATTCGACTCTACACTTCCTTCCAGAATCCGGACTGTATCTGTCTTTTCCGACAGGACACCTGTAGCAGTAAGGTGCTGGCACCCGGATGGAATCAAACGTCAGGGATGCAAAAGGCCCCTCAAAGGCAGGAACACCTCCAAGCCCCATGGTCCCCAGAGTATCTCCATGATAACCTCGCTCAAGAGATACAAAGAGTTCCCTGTCTTTCACACCCTTGTTTTTCCAGTATTGGAAAGACATTTTTAAGGCCACCTCTACGGCAGTTGAACCGTTGTCAGAAAAAAAGAATTTTTTAAGAGATGGCGGAAGCAGGCCCTTCAATCGGCTGGCCAGAAGAATAGGGCCCTCATGAGTGGTTCCTGCGAACTGCACCTGATCCAACCTGCCGAGTTGTTTCCGTATCTTTTCCATTATTAGTGGATGATTATGCTCATGAATTGTACACCACCAAGAAGATATAGTATCAAAGTATCTGTTTCCGTCCTTGTCAAAAAGATACACTCCTTCCCCTCGATCGATCAGAAGGAGATCCCTTTTTTCAAAATCCTTCATCTGGGTATAAGGATGCCAGATAAGCCTTCTATCTATATCCAAGAGTCTTTTTTTATCCATTTTTTCCTAGAAAAAGTTAAAGAGATTTAATTTTTTATTGGCTTGTTTTAAGCCTACATCCTTACAAGCTTTGCCTGTCCTGCAGCAGAAATCAAAACAGAGGCCACATGAGGATGACAGGTAAAAAAGATGACTTGCCGTTTCTGGGCCAGATGAACAACAGCCTTGGCGGCAAGCTCCATTCTTTCAGGATCAAAATTTACAAATATATCGTCCATAAGTACAGGAATGGTCTCGTTTTTTGGTTCACACACGGAAATCACACCAAAACGTAAACATAGATAGAGCTGTTCAGCAGTGCCTCTGCTTAACCTTGCAGGGCCGTAGCGCTGACCCTGGTTTGAAACAACGACAAATCCCTCCCTTTGATCTGGCAAGATGTTATGATATCTTCCCTTGGTTATCATACTAAAGTGTTCAGAGGCCTCTGAAAGGACCTTTGGCTGATTCTCTTGCTCGAATCTTTTAGTGGCCCTTTCAAGCAAGGTCTTTGCCAAGCTTAATACGGACCATTTCAAGGTAAGCTCCTTGAGATTAGCCCTCAACATCTCATATTTAGCCAGAAACTCCTGATGTTCAGTAGAGCTGACAAGTCCCTTTAGGATTTGGACCGCCTCGGCTCGTTCCTTATAAAGCCTGTCTCTTTCCTTTAAAAGTTCCTCTTCCTGACGTTCAAGCTCCTTAATATCGGCCTCTATATCGTGAAGGGACCTCTTAGAAAAGATAGCAACAACCTTACCATATCTTGGCTCTATCAAAAACTTGGAAGAGATCGTCAACAGCAATTCATTTAGTCTGGCCTCTTTTCTTTCTAACTCTAGCGCCACATCCAGCTGCTCTTCAAGCTCCTCTATACTTGAGACGGATGAACCTTCAAATAACCTGTTCAATCTATCCTGCAACTCTTTTATTCTATTTCTAAGCTCCCTATTTTCACTTTCTAGGTGACCAATTACTTTTTGGATTTGCCTGCGGTTTTCTAGCTTTTTTGTCTCCTTTTCAAAAAATTCAACCAGATAATCCACTGCCTGAACCAGAAAATCAAACTCAAAATCAGGAGAAAACTCCTGCAAAATCCCCTCTACTTCCTTTTTGGCATTGTGAACCTGTCTACCAAAATCCTCTAAGACCCTTTTCAACCGCTGTCTTTTCAACAAAAGCTGTTTCAACCTGTCAACTGTAAGAAGAATTTCCAGCACGGTCTCCGGTGCATCCTCGTAAGAGCAAGGCATACCCAAGGCCTGCAAAAAACAGGTCCAATCCTTTGAAACGTGTCTTCTCTTAGAAAGCAACTTCTCCCTCTGAGAATGGATATCAGTAAGTGTTGATAAAAGCCTTGTCTTTTCATAATCGTTACGCCTTAGACTTTCTTCGAGCTGTCCCAGTCCGTTCAGACTGTTAACAAGCTCCCCTAGCCTTTCTTTGATATTTAAGATAGATTGATCAAAAGACGAGCCATCAGAATCCTTGGAGACATTATGGTATCGCAGGCCCAAAAATTTATACAGTTCATTTATAATGTTCTCTAATGCCTCTTTTTTATATACCTTTTTCTTATTGAATTCTAAAAGCTCTGTAATATTAAGCCACAAACTTTCAAGGCCTTTCAAAAGCCCGTGACCTTCAGTCGCGTCAAGATCGAGTTGCAAGTCAAGACCCTTAGCAAGTCTTTTCCACTGCTCTTTTATCTTTTGTATAAGATCTCTAAGTTTGGCTATTTCATCTTCTAGGGCCTTGATGGTTTCTTCTTTTTCAAAGACAATGTCCTCAAGCCTCTCAATTTCGTTGAGAATGGATCTTTTTTCTTCTAAAAGTGACAAATCATTCTGGACCCTATTGACCACCCTGCTAAAATCTGCCAAAAGTGCCTCTCTTTTTAGACCGGTAAGAGTGCATACCTTTTCTAATCCTTTTTCTATCCTTTTGAGTTCCGTAATCAAGCCCTCCTTTTGGCTATTTAGAGATCTGCGTCCTTCTTCCAAATCATGTTTTTGAACCAGATACGCTTCCCTTTTACTTTTACACCATTTTTTAACCACAGAAGCACAAAGAACCGTACAGACTCCGGCAATGATGAGTAGCCAATCTTGATAGGGGGAATCAGGCCAAAAGGGCAACAATATAAAGCCTGCACCAACTGGCCATAATAATGTACCCACTCTTTCTATTCTAACCCATAAAGACAAAAGCCTATCTTGAGCCATTATCATCTTGTCAAGCCTCTTTTCCTCCAGCTCTAATGAGGCGATCGAGGCTCCAAGCTGGGGTCTCTGGGAAATAGATCCAGATAAGGAACTTGCAAGGGCGTAAAGCTCAACTATGTCCGAATCAGGAAGAGAAAGTTTTTGTTCGAGGCCTTTAATCTGATCCCTTTTTAGTTCCAAACGTTTCTGAAGCCGCAGGAGTTCTTCCTTCTCCTGATTACTGCGCTGATGAAGAAACTTGTATCTTTGCTCTTTCTCGACAAAATCGTCAAAAAGCACTCTTGCATTTTTCAAAAGCCCTTCAAAATCGAAACAGACAAGCCTCTCAAAGGGCATATCAATACCAAGTCTAGTACACATAGAAGAAATTCTGTCCCGAAGTATTACCTCTTCCTGTTCAATTTCTGACAGCTCTTTCAGTATAATCTCTGCCCTTGCCAGTTCCTTTATCACCCTGTCAAGGCCCTCTTTATCAACTTGTCCCAATAAATCCCTCAAGGCCTCTGCGTCTTTTGACAACCTCTCCTGCTCGCTTTCAAGTCTTTTAAGGTCCTGCTCCCTTACGCTGCCCTCCTTATCCAGCAAGACAAGATCAGTAGATATTCTATCGAAGCTCCTCTTATAGGCCTGTACAGAAGCCCGTATCCTGGTCCCGGTATCAATCTCCTTGACCATATCCTCTGTCCAATCTGGCCCAAGGATAGCAAAACAGTCATGGATTGCCCCGTTCAGGTCTTCCAGCTCTTGTTTCTTTTTTAAGATTTCTTGTTCAAGATGCGAGAAATGGTGTCTTTTGGACAGTAATAGTTGTATCTGTTTAGACCTTTTTAGAAAATTATCATTGGGACTGATCTCTTCTAACTGGTTTAGCAAGCGAGAGCATTCGGTCTCCTTTTTTTTAAGGAGCTTCGAAGCATCTGATATATCAGATGCCAGAGCCTTTGCCCTCCAAAGCTCCTTGTTTGAAGGGATAACCTGTCCAAGCCGCTTTTTCAGAGACTCTATCTGTCTCTTTAGCTGAACCAGCTCTATATACTCGTCCCAGCACGAGACGATCTGCTTGAGTCTTTGAAATCTTTTGCCAACACTTCTAAGCCCTGATTCGAGATCCTTTATGGCTCCCTCTGTCTCTTTTATTATGCGAACACATCTTCCGTATTCCTCAAGCTGGCCCTTTGCAGCCACAACCTTAGACTTAGTGACATCCAGCTCTGCCAATAGCCTGTTTATCTCCTGATTTTGGCCAGATGGCTTAAAGAGCCTGCTCAACTCTTTCTCTATCTTCTTTCTAGCAGACGGAACAGCAAGAAGAGCTGCACCAAAACCAGCGCCATAGATAGCATCTTTTATCTCAGTCCCACTAAGGCTTTCAAGGTATTGGAGCTCGTCAAGACCGAACCCAAACACGTTTTCATAAAGGGAGCTTGTAATGCTTCCAAAGAGATCTTGAAGAAATGATTCAGGAAGTAACTGTCCACTTTCATCGTAAAGTCTAAATATAGGCCGCTGGCTTTTCACCCCGTCAAAGCTTCTCTTTCGCTCTACCACAAGGCGCTGGCCATCATCTAAGATCAAGGTGAGACGACCGCCAAAGACACCAGGGTCCAAGGGCTCGTAACCTGATTTGCTTCTCCTCCTATTAGGAAAGCCAAAAAAAAGCGTCCTTACAAAGGCCAAAACCGTAGACTTGCCTGTCTCGTTATTTCCTAAAAAAACCGTTAAACCAGAGGATAAGGGCCCATACTTCCTGTCTTTTAGACTTCCAAAGACATCTATTTCTACTTTTTCGATCCTCATTTTTGGGAGTCTTCCAAAAGATGAAGGAGAAGATGTTGTGCAGAACTGACAATCTGTTTTATATCACTCTTGTCAATGTCTATAGCAAACTTGGAAAATCTCCTATTTTGAAAAAGTTGGGCCAATGGTCCGCCAGGCCCTGTAAGCTTAACCGGATCAAGCTCGAGCCTGTCTGCCTCTCTCAACACATAAGCCACAAGATCCCCGGCTTTTTTTCTCTTTTCAAGATCAGCGGCTGGAATGGCCTGATTTTCTATTCCCGACACCATTACAACAGGCTCTGAATTCTCAAAGCCATGCACAATCTCTTGGGAAATTTCTTCCAAATGCTCCTGTGCATAGATCCTGTGATAAAAGCTACATATTCCCTCAAGCCTGAATCTGCATATCAAGGCCCTGTGAGCGATACCTGACAGCAGGGTCTCTATTGATTCATACATCTTGTCCATAAGTTGGGATACGCCGGAAAGATCTGTTACGTCTACCACCAATTCCATCCATCTTGCCACATCTGTTTCGATAAAGGTTGGAACTATATCAAAATCCATATCCACATCTACAACAAAACAACCTCGAGGGCCTTGTTCCTTAAAACTTCTGCCTTGAATATTCCCAGGATAGATAACAAAAGGCTCGGTAGATAGAATTTCCTTTTTATGTATATGGCCAAGTGCCCAGTAATTACATGGGCTGTCCCTAAGCTCTGAAAGGGTGCAAGGAGCATAGGGTTCATGTCCCTGACCAGATCCCACTGTGCAATGAAGTAAACCGATCCTAAGGCCCTTGGGTGGATTCCTGGGTACCATCCTTGCCAGATTCCTTCGTTCTGTCCGTCTCTTAAAACTTATACCCCAAATGTACACAGGGATATCACAACTGTTTTTTATAGAGAGCCATTCTCCCCTCGTATGGGGAAAAACTGTCACATTTTCTGGAAAATTTATGGCACTAGAAACAGCACCCAATGGATCATGATTCCCATGAACTATGCAAACCTTGATTTCATGCTCTTGCAAACGTTTAAACCCTCTTTGAAGATGCAAAAGGGCCCTAAGGTTTTTGTCGTCTACATCGACTAAGTCCCCCGCCAGTACTACAAGATCTACCTGTCTTTCAATGGCAACTTGCAAGAGATTGTCAAAGGCCCTATAGGTTGACTGAATCATGACCGATGCCGCACGAGGATTAACCGACTTAAGGCCCTTGAAAGCAGTACCAAGATGCAGATCTGCAGCATGAAGGAAACGGAAAGGTGTCTTCCTATTCATAAAGTTTTAGCTCAACAAAACTTGCCCTTAAAACATTGAATATTTATAAACAAGCATAAGGATTCAACATAACAAACATACCGTAAAAAAAACAGTACTAGAGATCACCTTTTCAGGGGAGAAATATGGCTTGGATTCAGAGCTTCAGACACTGGGTATGGCAAGACGATCCACCAAATGAAAGAGAAGGGATTGAGACGACCATAAAAAATGTCTTCAGGATACTGTGTCTCGTACTTTCAGGTTTTGTAAAACATGGCTTAGAACTTAGGGCAAGCGCATTGACATATACAGTAATCCTGTCCCTTGTTCCTGTATTGGCAATGGGAACGGCACTTGTAAAGGGACTTGGGGCAGACAATTATATGAAACAGGCTGCGTACAGAATGCTAGAAGAAATGGAGGCACTGACCGAACACAAAGGATTTACAGACACCAACAGCTCTAATACTAATATCTCAACCTTACAATTTCATTCCCAATCCACCAAACACCTTAAAGTTGCCATTGACAAAATCTTTGACTATGTAGACAAAACCAACTTCGCTGCCCTTGGCTGGCTTGGTATTGTTGCATCCCTGCTGACTGTAGTTTCGCTAATGACCCATATAGAAGAGGCAATGAATACCATTTGGGAGACAAAAAAATCAAGAGACATAGGCAGAAAAATTATAGATTATATTGGACTTATAGTACTCATGCCCTTGTCAATAAATATTGCCTTCTGGGCCATCACTGCCAATCAGAGCAAGGCCCTTATTGAAAAGATGACAAACTTGCTGAAAATTTCTTGGCTTCTTCCGCTCATCTTCAAGCTCTTGCCACTCATTATGATAATTGGCACCTTTACTATCCTCTATAGATTCATGCCAAATACTTGGGTAAAATGGTGGCCTGCAACCCTTGGTGGCCTCATTGGAGGTGTAGGCTGGATATTTGCCCAGACAATTTATATAAAACTTCAGATTGGGGTTGCCAGATATAATGCAATCTATGGTTCCTTTGCCACTCTGCCCCTTTTCCTATTTTGGGTTTATATAGGATGGATAATCTTTCTTATCGGTGCCGAAACATCCTATGCCATACAAAATTTCAAAAGGCTGAATCCCCTTTCTAAGCCCCTTACTCCTGTTGGAAAACTTGCACTGGCAATGGATATTTTACATATTGCCTATCGGTATTTTGATAAAGGCAAGGCTGTAACACATAAGATACTGTGTGACGAACTCAAAAAAACACTGCCAGAAATCGATAGGGTGGTTGGAAAACTCCTTGAAGCAAATCTGTTGAAACGAACAGACAAGGTTGAAGAATTTTTACCAGCCATTTCAAAAAAAGGAATAAAAAATACCATGATATTCGATGCCCTTTGCGGACGCCCAGAAGGAGCAAAAAGCCTTGGCGAGAAACTTACTGCCAGTTTTTATTACGAAGCTATTAGAAAGATAGATGAATTCCCCTATTATATCTCCAAATCTGACAAAGCATAATAAAAAAGGGGCTGAATAGCCCCCCTTTTTAAGTCTTAATGAACTGTAATCCTAATATCTCTTTCTTCTTCTGCTTGCCTTTCTGCGCCTGCGTTCAGCTTCCTGAGCCTTCCTACGCCTTTTTACACTTGGTTTTTCATAAAAGCGCCTGTTTTTTAGCTCTCGCTGAAGCCCGTCAAGCTGCATCTTCTTTTTCAACAGCTTTAGCGCCTTCTCCAGGTTATCCTGGACTTCAACGACAATGGCCAAGGGTATCCCCCCTTTCTAAATTAAATAGTCAGCCAATAATATATAGAAGCAGAGAAAAGTCAAGGGAATAACAGCGCAAATTTTCCAAAAGCCGCATTAAAAGAGGCCTTGCTTTTTCTAAAAAAATGTCTATTTTTCCGCTAAGGTCTAAAAAAAGGAAATTTATTATTTATCAACTACTCCATCCCAGAAAATCTTTATAAAATTTCTTGCCTATATATAATTTATTTTTTATAATAGGATGTTTTCGCTGCATACGAGTAATTCATCAAACATGTAAGGCGAGGTTTAGCCAATATGGCCCCTAAAACCATGAGAAAGGATAACCCTGGAGAAACTACTGGTTACATGGACCAGCTTCTTGAGGCTGGACATAATGGTTCTCTGTCCTACGAAACACTAAACGAAATCATTCCAGATGATATTAAGGACCCCGAAAAGTTAGAAGAAATCTTTGATGTCCTTTGCCAAAACAACATAGAGGTGATAGGCGGCAACCTCAATGACGCCATTGCCTTTAAGGGGCAGGTCTCATCAGATGTAAACGAATCCCAAACAGCCAAAATCTCTCCTAAGAACTCACAGGAACCTAAACAGCAGGTGGTTCTTGATTCGGGTGAATATACAGATTCGGAAGAGATCACCACTACATACCTTAGAGAGATGGGCAGGTACGAACTACTTACCCCTGAAAGGGAAGAGGAGCTTAGCAAAATTATTCGTACCGGTTTTAACAGCATCATCTCTGCAATCATGGAACATCCTTCCACCAGTTTGGAAATGGAGTCTCTTAGGGAAAAAATCCGGCAATGGAAAAGAAGAGACCCCACCCTTAAACCAAAAAAACAACACTTGAACCACCTTGCAGAAACAGTCCGCAGCATAGCCAACACCTATTCTGAAGATCGATCCATTCAGGAACTTTGGCAACTTGTACGCATTCAGCAAAAAAAGGTAGAAAAGGCCAAGGATGAAATGATCAATGCCAATCTACGCTTGGTGGTAAGCATTGCCAAACGCTACATGCATCAAGGTCTTTCTTTGGCAGACCTCATCCAAGAGGGGAACCTTGGCCTTATGAGAGCTGTTTTCCGCTTCGACTATACCAAAGGCAACAAATTTTCCACATATGCAAGCTGGTGGATTAGGCAGGCAATTACTCGTGCTATTCTTGATAAGACCAGGACCATCAGACTCCCGGTGCATTTTCTCGAGTTGAGAAGTCAATTTTTTAAGGCATTCTATGCCATGCTCAAAGAGCTTGGAAGGGAACCAACTCCGGCAGAAATTTCCGAACGGACAGGCCTCCCCATGGAAAAGATTCTTTCCATACTAGAGGCATCAAGAGAGCCTGTTTCTTTAGAAACACCTGTTGGAGACGAAGACAGTACTCTTGGAGACTTTATAGAAAATAAAGACGCTGTCTCTCCATACGAGAGTGTCAGAGAAAAGGAACTTACCGAACGTATTAAGAGTATCCTTGCAACCCTAAGTCCAAGAGAAGAAAAAATTATTAGACTTCGCTTTGGAATTGGGGAAGATTCCGAATACACCCTTGAAGAGATAGGGAAACGCTTTAATGTCTCAAGGGAAAGAATTCGTCAAATAGAGAAAAAGGCACTTAATCGCCTTAGGCATTCGAGCCGCAGAGAAAAACTCAAATATTTTTTGGACTGAGTTTTATATCATCTTGCAGATTATAGCCGGAAACCGTAACACCATGGTCTCCGGCTATTTTTATGTCTATTGTGCCCTGTCTATCTGTTCTAAATACCATCACGCCCAGATCTTTATAACGCTGCAAGACCTCTGAAGAGGGATGATGAAAAATATTTTTATACCCACAGCTTACAACAGCCACACTAGGAGAGACTTCCCGCAAGAACCGGTAACAACTGGAACCTTTAGCACCATGGTGTGGCACGACCATAACTTGAGACCTAAGTTTGCTACCAACCTCTTTCACAAGGACCATCTCCCGTCTTTTTTGTATGTCTCCTGGCAACAGCAAGCTACCACCTGGACATGTCACTTTAAAAACAAGTCCTCTGTCATTTTTGGAAAGGGCTTTATTCTCTGGAGCTACCAAACATTTGATACAGACACCCCCTTTAAGACTTATAATATCCGTCTTTTTTAAAAGCCTTATCGGGATATTGCGAAGACGGACCTGGCTTAGAAACTCCCTAAATAGTTGACTGTGTGCACTGCTTTCTCTGTAACTTAACCATACCTGGCCAACCCTAAACTGCCTGACAAGAGCCATAGCCCCTCCGAGATGATCTGTATCTGGATGGGAAATGGCAAGGATATCAATGCACTTTACGCCAAGCCTTCTAAGATATGGAGCAACTACATGCTCCCCAACATCAAAACGGGATCTATTAAAACCACCAGTATCTGCCACAAAGATCCTACCGTCTGGAAGCTCTAATACCTGACAAAGACCTTGCCCAACGTCTACGACATGAAGCGCGACTTCGTCTCTGTGATCCTTTAAATAGGTCTGAACAAAGTGTCCGGCTATCAACAAAACCGTGAAAAAAAGCGCAACATAACGCACCTTAAACCAAGTTCGAGCAAGGGGAACAAGGATAAATATAAAGATTAAGACAAAAAGTTCCCAAGGCCTTGGAGGCACAACAAAATGATCTATCCAGCCTGGGCTTGTAAAAAAGGTAGCAAACCTATCCATCAATCCAATGCCAAACGATGCCGATGTAAAACAGGTAGTATCCAGGCCACACCCAACAAAAGAAAAAACAGTACCTAAAAACAGGCCAGGAAGTACAAGGAACTGTGCAACCGGAATACAAAACAGATTCAAAAACACTGCCAATGGATTCAACCTATGAAAATAAAAGGCCAAAAGAGGAGAAGAAACAACCCAAGCCAAAAGACACACAATGGCAATGTTCCATACATACCCTTTGGAAGACATGATCTCATGTAGCTGCCTACCCCAAAAAATGAGAAAAAAGACTACAAAAAAGGAGAGTTGAAATGAAACGTCCAAGAGATACCGGGGATCTTTTATAAGAAGGATCCATGCTGCCAAGAAAAGGCCCGCCTCCATATATGATCTTCTATCAAAGATGATGCAGAAAGCCAAAGAAGAAATCATAATAAATGACCTAGTGCTTGACGGAGAACCACCAGCCAAGGCGCAATATAGGCCACAAGACAAAATGGCAACCAACCAAGATGTCTTTCTTATATCCATTCTCAAAAGCAACCATGGGAAGACACGCCCAATAAATCTTATTAGGAAAACAGACAACGCTGCCATCATTGCCATATGAAGGCCAGAAACAGCAAAGAGATGACCTATGCCTGCCGAGGAATAGCGCATCTTTTGATCTTTTGAAAGCCATGCCCTTGATCCAGTGAGTAAAGCGATAGCAACAGAAGATATATTAGCAGGCAAGGACTTCAACAGGGTATTGATAACTGCCATTCTTAACTGTTCGATCTTTAGATGAAGAAGTGTTTTTAATCCTATATGGACAGGAGAGTCTCGTAACTGCAGGATATCTAAGGGTGACGAACAGACAGCCCGTACCAAAATACCCCTTAACGCCCACCAATTTTCATAATCAAAACTCCCGGGCGTACCAAAGTTCCTTATCTTAAAAAGCCTTGCCTTAAAAACGATCCTTTGCCCTGGCCTTAACTGATCCCATGATAGATTCCTGAAGGTTACAACCGTTGGCTGTCCGATAACATATCCGGTCCTGTAGATGTCTTTTTCTACAAAAATTATGGCCTTGGTATCCAAACCTATGGGCAAGGGCAGCTTGGCGACATATCCTGACAATACTACCTTGCCACCCCTTTCAGCTAGCTCCAAAAGTCTTGCCTGCCTTTTTTCCAAGGTCCTTTGTGAAAGCTCCATATGAAAGTAACCAGCTGTAAAAAAGGATACAAATAAGCACAAAAGCAGCAATAGCCTTATGGCCACTGCCATAGAGTCTGTAACCACTTTTCCTCTAAGGAGGAAAAACAATGGAGAAGAAAAGACAAAAAAGACACCGCCCAACAGGAAATATAACGCACTTATATCCAATAGACCCAGGCCATGTAATTCTTTGGCCCAAACGATCCCAGCAATAAAAGGGGCCAAGAAAATAGCAAGCGGTATTGGCTTTAGCTGTGCAAAGGGAACCCTTTCCATTAAGAGTCAAATTTTATTGGGTATGCAAACGAAGCATCTGGACCTGACCAGACTTGATAAAAAACTTCACCTTGTCAAAACTTGGCGCCCCTGAAAGACTTGGACGCACATTGTTTGAAAAACCGAATTGCTCTCTAGGAAGTCCTAGTATAGTATCGAAGCGACCATTATTGTTGCTATCGTGATAGAACATTATTGCATACCAACCAGGGGGCAAATTCCTAAACTCCAATGTAATATTTGAAGAATCTACTATAACATTTGCCTTTCTCACAGGATTCTTTCTACTTTTATAATTGTCTCTTGAATTATATAGGGCTAGATGCAACAGACCTTTTACTGGTTTCAAACCCGTTACTACTATTTTGAGAATTCCTGTAGATTCGACTCCATTCTCGTGTGTTTCCATATGGCAACCTACAGAAGCGAGGACGGAAGCAGATGACAAAAGAATAAGTATCGATAATAAAATGAAAAACCGTCTTAACAATAATGACCTCTACACTGTAAAAAATAAGCTGATTTTAAAACTAGTTTTAGAAATAGCCAATAATTGAAAAAGTGTAAATTATTTTATTTTTTGTTTATTACTATATGAACTTGCTCAAACGAGCTGTAAAATTCAAAGAAGGGGGGATTATGCAGAGGGCTTTCTTCATATTATTCCTTTTCCTTTCGACTTTGATGGTCCCAGGATGTAGCAACCCTCCCAAAAGGGCACTGCAAATTCCTGAGACAGTACTGGATACAGGTGGTGAAACCACCATGCTTTTCCATTCTGTCCTATACTATCCAGGGGCCATAAGCCTTAATTTTCCAGGATATATCGTGGGGATTGAGAAAAGCCCTGTGAAAAAAATTGCACCTGAAGAAGACATCCTTGTCTGTGGCAAACCAGAAAACGGTTTGAGCCAAAGGGATTCATACAGACAAGTAGTAGACAAAAAGATTCTTTTCATCTCTCATATCATAAAGGATGTTAATGCCCCTTTTGGAATTGGCAACTGTGTCCTCTACAATGCATACGTTCAACCAGGAGATAATGATACAAGACAACTTGTAGAGCCGTGTAAAGAAATAGCCAACATTGATCCGATACCACCCAAACATGCCTACAAACAGAGTTGGAAGGCCCTTGACATCCTGAGACAATCAATAGAGACGCGCATGCGTACAGGCCATTATACCCATATAGTTGTAATAACTATGGGCTGGAATACTGTCCAAGAAGAGGCAATCAGAAACTTCAATAGCTTAATCAAGAATATCAAAAAGGCTGCTAACAGGCGAGGCAGGGCCTTCAATCCTCTCGTCATAGGAGTAACGTGGCCAAGTCAATGGCAGAGCCAATGGTTTGGGCCATTGCTAAAGGCCCTTAGCTTCCCTGTGAAGGCGTTCGATGCCGATGAGCTTGGGCTGACATGGCTAGGAGTCTTGCTCCACGATACCCTTCCAAGAGTCATGAATGACCTGGATGATACCCAAAAGGTGCCGGTGGTTATTATAGGACACAGTTTCGGCGCTAGAGCCTTGAGTGTTGCTGCATGTGTAGGACCTGTAATTTATAAATCTCGCGGGGCAGAAATAGGTGTAAAAAAAATAACAGACTCCACGCTAATAAACCTGCAAGGTGCATTTTTTATAAGACGCCTGTTTGGACAGCATGACCGCGGTATATACTTCAATGATCGGTGTCCTACTGTTTCAAGACTGGTTCTGACATCATCAAAACATGACTCCGCCATGGATGCCATGCTTTTAGGTCCCTATGCAGGAAATGACAAGAGCTACAAAAAATATTGCACTGGCATAAAACCTGGGGACTTGACCTGTGTCAAGGCAACCAGATCTGGAAAAATCACAGACCTAGCCGGAACTCCTGTAGACGTTTACAATTTTAAACATCTTGTCTACATAAATGCAGATGAACTTATTTACCAAAATGCCTATCTATCTGGAGGAGGAGCGCATAGCGATATTTACAGAGAAGAGCATGGCAGGCTTATCTGGCAACTTATATCCGCTGCCAAATAGTTGTCAAATTCCTCTATATAAAACCGATCAAAAAAGAGCCTTGGCCGCTTCCAGAACAGGCTTGGCAAGCTTATATCTGCAGTCCTAAAGACAAAGCTACGATACTTCTCGCTGAAGACCAAACTGTGGACATCTCATCTTTTATAGGAACCTGAAATATTGTTTAAAATGACTGAATTGTCTTTATGAGATCCAAAGCACACAAGAAAAGATAGCCTATGGCATCTTGTGGAGGTTTAGGCAGTTATTCCTCTAATGAAACACAGCAGGAACAGCCTCTTATAGAACCGCCTTCTTATCAAAAAGGGGGGCTTGCCTTGGCTCAAAAGATGAATCCACTTCGTGAGCCTCTGGCAGATCTTTTATGCTCCTAAGTTGAAACACTTCAAGAAAATAGTTAGTTGTTGCATAGAGAATAGGTCTGCCCGGAACATCCTTTCTGCCACTAATGCGAATAAGATTTTTGGCCATAAGATATCTAATGGTGCCAGACGAATCTACTCCTCTAATCTTTTCTATTTCGGCCCTAGTAACAGGCTGTCTATAGGCAACAACAGCAAGGGTCTCGAGGGCAGCACGGCTTAATCTCTGGCTTGCCCTTTTGGCTGACCTCATAACCCATTTCTTGTATTTTGGCTTGGTCTGGAATCTGTAGCCCTTTGCTACCGGAACCAGCTCTACCCCCCTATTTTCATGTCTGCATTCCAACTCTATGGCCCCTATAGCCTGTCTTATAAGCTCAAACGGGGCATCAGGAAGGGCCTTTCTAAGGTTAGACACTGTAACAGGCCCCTTACTTGCAAATATAATAGCCTCGACCACTGGCTGAAGGGTGGCAAGGGTCCATTGATTCATTAGAGTTCTTCAACCACCACTGTGCCGCTGATCTTTATATCTTTTCCGCGGTCATCTATAAACGAAATGTATGCACCCTGCACTTCTATCTTAAACCTTCCTTCCCAACTCTTTATAATATTCCCATTACAGTCATAAAGGGTTACCTTTCTCTTTAGACCAATTATATCTGATTTAAAATGTTTTAGACTCTTTCTCTGTCTCTCTGTACAACCTGTGACAAAAAACATCATGGTACTCAAAAGAATAATAAACAATCCCAAAAACACCGTTCTTTTTACCACGGTATGCATCATAGCTCTGCCCTTAGTTTTAACATTCTGCCCTTGATAAGCCTAACTCAAATGCTTTTAGATTGGCCTCAACAAATTTTGGTTTCACTTGGGTCTTTATAGTTTCCCGCACCATTTCCTTGGTTACAGGAATTTCATTAAGCCCAATCAGAACTCCAAGCAACACAACATTTACAGCCTTTGACGTACCTGCCTGCCTTGCAAGCTCATCTGCCTCTAGAGCACAGACCCTGCGATAATTAGCCTTCATGAAATCGAGCCAGTAATCAACATCCGGATACTCAGCCTGACCAAGCTTAACTGTAATTGGCATGATAGGAGTAATATTGGTTACTATTACAGAGGTCTTTGAACACCTATTAAGGGCCCTAATAGCCTCAAGTGGTTCAAAGCTAACCAGGACATCGGCTTCACCCTGGGAAATGATCGGACTCTTTACACCTCCTAACATAACGGTTGACTCTACCACACCTCCCCTTTGGGCCATACCATGGACCTCGCTTACCCTAACATCCATTCCTGCTGCCATGGCAGCCTCACCCAAGAGCCTGGAGGCCAGCAGGGTTCCCTGTCCACCAACACCTGTAAAGAGTATCTTTTTGGTATCCATCTTACTTCTTGCCTCCAAACTTTTTGTAGTAGAGGATGCATGGTGCTTCAGCAATTACCACTGACAGTTCATCCCTTGCCAACACTTTTTTAAAAAGTGACACTGCCTCCTTTTTCTTATAAGGATTAATCTTGTACACGTTCTTGATGCCAAGACCCCTTACTGCATTTTCTATTGATATACGTGGGTGATCGTAACCAGGGGGACGGATCTCTATACCTGGATTGGGTTGGTGTCCTGTCATAGCAGTAGTGCTGTTGTCAAGGATCACCAAACAGAACCTATGTTCATTGTGATATGCATTTGCCAAGGACGAAAGTCCTGAATGGAAAAAGGTGGAATCCCCGATAAAAGACACTATAGTGTGATCTGTTGACACGGAAAAACCGGCAGAAGAACCAACACTTGACCCCATACACAATAGATAGTCGGCCATCTGAATAGGGGGAAGAAGCCCAAGGGTATAACAACCAATATCTGTAGGATAGATGGCATTTTCGTCTTGCCCAAGCTCCTTAAGGGCCTCTTTAACAGCATTGTACGTCTCCCTATGCGGACATCCCTGACAGAGGCTTGGTGGCCTCATTGGGAGAATTGGAAGCCCTGACAAATCAGGAATTTCAGGACGGACCAAATCAATGTCGAGTACCTCAGCTATGGCCTTCTTTACCATAAGAGGGTCAAATTCATACATCCTGGAAAAGTGACCTGTAGACTTTCCAAGCACTAGTTTATCCTTAGCGATATCCTTACAAAGAATTTTGATCCCGTCCTCTAAAAATGGTTCAAGTTCTTCTACAACAAGTATCTTATCCACATTTTGAATAAAATCCTTTAATATGGAAATGGGAAATGGATACGGAAAGCCTAGCCTCAAAAAAGATACACGATCCTCCACCCCAAGCTCCCGAATGGCATCTTCTACATAGCACACACTGACACCAGAAGCTATTATGCCTGTCTTTCCTTTCCCTGATACTAAATTAAACTTGGAGCCTTCAGCAATGCTCAACGCCCTTTCCATCTGTTCAAGCAACACCTTATGACGCATCCTTGCCACTGCCGGAACAGGCACCCATCTACGTGGGTCCTTATTAAATCTCCCCTTCTGTTTCACCTCTTTTGGCAAAGGGCCTAGTTCAACTGGACCACGAACGTGGGATGTCCTGGTAGTGGTCCTTATAATTACTGGAAGCTCCAAGGATTCAGAGAGCTCAAAGGCATAAATGGTCATCTCCTTGGCTTCCTGGGGTGAAGATGGCTCCAGCATGGGAAGGTTTGCGAACCTTGCATATAGTCTATTATCTTGTTCATTTTGACTCGAATGCATTGAGGGATCATCAGCAGTCACTATAACCATTCCTGCCTTAACCCCCACATAAGCCAAGGTCATAAGAACATCAGAAGCGACATTCATTCCCACATGTTTCATACAAGTGAGAGAACGCACGCCGGCTGCTGCTGCTGAAGCAGCCACCTCCATGGCCACTTTTTCATTGGTGGAAAATTCAAAATAAAGGGGCCAATCCCCCTGTAAGGAAATAAAAAAGAGATTATTTGCAATCTCAGAGGAGGGTGTCCCGGGATAGGCGGCCGTAACACCAGCCCCTGCCTCTATTGTTCCCCTTACGATTGCCTCGTTTCCAAGCAAAAGTCTCTTTTGCCCTGTGTCTTTTGATAAAAGAGGATGCATACATATCTCCTGAAGAGTTCTTTTAATTTATTCTGCAAGCTCTGCCATTTTTACTACATCTGTAGTGGAAAAATTGCCACCTGAAAGGACACGCGCCTTTGAGGCATCTGTCCCAAAAAGTTGTTCTATCTCTACGATCCCCTTTAGGGAACCAAGGCCAAAACCTAAAGAATGTTTTGTAATGGGATCTATTATCTCTTTACCCCTTGAATAGACATTAAGCTTGTCACCCGGCTGAAGCCCGGTCAATCTACCTGCGTTTAAATAAACATGGCCGTCTTCTACCTTAACTATCCTGCAAGACCACTCTGTACCCCTCACAACATCCTTTGATATTTTCTTAGCCACCTTGTCAAACTGCGATATGGTCGCAAGATATGAACCAATGAGCACATTTTCTGTTGCGTGTATCACATCAAGACGCAGGGCCGAACGTTGACCTTTGACACCAGGAGCATTGCCTTGGGGGAAATATACAAATATATATGCTTGAATACCTGCAAGTGCTGCAATTTCTCGCCTTACAGCAGCAGAGGCTAAATCACCAACACTGTAACCATGCTGTTTAAGAAGGAGTGCAAGCTGATTAGAATCAACAGGCACGATACCGTCTGTACGCCTCAACGCTGCTGGTAAAAGCGACAACACATCAAGACCAAGATCCCCGAGGAGAGAAATTAAGACCACCTTTCTCCTGAGAACAGGCAAACCATGGCTATCTGTCATCCTCTCTGGCAAACCCTTAAGACGTTGCTCAAGCTTTGCAAGTCTTTCCTCTAATTCTTTCTCCCGCTTACTGCTACCAAACAGCCTTATTTTAGATTTTGAAGACTCTGTCTTTCTAAAGTAATCTGCAGTAATACCAAAAGTAGGATCTGCGATTATCTCCTCTTCCATGGCTTGCTCCTGCTGTTCCTCTGGAGTAAGCTCTTTGGCATCTTTAGAAGTAACGGCCTTGCTTTTTATCGATTTATCTTTTGTGGAGCAACCACCTATTATTACTACCACCAAGAGTAAGACACCAGCAATTATCAATAATCTTTCTACAGGCAAAAAAAATATGTTTTTCATTCTAAAAGACCTAAGCTAATTCCATGCTTTTGAAGCAAAGGGAAGATGATAAATCGGACTTGGCAGCAAAGGGCCAAGGTCCGCAATTCCTATACTGATTGGTGGCAACTATAGACGCCAATACACTTTCGGTCAAGAAAAGCAGGGCTCTTGTGTTGGAAAACAAAAGAGGGGCCATAGGCCCCTCATATTGTCTATTTGAGACAGGCTTAGAAACTGTAGCTCAAATACCCCATTAACAACTGGGTTGTAGAGCCTTGGTCGCCATATACATAAGGCGCATTATCATCGTAGTAAAATAAGGAATAGTTCAACGTCAAACCTATTCCATTATCCATCCTGTAGCTTGTTCCAATATTGAAATCAAGCTGCTTGTACTCTAGATCCGAGTACTTGTCCATGCCATTTAGATATGCCACATCATAAAGGTATGGCATATTGGGATTTACAGCAGATACGTCCAAATCAAGCTTCGCATCTCCTGTAGGATACATGGAGTCAAACTCAAGATCCGTTATGTTGCCCCTGCCGATAGTAAAGGCAAGGTCAGTAGTAATGCTCCAGTTGGGCAATATGAAGTATGATGCATTTGCATTGATGGTGTGGGCCTCTGTCCTGTAATCCATATCGGTATGTTCCGAACCAAACTGGTCCGTTGTAATAAAGTTGCCTCACCCATCGTAGACAGCTATGCAGTATTGCGAATCATAACTATCATAAAAATAGGTATAACCCGCAGTAAATACAAAATCTTTCACTGGGGTTATGGTCCCGCTAAAACCTGCAACCAAGAAGTTCCTTGTCCAGTCTGACCCATCTACCTCACTGTTGTTAGCATACCTATACTTCACGTGTGCATTGGCAGTGAGCATGTGCATTGGATGCCAATGGGTCTTAAACTTAAACTCGTGAACATACTCGGGCATGTTGGACCTGGCTGCCGTTCTTTCTCCATAGATGGCAGGCTCATATGCCCTTGTCACATCATAGAGGCCTGCTGGCAACCCAGCATAGGCTCCATAACTTCCATCTGGGGTACATTCTGCCTTTTTAAGGACGTAAGGATCATTATAATATTCGAATTTGTAGTCAAAATCGAATTTCAGATTATGATTTACACGCCAATCAGTACTTAGGGTTACGATGTGTTCCTTGGTGCTATGGGTCACGTTGTGATGGCGATAGTTATTCCGCTGTTCACGTTTGAACTCATAACCGGCCCTAAGCCTCAATCCCCTCATAATACGCCAGGTAATATCTGTTCCAACCTCGTAGATATCACTGTTGTATCCAGAATGTCTAACCTCGTCCTCTTCAAAATAAGTGTAACCACTTTTGTTTATATAACCCTCAGAAAGGGTAACCCCTCCACCAGGAGCACCGGAAGGATTCTTTCTGACATTCTTTTCAAGGTCCACATTTTCATTGTCCAGATTCTGGTATTTGCCAAAGACATTTACAGAAAAATCCCTAGACAACTTTGAATGGAACTTGGCGTTTACAATGTTGCTATCAAGATCCAGCTCCTCTCCATAGTTACCTGTCAAGATATCATAGGCACCTCTGGTGGACCTGTTAGAACTCTGGGAATAGACATAGTTGGCAACAAAGGTGTTGTGAGCATTTATGTCCCAGCGTATTTTACCCTTATACGTATCCTTAGTAGAATCTGGAGTACGGCTGTAGGGCAACTCTCCGGTCGTGTTGTCATACTGGAGCCTGTTGAGAAAAAGCTCCTTGCCCTTAAGCCCATTATACACGTTGCTTAGGTCTTCGTTATCCGCATCGAATTCCCTGTGCATATAAGAGAACTCCATAGCCAAGGTTCCGATGCTGAATGTCAGTCTTGGATTAATGTCGTTGGTGGTCTCATCAACCCTTTGTGACCTTGACACTATATGACAGGCGAGACATTTGGAGTTTGTCATTGCCTGCTTTTCACCCTTTCTCTGCTCAAAACGGTGATTAAAGCTGAACTTTAGATTTGGAATCTGCGGAATATTCAGCTTTATACCATGCTCAAGTTGGGAACGGGTCACCTCAAACATCTCATCGTATGCCAAGTCTGTATGATATACATTGGCAGAACCGACCGTTTTCCCACCATTTATATCCTTCAGATCAGGGCTGCTTCCCCAATTCTTCCATCCAGTTGACGCAGGCGGAAATACATGGGCCTGAAGATTTTCCATGTAGTCATGATCTAGACGATGCAAAAAACGGCTATAGTCTGCTTCGTAGATAAATATGCGTTTAAACGAGACCATTCCGCCATATTCCTGATCATCAACATCTCTATAAAGGGCGTCTGCACTAAAATCAAAACCGTTTTTAGAGAGTTCCAGATTACCCCCAAGGTAGGTGGTCCATTTATAACCAACAGAAGAGTTGTACTCCATACCGCCCTTTGCCCCGCTTTCATCACCGTGGAGCTTATCAAGGGCTGTTGTTGCACCTACTTTGATTTCGCCAGAATACCATTTCCCATCCTCTTCACCAAAGACGGCGGACGCCCCGGCAGTTGCCAGTGCAAATATCGCCGCCATAAAAAGAATTGCTGCTTTTTTCATCGGCTTTACCTCCTTGGCTACCGGGTTAGTCCGTGTCCACTGGTCACGGTCTGAGAAGTATAATCGGAACCGTGTACATACTGGTGACACTGGGTACATTTTGTCATGAACGATTTTTGGAAGCCGTAATTGGTTCCTGCAAGCTTTCTTCCATTGTCATATGGACTGCCCCCTCCAGGAATCCCATGGCTTTCAAGGCTGGAAGCCCTTGCGGCATGGAAGTGGGCCTCGTGACACTGTAGACACAGGAAAGGCTCCTGCTGTTTAAGCAAATTGTTTGCTACGGTGCCATGTGGATCGTGGCAGATAAGGCAGTCTTCTACAACAGGGTCATGCTCAAAGACAAAAGGTCCCTGATAACGGGTATGACACTTCAAACAAAGATCATTAACCCTTTCATCTGTCTTCAACATTCCTGCTTCCAGGCTGCCACTTCCGTGTGGGTTATGACAATCCGTACAATCCATCTTGCCTTCCTTAACTGGATGATGAGAAAGAAGATGCATCTGCGAAGTTATATCGCCATGACATGAAGCGCAAAGCTTCATCTCGTTAGGCTTAGTAAGCAGATCCTTGTTGTGATTGTGATGGACCTTATGACACTTGGTGCAGGCTACATCCCTTTCGGCATGAACCGAACCAGGCCAGTTCATCAACTCATCTGTTTGATGACAAGTAGTGCACACGCCGCTTATCTCTTCTGCTGTAAGCCCGTGATCGAATTTCAGGATCTTTTCAGTATCTCCCTCTCCATCCACATGAAGAGAACCTGGACCATGGCAAGACTCGCATCCAGTCTTGTAACCACCAGTCACCTCAAAATCCGCCAACTTCATATGGACATTGCTCTTATCATCTGCAAGGTCCTCATGACAATCGAGACACGTACTACTCCCTACATAAGTCGCACCAGGTGCTATCTCAGGCATTTTTACTACATTTACCCTCTTTTCCAGCACCTGGGCACAGCCGATAAAAAATAGCATACCGACTGCCAGGATAATAAATTTCCTAATCATAAAATACCCTCCACAATTCCTGTTTTGATTTTGGAAAAAACGTAGTCTCTTATACCTCTCAACTCTCCGTCTCCCGTCTTGTTATCACCCCCTTTCTTGTACAATTTAGAAACCACCTCTAAACTTTGCTCAATAACAGTGTGCATTTGAAATCTCTGCCAATATGCATGCAGTTATTTTCATGTATCTTGCCCTTAAACCAAAAACTACTAACCTCCAGAGGTGGCCCAAAATAAAAAAGCCGCCTGGCTAAAAAACCAATGGCGGCTAAAAAAAAAGCAAAGCCCTTTGTTCCTTTTTTCCTAAATCTGTATATTGACCCGACCGGCCAATGGATCTTCTGTCTTCAATTGATGAGGATAAAACCCCTCTTAAAATAACAGCGATACAAAGCCCCCTCCCCGTTGGTACCCTGTTATTAATTTTATAATTTGTGATTATTTTAAATTACACAAATCACAAACCCTGTCAAGAGAAACTATTTGAACAAGAGTTATCAAATATTTTTTCAAAGGCTTTTGAGTTATTCCTTAATTTTTATAAAAATTTCTATATTTCTTGCATTTTCTGTAAAACGTAAAGTCCCTACATAGCCGCAAATGCTACCTTTCATGGATTCTCTAACAAACCTCTTTAAAGGAATCTTTTTTCCATTGACTATCAGATGGATCTCGTCTTCCTTAACCCTAGATGGGAGTTGCATGCTACCTTCTATAAAATCGCAAATAGCCTCTATCTCATGGAATCCAAAACTCCTCAAGCCCTTTACCTCAAAATCACAAACTACTGCTATAACTCCATTGACATGCTCCCTGATAAGCTTGGTGGAGATATGGGAACGGGCCACCTCTATCTTCTTTATGTCATTCGCCGATTTGAAACCTTCACATAAAACAAGATCCACTTCTGGGAAAAGAGACGCGGCTAATGCACCAACACCTTGACCGAAATTTGGGCGGATGGCTGTTACTAACGATGGGGTGACAACAGCTAATTTGTCTACACCATCCATACGATAGAGATCCGTATCAGAACCAGTCCTTTTAAAAGGTTCCAAATTGTGTTTGGTCGACTTTAAAATTGCTATAGTATAACCCCTTTTTGAAAGCTCCCTATGTATCTTTCTAATTAAAGTTGTCTTACCACTATTATGGTAGCCAATAAATGCCAAGGCCTGAGACATAAAATTCTCCTTCAAGTGATGAGGCTGGTAATGCTTTTTGCTTTACAAGCCAGGTATGTTACTTTTAAAAATCCACTGAAACAAGGGCTATGCTTGCTGAGACCATGATACCAACCACATTAAATTGCGAAACAAAAGTCATATCCAGAAATGGCACCAAAATTATACAGGAAGTGGTTGCCATAGAGACCCCTTTTTCTGTGGCCTTGAACGATAAAACCATCGGTGCCTCGATGGTGCTACCCAGTGGCTTGGATGACTTTGGCGTAGGATTCCTATTTGGCCAAGGTTATATAGAGCATCGCGGCCAAGTCAAAGAGGTGTACGTATGTCCTGAAGGCAGAATAAGCGTTTATGCCGATGTAGATATGACAGAGCCTAGGGAAGTCATAATAACATCCGGATGTGGAGGAACCGGAAAAATCTCAAAAAAGATGTTAGAAGGTGCCTTTGAACCACTAACTGAATACTCTATGACATTAAAAGAAATAGAAAAATTCGTATTGCAAGTCTTACACTATTCAGATCTTGGCCTTAAAACCCATTGTATACATGCCTGTGGATTCTGGGCAGATGGAAAACTTGCAGCCTTTTATGAAGATGTTGGAAGACACAATGCAGTAGACAAGGTAATAGGAGCTATACTTCTAGGAAAAATCCCACCCAAGGGCGCCATTTATACTACAGGAAGGCTAACTTCTGATATGGTGCTAAAATGTGCCCGCATTGGCATCCCTATAGTTATGTCCCGAACTGCACCTTCTTCCCTTGGTTTAGCAATTGCTAGACGTGCAGGGGTAACCCTGGCAGCTTACGTTAGGCCCCATAGGGTAAACTGCTTCCATGCACCATATAGAATAATTCCATGATTAAAGATCTCTTTAGAGAATAGTAAATCCATCCAATTCTCAACCTAGATAAAGCTTGCTAAAAATCAAGCATATTCAGAAGCTCTACAAAGCATATGAAATCAAAAACGACCCGGTTGAGGGTGGATATATATTTTGCAGGCCTCATAAAATAAAAACTGCCTTTATCTATAGACAAAAAATCAGCGATTCAAGAGCTGATAAAAATCATGCCCTTACTCAGGATCATTTCCGTATCCTCCAGCATGGAATAAAATAAACATGGTTTATTAGATCATACAAGTTCCAAAGCAAAATGAAGTAACGATTCAACTATAAATCTGTACGTGCCATTATACGTTAATTTATAATGTTAAACATAGGAAAATTATTACACATGAAATAATCAATATCTTTCCCATTAAAAATGAATAGCCAGGCAATGTCTTGTTTGATCTATTTCTGTTAAAGGGGAATTACTATTGAGGCCATACTAAATTAAAAAACGTTTCACAATATGTTATCGTTTCTTCCTAAATATGTTCTTTACAAAAGGATAGGTAATCGACAGGATAACGAGTCCCAGGCCGCTCATAAGAAAAACCGACCAGTTAAGGCCTGGCTCAAGCATGCTTACCTCAGGCCTATTTGGATTGAATCGAACAGCAACCATCTTCCCAACCGGGTATTTTTTTAATACCTCTTTCATATAGTTTTCTGATGCAAAACAGCGCCATCCCGAATCGAGCCTATGACCTTCCAATATCTTATCTCCTACCATGTAAAGATAGTCAAGGCTCAGACAAAGCCTAGCAATACGAATTTTTGAAGGCGTACGGAGTTCTTCAACCTTTGATTTTATAATCCTCCCCTTAGCTATTGGCCATTTCTTGGCCTTCATGCCTTCTATTCCCATGGACATTCCAACGGCAAGACACCAAAGGCCAAAAAAGGCAAACAAGATCCCTATAAATTTCATAACGCATCTTCCCCTGAAAGAATAAGCCCTTCTGGCAGATGCTCTCCAAAGGCCCTATTCCGCTCCTTTTGCTCGATTTCTTGCAACTGCATAAGAGGAAAGGTTTGATCAGGTCTTGCCCCAAGAAGCTCAAGCCATATGGCTATATCCTGTCTTACTTTTTCTGGCAAATCTCTGGCCCTGTCTCCACACAACCTCGCCATTGAAATTACACAGCCTATAAGGGCGGCAAGTTCATCCTTAAACTCGTACTTTTTCAGGGTCTCTATCCATCTTATTACCACAGAGGCAGGTACAACTTTGTTTGCAGGTCCATAAAGAGGAACTCTCGCTCCTAGCCTCCCAAGTGTCCAAAGAAGATCTTTTTTGAATCTAGTCTTTGGCATTACCGATATGGCTTGAGCACCAAGGGCCTCTTTGGTATCAATCTCAAGCCTCTCCATATTCCCGGCCAAAAGCCACATCTGCCTTGCCTCTTCTGGAGTAGGCTTGAACACCTTTGTCCTTTTCTTTCTTCTAGATCTCTTTCCTGGGACAAGCACTTGTAATACTGGTGCAAAAAACTGGAGCTGCTGTCCACTGCTAAGACCGCCTGCAACCCTCCTCCAAAATATCCACCATTGGAGTCTGGCCTCAAGTCTATTCACATTTGAAAGACCCTCAAATGAAAGGGGCCAAACCTTTTTCATGCGCCATGGATCAGCAGGATCTCCAAAACCCGGCCTCAAACAGAATCCAGCAAGGTTGAACCAACGGGCTTCGTGCATTAGGCTTCTTTTTCTTCCAGTCCTTACTTCAAGAAGTATGTCACTAAGCGCCCTAAGTATGCCTAAAGACCAAAGCTCCTTGCCCATTCCAAATATTCCAGACAGGACTGCGCCAAGCTCTTTTGGATCAGGGGAATCCTTGCCTTTCTTAAGAAAACATCCCTCGATGACTTGCCTCGCCATTGAGATGGCCTGTCGGTCTTCCTGGGTAAGATGTTTTTCGACAATATCTTTAGGGGCATCTTTTAAGGCAACTCTTACCCCCTCTACTTGATAACTCCCAGGAGCTTTAGGCTTATTGCTAGCTCTAAGGTCAAACTGCAAACGCCATCTGTGAGGAGACACAAGGGAGCGACAATAAATCTCTAAGGTTCCTATTGTAGTAATCTTTGAACCAACTTTTACAGGGATCTTTTTGTCTTGGCTGCGTCTGCCATATTTCAAAACAGTCTGTAAGGGTGGCAAACGGACAAAATCTTGGCTGTTTATTTTTACCAGATCTCCTATATGGTCATTCTGTCTAGTTGTAGAACTAAAAAGGCTAAACTTTACAGGCCTGTTAGTTAGAACCTCAAACCTTCTATCTATCTCTACCTCTTGGCCCTCCTCTGTTCCTCTTTCAATAAGGCATAAGGCCTTATTTTTACCATCTCCAGCCCTTCCCTCTGAAAGACCAATAAAATATGCCCTAGGTACGCCACCTCCAACCCTTAGCCCCAACCCCTTTCTGACAAGGCCGTAATAGACTGCACCTACTGAAATGGCAAGATCTAAGGATTCATTTTCTATATCAAGGACCTCTTTGCCCTTCCAGTTGGAAAGTATTGAAGAAACCCTTTGCCTAATAATCTGGGGTTTAAGCGTGCCTCCATTAAAAAGTATGATATCTGGTAGCACCCCCTTACCTTGGCCTGACAAAAATCTTGCCAGATGCCTTGTGACCGCAGGTTCCGATTCGTAGGGCAGTCCCATCTCCCTAAGGGCAGATGACGTTTCTTTACCACTTACCGCACTGTCAAAATCAAGCTCTGGGAAAAATCCATCAAGGATGATGGATTTTATCTCTGTCTTTTCAAGGCTGATGGAAACAGTTCCTCCTACAAGGGATCTGCCTGCACCTACCAACCTTACCGAAATCTTTTCAAGATCACGCCTTGAAAGGAGCAATTCCTTGGCTTGACGGGCCTGATGAAACAGGTTTTGCCATTCTGACTGTGAAAGGCTTCTTCCTACTTTCTTTTCACAAAGGGCTGCAATGGCAAGGTCTATGTTGTCTCCTCCAAGAAGGAGATGATTACCTACTGCAAGACGCTCAAGCCTGGGGCCATGCTCTGCCTTTTCGCAGGCAATAAGTGTAAAGTCTGTAGTGCCCCCTCCGACATCACACACAAGCAAAAGCTGGCCAGGCCGTATATGGTCTTGCCACGACTGCTCATGATGAGAAAGCCACGCGTAAAAAGATGCAAGTGGCTCTTCGAGAAGGACCACATTATTCAAACCAGCTTTATGGGCTGCCTTTAAAGTAAGCTCTCGGGCCACTTGATCAAAAGAGGCAGGGACTGTAAGGACAACTTCCTGCTCAGAAAGAGGCACGCCCATTTCATATTCCCAAGCCTCTTTTATGTGCTGAAGATAACGGGCAGACGCCGTTATTGGCGACACCTTTTCCACATCTTCCTTTGAACCCCACGGAAGTATGGGAGCATCTCTATCTACTCCACCATGACACAACCAGCTCTTGGCTGAAGACACCAACCTGCCAGGGACAAGGGTACCATGATCCCTTGCATATATCCCTACTGCATAATCCCTTTTCTCATCCCATGGCAATGCAAACATGCCCCTTTCAACATCAAAGGCAGGGGGCAGGAAAAGAAACGAGGGTAGAGTCTCGGATGTAGCAAGCCTACCCATGCCAACAAGCTGGGGAATATAAAAAGACTTTATCTGGATGGACCCCGGACTGACATCGTGGAGATCCACGTAACCAACCGCACAGTTGGTGGTTCCAAGATCGATCCCTACTATATATCTCTTTTCCATATGCTTGATATTACTCTAATGCATCCACAGAGAAAAGTCCTTCAAGCATCGCAACTATCTTGAAAACCCACCTTTGGCGTCAGACCGCACCTAAAAGAAACGGACTCCCTAGGAATTTTGAACTCAAAATCTATTTCTCAAACAATTAATTACATGATAACAAAAGGAAAATCAGTGCTGCAGCAAATAAATAAAGGGTAAGCCTTTTAAAGGCCTTAAGGCCTGTATTTGACAATATAAAAACTAGTGGGAAATCTTAAGATATCCTTACTAAGTTAATTTAAGCGCAAAGCAATGCCTACGTCTTTGCCGCCCTATTTACAGCATTTTTAAGTTCTTCAAGCCTAAAAGGTTTTACCATAAAATCAAAGACACCGTTTTTAAATGCCTCTTTAGCAGTTTCAGGTTTTGCATAACCAGTTATAATGATCACCCTTGAATCCTGGTTGAACTCTTTTGCCTTTCGAAGCACCTCCATTCCATCGATCTCTTCCATTTTGAAATCGGTCACTACAATATCAAAGGGGTTATCCCTCATGTAGTCTACAGCCTCTATAGGATTTGTAAAAATTTCGACATTGTATCCCATCTTAGTGAAGACCTGCTTGAGCCTGCGCCCAACTATAGGTTCGTCATCTATTATTACCAATGTTGTTACTGATTCTTTGTCTGCCATATGCCCACTCCAATTCCCAAGTATTAATTTTAATTTTAGCATATCTTGCCAGGACATAATAGCTTGCAATTCTCATGAGCGGACAACCTCATAATTTTCTGTCAAAAATGCGTCCAAATACAGTTGAATCGAAGAATCGCTTTCCATATGCACATCTAATTGACGTGTAAAGCCTATTAGCCTTCCAAGTATTTCTAAAACCCTTTCCATTTCCTGACGGGGCATATTACCCATTCTGGCAGTAACGACATCCCCCTTAGTTTTTACATTCATATCATAGGCCCTTAATATCTCTGCAATCAGTCTGGCCCTTCTGGATCTCTTGGTTATATCGGTAGCCCCTCCGAGGAACCTAAAATAGATATGGTTATCCCTTGGGTAATCGCTGCAATAGGCATCCACGATATTGAAATGGTAACCAAAACGCAGACTTAAGTTCATATATTCCTTTGTAATTATGGCAACATTATGACCAGAATACTGTCCATCAATTGCATCCTTGGGAGCGTTTATCATGCTTGTTACCATATCTCTCAAGCTGATATCCATTATCTCTGTATGCCATACACCAGGAGTAAGCATTCCTTTAAGCAGGGCCCTAAAAGGAATAGAAACAATATGTTGAAACTCACAGTAATCCTCTGGAGCATCCTCTGACACGCCTCCACCAAGATCCAAACACAATATACCAGTAGGTATAGAGAGTTCGAGCCTTTTAGTAAGATGGCCTTTTAATAACTTTTTCTCATCTTTTCCAAGCTCTATCAGCTCCTGGACTGCCTTTTCATGAATAAACCTGAGTATATCGTGGTATGTCTCACATCTATCCATTCTGAACTCTTCAATAAGCGGATCTATAAGATTGAGACGCGCTATCTCATTCAATAACCTTCTAAGCAGCCTAAAATCAGAGGAAGCAAAAACATTCATTGACTGACAGCTTCTGTATACAAGAAGCTCTTTTACCTTACCTTTGTAGATTTTTCTCTCCTCAGCATCTACGGTGACCTCCATACCATCTTTGAGCTTTGACAAAATACCCGTGACATTGACCAGACATGGCACCCCTAATTCCCTGCATATTGTAGCCATGTGACTAACCGGGGTGCCAACTTCGGTCACAATTGCCGAGACCTTCTTCATAGCCCTGACGAAAACCGAACTATCACGTGGACTTACTAATACCGCCCCGTCAGGAATATCATCGATTTGCCGGATATTTTTGACAATCTTTACAGGACCATACCCAATCCCTTGCTGGGCTGTAAGCCCTTCTCCACTGGAAATTACTGTGTATTTCTTCTCTAGATCCAGGAGAGAACGGTCAATGCCACTATCTCTTTTAATAAGAAGCGCTCTGGATTGGAGAATCAAAAGTCTATCATCTGGATCAAGGGCCCATTCTACGTCTTGCGGATGCTTAAAATAATTTTCAAGCTTAATTCCCATCCGAGCAAGCTCCAGAAGCTGTTCATCTGTAAGGCAGGCCCTATGTTGCAACTGCTTTGGCAAGGTCCTCCTTTCAAGCCCGCCCTTGTCAGCTAGATACAAGGCCTCTGTCTTATCCGCTATTTCTTTATCGATTATCTTGAGACCATCTTTTTTGGATAGAAGAAAAGAATCTGCAGGCATCTTTCCATCGACAACCGCCTCTCCCTGTCCCCAATTGCCAACAATTACCATGTTGTCTGAGGCTGCATTAAGAGGATCGGTAGTATAAAGAACGCCGCTGCTCTTTGCATCAATCATCACCTGACATATAGCAGCGATCGACATCTGGCCTTCCCCTTCCAACACTGTCCGCCTGTATTCAATGACATGCTTGCTAAAAAGGCTTGCTATTACAGTTTTATACGCATCAAAAATCTCCATGGCAGATCCTTTAACATTTAGGACGGTCTTAAACTGACCTGCAAATGAGAAATCCATATCCTCTTCCCTGGCACTGCTTCTTATGGCAAAACGCCGCACTTCTTGACCTGCATCAGCCAAGTGGGAAAGCGCAAGCTCTATTTCCTCCAAAAGCTGCCTTGTAGGGCGAAGGGTCATTATTGAACGCTCAAGCATTGCTCTAAGCTTCTCAATCTCTTCATCAGTAGCAGAATGAGATCCTAAGAGCCTTTCCAGCCTTTCAAGGCTATCCTCAAGACCATTAAAAAAGATGATGTCATGGTAGGCCCTTGTGGTTATAACGAATCCCTTTGGAACCGGAAATTCAAGATCATTTATTATCCTTGCCAGATGAAGCGCCTTTCCTCCAATTATAGGGAACTGGCTCTTGTTGATTTCATGCAAGAGAATAACCGGCGGTCCATGGCGGTCGTCCCGCCCTTTTAAGACCTGGAGGAGCCTGTCATATATGCGTTCATAGATTTCATAAAGGTCCTTGTATCGATTTTCACACAAGGTATTGAGCCTGTGTACACATTTTAAGACAGTCTCGGACAGCTCATCAAAGCTCGTCTCTATATAGTGTCTATCAAAGAGATAATCACCACTGAGTTTTTCACCCATATCGGCGATTATCTCAAGGGCCTTCTGATTACACTCGAGAACCTTTTTGAAACGCTCAAACTTTTCTTTGACATCGATACCATCTTGTGTCGATGATCTTGAAATGGCCCCCTTTATCTTATCTGCCAATTGTTGAATAAAATGTGCCAACTTTCACTCCTTTATACATAAAAAAAACCCCTGCCTTTATAATAATAACGGGCAGGGGCAAAACAAGAATTGGAGGGTACTTGTTTTTTAAAGCAACTTTAATGGCCACCTCCTCCCTTGAATACCATGCCTACTCCAAAACCTGCCAGAATTGCCACAACTATAGCGATAATGCCGTAAAGGGCCGGTTTTTCAAATGCCATATGGGAAAGCTGTTTTATAAGGCCTACCCGTTCAACCCTTATCCTGGCCTGGGCCTTATCTACGACCTGTCCGTTTTGTACAGCAAATACCTCAACAAAATATTCCCCTGGAGGTGCTTCAAAAGGCCAATCTATGTCAACAGAAAACGTGTGCTCAGCCCTATCCACCTTTATGACCCCATCTTCTTCATGGTAGAGTTGCTCTTCTTCCATGAACTTCAAAAATTCTACAATCCATTTATCACGTTCGAAATTCTTCATGTTGGTCTTGATTTTGGCCCTGCTTCTAAGGGCATCGTATCCTATAGCAAGCTCCTTACAGATCTGCGGTGGAAGCATCTCGTGTATATCCTTTGTGGAATAGACAAGATAAACCTTGGGGACATCTTCAAATACAATATTCCCAAGCTTCATCCAGAATATACCCCCGGCCTTGCCCTTGTATTTCAAATGTTCTTCTCCCAACTGGGAGTGTATCTGAACAATTATATCCTGTGTATTAAGGCCGCTTCCCTTAATCATAAGCTTGGTACCATGATAACCAATGGTAATAGGAATCCTGCCTGGAGTAACATCCACTGTTAATGCAAAGGCCTGGACTGGTGAAAACAGCACAAAAACAGCCAAAACGATGGCAGTCTGTAATATCATGTAAATCCTGTTCATATCTAGTGCCCTCCTCCATGTGCCAATAATAGGGACGGCTCAAGAATTAGCCCAAGAATCATCTTCACAGTCACTCCAAGGACGATGACGGCCAGCAAGATCTTTAATTGGTCTCCATGAAGCTTTTTACCAAGCTTGGTTCCTATCTGTGCTCCGATGGTTGAACCAATAAGAAGAAGAATAGCAAGAATGATATCCACTGTATGGTTCTGATAGGACTGCAAAAAGGTAACCTCCACACAGGTGAACATGATCTGGAAAAGACTGGTTCCAACCACCACATGCATGGGCATGCGAAGCAAATAGATCATGACCGGAACCATGAGGAAACCGCCTCCAACTCCCATGATGGCAGCAAGTACCCCGACAAAGATTCCAAGCCCTACGGGAAGAATGGCAGAATGTGTAACGCCTGACTTTTCAAAATGAATTTGCATTGGAAGAGAGGCCAATATGCTCTTTCTTTTGGCCTTGGCGTCTGCCTTTTCCCTTGCCTTCCTTTCTGCTTCGATACGCTCTTCGGCACTCATGCTTGCAGCAGCCTTTTGCTTTTTAAGGGCATGAAGGCTTTCAAAAAACATAAAAGTGCCTACCACACCTAACATTATCACATATGTGATTTTGATAAGGAAATCAGCGCCACCTGTAGCACGCAGCACCTTTATTACATGAACACCCAATGCACCACCTGTGAACCCACCCACAAGCAATAACAGACCCATCTTAAAGTCTACATTTCCTAATCTCCAATGGGCTAGTGTGCCTGACGCAGATGCTGCTACGATCTGATTGGCATCTGTAGCTGCAGCCACTGTAGGTGGAATGCCTATCATCATCAATAACGGTGTCATAAGAAACCCTCCACCAACACCGAAAAGACCTGATAAAAGACCAACCAGCAACCCAAGCCCAACCACCAACCAAAGGGTAACGCTGGTGAGCGCTATTGGCAGATAAACGTACATTTCAAACCCTCCTAAAGACTAAAAGTAAACACATTACCTGCTTAAACAGACACGATCTCTACTGAATAAAGGCTGCAATCAACATCTATCTGTTGCAAAATCTTCTTAAAAAATTCTTCATTCCATGGTTTTGCCAAAAAGACCGTCAGGTTCCAAAAATACCATCTAGGATGGAGACTCACCTTTTTCACAATCTTGGACAACCAATCCTTTTTGTTATCAAAATCCTTATCACTCAAAGCCCCAGCTATCAGGCAAGAAATTTTGTAATCAACCAAAAAATCCACCAGCTCACTATCAGGAAGCCTTTGCACAAGATGATACGAAACCCGAACCTGCTCCAGATTGCACAATCCTGATACGAGCCGCCATAAGGCTGAAGGAGAAAAATTACTCCACGCTCCACTCGAAGCATTTGGCTGAGGACCAGGTCTTTCCGACTTTGATACAAGCAGCACTGAAAATAGTTCTGCGTCCATCCGCTTTGCCAATTTCACCGCACAAAAACTTGCATACAGATCAGAATCATGGCCATCTACAATTAGGGCTACTCTCTTTACCATTCAGGCCAAACCGTCCTGCATATCCTTATACTTTTTCTCAAAAACCTTACTAAAATATTAACAAATGCCCTTTTCACCATATCTTGCAGAGAAGATGCCAAAATGTTCACATGCTATGATTTCGGTACCTTAAGATGCTTCTCTAGCTTCTTACTTCCACAAACTTGTGCAAAGACGAACTAATACTGTTTCAAAAATAAACACCACCTGCGCAACCCACTGAAAAAACAGCTAAATATTGGATGAAACAACTGTTTCTCTTGTGAACAAATAGATAAGCTTCCTAGAAAGAAAACGCGGTGCCGACAAGACAACGATTACACCATATATAGCTCACTAAAAGGATGGTGGGGGGCGGAGAGATTATGAAATTTGGTACAGGGCCATGATCTTTTAACTCATAAAAGCCCCAAACAGGCACAAACCTGCTTTTATAGAGGCAAAATGGGGGGATCTTGAGTAAAAACACTAAGTCCCTGTTTAAAATCTTACTTTTCTATATTTCCAGCTAATTTAAAGGCCCTGGCAAAATACCAGGGCCGCGAGTGTTTAATAAGTTAGATGAAATACATTTTCTAAGGTATTCTTACAAGTCGGAAGCCCAATGCAGAATTGCCTTTAAATGGAAAAAATCCGTTACGGTATGCAGATCTACATGCATCTGGCAATGCATCCCATCCTCCTCCTCTTTCTACCTTCAAAACCCCGTTCTCCGGACCTTGGGGATCGTTCTTTGGAGATCTGGAATAATAATCAAAGGAATACCAGTCCTTACACCACTCCCATACGTTTCCGTGCATGTCGTAAAGGCCCCACATATTCGGTTCTAAAAGTCCCACATCATGGGTCTGTGCATTTGAATTTTGGTAAAACCACGCATACAGAGGGAGATCCGAAACCATATCTCCAAAACAATAGGAACCAGGTTCGCCTGCACGAGCTGCATATTCCCACTCGGCCTCTGTAGGGAGCCTGTACTTATCAGTCTTTTCCATTCCGTTAAGCTTTTTGATGAACTTCTGGACGTCGTTCCATGAGACGTTCTCTACAGGGCGTTTACGACCTTTAAAATGACTTGGATTGTAACCCATAACAGCTACCCACTGCTCTTGAGTGACTTCGTATTTGCCAATGTAAAAAGGCCTGGTTATTGTAACCTTGTGTCTTGGAAGTTCGTCTATATCAGCGTTTTCAAAATGCCTTGCAGCACCCATCATGAAAGAACCAGCTGGAATCAAGACAAATTCTATACCAATAGAATTTTTAAATGTCTTGGGAGCAGCCTCGCTCTCATGAAACATTCCGCCTGTACACACAAAAATAGCAATGCCCGTAATTAAAAGCTTTCTTACGGCTGACAAATACATAATTAAAGACCCTCCTTCTTCTTCAAACCCCTCTAAGGCCACTCTAAAAGTTGTTCTTTTATCCAACAAACGCGTTACATTTGAAAAATAATCCCCGCAGTCTCAGAAAGATCACTGCGATTATTCTCCATGCATATACATACTTTTAGAGATGGTCTCTATTATTAGCACTATTCCTCTTCTGGCGACACCACTGCAATGGTCTTTTTGGCACACCTGCCAAGAACAGCCCGACCTACACTACCCACAAGTATGTCAGAAAGAGCACTCCTGATGGTCCGGCCAATATATATGATATCTGCCTCAGACTCTTCAGAATAAGAGGCTATTACCTCAGATGGATCACCTGCCACGGCCTTTTCAACAACCCTTTCAGGGCTCACACCTAAATCTTCCAATGCCTTGCGAGCCTCTTTTAAAATACCCTCTGCCTCTTCAAGCGGGGTAGGCCATGAATCAGAATTTGCAGCCTCAGCGATATCGGCAACATCCATTACGTTAAGTAAAACGGCCTTGCTCTCATTGGCATAATTCATAAGAATTCCCGCTTCTTTTACTGCAGCCATAGACCCCTTAGAACCATCAACCAGCAAAAGCAATGTCCTTATCTCGATCTCTCCCTCATCAGGGAAGTCAGTCCCTGGAATATAGACAGAACAATAGCCCCGGCCATATAAAATTCCTGAAGTTACACTACCTATAAATGAACCCTTTACAGGATCCATGCATCTCCTTTGCATTACCACTGTTGAATAACTGTATCTCTTTACAAACTCCAAAATCTTATTGGCGGGTTTACCATCTACTATTTCCATATCAATAGGAGCAGAAGGGTTAAACCCTGCCACGATATCCTTTGCCTCTTTCATCAAAGGCGTTATTTGTTTGTTGATAAACTCCTCTCTAAGCCTCTTAAAAGTCTCGCTTTCCAAGACCAAACCGGCACGAATATCAATGTTTGTCATGTGCGTACTTAGATATCTGCCCGCCATCACATGCAGCAAGGTAATTTCTGATACCCTGTCTCCAAGAATCTTTGCCAATGCACCTGCCAATCTACAAGCAGACTTAAAGGTACCCTTTCCGTCTATTGGCAATAAAAACTTGCTAAGAGGTTCTGATTTTTTTGTCATTTTAGCCCTCTCTCAATCTGTTTTTGATTAGTAAAACATCAAGAGCCACACGTTGGCTATGGCCACGCTTATAATCATATAAGGAAAAGCCACCTTCATAAAACCGAAAAATTTCATCGGATGTCCGGCTGACTCAGCAATACCAAGGGTTACCACATTTGCGCTTGCACCAATCATGGTCCCATTGCCCCCAAAACATGCGCCAAAGGCCAACGCCCACCAGAGGACACCGGACTCTGCACCCGGGATCACCTGGGTCAAGTATCCCACGATGGGAAGCATTGTGGCAGTAAACGGGATGTTATCCACAAAGGCACTCATTATGGCAGATACCCACAATATCAGACAAATAGATGTTACCAGGCTGCCATGCGAGAGATGCAGCACCCAATCGGCAATGAGATCTAAAAGGCCTGTTTCCTCTACAGCACCCACCAATATAAACAAAAACATAAAAAACAGGAGGGTGGTCCATTCGATATCCTTTTCGATTAGCTCAAGAAGATCTATCTTCTTGGTCAACAATCCATAGGTAAAGAGAAGTGCCGCACCAAAAAGGGCTGCAATGGACACCTCCATATGCCAATAACCATGGGTCAAAAACATGGCTATAACGATACCCATGATAATACCACCAACGGTAAGAAGTTGGGAATCGGTAATCTGGTATTCCTGACGAAGTTTCTCTATAAATGATTCTATATCTGTAATCTTGGCCTTGCTGTATTCTCCCCCATAGGCAAGCTTAGAGTAAACAAAAAGCACTGCCATAGATATAAGGCACACAGGGGTCAGGTCAATGACAAAATCCATGAAGGTTAGCCCTGCATAGGAACCTATCATTATATTTGGAGGATCACCAATAAGGGTTGCAGTGCCTCCTATATTTGAGGCCAACACTTCGGGAATAAGCAATGCTAGAGGATTGATACCTAGGGACAGGGCTATCTCTATGCTTACTGGAGTTAGGAGTAACATTGTAGTAACATTGTCCAGAAAGGCCGAGGCAACTGCTGTAAAGCTCATGAGAATTATTGATAATGCTATCACGTTCCCCTTGGCCAATTTGTAACACTGATAGGCTGACCACTGAAATACTCCAGTATGCTTTAGAATGCCTACTATTATCATCATACCCATGAGCAAAAATATTACATTCATATCAATGGCATGGATGGCGCTCTCATAGGATAATATATGGTATTCGGGATTAAGGGTGCCAATGGTATAGCTTATTACCAACATTGTGGCTGCGCCAAGCATAGCAGCCAGGGTCCGGTGAAGAAGCTCAAAAGAAATGAGGATGTAGGCAAGGATAAAGATGACTGTTGCTATCCAAAAAGCTGGCCCTTGGGTGCGCTTTATAGAAAGTTCCACATGGGCTAGATACTGTTTACCGTCAAAGGCGATTTTGGTATTGTCAAGCAGGACCTTCCCCTTCTCATAACTGGGTTTATAGGCAACTATTTCTATAACAGAACCCTTTATGCTGCCCTTAGGCAACTCAAGCACTGTCTGAAAGGTGCCATCGGCTTCTGTCTTTAAGCCGCCTTCCCCATGGGCGTGCTGGCCTTCCTTTGCCTTTGGTTCAAACTCCTTACCGTTAAGAAACACCTTTAACACAACATCATCAACTCCGGTATTATGCGGATTTACTATCTTGCCTGAAATGGCAAGAGTCTCGCCTGCAAATCCAGTCTGCTCATGTCCTTGATGGCTATTGACAACTTGATGCTCCTGGGCAGTAGCGCAACCAGGTATTAAACAAATGGAACAAGATAAAGAACATGCAGACAAACAAAAAACCATCCAGAAAAAAGACCACACTTTTGGCCCAACACAGGGGAAAAACCATTTTCCCATCATCAAAACCCCCTTTAACTTGAAATACCATAAACGAAATAGAGCATGGCCATCATGACAATCAGATAAATGATGGTCATCCCTGTACCTGCCCTTATATAGTCTATGGTCTTGTATCCCCCGGGCCTCATAATCAAAGCATTTACCTGGTGGGTTGGAAGCACAAAGGTATTTGATGCAGCTATACCCACCACCAGGGCTGCCATTTTGGGATCAGCTCCTGCCTGAAGAGCCATATTCATAGACAGGGGGACAAGCAAGACTGTTGCACCAACGTTGGAGGCTACCAAGGTAAAAAAAGAGGTCAAAAGTCCAACTATCAACAGAAGGACAAACGGAGTAACCTCTCCCATTGCATGCATTATGTTTGTCGCTATGTAACGGGCAGCACCCGTTGTCTCAAAGGCCAAACCCAGAGGGATAAGGCCTCCAAGAAGAAAGACAGTCATCCAATCCACAGACTGATAGGCCTCATCAATGGTCATTACACGAAGAAGAACCATGCCAAGGGCACCAGTTAAAAGGGAAATGGAAAGCTGCACATGAAAGCCCAAGGCCAGCGTCAGGGCCAGCACCAGGCATGCCACTGCAGGCAAGGCCTTCTCTGGCCTCATTATCTCCCCTTTAAGATCCTCTGTAAAAAGCAGGATGCCTTTATTTTTCAGGAAATGGAGCCTCTCCCATGGAGCAAGCAGCAGGATGCCATCACCTGCCTTGAGCTTGGTCTTTGATATATTCCTCCTGATGATCTCACCACCCTTGTTAAGGGCAAGGGGATTTACACCGTAAATTTTTCGGAAATGGACATCTCTAAGAGAAATTCCAACCAGCTTAGAATTTGGCGGCACCACTGCCTCTACTATTCCACAATTGTTTGGAGAAAGCATTTCTGCAAAGTATTCAAGGTCTTCTTTTATCTTCCAGCCCAGCTCTTTTGCCGCCCTTTTTACACTTTCCTCACGTCCAAACACTGCAACAACGTCTCCTGGCTCGATTACGTCATCTCTTACAGGAGAAAGCACCATCCTTTTGGAGGACGGTTTGTATATGCCTACTATAGTTGCCTTGTAATTTGGCCTAAAATTTATTTCCTCAAGGCTCTTTGGCTGCCAATCTTCAGGAACTTCCATCTCAAAGGGTCTTTTGCCTATTTTTATGGAGTACAGACTCTCCACCTGATCTGACATTAGCTTCGTGTCCTTTGCCTCTTTAGACGGAAGTATCCACCTTCCAAGGAGGGCAAAATACGCTATGCCAGAGGCGAGAAGGGCCAAACCCATCGGCGTCACAGTAAAGAGACCAAAGGGCTCAAAAGCCCTTCCTCCCAAGAGGGAAATGTTGTTATTCCACCACGATTCCATAAGATCGTTCAAAAGGATAAGAGGACTAGAGCCCACCAGGGTAATACAACCTCCAATTATGGCACAAAATCCCATCGGCATGAGGATCCTAGAGATGGGGACACCAAGCTGTTTGCTGATTCTTGTAGCTGCCGGCATAAAAAGGGCAGCCGCACCAATGTTTTGCATAAAACTTGAGATTATTCCAACTGTGGCAGCAATCAGCGCCATAATCCTCGTTTCTGACTTGCCAGCAAGCTTGATTATCTGTCTGGCAAGGATGTTCATAACTCCTGTCTTGTCTAGGCCAGCTCCTATTATTATCACTGCGATTATGGACACTACAGCGTTTGAGCTCAGTCCACTTATGGCCTGCTTGGGGGTAACGAGTCCAAGCAACGGCAATATGACCATCATCATTATGCCGACTACATCAACTCTGACCCATTCAAATATGAATAACAAGATGGCAAAGACCAACACTCCCAACACCACCATAATCTGCTTGGTGAGTTCGAGATTAGGACCTGTGATTGTCTCTGCCCCAAATACAGATTGACCTGTAAAAAGTAAAAACACCAGTACAAGGCATGTTATGGCACCTTGACCCAACCTGTTTTTCATTGTCCCCCCTATACTTTTTAGGATGTCACAATCCTTATGGTCTTACCATCGGATTGATTTGAAAAATTTTTAATTCCACTACAAATAAAAAATGGCAGTAGTCATCAAAAGACCACTGCCATTTTAATGACCCGTTTCAGGATACATCAATTCAATGAATTGCCAATACAGGGCAATCCACCATGCCTATCACCTTTTCAGTAACGCTTCCAAGCATTAACCTCTTGATTCCGCTCATACCACGAGAACCCATAATTATAATATCCACTTCCTTCTCTTGGGCCGCGTCTGCAATACCTTCATGGACTTCCCCCTCTAACACATTAGTAGAGACATCTACTCCCCTGTCTTTGGCCATCTTTTGCAACTGTTCCATATAGGCATTAGCCCTGGCCCTGATCTCCTTTACAGCCTCAGGCGGCACGCCACAGAATTTGCCAAAGGTAAAAATAACATGGACCACTTCCAGGGATGAACCGTGTATCTTCGCAAGCTCTACACCTCTCAGAAAGGCCCGCTTGGCAAATTCAGACTGGTCCACTGCCACCAGAAGTTTGCTCCATTTGATTTTGGCGCCCTGCGGCAAGACCATCACATCCCTGTCTGAGTGGACAACAACCTTGGCAGTTACACTCCCTATAAGCTGCCTTTCCATCATAGAAAGACCCTTACGCCCCATAATTATGACATGGGCACCAATATCCTGAGCATAATCGATTATTTCCTGAAAAGGCTCCCCATATCTTGCCTCGGTCTTTATATCCCTTCCGGCAGCTTTGGCTATATTCTTTGCCTCGTCGATCAATTCCTGTACAGGGCCCTCTATTATCTTTTTTATGTTATCTACTCCAATTAACTCTAGATCGCCTTCATATGTTGGAAGTACAGAGATAACATACAAATCTAAGACATCATCCATGGCACAGGCCTGTCTGAGGGCATTCTTTGACGACTCCGAGCCATCATATGGCACAAGGGCCTTGTTATAGATTCCCATGATTTGGCCTCCCTGTTAAGAACCTTCGGCCTTTGCCTGTAGCATACCTCTTATCATGGCTACCGATATGATTACTCCTGCAGCAGCCAAGGCTGCCACCAAGGCCCAAAAACTGATTGCGTCATAGAGTGCAGCAGTATCAGGGCTGAGAGGAGGACGAAGCCCAAGGTCTGCCAAGTAGCCAGGAATCTTGGCTCCACGGCTGACTGACACTATGAGCATGACCGCTCCCATGACGATCTTGATCATATAGTCCTTGACGTATGTTGTACCCAATGCACCGAGCTGAACTCCTATAAGAGAAGCGGCCAGGATCAAAACAGTCAGGCGGATGTCGATAAGACCACTCAGGCCCCACTGGATGGAACCCCACATGCCCATGACAAAGGCAATGACCAGCTCGGTGGCGCTAGCAACAACTGCCGAAGCACCTATGACATAGATAAGTCCGGGAACGCCTATGAAACCACCAACAGCAATGGTGGCCGCCAGCATACCGGTTGCGACACCAACTGGAAGGGTAAACCACAGGGATATGGTTATACCAGCCTGTTTGAAGTGGATCATAGGAGGCAGATTGATCTTCTGGAGGGCCAGGGCAATCTTGGTGGTTTCTGCTTCTTTACCGCCCTTTTGAAGCTTGTAGGCATCGTAGAAGACATAGGTGCCGACCACCACCAAAATGATGACAAACATGAGACTGACATAGAGGTTGGAACCTGCGTTTCCCCAGTGATCCAGTATATATTTCTGAATCTGTATACCTATCTGCACACCGATAATGGCGGATGCTGCCATTACAAGACCGAGCTTCACATCTGCCTGTCCATATTTCCAGCGCTTGTAGGCGCCAACCATGGCCTTTGGAAACTTGTGGCACATGTTGCTTGCAACGGCCACTGCTCCGGGAACTCCCAGGGACATCATGGAAGGTGTGAGCACAAATGCGCCACCTGAGCCGATAAAGCCGCTCAGCAGTCCGCCGATCAGGCCCACGATGAGCAGGGCTACCACCTTGCTCGCAGGTATGTCTATGAACATGATGGAGACACGCTTCACCTCGTTGGTAATCTCGTGTCCTTCGGTCTTCAGGGTGACTAACACCTTCCTGTTCATAGGTATATCTTCTGGCTTGATTTCCTCGGGCAACTTGAGCGTCCTCTCCTGGCCGGTAACATCTATCTTAAAGATGGCAGTATGGTCAGGATTCACCTTTAGAAAAAATCCCTTGATAAGGTTCTTAGGTGGCCCACCACCACCTGCTAGTACTGCGCTTGCAGTAAAACAGCACACCAAGATTATTACAAATGCTATTAAAAGACGTTTCATTGCTATTGCCTCCTCTGAAATATACAAATTGGTGCGTTAAAAACTCTTAATGCCCTCCCTTGGGCTCGATCCCCAGCAGTGAAAGGAAATTGCTGGCAAAGGCTCCATGAACGAATGAAAACACCAGTGCGGTTCCAACCGGATAGACCGTATGCCAGCCACCCATGGTGTAGGTAGTGGTCACCCAGTCCACATTTGAAAACAGCAAGTAGTACAAAAATCCAGACATGGCCCCAAACACCAAGGTCTTGATAAACAAGGGGCCCTTTGACTTTTGTTTTTTCATAATGAAACACCCTCCCTTTACAATTATGAATCCTTATTCACAAGCAATCACTTTTTAGACCCAAGTCTTAAGCGTGTCAAGGTTCTGGGAATTTTTTAACATTCAACTCTTTAAACTTTTTATACATTTATTCTTAAATTCCAGATAGATACTATTTCATTTTGAAACAATTAGAAAAGCTACTGCCAACATGCCCCAACAAAAACAAAAGGCCTGGTACAAGGTATAGACAAGTGCCACTTGCTAGAGGAGCCATTATGGGTGTAACTTTTAAGAAAAAAATGGAGCGTTCCATGACTTCTAATGGGAGACTCATAGCCATAGGAGACATCCATGGCTGCATCAAAAAACTAGAAAACCTTCTAAAATATCTCTCCATACGTAACAATGATAGGGTTGTTTTTCTTGGTGACTACATAGGAAGAGGCCCCAATTCTAAGGAAGTCATATCCCTACTCATAGAGCTAAAGAAAAAAAATGATAACGTCATCTTCCTTCTTGGAAATCATGAAAATCTGCTGCTAGAATATGTAAGATCTCCAGACGACATCCTTATTCCATATCTCAGGCAGCAACATATCGAGGCATTTGTTAAAAGTTATGGTGAGAACGATCTCGGCAGCCTTCACACACTCTCCTTTATGCCCAAAGAACATGTGGAATTCTTAAAAAGCCTCCAGCTTTATTACACTGAACAAGAATATCTTTTTGTACATGCTGGCATAATGCCTGGCCTGCCTCTTGAAAAACACACTGCCATGGAATTCTGCGAGGTTAGAGATATATTTCTAGAATCGGATTTCGACATAGGAAAGACTGTAGTTTTTGGCCATACTGCCTTTGAAATGCCCCTTGTGACCAAAAATAAGATCGGCATAGATACAGGCGCTGTTTATGGAAACGTTTTAACCGCTGTAGTACTTCCAGAGATACGTTTTTATCACGCTTGATGTTGGCTTTTCTGCTGTTCTTGCTGCCTGGCGAGAAATTCAACTAGTTTTTTTAACTCGTAATCCCCTTCATAAAATGCATCTGCCACGAGATAGGGGGTCTGATCATTGTACATGGCAGCATCTATTAATCTGGTAAAACCAAGTAGTCTCCCTACTATAACCAACTTCTCTTCTATGACGTTTGATGGGGCATATTCAAAGACGGCATTTACAAGATCCGCCTTTACGTCAGTAAAAAAATCTGCACGCTCCAATATCTCGCCTATGGCTAGGGCCCTGCGATGACGTTGTTTCATTGTGGTCCCACCCCCCTTAAAACGGAACTTGACATAGTTTTCCTTAGGATCGAATCCACAAACAGTATCCACCATAGTAAAATGGAAATCCATTCGAGCATTCAGATTGAGATAATCTCTTGCAATTATAAGATAATTCGGCATACCAATAGGTCGTTGGCTCCTGGTATCTGACATCCATCTACCAACCACTGATGAAACATCGCCGACAACTGGAGGTGGACCTGCCCATCTTAGACCTGGAGTGGATATTCCTTGCCACAGTGCCTTAAAAGGTTTACAGGCGATCTCATCAGGAGTAACCGAACGCTTTTTCTTAATCTCCGGGACAAGGCCTCCACCCACATCTATGATATGCAAAAAAAACGGGATGTCGCTTTCCAGCTTGTAAACTACACCAGAGGTCTCTTCAAGAAGTTCATCTCCTGCTTCAAAAAAGGCAATGACTGCCTTTTCGTGAACATATCTGACTATATCGTGCAGGGAACGGCACTCCATTATTGAGAAGGTAGGACCATAGGCATCTGTAAGGTTTAACTTGATGGTAAGCTCTTTCAACTGTTGAAGCACACTGTCTTTCTCCTCAGGTACCTCCCCTTTTTGTTCTTTAGGCACATGTTCCCTTTCAAACTCCTTAACAGCCTTTTCTATCTCTTTTTTCTCTGCAACGAAAACCTTGCCATGCTCACCGTCAACTGTTATCCATTGCCCCTCTTCAAGGCGTTCCATGGCATTAACTAACCCAACCAACATGGGGCGGCCATATTCCCTAGCAACACAGGATAGATGGTCTGCCGGATTGCCAAAGTCTACAAGCACACCACTAATCTTTCCGATAACCTTAGCAGCATCTACTAAGCTCCTATGCAAGACCAAAATTGTTGGCTCAGAAAAGCCAGAATCCAGGTCCTTCCTCCTCTTAACCTTTTTCACTTTTCCAGTGGCTATCCCCCTGGAAGTGACAAGTGCTCCTTGAAAGATCGGACTCCTTTTGCCAAAATCAAAACGTGACTTGGCCCTATGTCTCTCCATAATAAGAGGCCTGGTCTGCAGCAACCATACAACACCCTCTTTATCCATTGCCCATTCGATATCTTGAGGGCCATTAAATACCCTTTCAAGCTCCAGCCCAAGGTTCACCAATCTGCGAATCTCTTCCTTAGACAAAACCGGCCTTTCCTGCAACTTCGCAGGAACATCCTCTTCCTTAAGGCCACCGTTTGGATCCAAACAAAGATATTTGATCTTTTTTGCAATTGCCGGACTTTCCGCAAAAATATCTTCACGCTCGTGTCTGTAGGGTCTATATACATCAGCCATAGAGGCACCAGAGACAACCAGCTCTCCCATGCCATAAAGTGCTGTAATAAGCATGGTCTCCTCTTTTAGATCATTCGGATCCATGGAAAATATAACCCCAGCCTTCTCTGCCTCTATCATCTCTATACAAAGGACTGCCATATTGAAATCAAGCGGTTTCATTCCGGCTCCAACTCGATAGGCCAGGCTTCTAGCATTAAAGTTGCTAGAGATAACTTCCTTTACAGCCATTTTCAGCTTATCAAAAGAGACCACATTGAGCACGGAAGTAAACTGGCCAGCAAAAGAATGATGAAGACCGTCCTCACTCAGGGCACTGCTCCTGACAGCAAGTCCCTTGCCTTGGTCAAAAAACCTTGCCGACATGCTTTTCAAAGCCGCTTCCAAAGAATTTGGCATGTCTGCAGACAAGATCTCCCTCTTTATTTCTTCTTCCAGTTCCTTGGTTATCTCCTTACCCTGAAACAAAAATGGCTGCAGTCTTTTGAGAATCTTTACTGACAGACCACCTTCGTCCAAAAAATATCTACAGGCATTTACCAGAATAGAAAATCCGTCAGGAACATTAAATCCGCCATGCGCCCTGAGTTTTGCAAGGCTTGCAGCCTTTCCCCCGGCAAAAGATGAATAGTGGGGCAAAACCTCGTCTAGTGTCACACACAGGGGGATATCCTTATAGGTTGGAATCTTCCCTAGAAGCTCGTTTATCCTACTGCTAACCTTCTTATGTATATTAAATAGAGAGGCATGCCTTTCGTAATCCAGCTGGTTTAACTTTTCAACTAGCTCTCCTGTAATATCGATTAACTCGTGTATCTTGTTATGTATGTCTGGGCCGAAAAAATTACCTTCCCTAAGCTTAAGGTCTATATCTGTTATCAATTCCACGGCCTTGGTATTTTCGTACAGGAGTGAACGAAAGATATGGTAGCGCCACTTAAGATCCTCCAGACGTTCCTTGGCCTTTTGGTGACGAGCCTCCTGAAACCTTACTATTTGTTTTTTTACCCAATCAAACATTGTCTTAAATCAAAAGGCGGATTACATAGACTCTCCGCAGAGATCCAGAAAACAATTATAGAAATGTTCTACTGCTCGTTCATCTGCCATTCTTACATCAAGCTGCCTGGTGAAAGCAATAAGCCATCCTAAATGCTCAAGTATCTTGATAAGCTTTGGCCGATCGAGTCCCTTCAACTTTCCAATGACAATATCCTTCCTCACCTCTGTCTTAAATCCAAGAGTTTCCAGTATCCACCTAATGAGCTCGGCCCTCTTTTGCCGTTTTTGCTCTTCTGCAAATCCGCCTGCAAAACGGAAATAAATATAGTTGTTGTCTGGCTCTTCACTCACAAAAGAATCGATAACATTAAAATGATACCCAAGCAGGAGGCTCAAATTCATAAAATCCTCTGCAATAATGGCCAAATTTTGACCTGTAAACTCAGGGGGATGGGTAATCATGCTCACAGGGCGTACCATACTAGAAAACAGATCGCTTAACCCAAATGACATGCGCTCCTTATCCCAGGCATCCTGTCTTGACAGACCGGCCAAAGGGGCCTTGAAAGGCACACTGCGAATCTGATCCACCTGGACTTCCCTTGCATTTTCCTGCGTATCTACCCCGCCACCAATATCAATTATAAGAATCTCTATAGGGAGTTCTGCCTTTAACCTCAATATCTTTTCATCCTTAAGGGACTTGGCAGAAGAAAACTGCTCGATAAGGGCGTCTACCGCCTTTACATGGGCAAAATGTATAATGTCATGAATAGTCTTGCACTTCTCAGCCTTAAAATCGTCAGAAGTTGAATCTATTAAATAAAGAGGGGCAACATAACTCAGGACCTTCCTTAGAATCTTAATCTCTGGCTCTTCCATGTATTCCCAGTCCTGCCTGGCCTCCACTTCCACCAATTCCTCTATTATCCCTTGATAGACCATCCTGTTATCAGCATCCACTGTCACCTCCATACCATCTTTGAGAAGCTCTGTAGCATTACCTGTCCCAAAGATAGCCGGCACCCTGTATTCTCTCGCGATAGTAGCAAGATGGCCTGTAGAACTACCTATATCAGTCACTATTGCCCCAGCCTTTCTCAAAACCCGGCTAAGCTTAGGATGAGCATACTTTGAAACCACAATTGCTCCCACAGGCACATTATCGAGATCACCATCAGGCTCCACATGGACTACCCGTCCAGACGCTGCTCCAAGTTGGGCTGTATGACCAAGCCCATTTATAATCACAGGGAATCGTTTAATAACCTTTTCTAGATCTTCATGAAGGGGTTCCGATGCCATCTGGATACCAAGACGTCTATTTTGAAGCAATACCAGTTTGCCTTGCTTATCAAGGGCCCATTCGATATCCCTGGGACAACCAAAGGCCTTCTCACACAACATGGCGATCTCAGAAATTTCTCTAAGGCTTTTGATATCTAGGAGAGAAGATCCCCTTCTCAAGTTATGACTCCCCATATCAAGGGGCTTATCTCCTGTAGGCAACCTTTCGTGTAACGGCTTTGGAGTTATGGAGCTGGCTTGCAAACAAAAGGGAAACAAACGCCTGACAACATATTGATCACCATCTGAATGCCCTGCAACAAGGCCGTCACCAAGGCCAGCTATAGCCGTTATTACCAGACAGTCCTTATAACGGTTTAGGGGATCTTTTGTATATGCTACTCCGGCTATACCGGCGTCTATCATTTCCTGAACCCCAACAGCTACAGGATTGCTGTGCAGGTCACTGCTTTGACCAAGATATTCCATTACCTCTGGCATAAATCTGGTCATAATTACATTTTTATAGGCATCAAATAGATCCTCAGGCCGTACATTCAATATAGTATGAAACTGACCTGCAAAGCTTCTTTCTGTATCTTCTCCTACGGCGCTACTCCTGACAGCAAGCAAAGGCACCCTGCCTATTTCATCGAACAATGCCTCTAGCTCTCTTTTTACATCTGTTGCAAGCTGACTAGGAATTGAGGCATCATGAAAGACATCCCTTACGCGCTTCTTTATAAGGGCGGGCTCTCTTTCTTTTTGATATATTTCTTTTATCTGGGGAATGATCTCATTTTCTTCAAGAAAAAGCAGATAGGCCCTTACCGTTATAGCAAATCCCCTTGGTATACGTATTTGAAAATTGTTATAAATATCTGCGAGATCTGCGTTCTTAGAGCCGACTATCTCATCTAAGTCCCGGTTAATTTTTTTGTACGAAAGAGTAAGACGATGTCCGTAAGGACCAAGGCCGCCTGCAACTATGTCTTCAAGGGCAAACCTTATTGCTTCGAGGCGGTCATACAAGACCATGTACCGACCGTTAGTAAGTGCATTGAAATTGTAGATGACCTCTCGCGTTATCTCACAAACCTTTGTTACAAATTCTGTCAAAAATGCCCTGTCAAAGACATAATTCCCGCCTAGAACCCGTTCAGCATTGCCAATTTCTTCAAGAACCTGGTTGTTTAGATCAAGGATCTTCCTAAAATAACGAAATATACGACTAAGGGGTTTTCTAATGACCTTTTTCATGTAATTGACCTGGGTTGACTCTCCCCTTTCCTAAAGATTTTGACCTAAAATTTGCAAATAGACAGGCCTCTACATTTACTGCATTCACCCTCTCTATTTCAGATCAAACAATTGAGCCTTTCGTCACTTAAGTCATTATAAGCAATAATTTTTTATTTCACAAACCCAATTACCTTCTGCATAAGTATCCGTATGGACTATTTTCAAAAGACAAACAAAATATTAACCCTTATCAATAAAGAAGCAGGATCGTGGCTAAACTTGCCCGTTAAAAAAATCTCAGCTTACTTGCCAGATTTATGATCAGAACCCCTTGAAAATTCATATAAAATTGTTTTAAATCTGATCTGTTTCATAATTAAACACCCGCGACAGCAGGACAAGGGAGGCAGGCATGAGTATCTTTAGAAAAATCCTTTTTGCTACAGACCTTTCTAAGCAGACAGAAAAACTAAACGGTCATGTAAGGTACTTTGCCGCCTTTTTCCAAGCCGAGTTGCATGTAATCTCGGTGGTAGAGAGGCCTCCGGATCCATCGGTTACCTACCATGACATGTTAGACAGCACAGTATTGGAGGCTTATGAAAAGGAAATATTTAAACAGGTAGAGACATCCTTACGCCAAACCATAAGCAAGCACTTTTCAGGCATAAAAACAAAATCCGCCCTTTTGATGGGAAACATTTCAAAAAAAATTCTTAGCTATGCAAAGGATAATGATATAGACCTTGTGATAATGGGCAGTGCCACCAAAAAAGGCATAGCGGAAAAAATTTTTGGCAGTAACGCAAGTAAGGTGATTGCCCAAGCACCTTGTCCGGTAATGACAATCAACCCCCTTAAGATAGAGATTGCGGAGGACTAAGATATGGTAGAGCCAGAGAAAAAAAGTCTTGGACAAGAGATAATGGACAGTGTCCCTGGTGCTGCCCTGGTAATAGCAGTGGCATTAGCAGCTTATTTTATAGCACCTGTGCTCCAAAAATATCCCCTTTTTAAGACCTACCTTGAGCTGAAAGACTTTATACTTGCTATATTGTTTGGAATCTTTATCAAGAACACTGTAGGCGTCAGCAAGACCTTTGCACCAGGTCTCAGATTCTCCACTATACTTACCAAAACAGGCATTGTAGTTATGGGGGCAAAATACTCCATGATGGGACTAGTAAAGGTTGGAGGTCCTGCACTTTTTTATATAGCAGTGTTCCTTTTTGGAACAGCCATAATAATGATGTGGGTCGGCCAAAGATTAAAGGTCCCAACCCCTCTTGCCGCATGCCTGGCCTCAGGGTTGTCTGTCTGTGGTGTTTCCGCAACCATTGCCATAGCACCAGCTGTAAGGGCAAAAAACAGAGACATGGCCTATTCTATTGCAGTGGTCCTTATGTTTGGCCTCCTTGCCCTTTTGCTATTCCCGCCAATTGGACGTCTTCTTAATCTCAGCGATACCCAGTACGGAGCCTTTTGTGGAGTTGGCATAGTCAACTCGGCCCAAGTCCTTGCTGCAGGTTTTGGCTATAGTGACGGTGCAGGACTTGTGGCTGGAATATATAACATCGGCAGGGTCATTTTTTTACCTTTTGTAGTATTGATGCTGGCCATAATGGCAGCAGGCAGAGAGGCATCAGAGGGTGGCGAGGCAATAAAAATAAACAAGTGGCAAATGATCGTTGACAAGTTCCCTGTGTTTGTATTGGGATTTCTTGCAGTAGTGGCCTTTAACACCATGGGTTTTCTAAGTAAACCCGAGATTAAACTTGCCAAGACCTTTATGGAATGGTGCTTTCTTCTGGGCTTTGCAAGCATAGGATTGACCACCAGACTTGCCGACCTGAAGGCAGCAGGACTTTCAGGCTTTTTGATGGGCTTCTTGGTGGCAGGGGCCAAGGCTGCCTTGGCATTGATTGTAGTTCTGACCTTTTTGGAATAATAAGCCACAGGGAGAAAAAAATGATTGACTGGTTCAAAAACCTCTCTAAATCAAGGAAACAGGACATTGCTGTCATTATAATGGGAATTTTTCTGGTAATCCTTGCAAAAATTCTCAGATAATTGTGTCAAAGACACAAGACTGCTTGCTTCTTGTAGTGCTGTCAGGGCCGAGACTGCTTTCAAGAGAACAACTTATTGTAAACTTTGCACATAATCTCTCTGGAAAGCTTGGCGCTACAGTGGAAATATTAATTTTCAGATCTCCATCCCTTGCCCATTACGGAGAAGTAGACACCCTTGCCTCTTTTAAGGATAAACACGAATTTATCTCCTATGTCAAAAGATTGGACAGAGATGAAGAAATGGCCCTTGGACAAAAGTTACAAAACCTCTGTCCAGGGGCAAAGGTTCATTTTATTCAAAAAGACAGCCTTGAACAATTCTTAAAAAAAAGACAGAAAAAAATCCTCTTTGCCCTAACCCTTATCCACAAAACCAGGAAATTCATAACCTTCAAGAGGTCCTCTTTCCTTAAGATTCTCAAGAAAAAAGGGATTAACATACTGGAAATCAGAGATATGGCACCTCTTAAAGACCTCGGAATGCCTTAAACCCATGCATAGGTTATTAACGTAACTTTTAACTTTGAATCCTTGTTGTTCAGGATTGTTGACTGTACGTTCTCCCTGGGCTTTATTGTCTCAAACTGTAATTTTTCCAAGTTGTAGACCACAAATAAAGTAGGCTGATTAACGACTCCAACCATGAAAGCCATATACAACAACATACTTGAATTAATTGGTAACACACCCATTGTGGAGTTGAAACGCATAGTTTCCAACAAGAAAGTCAAGATACTGGTAAAGGTTGAATCATTTAACCCTGGAGGCTCTATAAAGGACAGAATCGCCCTGAATATGATCGAATCGGCAGAAAAAAGGGGTGAACTCACAAAAGATAAAATTGTCCTTGAAGCAAGCAGCGGGAATACCGGAATAGGACTTGCCCTTGTATGTGCAGTAAAGGGGTACCGGTGCCTTATAGCCATGAGCGAAGGGGCTAGCCTTGAAAGAAGAAAGATTATGCAGGCCTATGGGGCCCAGATCCTACTGACACCTGCACGTCTTGGGACAGATGGTGCAATTGAAGCCGTTTACAAACTCTATAGGGAAAATCCAGACAAATACTTTCTTACAGATCAGTTCAACAACCCGGACAACTGGAAAACCCATTACAACACCACCGGGCCAGAGATCCTGGAACAGACTCATGGCCACCTGGATATGGTCATTGCAACTATGGGAACAACCGGTACCCTTATGGGTATAGCAAAAAGATTCAAAAAAGATGCTCCCCATGTCAAGGTAATAGGTGTTGAGCCTTATCTTGGCCATGCTATCCAGGGCCTAAAAAATATGAAGGAATCATACAAACCAGGCATCTTTGACAAGACAGAGCCTTGGAAGATTGTCCATTGCCATGACGAAGAGGCCTTCGAAATGACAAAAAGGCTTGCCAAGGAAGAGGGTATATTTGTTGGAATGAGTTCGGGCGCAGCCGTTTCAGCAGCCTTAAAAATGGCATCCACCATAGACTCTGGGACCATTGTTGCCATACTACCTGATGGTGGAGAAAGATACCTGAGCACCCAGCTGTTCTCATACGACACCAACAATCAAGAAACAACAAACACCCTGCGCCTCTTTAACACCAATGGCCACAAAAAAATGATTTTTGAGCCTTTGAGGCCAGAAAGGGCAGGCATATATTCATGCGGGCCAACTGCCTGTGAATATATAGATCTATCGATGGCCAGAAGGGTACTTACTGCTGATCTATTGAGACGCACCCTCGATTATCTTGGTTATAATGTCACCCACGTAATCAACATAACCGACATTGACGACAGGACCATCAACAGTGCCTTTGAAAAGGGTATGGACTTGAAAAAAATGACTTCTCGATACGCCAAGTCCTTCTTTGAAGATATAGAAAGACTAAACGTAAAAAAGGCCTCTTTCTATCCCCTTGCCAGTGAGCATATTAAGGAAATGGTCGAGATGACCAAGGAACTGATAGGGGCAGGTTATGCTTATCAGCGACACGGCTCTGTCTATTTTGATGTATCAAAACTCCATGGATACGGAAGCCTTTCTGGCGTGCATCTAGATGCCATTGATATAGGCCGTACCGTTGACCTTGAAGAATATGAAAAGGACAGTCCTTTGGACTTTACCCTGTTTAAGAGGGTAAACCTCCAGGAGCTGAAAGCTGGGATCGGCTACGAAACCCCTTGGGGTATGGCAAGACCTGGCTGGCACATAGAATGCGCAGCTATGTCAAGAAAATACCTTGGAGATTTCTTTGACATACATACTTGCGGCACCAATCTCCTTTTTCCTCACCATGAAAACGAAGTGGCCATTGCACGGGCACTTACAGGAAAAGGACTCGCCAGATTCTGGTTACATAGCGAAATGGTGCTGTTTCGCGGGAAAAAGATGGCAGCAGGTCAAGGCCAAAGGGTTACAGTCAGGCAACTATTCCAGCAAGGATTTTCAGGCAGATCCATAAGATTTTACTTGTTAAGAAGTCACTATAGAAAGGTAATTAATTTCTCTGTAAAAAATCTACAGGAATCGTGCAAGGCTCTCTCTCGCCTCGACTCATTTAAGGCAGATCTCAAAAGCTGCTTTCTACTAGACCAGTCTGACAAGATCGGTGCCAATGTAAAAAGTAAAGTAGATGCACTCTGCAAGGGCTTCTTTTCAGCCATTTTTGACGATCTTAACACATCTGGGGCCCTGGGAACCATTTTTTCATTTGTAAAAACTATTAACCCTATGATAACCACTGGTGATATAAACAAGAACGAGGCCCTTTTTATCTTAGAAAAACTAAACGAGATCGATTCTATCCTTGGACTGCTGAACGTTAAGCCCTTTAAACCCTCTGTGCCGGAAGAGATTAAGAGTATTGTGATTGAGAGAGAAAAAGCCAGAAAAGCCAGGGACTTTAACAGATCCGACAGTTTGAGAAAGAGACTACTGAAACTTGGTTTTGAGGTAATTGACACCCCAAAGGGCCCAAGAATACGACAGATCAGATCTGCACCTTGCAGGATGAAAAAAGATGGCCAAAACTAAAAGCACTGCCCTTGGCGTGGCAAAATCTGCCAAATCCGTTAGTGCTGCAGTCTTCCTCTCTCGCATTTTGGGACTCATCAGGGAACAAGTCTTGGCTATCCTTTTTGGTGCCAGTACGCAGATGGACGCCTATGTAGTTGCCTTTCGCATCCCAAACCTATTACGGGATTTGTTTGCGGAAGGTGCCCTTAGCTCTGCATTTGTCACAGTTTTTACCGAGTATGAACAAACAAAAACAAAAGAGGAAACCAACCGTTTAGTCAACAATGTATTTACGGCAATATTCTTAATTCTAAGCCTTCTGTGTATCATAGGCATCTTCATGTCAAAAGACCTGGTGCTACTCATGGCCCCTGAATTTTCACAAGTCCCGGGCAAGGTCCTTCTTACCTCAAGACTTACCCAAATAATGTTCCCGTTTCTTTTGCTAATATCGTTGGCCGCCCTTCTAATGGGCCTTTTAAACACAAGGGGATATTTTTTTATACCCTCTTTCGCATCAAGTTGTTTCAACCTAGGGTCTATAATTGTTGGAGGTGGACTTGCCCTGCTAATCCCAAGCTTTGGCTATCCAGCCATATATGGAATGGCAATTGGCACACTTGTTGGAGGCGGCCTTCAATTACTTATCCAGGCACCTGCATTCAGAAAAGAAGGGTTTAGGCTAAGGCCACTTCTTGACTTGAAGGATCCGGGGCTGAGAAAAATCGGAAGACTTATAATACCTGCAATAGTCGGCCTTTCAGCAACACAAATAAACATTTTTGTAAATACTAACTTTGCATCAAGGTGTGCTGAAGGAAGCGTTGCCTGGCTTAATTACGCATTCAGACTCATGCAATTTCCAATCGGACTTTTTGGAGTAGCACTTTCTGTAGCCACCCTTCCTGTTGTAGCCAAACAGGCAACACAAGGGCGTATGGATCAGCTCGGCGACACCCTTGTTTCCTCTTTAACCCTAGCCTTTGCGCTTACACTCCCAGCAGCTGTCGGACTCTGGATACTTGCCGAACCTATAATTGCTCTTATATTCCAGCATGGCAGATTTGGCCACTTTGACACACTTATGACAGCCCAGGCCCTTAAATTTTATGCAGTGGGACTTATGGCCTACTCTGCAGTAAAGATCATCGTTCCCATCTTTTACGCCCTTGACGACACCAAGTGGCCAGTCATTGCAAGTTTTATATCGGTTGGTCTCAACGTTATCATCATCCTCTTTACATTAGAAAAATTTCAACATAGGGCTATAGCCCTGTCCACTTCACTTACAATAATATTCAACTTTTTGTTTCTATCTGTAATTCTTTATAAAAAGATGGGAGGATACCCTGCTTTCAGGTTGCTTGTTGGTCTTTTAAAGATACTAGCGGCCTCTTTTATAATGGGTTTTGCAGTAAATTACATGGACTCCTTTCTCTCAAACGGTCTGTCCATTGGCTCTCTTTTAATTGAAATCCTATGCGGAATATTGGTGGGAATCCTTATCTATGCAGCAACACTTGCCTCCTTTAAGCTAAAAGAGGCTACAGAACTGCTTGATTTATTGGCAAAGTGGAGAAAAAAATAAAAAACAACCCATCACTTCATCTATTTCAATCTTCCAATACGGCCAAAAGATCAAGCACTGATATATTTTTTAACAATTTGCCAGACTTGTCTAACACCGGCATTTCCTTGAGATTATACCTTAAGGCACGGTCGAGAACACTTTCGACATCTTCATCAGGACTGGCAAATACAAGCCTTCTATCCATGATGTCTGATGCTCGTCTGCATGTAAGGCACGACAAAAGTTCCCTTGTGTTAATTCTAGAGGTGCAACGTCTCTTGGCGCTGATATTTTTTATAAGGGCACCTATAGACAACTCTCCTAATACTCGTCCCTCATTATCTGTAACATAAATACTCCTTATCCCAGGATGTTTTCTGACAATCTTCTTTAGATTTTCTATAGGCATATCTTGGCGAACTACTACGTATTCATAGTTTGGCAAGCTATTTAAAACGCTGGCAAGCTTAACCATGGACAACCTCCTAAACCTCTGAGACCTGCCCTGCCCGCTTTAGACAGTGGTGCAACAACAAAGGGGCTACAAACTCATTCAGGATCACAGAACCTATCATCCCGTTAACCACAATAGTGCCTATCTCTTCAGGAAGAAGATCCTGTGCCAACAAAACCAACCCGATAGTAACACCTGCTTGCGGGAACAGAGCCAAACCAAGATATTTCTTCACAGTCTCTGATGCCCCTGATATCTTGGCTCCTACCCATACACCAACCTGTTTCCCCACCATCCTAACTATTAATAAAACCAAGGCAAGAAGGCCTGCAGACTTTATTACTGCAATATCCATATGGGCACCAGCAAGTGTAAAGAAAAGTCCAAAGACCGCATCCTCTAGGGGTTCTAAGACACGAAAAAAATTCTGATGAGCTGGTTTATGATTCACCACCAAAAAACCTACAGTCATGGCAGACAGGATCGAAGAGGCGTGGATTATGGAAGCTATGGCAGAAGTAGAAAATAGCACACCAAGCACAACCATTAACATGGCCTCGGCCCTTTCGATGACTATACCTGTATAGACGAGTATAAGGCCTGCAACAAGGCCCAAACCTATAGAAATCCCTATTTCATAAAAGGGAACAAGCAGTAAGTTCCGTCCTGTAAATTCCACTCCCAACATGGCCTGAGCTATTGCTCCTGCTACAGAGAAGAAGATGATGGTAAGTGCATCGTCCAGGGCAATAACACCCAATAGGATATTCGTAAATTCACCCCTAGCCTTAACCTCAGAAATTACTGCAAGGACAGCACCCGGTGCTGTGGCAGCAGAAATTGCCCCCACTATCAAAGAAACTGCCACCCATATTGTCAAATTTGCAAACTGACCTGTAGAAAAACCTGGGAAAAATCTTAGCATAACAACCAATACACCAAACGTTACCAAAAAGGCGCCAAGGGCCTGGAACCAAGTTATGTAACCAATGGTTCGGCCAAGCCCCTTTAAGCTCCTGATATCTAAGCTGCCTCCCACATTATAGGCAATGATAGACAGGGCGATGTTACTTATGAAATGGAGCCGATGGTTAACCGTCTCCACATCAAGGAGATGAAACACAGACGGACTGAATACAAGACCAACAAGCAAATAACCACTTATTCTTGGCAGAGAAAGCCGATTTGCCAAACGGCCTCCCCAGTATCCCCAAAAAAGCAACAATCCTGTGGTCAAAAGTGGATTTTCTATCACTCTCGCCTCACAATCTCCAGCATTCTGGACTAAATGTGAGACCGTCCTGGTTCCATAATAGAACTTGATAAAAGGATATTCTTTATTGTCATCTCAAACTTCCTATAGGCCGTCTCTAAAATTAGGATCCGAATTCCCCAAAAAAACAAACAAGGCAAAATAACTGCCGATATATCGCTTATATCTCAACGGTTATTTTTTCAAATGCAAGCCGTTACTAGATAAAAAGACAACCTTTAGAGGCAGCCTATAAGAAAATAGATCAACCATGAGATGACCTTGTTACATGACTAGAAAGCTTGGACCTTTTTTTTGCAAACTTTTCTAATTCAAATACCTTGGTAGGAATAGAAGTATCCCTTTGGCTTGCCTTATTCCTTAGGATATATTCATCATTGATAGAACCATCAGCTTTTTTAAGGTTGCGACTGGCCTCCAAGAGCCTTTGGAGATTTTCTAATAGACCATTTTCTCCATAGACCTGCTTCATAAGCATCTCATGAAACATGAAACAAGCCTCAAGGGCATTTTTACACCTTTTGCGCTTCATATCCAAAGTCCATTGGAAACGCCTCAGTCTCTCTTGCACATGTGGAGGATATTTGGAAATCTCTTCCTCGATTATTTCCTTGCGTTCCCTTTCAAAGCTTTCCTGATCAAGTTCATAAAGGATTTCAAACCGATCCAGCATGCTGCCGTTCCTCTTATCAGGCTTTTGCATCTCTTTCCTCCCCCTTGATTTGCCTTACTAATTCTAATGGCGCAAAAGCTGTTCCAGATCTTAAGCTATAAGATCAACATAACATGCTGTTAGCCTTAACCAAAATATATATTTTCCATCATATAGGAAATATTTTTCCACACATTTCAAAAAAATGGAAAAATATTTCCTGTTCATGATATTGATAGGTGCTGATAATTTAATAAAGGCTTATAAAATTTCCTCTTTCGCTTTTTTTGATAGCCAAGAAAGACTCATCGCTCCTTGAGCCACAAATTGCCATCTCAAGACATAAGCTCTTTTCTTATTTCTGATACCAGTTTGAGAAGCTTTGGATTAGATGGCCGGAGTCTGGCTATAATATCTGCTTCCTTAATAGCCCTGTCCATCTGTCCCGTCTTAAAAGAATAAAATGCCATAAAGGCACGCAATGTCACATTGAATGGCTCGTGGACAAGCGCCCTTTCGAGGCTTTCCATAGCCTCTTCTATCTGACCTAGAGCGAACCTGCATAAAGAAATAAGGCTATAAGCCTGGCTATCTGTCTTATTATGACGTATAACCAGATCAAGATCATGCAAAGCCCCTGTATAATCTTTTGACTTTATCAAGGCCACTGCCCTGTTGAATCTGGCAATGGGCCTCTCATCACTGCGCCAAGTATCCGACGCCTCTTTAAATTTGCCCAGATAATATAGGCAATGGGCCTTAAGATCAGATATCCTCTCTGATTCAACCGTACTTTTTCCCAGATTTTCTAATATTTCTAGAGCCTGCATATGCCTTCCTAAATTAAAAAGGCATACAACCTTATTCAGATTTATTACATCTTTAAAAGATCCTTTTACAACCGAGGATTTAAAATCGATCTCTTTCAGGCGGGCCAAGGCCTCTTCTGCCTGCCCCAGGGTCATTAAACAACAGGCTATATTATTAAGGGCTTGCCAAAAACCATCTTTTAGACGGAAGGCTCTATCAAAAGAACGCAAAGCAGTAGAAAGTTGACCAGATTCGATCAATATAAGCCCGGTTTTAAACCAAGCATCGGCTACTTCCGAAGCGCTGACATCAAGCAGACCCCTGTTGTCTTTTTTGGTAAGATCTTTTTCCAAGTGTGTAAGCTCTGAAATAAAAACAAGAAGCTGCCTAAGTGAATCTGGAACGTCAAAATTTTTGAGATTAAGTTCTACATCCTTTAAAAAACAAGGGCTCAAGACCCCCTGTTCCAATCTCGGCCCTATCTCTGCAAGGTTAAGGGGTGCAAACTCTTCCTTGCTTTTGCTCCCGTTACCATGATAGTCAATTTCACTCTTGTCCTTATCCCAGCCAAGCTCCATAAAAAAACGCTGAAGCATGTTGGCAATATCGCCCTTCTCTGTCCCTGTAGAATCAAACCCGTTTTGCTGACAGGAATCGCATTCCTGTCCTGCGTTTTCTGTTTCAATGGAAAGCTCTTGCCCTGAGAAACCTGATATGCATCTTTCTGCAAGCTTGGAAATTGCCTTGGCCGCCTGTGAATCAGGCCTGGCAATCATTACATTTTTCAATTTTACAAGCTCCTTGCAAACTACCTGATCCTGTGGAACGGCTCCGAGATATCTAAGCTCTATATCAAGAAAATTACGGCATATACCTATGAGATTAGAGGCTATAGCCTTACTATGCCCAAGGGAGCGAACCGTGTTTAATACCAGACAAGGCTTAAACTCCTGACATATTCCTTTCACTGTAGCTGCAGCTTTTTTGTCCACCTGCTGTAACTGTTCAATAAGATCCCTAACGGAAGAACCCTGTTGTTGATTCTCGCCAAATTTATGGGCCTCTATTATCTCAAGAGCGATATGTCCTTGCTTAAAATTCCTTGTAAATATTCTAAAAAGTACATTTTTTATAAATTCATAGGCATTTAGGATGGCAGTGGGTTCAGGATTGGTAACCACTATCCCAGATCTGGTTAGAGAGAAAAAATCAATAACATTGTAGCTAGTACCTGCACCAAGATCCAATACCACAAAATCAAACTCTAGCCTTTTGAGCGCCCTTAGTATCTTTAGTTTCTGAAAATAATAAAGATTTGCTATGCCAGGAATAAATCCACTGCCAGGTATCAGGGTCAAATTTGGCACCTGACACTTAATGCCATAATCAGCAAGGTTACGAGAATCTGAATGAAAAATGAAGTCCCCTATACCCCGCTCTGCAGTACGAAGACCAAAAAAGGTATGAAGATTGGCCCCGCCAAGATCAAGATCCACACAAGCGGTTGATCGTCCCTTAATTGCAAGGGCTGTCGCTATGCCTGATGAAATAAGACTCTTGCCTACCCCTCCCTTGCCACCACCCACAGCAATTATCACCGGACTCTTCCCCATCTCTAAGTACTCCTAACTTGTCAGACCTTTTTACAACTCAACTATATTATACTAGATTCAGCCTGAACTACACTATTTTGATCTCTTGTTGAGATTAGGTATTCTTGGTTGCCCAAACAAATAAAGTTATTATGAAGGATACTTTCAGTTCTTGACTCTAGATTAATATCTAATTAAATTAGTAGCCTTACGAGCCAGTAAGGTTTGTATATGCTGGAGGGATGGCCGAGTGGTTTAAGGCGGCGGCCTTGAAAGCCGTTGTGCCCTCACGGGCACCGTGGGTTCGAATCCTACTCCCTCCGCCAGATCTTGTGGAGAGGTGACCGAGAGGCTGAAGGTGCTCGCCTGCTAAGTGAGTGTACGCCGAAAGGTGTACCGTGGGTTCGAATCCCACCCTCTCCGCCATTTTTTATTCAAAAAATATCCGGCCAGGGCCGGTTTTTTTATGGCTGCTTATCTTCAAACAAGGTATTAAGTTGCCATGCATCCATTCCATAGGAGGATTTTCCCGATATGATGCCAGATTTTCTTTTCACCTCTGAATCGGTTACCGAAGGCCATCCTGACAAGGTTGCCGATCAAATTTCAGATGCAATCCTTGATACAATTCTTGCCAAAGATCCTTACGCAAAGGTGGCATGCGAAACTATGGTCACCACTGGGCTTGCCCTTATCGCCGGCGAGATCACTACTGAAAGCTATGTCGACATGCCCAAGGTGGTAAGGGGAACCATAAAAGAGATAGGTTATTCAGACTCCAGTATGGGCTTTGACTGGCAGACTTGTGCGGTACTCATTAGCATTGACAAACAGTCACCTGACATTGCCATGGGTGTCGATAGAGACGATGACATTGGGGCTGGCGATCAGGGACTCATGTTTGGTTACGCCTGTAACGAAACCCCTGACTTCATGCCCATGCCTATATGGTACGCCCATAAGCTTGCCAAAAGACTCGCAGAAGTCAGAAAAACTGGAGTAATCCCCTTTTTACGTCCAGATGGCAAATCTCAGGTAACCATAGAATACAGGGACAGGAAGCCTGTTTCTGTTCACTCTGTAGTGATAGCTGCACAGCACACTCCTGACGTTACGCACAAGGAAGTAGAAGAAGCCGTTATTGAAGAAGTCATTAAAAAGGTTGTAGGGCCTGAACACCTAACTCCTGACACCAAGTATTTTATAAACAGCACAGGAAGGTTTGTAGTGGGAGGACCCCTGGCAGACTGTGGAGTTACAGGCAGAAAGATAATTGTTGATACCTATGGAGGAAGAGGACACCATGGGGGTGGCGCCTTCTCAGGCAAAGATCCAACGAAAGTGGACCGTTCACCTTCCTACATGGCCAGATACGTTGCCAAAAATATAGTTGCCGCAGGTCTTGCAGATGAATGTGAGGTACAGGTTGCCTATGCCATTGGAGTAACGGAACCCCTTGCCATTAATGTACGTACCTATGGCACAGAAAAGATATCTCAAGACAAGATAGTGGGGCTTATAAAGAAAAATTTCAGTTTTAAACCTAAAGATATAATAAACTACTTGGATCTTAGGAGGCCTATTTACAAGAAGACAGCAGCCTACGGACATTTTGGCCGTATGGAGCCTGAGTTTACCTGGGAAAGACTTGACATGGTCGACACCTTAAAGGAACAGGCAGGCCTGTAAGTATTGGAGGAAAAATGGACTATCATATTAAGGACAAAGCCCTAGCTGACTCTGGCAAACTGAGAATTGAGTGGGCGGCCATGAGCATGGCCGTACTAAATCTCATAAAAGAAAGATTTTCTAAGGAACAACCCCTAAAAGGCATTAGGATCGGTGCATGTCTTCATGTAACCACAGAAACGGCTGCGCTCATGCAGACGTTAAAGGCAGGAGGAGCTGAAGTATATCTATGCGCATCTAATCCCCTTAGCACCCAAGACGATGTTGCTGCATCTCTTGTGGTGCATGACGGAATCCCTGTCTTTGCCATAAAGGGAGAAGATCACGACACATACTATAAACATCTCAGGGCGGTGATAGCCGCTGATCCTCAAATAACAATGGACGACGGCGCTGACCTGGTTTCTACCCTCCATACTGAGAGAAAGGATCTCCTGGACAAAATCATAGGCGGTACAGAAGAGACAACCACAGGTGTTATCAGGCTCAAGGCCATGGCCAAAGACGGGGTATTACACTATCCTATAATTGCAGTAAACGATGCAGATACAAAACATCTTTTTGACAACCGTTACGGTACTGGTCAATCAACTATAGACGGAATTATAAGGGCCACCAACAGACTTATTGCTGGCTCTATATTTGTCGTCTGCGGATACGGTTGGTGTGGCAAAGGTGTAGCCATGAGAGCCAAAGGACATGGAGCAAGGGTCATTGTTACAGAGGTTGATCCAATCCACGCCCTGGAAGCAGTGATGGATGGCTTTGAGGTCATGCCTATAGCAGAAGCAGCAGAGATAGGAGATTTTTTCTGCACTGTTACGGGCGATATTCATGTTATTAGGCAGGAACACTTCCTTCGCATGAAGGATGGTGCAATTGTAGCGAACTCGGGTCACTTTAATGTCGAGCTTGATCTCGAAGGACTTGACAAAGTAACAAAGGCTAAACGCACTATTAGACCTTATGTAAAAGAGTATCTGCTGGAAAATCAAAGACGCGTCTACGTACTTGGTGAAGGGCGGTTGATTAACCTTGCTGCAGCTGAAGGGCACCCTTCAAGCGTTATGGATATGAGTTTTTCCAACCAGGCCCTTTGTTCAGAATATATGGTAAAGATGGGCCAAAAACTAGAAAAGAAGGTTTATGGAGTGCCTAAAGAGATAGATCAGGAGATTGCAAGGCTCAAGCTTTCCTCTATGGATATTTCTATTGATTCTCTCACAGAAGAACAAGAAAAGTATCTATCTTCGTGGGAAATGGGAACATAGTACTTGGTCCTTTAAACAGGCCCTTTTTGGGTTTACATAAACATGATAAAAATATAAAAAGGCAGAAGCAAGGCTTCTGCCTTTTTTGATTAATCTCTATTTACTTAACTGATAGTTATGAAAAATAAAAAAGAGAAATCGACAAAATTATGGGGCGGCAGATTCCAACAACCTACAGAAAAATTGGTGGAAGATTTTACCGAGTCTGTCAGTTACGATAGGCGTCTATATGCTCAAGATATTAGAGGCAGTATTGCCCACGCCAGGATGCTTGGTCAAATGGGCATAATCACGGAAAAAGACAGTCAAACCATAATAGACGGCCTTAAAAAAATCCTTAGGGACATTGAGAACGGACGCTTTTCCTGGGAAAAAGGGCTTGAAGACGTCCACATGAACATTGAAAAGGCCCTTACCGATCTTGTCGGCCCTGTAGGAGGGAGGCTCCATACTGCCCGTTCAAGAAATGACCAGGTGGCCACAGACATCAGACTCTACACAAGGGAAGAAATAATAAAAATCGATCAACTTCTTGAAAGGCTTCAGAAGGCCTTTATCCTGCAGGCAGAAAGTTACATGGGAATTATAATGCCTGGCTTTACACACCTTCAAAAGGCACAGCCAGTCCTGTATTCTCACCACATGCTCGCCTACTTTGAAATGTTCAAACGTGACAGGCAACGTCTGAAGGATTGCCTTAAACGGGTAAACATATGTCCTCTTGGAAGCGCTGCCCTTGCAGGTACCAGTTATCCTATAGACAGAGAAATGACTGCCAAGGAACTCGGATTTGCAAAGATCACTAAAAACAGCATGGATGCTGTATCAGACCGGGACTTTGTCTTGGAATTTCTATTTTGCCTTTCGGTCATAATGATGCACATGAGCAGACTATCTGAAGAACTTGTCTTATGGATGAGTTCTGAATTTTCTTTTATAGAGCTTCCTGATGCCTACTGCACAGGTTCCAGCATTATGCCCCAGAAAAAAAATCCAGATGTACCAGAACTTGTCCGGGGTAAAACCGGTAGGGTTTATGGAAGCTTGATGGCACTTCTCACCACATTAAAAGGCCTGCCCCTCACCTATAACCGAGACCTGCAGGAAGATAAAGAACAGCTATTTGATGCTGCAGACACGACTTCGTCATCGTTGGCAGTCATGGCAGGACTTATTGAGAACATGCGTCCTAATCCTAAACGCATGACTCAGGACACAAAAACTGGTTTTTTGACTGCTACCGATCTTGCAGACTATCTTGTAAAAAAAGGGCTTCCTTTCAGGCAGGCTCATGAAGTAGTTGGCAAAGCGGTTGCCAACTGTCTCTCAAAAGGCAAGGAACTTCACGAGTTAGGCCTTCAAGAGTTAAAAAAGCTGCATCCATTTATTAGGGACGACGTCCTAAAGATCGTTGAGGTTAAAGGCTCGGTTGCCTCGAGAAAATCCAAAGGTGGAACAGGACACGAACCAGTAAAAGATGCACTTATAAATGCCCAGAAATGGCTTAAGGAGTTCAAGATCTGTCTATGAAAAAAACAATATTAATATTCTCTGTCTGTCTAATAATCTCTATTCTCTTTCAGGCCTGCGGTCGCAAAAGGGCCCCTGTCCCCCCAGGTACCCTTCGGCCAGAGCGCATCAAAGACCTTTCGTACAAAATAGTTAAGGATGGAGCTATACTCAAATGGAGTGTACCGCGTAGAAACCATGATGGCAGCCCGCTTTCTAGGATAAAGGAGTTCCAACTCTTCAAAGCAGAATCTCCTGTAGACTCAGCATGTCTCGAGTGTCCGCCAGAATATGGAGAACCCATTATAATAAAATATGATAAGAAACCAGAACCTGGCCAAAAAATAGTGTATGAAGATACCACTGTTAGAAAAGGATTTTACTACACTTACCAAGTAAAGACAGTCAAGGGGCTATTTAACACATCAGACTTCTCAAATAAGATCTCTTTTGCATGGCATAGCCCTCCAAAGGCTCCGGTAAACTTGTCTGCCAAGGTGTTTGAAGAGGGCGTAGAACTCAATTGGCTTGCACCGTCTGCCTTTGAGGATGGCGAACCACTCAATCAAGCGCTTTCGTACAAGATTTATAGACGGTTCGGCGACGAAGACGAGTGGCAATCCGTCTCAGGGACTACACAAAGAACCCATTTTTTTGACAAAATAAGGAGAACGTATCGCACAGTAAGTTACAAGGTTGCAGCCATCTTCCATTATTTTGACACAGATATTGAAGGAACAACGTCACCGCCAGTGACTGTAAAGGCACGGGGCCTCCAAAATATTCCAGCTCCAACTAACATATCGATTTCAAAGCTAAAGGATGGAGTCCGGATTACTTGGAGTGAAGTGCGCAGACCAGGCATAGTCGGATATTACGTATTCAGGAAGGACCCGACAGGCATTGTTGTACAGCTAAACGCTTCTCCAATTGCAACAACATCCTTCATTGACAGAACTCTTCTTGAACCTGGCAGGTATACATATTGGATAATTTCTATAGATGATTCCTACCCACCAAATCGGAGCAAACCGTCAAAAACCGTCTCGATAGCCATCAAATAGATAGAAAGGACTCTTTTCATGGAGCACTTTGTTTACAAAGAGGGCAGATTACACTGCGAAGATGTAAACCTTGAAGATATAGCAAAAAAGATTGGCACCCCGTTTTATTGTTATTCTTCCGCACATTTAAAGAACCGTTTCAATGCATACAAGACAGGCTTTGGAGCCAGAAAACATCTTATCTGTTTTGCAGTCAAGGCAAACAGCAATTTGGCAGTACTTGCTTGTCTAGGGAACCTAGGCGCAGGTGCAGACATTGTCTCAGGAGGAGAACTATACCGCGCCTTAAAGGCAGGCATACCAGCGAAACGTATTGTATATTCTGGCGTGGGGAAAACACGGGATGAAATGGCCTATGCCCTTGAAAATTCAATTGCCATGTTTAACATCGAATCTATTGAGGAACTTCAACAACTTTCAAAGGTGGCAAAAAGCCTTGACCAAAAAGCACCAATAGCCTTAAGGGTTAATCCGGATGTAGATCCCAAAACTCATCCCTATATCTCAACCGGCCTTAAAAAGAATAAGTTTGGGCTTTCTAGAGAACAAGCCATTGAAGCCTATAAAATGGCAGCAAAGAACCCCTATCTCTCCATAAAGGGCATTGACTGTCACATAGGCTCACAGATAGTAGAGCTTGCCCCTTTTATAGATGCCTTTAGAAAACTAAAAGACCTGATAGCACAGATAGAGAAAATGGGCATTGATCTTTCCTACATAGATATAGGAGGAGGCCTTGGCATAGCATATAAGGAAGAAAAACCACCTGCGCCAGAAACATACATTTCTGCCATCACGAACGAAGCCAGGGAGCTTCCCCATACAATCATTGTTGAGCCTGGACGTTCCATATGTGGTAATGCTGGGGTACTTGTAACCAAAATCCTCTATACCAAAGAAAACGATAACAAAAGATTCTATATAGTAGATGCTGGCATGAACGACCTTGGAAGACCTAGCTTGTACGATGCCTATCACGAGATCATGCCAGTGCGCGAAATTACTGCTTCTCATTACAAGGAGACAGACGTTGTGGGACCTATTTGTGAAACAGGCGACTTTCTTGCTAGATCCAGGCCCTTGCCTGAGCTTGCCTCTGGCTCCCTTATTGCCGTACTCAGTGCGGGTGCCTATGGCTTTACCATGTCATCAAACTACAACTCCCGCCCCAAAGTTCCTGAAGTAATGGTATATGGCAACAGATTTTATGTTGTGAGAAGGCGCGAGACCTGGCATGACCTTGTAGCGACAGAAAGCATTCCAGAAATAGAAAGGTGCTAAAAATGCCCAAAATTCCCTTTAAAAAGATGCACGGAAGTGGAAATGACTTCATCCTAATAGACAACAGACAAGGAATAATAAGTCATGATGCGGCTCCAAACGTGGCTAAAAAGCTTTGCAGAAGAGGTTTTGGCATCGGAGCAGATGGACTTATTCTGATTGAAAATTCCCATAAGGCCGATTTCAAATGGCACTTTTTGAATGCAGACGGTAGCATAGCCGAGATGTGCGGCAATGGAGGACGCTGTGCTGCCAGATTTGCAAATCTGGCAGGGATCTGTAAGAACGAGCTAGCCTTTGAAACCCTTGCAGGAATAATCAAGGCGACTGTAAAGAAAAACAGTGTAAAACTGCAGCTCACCCGTCCAAAGGATATCAAAACACGCCTACAGCTTTTGGTCGATAACAAAGAGATCAAAGCCGACTTTGTTGACACTGGCGTCCCCCATACGGTGGTTTATTGCGACAACCTTGAAGAAATAAACGTACAGGCCCTTGGCAAAAAAATAAGATTCCATCCCATCTTTCAGCCTTCAGGAACTAACGTCGATTTTGTCCAAATAGACTCAACAAACCTTATAAGAGTCCGAACCTATGAAAGGGGAGTTGAAGATGAAACCTATGCTTGCGGAACTGGTGCCGCGGCCAGTGCCCTACTCGCCGGGATTAGGAAGAAGGTTTTTTCACCAGTAGAAGTAATTACATCTGGCGGAGAGAGACTTATTGTACATTTCGATTTAACGCAACAAGATGAGATATACTTAGAAGGCAATGCCGTTCTTGTTTATTCTGGTGTTACAGAAGAAGTAATTGACTAATCTATCTACCATCAGGCGTTTTTAAAAATCTTGAAAATATGTCAAAGGCCTGTTTTACAACAGGGCTTCTTTCCTCAAGCACAAGCAGGGACTCTTGAGACATTTCCTTCTGAAAAATCTCTTCACTTGCAGAAACATAGCCCCCAAAAACAAGATCCGTCTGCTTTACAGCCTTTTTCACATGTTCGTCCAGGGCTTGTGGCACTGGCTCTGGCACGCGGTTAACAATAAGGACTTTTTGCCCAACCTCTACTTGAAGAGCCTTAGTGAGATCTGCTATTCTTGCAGCAGTCAAGACCCCCCTAGCAGATGGGTCTGAGATAACAAACAAGGTATGAATAGTTCTAAGGTTCAGCCGGGACAAATGTTCCATTCCAGCCTCGTTATCAACCAACAGATAACTATAATTTCTAGCCAACTTTTCCATTACTTGGGCCAAAATAGAATTAGCCATACAATAACAGCCAGGTCCCTCCGGTTGCCCCATAACTAACAGGTCAAAACCCTTGGCCTCTATTACTGCCTGGTTAATATGTATTTCCATAAACTCGTTTTTGGTCATGCCCTGAGGGGTCTCGGTCTTCATCCTGTCCCTAATCTCTCCAAGGGTTATATCCACCTCTAAGCCAAGCAACTCGTTAAGATTTGCATTGGCATCTGCATCTACTGCAAGGACGGGGGTCATATTAAAATGGACCAGATACTTTATTAAAAGGGCTGTTAAGGTCGTTTTGCCTGTACCGCCCTTTCCTGCCATTGCTATTACGTTTGCACCTGTCCGTTGGATCATTTTTATACCTACTCCTTTAAATAATTATGATGTCCAGAACATACCATGACTAGCCAACTTTCCCAAAGGCACTTATGAAAAATTTAAAAAATTTTAAACCAGTTTTTTTAAGAAAATCTTTTCCATTTAGGAAAAAAATTGGCTCCTCGACGTTTAGTGTGGATTTGATATATGGTGTGTATCAAATCCACACTAAACAATTTGAGGGGGGTAGGCCATGAACGAGCATGACATTGTTGCACTGGGATTGGGGATAACTCCTCCATGGAGGATTGTGGGACAGATTCTCGACACCAACAAAACGCCTCATGAGCTGAGAATCAGGATCAAGGCCGATAGAGGTGCACAATATCCCTGTCCTGTGTGTGGTAAGATGTGCAAGGCTCACGTTTTTCAAGAAAAGACCTGGAGGCATCTCAATTTCTTCCAGCACCACTGCTACATCACAGCCAAGGTTCCAGGGACCAGGTGCCCAGACCATGGAGTGAAGAGTTCAAGGCACCCTGGGCAAGAAAGGGCAGCAAGTTCACCCTGCTTTTTGAGCAGGCAGCCCTGATGCTGGTGCGGCATATGCCGGTTGGGCCATATGGGGATCACGGACAACAGCCTATGGCGCATAGTGTTTCATTATGTGGATAAGGCCATGGAGGGCCTTGATCTCAGCTTTGTTCACCGCATTGCTGTGGACGAGACGGCATCTGGCAAGTGGCATCGGTATGTCACAGTCTTCATTGACCTGGACAGGGGAAAAAGATCAGTGATATTTGCCACTCCTGGCAAGGGCAAGGAGACGATCTCTGCCTTT
>CAZNKP010000005.1:0-123727 GCA_964573805.1 uncultured Desulfobacterales bacterium | reverse complement strand
CGTTTATGACGTCAGGGGCAGCTGGCAACTGTCAACCAATGAAGATGAATCCATGGTGACTGGCACAATGTTTTTTAGTGGTGATATGACCCATGGCACTGTTTTGTCAGACACTCAAGATACAGCTCTGCGGTATCTGGTAGATGGCGATTTTGTATTCTTTTATGATCCTGTTTGGGAAAATGCTGGGCTTATTGGTTTCGGTACTATCGACTCTTCCAATCACATGTCAGGGACCTTTGGCAGCATAGGTGACTTGGAATTACACTGGGAAATGACCAGGCAGTAGGGTTAAAAGTGCAAATACAGGGCTGCTTACCCTGTTGTCGAAAAGGCACTATACAAAAAGTGAAACTTTATGTTGACTTTGTCTGTGCCATGGCGTAGGGTGCATGAGTCATTTGATTTGAGGCCTGTCTGGACCTGCCATTTGCAAGTCAGTCAAATCCCAATCTTCTGACAAAAAGCAAGTCACTTAGTATGGATTCAGAAGTACCTTCCATGCGGATCTTCCCATGGGGGCTTTTCGAACCAGCAAGTGCAACACATTGGGTCGGAAGTACCCAGCAATACTCATTTTAAAAGGAGAAGATCTCATGAAAGGAACAGTAAAGTGGTTTAACGATCAGAAGGGCTTTGGTTTTATTTCCCAGGAAGAAGGGCCTGATGTATTTGTTCACTACACCGCCATACAGGGAGATGGCTTCAAGTCCTTGGAAGAGGGCCAGACCGTAGAGTTTGACATAACCGAGGGTCCCAAGGGTCCTCAGGCGGCCAATGTAAGAGCATAGACTGCAACTACAATTCGACGACAGGTAAGGGGACAGGTCCTGCATGGACTGTCCCCTTTTTTTCTGGCCTCAACACAAGTTCAGGCATGAAGCAGCCCTTAGAAAATCAACTATTTTGGTGTCTTTATTCGTAAGGAGAAAAGATGAAACTCTATATAGGAAACTTGGCATACAATGTGGCTGAAGAAGACGTGAGAACCATGTTGGAAGAGTATGGTACCTTGGAGTCCTTCGACTGGATCACAGATAGGTATACTGGAAAACCCAGAGGCTTCTGTTTTGCAGAGATGGACAACAGCTCTGCAGACAAGGCTATAAAGGCTCTAAACGGTACGGAATTTCACGGAAGGATATTGAAGATAAATCAGGCACGCCAGAACAAAAAAGACAGAAAAAAGAGACGCTTCTGGTAATTTTCTGATATTGCGTGTTCTCTCCCTAGGCCTGTTGCCATAAAGGGAAAAGAAGGTAATAGTTTAGGTCGCCTCTTAAAGGCGACCTTTTTGTTTTCAAAAATCTGCAAATGCCTTTTGGCTATGTTGACAGTCAGGAATCTAAATCTGGAGATAGGTGGCAGACCTCTTTTAAACGACGTTAGCTTCACATTAAGAAAGGGGCAGAGGGTCGGCTTGGTTGGCAGGAATGGTCAGGGGAAGACAACCCTTTTGAAGATTCTTTGTGGTAGGGTGGAATATTCCAGCGGGACGGTGCAAAGGTCAAGAGACTTTCAAGTGGCCTATCTTCCCCAGGAGGTGGTAAGCCCTGAGGACATGTCGATTTCGATTTTTGAGGCGGCAAAGCAGTCCTTCTCTCACCTGTTGAAAAAAGAAGAGAGATTGAGGCAGGTGACAGGTGCCTTGGAAGGGCTCAAGGAAGAAGAGGCTGGTCACGAGGCCCTACTGATGGAGCAGGACCGACTCCATGAAGAGCTTCTCCATCAAGGTTATTATGCCATGAGGAGTCGAATCGAAGCGGTTTTGACAGGCCTAGGCTTTGACAGGAACGAGTTGCTCAGGCCTGTATCCTCCTTGAGCGGTGGCTGGTTGATGCGGCTTGAGCTGGCCAAAATATTACTTTCTGAGCCTGCTTTGATCCTTCTTGATGAGCCTACGAATCACTTGGACCTTCCTAGCCTTTCGTGGCTCGAATCGTTTCTTTTGGCACAGGAGGCCGGCTGCCTCATTGTGTCACATGACAGGACCTTCCTGGACAATGTGGTTTCTGAGATATGGGAGTTGGAACGGGGGCGGCTAGTCACTTACAAAGGCAACTATTCCAATTATGTTCAAGAAAGGCAGAGTAGGCTCAAACAGAGAGAGACTGCCTGGAGGAACCAACAGAAAAAGATAGAGGAAATAAACACGTTCATCCAACGATTTCGGGCTAAGGCCACTAAAGCCAGACAGGTTCAAAGCAGGATCAAGCAGCTGGAAAGGTTGGAGAGGATAGAGGCTCCTGTTTCCTGCCAATGCTACTCATTCACTCTCCCAAGTCCCAAGCGACCCGGAAAGGTGGTCCTTGAGGTGGAAGGGCTTTCCAAGGGATTTGACAAGAAGGGGCTTTTTTCAGATTTATCCTTCATATTGAAGCGAGGCACCAAGTTGGCAGTTGTTGGTCCGAATGGAGCGGGAAAGTCTACGCTTCTGAAAATCATTTTTGGCAAGGAAAGTCCAGATGCAGGACAGATAAGATTAGGGCACAATGTGGAGCTTGCCTATTTTGGGCAGCACCAGGTCCAGGAACTCGATTACAATCGTACAGTTCTTGAAAATCTCCAGTGTCTTTGCAAGAATCGTTCTGAAAGGGAGTTAAGGACCATCTTGGGCATCTTTATGTTTCATGGAGAAGACGTCTTCAAAGAGGTTTCGGTACTGTCCGGTGGGGAAAAGAGCAGGGTTGCCTTGGCTGCCATAATGGCCCAAGGGGCAAATTTGCTTCTTTTGGATGAGCCTACAAACCACCTAGACATGGAGGCCCAGGAGGCTGTAAGACAGGCCCTAGCCGAATTTCAGGGTTCTGTGATCGTTGTATCACACAACCGTTATTTTCTGGATGGATTCGTGGATTGTGTCCTTGAACTAGAAGGGGGTAATGCCACGTTGTTTCCTGGCAACGTGACCCAGTTTCTGGAGTTGAAAAGGACCCTAGCGGGAAAGGGAACCTTAGAAGATGAGGTCAAGAAGGAGACAGCGGAACGAAAGGTCTCCAATGATGTTGAACCTTCTGCCAAAAAGTTTCTTTCCAGAAAGGAGAAAAAAAGGCTGGTCGCAGAAATCAGGCAGGAAAAGAGCAGAAAACTCGCACCATTGAAGAAGAAGGCAGAAACACTCGAGACACAAATAAGCCATCTCGAAGGAGAACAAGTGGAGTTGGAAAGACTACTTTCCGACTCGTCTACATATGGCAACGGTCAAAAGGCAGCCGAGCTCAACAGGCGTTACGTTGCCATCAAAGACGATCTCAAGTCGCTATACGGCGAGTGGGAAGGTGTAAGCGAACAAATCGAGGAACTGGTACGGCAATACGATAAGAGGATTACGGAGATAGAAGAGTAGTGTCTGGAGAGTTCGACATAGTTCTTGGCATAGAGACATCGTGTGACGAAACTGCAGCAGCAGTTTTGAAAGGCGGCAGGGAGCTGCTTTCCAATGTGATTGCCTCCCAGGTTGACATCCATGCGGAGTTTGGGGGGGTAGTGCCAGAAATAGCAAGCAGGAAGCACGTGGAGACAATCGACTTTGTGGTGAAAGAGGCCCTCAGACAGGCAGGTGTTTCCTTCGACAATGTTGACGGCCTAGCCGTAACTCAGGGGCCTGGCCTCGTAGGCTCTCTTGTTGTCGGACTTTCTTATGCAAAGGCATGTGCCATTGCAGCTTCCAAGCCTATAACCGGAGTCAATCACGTTCAGGCCCATCTTATGGCCTCATTCCTTGAGCCAGAATCGTCTCCAGGGTTTCCATTTGTAGGTCTCGTAGTGTCAGGAGGGCATACGAGTCTATATCGGGTTGATGATTTTTTCCACGTGGAACTTTTGGGGGCTACCAGGGACGATGCTGCTGGGGAGGCCTTTGACAAAGTTGCAAAGATTCTTGGTCTTCCTTATCCAGGGGGGCCTGTAATCAGCAGGCTTGCTGAAGCCGGGAGGTCCGATGCCTTTTCTTTCCCAAGGGCACGTTTGCCAGAAACACCTCTGGATTTCAGCTTTAGCGGCCTCAAGACAGCGGTGCTTCAGACGGTTCAAAAGATTAGGCGCTCTAGAAAAAAACTAATAGTTGAAGATATCTGCGCATCGTTTCAGGAGGCTGTGATAGATGTATTGGTAACAAAGACCATCGAGGCAGCCAAAAGGAATGATGTCCGGTGGGTGGTGGCCGCAGGAGGAGTTGCTGCCAATAAACGGCTTAGGAGACGACTTGCCCAAGAATGCCAAAGGGAAAGTCTGCATTTCGTGGTTCCAAGCCCGGTTTTTTGCACTGATAACGCCGCCATGATAGCCTTTACCGGCTATCATCAATTAAAAGAGGGGATGGTTTTGAGACCTGAGGCAGATGTATATTCTAGAATCGCTACATAGACGCTTTTTTAAGTTGCCATTAGAAATGTGCTATTACTCTCTAGCAAGAAAAAGAATAAAAAAACAGGCGAAGATGTCCGACACCGGATTGAAACAAGTGCCAGACATCTTCTAGTTAATGGGCGTCGTGTGGCTCAACAGCCTCCTTGGCTTTATCCGAGGTTTTTTCAACGGCATTGTTAGCAGAATCCGCCATTTCTTTTGGCTTTTCGGCAACTGCATGACTGGCAGCTTCTTTTGCATCCTTGTCCGGTGTCTCTGAGGCCTCGGGAATCTGTTCTTCTGTTGCATTTATTGCATGTTCTACTGCCTCAGAAACTGCCTGAGAAGCCTTCTTCGTCTTTTCTACCACAGTCTCTGTAACCTTCTTGGTTTCTTCCTTAACTGCAGTGGCGGCTTCATGGGTTGCCTCTAGCGCTGCTTTCGTAGCCTCTTTGGCCTTATCGGCAGCCTTCTCTCCATGCTCGTTACTGCAACCAACAAGGGTTGCCAAAAATAGCCCCAGGATTGCAAAAATTAGCCTTTTGGTTGTCATGTCTTGCTTCTCCTTCCTTTTCTCCTTTATTTGATACCTTTTAGCAATTTAAGACTGCGAAAATTTTTTGTCCTATACAATAACGGCGTTGCCGCATCCCCAAATAGATCATATCCCAAAATGGACATGTTATGTTAATATTTAATAGCCCTGGGCATCTTTTGTGCTTGACTAATCCAGTCACTTACCTGATTAAGTGTGGGGAGTTTTCGCACAAGCTTCTTTTGGCTGTTAACTTCTACTAGCTTTGCATGAAGATTCTCAGCATTACGCCTTGCCAATTGAACCACCGTGTTTACACCAGCAATTTCCAATAAATCAGCATATTCAGGCCCTATTCCCTTAACCCGGAATAGATCAGCATGGTTAACCCACTGCAAGATCTTTTGCTCTGATATTCCTGTAGCTTTGGCGATCTCTTTACGCCCAGAGGGTTTTGCGCCGGCACTCAAAAGCTTATCTGTAGTATCTATGCCAGCAGCAGACAGTTTCTCACCATAAACAGGGCCGATACCTTCGATCTCGCTTATTTTTGCCATAATCTCCACCTCCAACTGGTTTTTAAAGATGTGTTTATGTTATTGAATTTTTTACCTTGTTATGTCAGTGGATTCTTAAAAATAAGACCCTTGTTTTTAATTAGTAAAGTATAATATACCTAACTATATTCGACAAATAAAACCAATAAAATTTCAAGTTAAGACTCTTGTTGTTAGAAAAAGATTGTTTTTTTTAATGGACCTTGTATTGTAAGGCTGGCTTAACGGTCATCGTATTCCTGACCTTCCTGACTGACTGATTAGATTCCCCTTGAACAGTTCGGCATTGAAATCTGGTTGGCGAGCACGATGTATTTTATTTATGCCAACAGGTAGCACGTTTTTACAGGGCAATTGGTTTGCCCTGTAAAAACGTGCATAGTAAGGCTGCAGTCTATTTTCTGCAGAAAGGAAGAAAACAATGTCATTTGAAGGACTCAACCTATCAAGGCCTATTTTGCAGGCTGTAAAGAAATGTGGTTACAAAAGGCCAACCCCTATACAAAAAGAGGCCATTCCTCTTGCGATGTCAGGCAGGGACGTTATAGCCTCTGCCCAGACTGGAACAGGGAAGACAGCAGCCTTTGTGTTGCCCATTCTTCACAAATTGTCCGGGGAGAGAACCGGCAGCAAGAAAGGGCCAAGGGCGTTAGTCCTAAGTCCAACTAGAGAGCTGGCACAACAAGTCGTAAGCGAAACAAGGCGATACGGCTCTTTTCTCAAATTGAAATATGCCCTGATTCTTGGCGGCATGTCGTATAGACCGCAGCTCAAGGCTCTGGCATCCGGAACAGATCTAGTTGTTGGCACTCCTGGGCGACTTCTCGATCATATTAAGCGTGGCAGTTTAGATCTTTCTGGAATAGAGGTGCTTGTGCTGGATGAGGCGGACAGGATGCTGGACATGGGTTTCAAGCGTGATGTGGAAAGGATAACAAGGGCCTGTGCCAGCTCCAAACAGACACTGCTTTTTACGGCCACCCTGGATAGGGGCACAACTACTTTGGCAAAGACTCTCATGAAAAAGCCGAAATCGGTTAACGTGGTTGGCGGTGGGGTAACTGTGGAGTCTATTACACAGCATATCTATCTGGCAGACAGCAACAGACACAAAAAGGCACTGCTTGATAGCATGGTAAAAGATAAAAAATGTACCAAGGCTGTAATCTTTTCTGCTACTAAACGAGGTGCCGAAAAACTAGCCAAGGATTTGAGAAAGCAGGGTTACAGGGCTGCAGCACTGCATGGCGATATGAGTCAGGCAGCCAGAAGCCGTACCATGAGCAACATGCGAAAAGGCAAGGTAAACCTGTTGGTTGCCACCGATGTGGCTGCAAGGGGACTAGACGTTACTGGTATTAGCCATGTTATTAACTTCGACCTGCCTCAAGCTGCTCATGACTATGTACACAGAATCGGCAGAACTGGCAGGGCGGGTGCCAAGGGTATAGCCATTTCCCTTGCATGCGGCAGCAAGGATGCCGCCCAGCTTCACGCCATAGAACGTTTTATTGGGAAAAGAATCTCACGGAAAACTGTAAAGGGATTGGAACCCAAAGCTCCCTTGCCAAAACCCCTATCCACAACCCGCTCCTTTAAACCAAGGAAAAATAGAAAACGTTTTTCCTTTGGGTTAAAAAGAAAAACAATCTAACTGTTCATTCCAGTTGATTGAATTGAGTTTTTTAGGCCCCAAATTTGTCACCTTATTCTTACAAATCATTGTCCCCAATGAACCATGAAAAAGACCGGCCCAAGAAGTCAGGGGGAGCAATGCCCACCTCGACTTCGCCTTGATATTTTCAACAACCAAATTTATACTTCGAAATATAAATTTGGTTGGGGGACGCTTGTGTGAAGGCAACCGCTAAGGATTTGCGATTCAATGCAAAAGAATTACTAGAGCTAGTCAGGCGGGGTGAAGAAATAATAATCACTTTTAGAGGAAAACCTTGTGCTAAACTGATCCCAATATCTGCCTCTTCAAAAAAACAACAAGGCAAGCACACCCTTTTTGGAATATGGCAAGATTATGATCTTACAAAAGATATCAACGGCTATATCAGAAAAATAAGAGGGGGCGGGTTTCGGTGATTATTGTTGATACCGATGTCCTTGTTTGGTACATGCGAGGCAATGAAAGGGCGTATCAGCTAATAGAAAAACTTACAGAATTCAATATCTCTATAGTTACATACATGGAACTGGTCAAAGGGATGAGGGACAAGAAAGAGCTAAATGCTTTTCGCAAGGCATTGCATGTTTGGAATGCTAAGATCTTGTATATTTCAGAGGAGATCTCGGCTAAGGCAATGTTTCTAGTTGAGCAGCACTATTTAACGCATTCTCTGGAGTTAGCTGACGCCTTAATTGGGTCTACCGCGATTCACTATGGTCTTCCTTTAGTTACAGCCAACGACAAACACTATAAGATTATTAAGGGGCTCAAAATCAAAAAATTCGAGCCTTGACAGAGGATCTTTGTGAATAAAAAATCAACAATGTACCACGGTTAAAAATTGTTTTATCGTTCAATATCGACGTTGCGTATTCGTAAAAACAATCCTTAACCATCAGCAATATCTTATGTTAAAAGAGCTTTATTTAAAAAATTTTGTACTTATAGAGGATGCTGAGCTAAGGCCACGTCCAGATTTTACAGTAATAACCGGGGATACAGGAGCTGGGAAGAGCTTGATTGTAAAGGCATTCAAGCTCATCCTTGGTGCCAGGGCTGAATCGCGGCTTGTTGGTCCGCAGGGAAAAAACGCTTTGATCCAAGCGGTGTTTGACATTAATGAACACATTAAAGGTTTTTTAAATGAACGGGGGATTGACTATCAAGAAGAACTTATCATAAGACGTGTAATATCAGGAGATGGCAAGGGGCAGGTATTTATAAATTCTGTCAGATGCACCTTGGCTGATTTAAAAAACCTGGCAGGACATTTGATCAGTATTGCCGGTCAACATGAATTTCAACGGCTGCTTGACAAAGAGACACAGACTAAATGGCTTGATAAATATGCCAAGGTCTCAACATCCTGTCTCTCCAGTATATTATCTGATGCCAAGGGCCTTCAAAATGAGCTGTCATTATTAATTGCCCAAAAAAGGCGGCTAAACGAAAAAGTGGAAGAACTCTTGGAAGATGCAAAGGCAATCGACGAGATAGATCCACGGCCTGATGAAGAAGACAGCCTTGCAGACGAACTCAATTTGCTAAGGCAAACCGAAAAGATAAAAAACCTAGGCCGTGAATTATATCAGAGACTTTATGAGGGAAAACAGAGCGTATTGGATGGCCTTGCACAATGTGTAAAGCTGTTGGAAAAGATGGCATCTATAGATTCCAAGTTAGAAGAGCCTGCTTCAAGGATGACTTCCTTAGCGTTGGAAGCAGATGATATTTCTGCATATATTCGCGACTATCTTTTTGATTTGCCTGTAGATAATTCTCGTCTTAGACAGGTAGAAGAAAGGCTGTTTCGCTTGAGGAGTCTTAGAAAACGTTTCGGACCATCTCTCGAGGATGTAATAAGGTATAGACATTTCATTGAAAGGGAGCTTTCCCAGACGGAAGATATCGATTCTGCCATAAAAGAAATAAGAACAAGGCTAGAGAACAAAGAAAGAGAAATTTTAGATGAGGCAAAAAGAATAAGCCAAAAAAGAAAAGAGGCGGCCAAACTGTTTCAATCTGCAGTTAAGGAACAGCTAAGGCAGTTGAATCTTCCAAAGGTGCGGTTTGAAGTGGAAATTAAGACCCCGGATGAACCCTGTCTTTCGGATGTAGGCCTAAAGGGAATGGATCGGGTCTCGTTCCTTTTTAGTGCAAATCCTGGCCAGGCCCTTCAGCCCCTATCACAAGTGGCATCAGGAGGAGAACTATCAAGGATTCTCCTTGCCATAAAGGTGGTAATGGGTGAATTGGCAGGTAGCGAAACCCTGGTCTTTGATGAGATCGATTCTGGTCTTGGGGGTGAAGTTGCAGAAAAGGTGGGCAAGAAGCTCAGAGCCATTTCTCTTAAGACACAAGTTATTGCAATAACCCATTTCCCACAGATTGCCTCTCTTGCCCATGGTCATCTGTTGGTGCAGAAACGGCAGTATGATTCCTATACAGCTTCTAGAATATATGACCTGAACGCTAAAGAAAGGATACAAGAAATAGCGAGGATGTTAGGTGGCGATAGCGAAAAGGCAAAGGAATATGCGACGGAGTTGCTTGGCACTGTTCTCGGGAGGACTTGATAGTATCTTAGCCTGTAAAATTTTGCAGGATCAAGGGATAGAGGTTAAGGCAATAAAATGTATCAGTCCCTTTTTTTCCTATAATCTTAAAGACAAAGAGAGGGCAGATCTGTACAAGGAGGAAATCAGACATAAATATGGAATCGATCTGGAGGTAGTCGATATAACTTCAGAATATCTTTCCATGGTGGCTAGCCCTCCGCATGGCTACGGCAGGTATCTGAATCCCTGCATAGATTGCAAGATCCTTATGGTAAAAAAGGCCCTGTCTCTTTTAGATGCCTTTAATGCTTCATTTATAATAACAGGTGAGGTCCTGGGCCAGAGACCTATGTCGCAACGGAGGGATACCCTTCGCGTAATTGAGAGGGATAGCGGAGCCGATGGAATATTGTTAAGACCGTTAAGTGCACGATTTTTAAAGGAAACCATTCCAGAAGTTAGGGGAGCAGTCGATCGCAGAAGGCTTCTCAGGATAATCGGTCGTGCAAGGAAGGAACAAATGCGACTGGCAAGGCATTTTGGAATAGAAGATTATCCTGCTCCGGCGGGTGGATGCGTCTTGGCTGATCCAATCCTGTCAAAGAGGTTTAGCCGAATCTTTTCTCAGTGGCCAGATTATGGCCCGGAAGAATGCGTTCTTGCTCAGGTAGGCCGCCACTTTCTTTTGCCATACGGAGGATGGCTGGTGGTAGGCAGAAATAAGGCAGAAAACGAAATTCTTTCTAGGCTTGCCAGCTCAAAAGATTTAATTCTAAAGGCCGTAGAATGTCCCGGGCCCTTTTGCATTCTAAGGGCCAAAGACGAATCAGACATTAGGCTTGCTGCTGCAATTTGTGCTCGTTATGCCAAAGACAAGACTCTTCCCAAAAAGATCGCCATATATTCTTCTGTAGGCATACCAGAAAAGACAACCCTTGTAGAGACCGTTCCTAATGACGAATTGATACACTCTTTTATGTTTTGAGTCTATCCAGGATTTATCTTGCTTTAATATGGTCTTTTGATGTTTATTGTGAGGCATATTATTTAGTTACTGCCTTGACATTAGAGAATCTTAAAGGCATCCTACAATCCTGCTTAGACTAACACTTTAGATTAGAGAGGAGAACATCTAGCAAAATGTTGGAGATAATCAGAAAAAACGCTGCTTCATGGCTTATGAAGTTTATCCTTGGAGCCATTGTTGTGGTCTTTATCTTTTGGGGAGTTGGCACCTTCAGGTCTCAAAGACTTGACGTAATGGCAAGGGTGAATGGGGAAAAAATTTTGGTGGAGGACTTTCAAAAGGCCTATAATATGACTGTAGAACGCATGAGACGCATGTATGGAGGCAGTTTGCCTGAGGCCATTTTCAAGCAACTTGATCTTAAAAGACGGGTCTTAGATCAACTTATAGATCAAGCCTTAGTTAGGCAGGAGGCAAAAAGGCTTGGCCTTACCGTAACAAATAAAGAAATACAACAGGTAATTTTGGGTATCCCGGCATTTAAAAGAGGCGGTATGTTTGATCCTAGGCTTTATCAAGCAGCCTTGAGAAATGCTGGTCTTAAGCCGGCAGATTTTGAGCATCAACTTCGTCAGGAAATGATAACGAGAAAACTTCAAACTGTAATGGCTGCGGGACTCCATTGTCCGGATTCCGAGGCCCTTTCGTATTTCAAGTATCAGAATGCAGAGATAGATCTTGAGTATGTTAAGATAAATAGCTCCGATTGTGTTCCTGAAGTAAATGCTACACAGGAAAAACTTAAAAAATGGTATGAAGCCCATAAAGAACAGTTTCGTACTGATCCACAGTTAAAGCTGAGGTATCTTCTCTTTTCAAAAAAGGATTTTGAAAACTCTGCTAATGTGACCCAGGAAGAAATCAAGGCCTACTATGATGAGCATCTGGAAGAATTCCATGTGCCAGAGCAGAGACGGGCAAGCCATATCCTTCTAAGGGTGCCAAAAGACGCAAACGCTACTGTGGTGGAGAAAAAGAAAAAGCAACTTATTGAAATCAAAAAACGCATAGAAAAAGGGGCGTCTTTTTCAGAGCTTGCCAAAAAATATTCCGACGACAAGGTATCTGGCCAAAAGGGAGGCGATTTGGGCTTTTTCAGTAAGGGAATGATGGTAAAACCCTTTGAGGAAAAGGTCTTTTCTATGAAAAAGGGTGAGATATCAGATCCTGTAAGGACATCTTTTGGCTGGCATTTGATAAAGCTTGAGGATATTCGAGCAGAGAGAACCAAGCCCCTCAAGGAGGTCAAGGACCAGATAGCAAAAAAACTAAAGGAGAAGAAGGTCAACAAGTTGGTATGGGATGCAGCCAATAAGGCATACGATACCATTATAGAGCTTGGAAGCCTTGAAGATTATGCAAAGACTGCCAATAAAAAGCTTAAGGAGACACCTTTTTTCTCTAGAAAGAGACCGGCTTCGGTGCTTGGATTTAGCCCCAATATCCTTGACATGGTCTTTTCCCTCGAAAAAGGCGAGTTAAGCTCCCTGCTAGAGGTTCCTCAAGGTGTTATGATTGCTGAACTTGTGGGAAAAAAACCCCCGTATATTCCCAAGTTTGAAGCAGTTAAAAGCAAAGTGGATCAGGCGTATACTCAAGAGAAGGCCTTCGAATTATGCAAGAAAAAGGCCCGGGAGATCCTGAAGCTGGCAAAGGCCAAAGGGTTGGCTGAGGCGGCAAAAGAATATGGTCTTAAGGTAGAGTCTACAGGACTGTTTAAAAGGACTGATGGTTCTGCCGCTGGAAAGTTGCCTGGTTCGGTTGTTCAAGGAGCCCTTTCTCTTACTATGAAAAAGTCCTTTCCTGAAGATGTCTTTGAAAGTGGTCGGGTCTTTTATGTTATTCATCTCAAGGCATTTAAAGAGATCCATGACCTTGCAAAGTTCACCAGTGAAAAGAAGGATATCAAGGCCCAAATTCGAAGACAAAAGCTTGAGACTGTATTTGGGGATTGGCTAACGCATCAAAGAGAAAGGGCAAAGATAGAGATTGTTAGAAAGCCGTAGGAGTTTAGAGTGAAGATTTGCGACTTGCATACCCATACCACGGCATCTGATGGTTCGGATACTCCTGAGCAGCTTGTTCTAAAGGCTAAAAAGGTTGGTTTGTCTGCTATTGCTGTTACGGATCATGATACGGTCTGTGGCCTTGAAGAGGCAAAAAAAACGGCAAGGGATGCAGGTATAGAACTTGTTCCTGGCGTTGAACTGAGCATCAACTTTCACAAAGGAAATATGCATATGCTCGGTTACTACATGGATACGGCCGATGCCGGGTTTCAGGAAATACTGAAAAGGGTGCAAGGAGCAAGAGCCGAGAGAAATCCCCAAATCCTGGCCCTGCTTGACAATCTTGGCATATCCATATCAATGGACGAGTTGGAGACCCTTTCCAAAGGAGGCCAAATAGGAAGGCCCCACATTGCACGGGCTATGGTAGAAAAGGGCTATGTTAAATCTGTTAGCGAGGCCTTTGACAAATATTTGAAACGGGGTGCCAGGGCCTATGCTCCTAAATCTATCCTGAGTCCTGAAGAGGCCATCCAGGTTTTAAGGGACGCAAAAGGAATACCTGTTTTGGCCCATCCCTTCTCTCTTTTGACAAGCAGTGAAAAAGAGTTGGACACTATAGTGTTTGAGCTCAAGGAAGCTGGACTTATGGGAATAGAGTGCTATTACAGTGAGCACGACCGCGCCTTTACATCTGTGTGTCTTGGTCTTGCACAAAAATACCAGTTGGTAGTTACAGGAGGCAGTGATTACCATGGTAAGGCCAAACCCCATATTATGCTTGGCAGGGGTAGAGGCAACCTGGTTATTCCCTACGATTGTGTCGAGGCCCTGAAGGCAGCAAGGGCCCATGTCTGAAAAGCCATTCTTTAAAGATCTTATATTTTCTCTCCTGCTGATTTTTATATTGGTTTTTTGTGGAAACATCTGGGCGCAATCCAAGCAGGGGCCCTGTTATGGAGACGCCATTGTTGTTGGTTCCATAGGAGATGCATCAAATCTTATTCCCATGCTTGCCACAGATGCAACATCTCACGAGATAGCCGGCCTTATATACAACGGTCTTGTAAAGTATGATAAAGATCTAAACCTTGTCGGTGACCTTGCAAAGTCTTGGGAAATAAAACAGGGGGGGAAGGAGATCATCTTTCACCTGAAAAAAGGGATAAGGTGGCAAGACGGCGTGCCGTTTACCTCAAAAGATGTACTTTTTGGCTTCAAAACCATTACAGATCCCAAAACTCCAACGGCCTATGCAGGTGACTTTTTGGAGGTTAAAAAGGCAGAGGCCCCGGACTTGTATACTTTTAGAGTAGTATATAAAGAGCCTTTTGCTCCGGCTCTGAGTTCATGGGGAGATATTGTTGTGCTTCCAGAGCATCTTTTAAGAGGAAAGGATATAACCAAGACGGAGCTTTCACGTCATCCTGTTGGACTTGGTCCCTATAAGTTTAGGCTTTGGAAGACCCAAGAACGCATCGAGCTTGAAGCCAATCCTGACTATTTCGATGGAAGACCATACCTTGACCGGTATGTTATGAGGATTATTCCCGATCCTGCCACCATGTTCATGGAGTTAAAGGCAGGGGGGCTCGATTGGATGGGACTGTCGCCGATACAGTACAAAAGACAGACAGACACCGAGTTTTTTACAAAAAATTTCCATAAGTATAAGTACTTGTCTTTTTCCTATACATACTTGGGCTATAATCTGCGCCATCCCTTTTTTAAGGACAAACGGATTCGTCAAGCAATATCTTACGCCATAGATAAACAGGAGATAATCCGTGGCGTATTACTCGGATTGGGTGTAGTTGCCACAGGCCCTTATAAACCCGATGCATGGTTCTATAATCCAAACGTAAAGCATTATCCATACAATCCAAGAAAGGCAAAAGAGCTTCTTGCACAATGTGGTTGGAAAGATACTGACGGTGACGGAATCCTAGACAAAGACGGGGTGCCATTTTCCTTTACAGTTCTTACCAACCAAGGAAACCCTCTCAGGGATAAAACCGCCCAAATTATTCAATATAGGCTGAAAAAGATAGGAATAGATATGAAAATCAGGCAGCTTGAATGGACGGCCTTCATAAACGATTTTATTGATAAGAGGCGTTTTGAGGCGGTTATTTTAGGTTGGACCCTTGGTCAAGATCCTGATATTTATGATATTTGGCATTCTTCAAAGACAAGAGCAAAACAGCTCAATTTTATCGGCTACAAAAACAAGGAGGTGGATAGGCTCCTCGTAATGGGAAGACGTACTTTTGATAAGGGGAAAAGGAAAAAAATATATTTCAGGATTCAAGAAATCTTAGCAGAAGACCAGCCCTACACCTTCTTATATGTGCCTATGTCGCTACCTATAATACATGCGCGGTTCCGTGGAATTAGGCCGGCGCCCGCCGGGATTACCTACAACTTTATAAGGTGGTGGGTGCCCAAAAACGAGCAAAAGTATATATTGCCTTGATATGGGATTTATTCTGTTTTTATTAAAAAGACTGTTGGGTCTTGTTCCAACTTTTTTGGGAATCACCCTGATATCGTTTTTTGTCATGCACCTGGCTCCTGGAGAGCCTATGAGCCTTCAGGCAGACTTTAATCCCAAGATGACTCCTGAAATGAGACAACGGCTAAGAGCGCAGTATGGCTTGGATAAGCCCCTCTATGTCCAATATGCAAAATGGCTAAAGGGACTTGTTCATCTCGATCTAGGACGCTCTTTCTCTCCAGACAGGAGAAAGGTGTGGGATAAGATAAGGGAAAGACTTCCCATTACCGTTTTGATAAATGTGCTATCTATGATGCTTATCCTGGCCGTATCCATTCCCCTTGGTGTCAGAGCTGCAGTAAAACAGAATTCATTATTCGACCAGGTGACCACTATATTGGTGTTTATAGCATATGCGGCTCCGGCATTCTGGGTGGCTCTTCTGCTCATGCTTTTTTTGGGAATAGAGTTAAATATCTTGCCCGTTTCAGGTATCCATTCTCTTATGGGTTATGAACAGATGAGCATGATTCAAAAGATCTTCGACTGGGCTAAACATCTAATTTTGCCGGTCTTTGTTTCTGCAGTAGGAGGACTTGCGGGTTTTTCACGGTATACCCGCTCTTCGATGTTGGAAGTTCTCAGGCAAGACTACATCACTACAGCTAGAGCAAAGGGGTTGCCAGAAAAGGTAGTGATCTATCGTCATGCTCTTAGAAATGCCCTGCTTCCCCTTATCACCATTCTGGGACTTTCCATTCCTGGGCTCATTGGAGGAAGCGTGATATTTGAATCCATCTTTGCAATTCCAGGTGTGGGACAACTTATGTGGTCTGCTGTGATGGCAAGGGATTATCCGGTTCTGATGGGTAATCTCGTAATTGTCGCTATGCTTACCCTGCTTGGAAATCTGCTTGCAGATATTGGTTATGCAGCGGTGGATCCACGAATAAGAACAGGGCTTCAGTCTGAGGAATGATATGGAAGACGTTGTCTCCGAAATTGTAAATAAAGAAAGACCAGGCTGGAGCAAGACTCTAAAGGAGTTGTGTTCCAATCCTCTTACCCTGTCGGGACTGATTATTGTTGGACTTCTGATCTTTACGGCCCTGTTTGCGCCTGTACTAGCACCCTATGATCCTCAACAGATAGACACCTATCATATTCTTGAGCCTCCATCCCCTTCACATATCTTTGGAACAGATGGCTTAGGGCGAGACTGTCTGTCAAGGCTTATATTTGGTGCTAGGATATCTCTTCTTGTTGGTTTTGTAGCTGTTGGAATTGCAACTGCTGTTGGAACATTTTTGGGGGCCATAGCTGGTTATTATGGCAGATGGGTTGATAGTCTAATAATGCGTTTTGTTGATATAATGCTGTGTTTCCCAACCATTTTTCTCATAATGGCGGTGATAGCCTTCTTGGAGCCATCCATCTGGAATATCATGATAGTAATTGGGCTGACTGGATGGATGGGCGTGGCCAGGCTTGTAAGGGCTGAGTTTTTGAGCCTAAAAAAAAGAGATTTTGTCTTAGCGGCTAAGATCTCTGGTGCTTCAGACCTTCAAATTGTCTTTTCAGAAATACTTCCCAATGCCATAGCCCCTATTTTAGTATCTGCCACCCTTGGAGTAGGAGGTGCAATTCTTACCGAAAGCGCCCTCAGTTTTCTTGGCATAGGAGTACAGCCCCCTACCCCTAGTTGGGGTAACATGCTTACAGAAGGTAAGGACAATCTGGAAATAGCTTGGTGGCTGTCCGTTTTTCCTGGTCTGGCCATCTTGATAACTGTTCTTGGATATAATCTTTTAGGGGAGGGGCTCAGGGACTTTCTTGATCCAAGAAAAAAGAGATAAGGCCGACGTCATTAATGATGATGCGACTCCAGAGCAAAGACAACAGATCCAGACTTACAAGGATAAGGGGTACGGTTGAGAGGGTAACCTACTCTAATCCCGAATCTGGTTTCGCTATTCTAAAGATAAGGCCTAAAAGAGGTGGTATTTTTACAGTAAAAGGCCATCTGGCTGAACTTGCAAGCAATGCCTCTGTAGTTGGGGCAGAGTTTGAGTTTACAGGGTCTTGGCAGATGTCAAAATATGGCCGTCAGTTCGACTTTGAATCCTACAAAATCCTAGGTAGCGAGCTTCTGTTTTTCCTAAGCAAGGTTGTTAGGGGACTCGGTCAGAAACTTTCTGAAGAGCTTATCCGAAGGTATGGCGAAAAAGGACTTGTAGACATTTTAGATAATCATCCTGAGGAGCTACTTAAGGTAAAAGGAATCAAGGAAAAAAGGCTTGCTCTTATAAAAAAGTCTTGGCATAAACACCGTTCCCTAAGAGCCCTTGCTAGCTATCTTGGCGGCAGGGCAAGGATTACTCCCAATCTTCTGGTTAGAATATATAACTATTTTGGTGATGAGAGCCTGAAGATAATAAAAGAGAATCCATATCGGCTTACAGAAATAAGAGGAATTGGTTTCAAAACGGCTGACAAAATTGCCCTAGAACTTGGAGTAATGTTTGATTCTCCCTGGCGCATTAAGGCCGCGGTCAATCATCTTCTCGTTGAGGCTGCTGAGCAAGATGGTCACTGTTATTTGATGAAGGAGGAACTTATCTCTAAGCTAAAAGATCTTCTAGACACGGAAGATCAAGAGATAACCAAGAAAAAAATTGAGGCTGTTTTGATGAAGATGCTTCTTGCCGGACAATTGACTCTCGGACATAAGGAGAGGATAGGCCTTTCTTCCTACAGGTTTATGGAGGAGTGGCTTAAGGCCTTCTTTGAGGAAAGGAGGCAAAATCAACGACGCAAGACCCTTTTACCACATGAGGTAGACAAATTTATTGATCAATATGAAGACAGGTGTGGTGTCGAGTTTTCTAGCGAACAAAGGCAAATAATCAAAAAAATAGCCACCGATACGTCTCTTGTTTTCGGATTGGCAGGTTATGCCGGCACAGGAAAGACAACCGTATGCAAGGCCATTTTGGACCTAATAAGCCGCTATTACGCATCTAAAGAGGAAATTGTTTGCTGCGCCTTTACTGGCATGGCCTCTGCCAGGGTCAGAAAGGCCACAGGTTATGAAGCGGTTACAATCCACTCGCTATTGAAGTACAAGGGAGATAATACCTTTGAGCATGGACCAGAGAATCCGCTGCCTCATAAAGTTGTTCTTCTTGATGAAGCCTCTATGGTGAATCTTTCCTTGTTTTTTCGTCTGTGCAAGGCACTTAGGCCCTCTACCCTTTTTATTCTCGTTGGCGATCCAGCCCAGTTGCCACCCATTGGAGCAGGAAATGTTTTTTCAGACCTCCTAGAGACCGGGCTGCTGCCATCAGTCCATTTGAAAAAGATTTTTAGACAAAGGGAAAATAGCCGTTTAGCGCTTTTTGCCAACGAAATAAGAGAGGGTAAGGTGCCAAAGGGAGTGGATGATCCAAACTGGCACGACTTTTCCTTTGAAAGGATCGAAAAGCACAATATTTTTGCCCTAAAAAGACAAAAAAATGAATCTGAACTCAAGAGGCTAAGGCAAGAGAACAACGAAGCCATAAAGAGACGAATACTACAATTGGCAAGTTCCTATGTATCCAAACTTTCCCATCCGGCATGGGAGTTCCAGGTCCTAACTCCAATGAGGATAGGACAGCTAGGTACAGAGGTGTTAAACAGCGAACTCCAGTCCATATTGAACAAAACAGAAGGAGCGAAAGTGTATAGGGCCGGCTTGGTCTTTAGAGAAGGAGATAAAGTAGTGCACTTGCAGAACAAAGACATGGAAGTAATGGGCTGGGAGAATTTCATAGCGGCAGGAAAGTCTTTTGAGAACCAAGAGACAAGACGCGTATTTAACGGCAATGTTGGACTCATAGTTAAGATAGATGCGGAGCTAGAACAATTTTTTGTCGTGTATCCAGAAAGGATAGTGGTGGCCTACGATTTTGACCACATAGGTGATATAATAGAGTTGGCATATGCCCTTACGGTTCACAAGGCTCAAGGCAGCCAATACAGGATCGTTGCAATCCCCCTTTCAAACTCTCACTACATCATGCTTAACAACAAATGGTTCTATACGGCTATAACAAGGGCAGAAGAAAAGGTTCATATAGTTGGTCAGGCCTTTGCCCTAAAACGTGCATGCGAAAATATACAAGGAGTTCAAAGACTTACATGGCTTAGAATCCTTGCCAGCATCCCTTCACGATAAATAAGTTGGTCTTTAAAAATATCCTGTCGAATTGCTTTAACCCTTTAAAACTTTTGCAAAATTTGCAGTTTGCCTTGACCTGGAGGATAGCTAATGTTAAATAGTTGAGGTTAACCCTTCATTAGGGAAGAGGAGATAGGTGTAGTTTTATGATTTTAATACTTAAGGCCGACGTAGATAAAGATAGTCCAGAGCTGAAGAGGCTCCATGAGTTTCTAGAGAATTTTCCTGGTCTCAATATCCGTATGCTTGAGCTTGAAGGAGAGACCAGAACTGTTAGGGAAATCCATCTTATTGGCCCCACCCACAACGTTCCAGAAGAGGTCTTGGCAGCCATGCCTGGCATTGAGAGGGTGGTGAGGGTCTCCACAAAGTATAGGCAGATAGGAAGGCACGATGTGAGCTTTGTGCCAGTTGGTTTTACATACAACGGTGTGCATTTTGATCAAGAGGGCCTACATATTTTTGCTGGGCCTTGTGCAGTAGATACGCCAGAGTATGTAGAGGAGATATTTAAGGTCTTAAAGGGGCTTGGGATCTCGACCAGCAGGATGGGTGCCTACAAACCCAGGACAAGCCCTTACGATTTTCAAGGTCATGGGGCCGCCTGTTTACCTTGGGTCTTTGAGCTTGCGGGTAAATATGATATCAAAGTTATTGCTATGGAAGTCCTTAAGGAAAGGCATATTGAGGAGATAACCCAGGCCCTCGAAGATGCAGGGCACCCTACTGGTGTAATGCTTCAAATAGGGACCAGAAATGCCCAGAATTTCGAATTGTTGAAGGCCGTAGGAAGCCAAACCCAATTCCCCGTTCTTTACAAGAGGGGGATGGGGCTTACAATCGAAGAATCCCTTAATGCCTGTGAATATATTGCAAGCGAAGGTAACAGAAATATTGTCTTTTGCCTGAGGGGAATTAAGTCACAGATGAGTTCTCCTCACAGAAATCTGGCAGATTTTATCCATGTTCCAGTAATTCAAAGACAGACAAGATTACCGGTCTGTGTTGATCCGAGTCATGCTATCGGCTCCAAAGACAGGGCGCCTAATGGCCTTATGGACATATTCAACGCAGCAGCCCAAGGGGTAATTGCCGGGGCCAACATGATCTTGGTAGAGTGTCATCCAGAGCCAGACAAAGCCCTGTGCGATGGTCAACAGTCTCTAACTCCGAGGGAGTTGGAGATGTTTGTGGAAGATGTTGCTATAGTAAGACAAGCCTTTGAGAAAAGACAAAACGTTTATTCTCAAGAGATAATGAAAGAAATGGTGTCATAGTGTAAACCTTAAAGGAGGGGTTAGGGAATAAAAATAGATAAGGAGGTGATAGGGAAACAAGAGGAAAGGGTTAGCAGGAAGTAACCTCTGCATGCCGTTATTTGACAAAGGAACAACTTTTAGAGGTTACCAGAAGTTTGTTGCTTATTTTTTTAGGTGATAGCTTTATTAATCTATTAGGAGGGATTGACTATGAAAAGGATTTCAGTTGCTTTTGTCTCTGCAGTACTGATGCTGCTGATGACGGGTTTTGCCCAGGCTGGTCCAGGGACGGTGGAGGTTCAGACCCTGGGTGACATTACTATTCGGATGGGTGCACAGGTCCGTCTTGTGCCTACCAATGAAATTAGCAGAGACTTTGGTACGTCCAGCGATCTTTCTAGCGAACAGGAAAAGAAGGCCGTTGGAATCATGAGAAAGGTTGGTGTGTTGGGTGACAGCCTCAAAACTCACTTGACAGAAGCTGGCGGTGCTGTAAAGGACGGTTACATCCGTGGTGAGAACAGGCTTTTCTTCAACTTCGCCCATGACCAGGATTGGGATGTATACTTTGCCCTTGAATCTGATACCACCCTTGACAGGGCCTCTGTTGACCGTACAGATTTTGCCTATGGACTCCAGACACAGCAGTTTGGTATAGAGCGTTTGAATGCCTCTTTTAACATTCCGTTTCTACATTCAAGGCTGAATGGTGGTTGGGATGTAAAGGGAGCTGACGTAAAGTTTGGTGGTATGATTTATGGAGACGATGACCCTGGCATAGGAATAACTGGTTGCTATCAGGGTTTCAAATGGGAGGCCTGGTATATCAAGAAAGACGAGCAGGAGGCAGGATACGCTGGCATAGATCCTGTTAAGAGCAAGGTCAATGCAATTGGTCCACCTTCTCAGCAAAAGGGCACAGATCGTACTTTTTATATGGGCAAGCTGGGATATACATTTCAGAAAAATACCTACATAGAGGGTGTGTTCTTTTATGATCAGAACTATCAGCAAGGCAACCATATAGATATTGACCGTTTCTTTGGCGGCATCAACTATAAAGGCGACTACGGTATTTTCCATCCAATGGCAGAGTTTGCCTATGTTGGTGGTACATTGGACAATGATCGCGAGCTTGACTACGACATTAGCTCCTACGCCTTTTTTGGTGACCTCTTGGTTGACCTTCACGAAGCAGTTGGAATCAAGAAGTTTGAAGTCCATGTTGGTGGTTATTATCTGCGCGGTGATGATGATCCTGATGATGATGACCTTGAGGGCTTTACTCCTGCAGTGGGTATCACCAGGTTTACCCCAAGATATGGAAGTGAACAGTCTATTGTCCATGATGGTAATCCGTTCTTTGGTCAGATACTTTACTCCATGTTTCCTGCTTACTACGGCAGCGTAAGGGGTGGTGGAATTAACGGCGGTGCTGCCCTTGACAACCCCGGCTTTAGCATGATTGGCGGTGGAATAAATGCTCAGTATGGCAACTGGACCTACATTACCCATGTTATGGCAATGTGGTTTAATGAGACAGAGGCTGTTGAGAACTACTTCTCCAATATGGGTGTAGCAGGTAATGTTGATATCGATAGCTTCATGGGTGTTGAGTGGAACAACGAGATCCGTTACAAGGTATTCAAGTCTGTTACCCTCAAGGGTGGAGCAGCATTCCTTTTCCCAGGAAGCGGTGCTAAGGATATTACAAAGGCAGTCAACGCCTACGGTCGTGACGTAAGCTTTGAAGAAGGAAAGAAGAGCGACGATGTCTCCATGAGGTTTGCAGCAGAGCTTCTCTGGCTCTTCTAAGTTTTTCCTTATTTAGACAAAATAAAAAGGCCCGGAATATCTGGGCCTTTTTATTTTTGGCTCTCAACATATTGTGGATTCTTGCACAATTTATATGGTCTTGTATTATCCCCTTTGAAAAAAACGTCAATATCTACTAATCTTCCACAATTCAAGCTGTTAAGATTCTTGCTATTCTAGATTTAAAAATATCCTCAGACTTTTGGATATTAACCGAAACCAGTGAAAAAGAACGATATTTTACACAAGTTAAATATTAGCTTAGACAAGGCCTTGGATTGGTCTTTGCGGCATCAAGCTCCTGAGGGATACTGGATAGGTGGGGTTGACTCCAATTGCTGCATGGAGGCAGAGTGGATAATGGCCATGTACTTTATGGGCATAGAGAATGATCCGAAGATGCCAATGGTGGTTCAGGCCATATTAAATGAACAGAGAGAAGATGGTTCTTGGGAAATCTATTATCAGGCACCAACAGGTGATATAAATACCACCGTTGAATGTTATGCTGCCCTGCGAATTGCAGGACTTGATCCTGACTCCTATGCCCTTTCCAAGGCTAGAGAGTGGATATTTAAAAATGGGGGCTTAAAAAATATCCGGGTCTTTACTAAGTATTGGCTTGCCTTGATAGGAGAGTGGCCTTGGGAACATACAGCGAACCTCCCTCCTGAAATTATCTTCCTGCCAAGCTGGATGCCTTTAAACATTTACGATTTTGCCAGTTGGGCAAGGGCCACCATTGTTCCTCTATCCATACTTTGTGCCAGAAGACCGTCTAGACCCCTTCCGCCCGACAAGAGATTAGAAGAGCTTTTCCCTGAAGGCAGGGATAATTTCGACTTTAGTATGCCTTCTAAGGCAAGAGGATTAGGCTGGGAAGCCTTCTTTTTGTTCATGGATAAACTTTTGAATAAGTATGCAGGCCTTCCTGTTAAACCCGCTCGAAATATAGCCATAAAATACTGTATAGACTGGATCATAAAACATCAGGATGCAGACGGGGTTTGGGGTGGGATACAACCGCCTTTTATTTACTCACTTATGGCCCTCTACAACGAGGGCTATCTCTTGGAGCACCCGGTACTCTCTAAGGGGCTCGAGGCCTTTGACGGACATTGGTCCAGAAAGAAGAAAGGAGGCCTTTATATAAATGCCACCGAGTCCATAGTATGGGATACGATGCTCACTATGCTTGCCTTTTTAGACTGCGGAATAGAGCCTAAAGAATCAGAACCTTTTAAAAGGGCCCTAAGGTGGCTCTTGGACAAGTTTGTTGACAAGCCCGGAGATTGGCAAATCAAAGTAAAAAATGTCAGGCCTGGTGCTTGGGCCTTTGAAAGGGCTAATACCTGGTATCCAGATGTGGATGATACAGCAGTAGCACTTGTGGTGCTTTCTAGGGTCTTAAAGGCCTTTCCTGATCACAAGGAGCTCCAAGAAAAGATAGATCGTGCTGTGGATTGGACGGTTGCTATGCAATCAAAAAATGGCGGTTGGGGAGCATTTGATAAAGACAATACCAGTCTAATCGTAACCAAAATCCCCTTTTGTGACTTTGGCGAGGCCCTAGATCCTCCAAGTGCAGACGTTACCGCTCATGTCCTGGAAGCCTTGGGGCTTCTTGGGTGGCCTAGGTCTCATCCCGTAGTGGGTAAGGGCCTTAGATACCTTCTGCTAGAACAAGAAAAAGATGGTAGTTGGTTTGGGCGTTGGGGAGTTAACTATATTTATGGCACCTGTGCTGCCCTGTGTGCCTTAAAGTCACTAGGGGAAGGCATGAGGCAGGATCGTTTTATAAAGGCCGCTAAGTGGTTGGCAGATCATCAAAACAGCGATGGAGGTTGGGGAGAAAGCTGTGCCTCCTATATGGATGATTCCTTTAGGGGTCGGGGGCCGTCTACTCCTTCACAGACTGCCTGGGCGATAATGGGGCTTTTATGTGTTGGAGATCCAAGATTTGACAACTGTGTAATTAGAGGAATTGAATATCTTGTGAAAAATCAACTTGACAATGGCACTTGGGAAGAACCCTGGTATACAGGGACTGGTTTTCCGGGTTACGGAGTCGGAGACAGGATAGACCTTTCTCAATGGGCGGACCGATTAGAACAGGGAGCGGAACTATCTCGAGGATTTATGGTAAATTATAATCTATACAGGCACTATTTCCCTTTAATGGCGCTTGGCAGGGCAAGGAAATATTTCATGGAGAAGGGGTGATTTTACGTGGCCTACTTGACAAGGAAAGACCATAAAAGGCTGTCAGAAGTTGCCAGAAAAACAGTGCCTGCAGACCTCTGTCTTAAGGGTGGCAAGATTGTTAATTGTTTCACTGGCACTTTGCAAACCTTAGATATAGCTATTGCATGTGGCAGAATAGCGGCAGTGGGCCACGATTTTCAGGCCCATGAAGAAATGGACTGTACTGGTAAATACATAGCTCCTGGTTTTATAGATGCACATATTCATATAGAAAGTACCATGCTCTGCCCAAAACAGTTCGCTAGGGCTGTGGTGCCAAGAGGAACAACATGCGTGGTTGCCGATCCCCACGAGATAGCAAATTGCCTTGGAGTTGATGGAGTGAGGTTTATGATTAACCAGGCCTCTAAGCTTCCAATGGACATATTTTATTCTGCTCCTTCCTGTGTACCCGCTACCCATCTAGAAACATCCGGAGCAGAACTTGGACCAGGAGAGGTGGAAGAGCTTTTAAAAACAGATGGCATTGTTGCCCTTGGAGAAATGATGAATTTCCCGGGAGTGGTCTTTGGAGATGAGATTGTACATAAAAAGCTCGAGATTGCCAGAAGACTTGGAGTAGTTATTGACGGACATGCCCCAGGACTAAAGGGTAATATGCTATGTTCATATGTGAGTGCAGGAATAGACTCAGATCACGAGTGCACAACTCCAGAAGAAGCAACAGAAAAACTCGAAATGGGAATGTTCCTTTTTTTAAGACAGGGGACTTCCGAACAAAACCTGAAAGATCTTCTTCCCTCTGTTAAACCAACAAATATCCATCGATGCTGTCTGGTCTCTGATGATAGAGATCCTGATGATCTGATGGACAAGGGACATATGGATTATTCACTGAGAGTTGCTGTAAACTCTGGCCTAGATCCAGTCTCAGCCATTTCCATGGCAACGATTAATCCGGCCAGGAGATTTCACTTGGAGAACAGAGGGGCTATTTGCCCGGGTTATTTTGCCGATCTTGTTATTTTGAAAGATCTGAGAGACTTTTATGTAGAGGCAACCCTTTTCAAGGGCCAGCTAGTGGCTGCAGAAGGCAGATTGATATCGGATATCTCGCAAAAAACACCGGAGCTGGATGCCTATTCTCTGGCTGTTGATATTGACAAGATAGATCTTTCCATTGGGCTTGAGGGTGAGTTGATTCGGGTAATAGGTATCAAGCCTGGCCAGATAGTAACCGAAGAACTGATCGAGCCTGTGAGTGTCAAGGATGGTTTTGCTGTTTCTGCTCCTGATAGAGACATTGTGAAGCTTGCTGTAGTTGAAAGGCATCATGGAACCGGAAATGTTGGTTTAGGCTTTGTTAAGGGGCTTGGATTAAGACAAGGGGCCATTGCGAGCACCATAGCCCATGACAGTCATAATATCATAGTAGCTGGCGTCAATGATAGAGACATGTTGACAGCTATAGGCGCTCTCGTGGAATGTGGTGGAGGCTTAGCCGTAACAAGGGGAAATAGAGTTGCGGCAAGACTTGAAATGCCAATAGCAGGCCTTATGTCCGATAAGCCTCTGGAAGAGGTTAGGCGCGGACTAGATAATGTAAAAAGGGCGGCTGCAGAGCTTGGCTGCACCATGACGAATCCCTTTATGATTTTGAGTTTTTTAGCCCTCCCAGTTATTCCAAAACTTAAACTTACAGATAAGGGCCTTGTAGATGTGGAAAAATTTTCTTTTGTTCCTGTATTTTTCCACTAAAAATAGGAAAAAATAGAGCCTATTGACAAGGTTTCCCCAACGATTAAAGTTTTGGGTATGAAGTGTATTAAAGACCTATTAGAAAATAAAGCGGCCTTGTGGCTTGTCCTCGCTTGTCTTCTGTTTCTTTTTGGATGCCAGGAAGCCAAAATAACTCAGGGTTATACCCAACAGTATAGCAAAAAAGAGATAGAGCTTATGCTCCAGTATCATGGTTCACTTGTTGCCAGGTATGATGGCAAACAGTGGTGGTGCCTTCAGGGTAAAAGATGGATAAGGATAGACAGCGCCAACGCCGCCAAGTTTGCCCGCCTTAGACTTTCCAAAGAAAACCAGACCTGATAACATCTCTTCAATATATAGCCTTTAAAAAGGAATCCCCAGGTGATTAGGCTCCTCGTTGATCTGTTCGTTTTTGTTGCAGGCCTGAAAATTGGAGATTTTGCAGGAAAACGTAGATTATTAACCAAAAAACGGCTTAAACGTCTATGGTTAAAGTTTTCTGGAGGTTATGGACCGTGGTCAATTGGTATTATAAAAGGTGCTTCTCCTTTTGATCTAGACTTTGGGTCCTTGGGAGATATGCCCCTGCTTTCAGGTCAGGATGTTACAGATATAGATGCCCTTTTTGTTGCTGATCCCTTTTTGATCCAGACGGATGCAGGCTTTTTTCTCTTTTTTGAAATAATGGAACGCCAAACAGAAAGGGGATGTATAGGGGTGGCCAAAAGTAGCGACTGTCTAAATTGGCAGTATCAGGGGGTGGCAATAAGAGAAACTTTTCACCTTTCCTTTCCACAGGTTTTTAAAATCAATGGTCATATTTATATGGTGCCTGAATCAAGCGACGATTGGTCTGTAAGGCTTTATCAGGCTGTAAACTTTCCTCTTGAATGGAAGTACTTGGGAAATCTCATTTCTGGCTATCAATACAAAGACCCCACCACCTTTTTTCACGATGGCCTCTGGTGGATGTTTGTTAGTACTGGCAAGAATGATGTGGCAAATCTCTACTTTTCAAAGAATCTAAAAAAGGGATGGGTGCCACATCACTTAAATCCTGTAATAAGATTTGATAAGGCTAGGGCACGATCTGCTGGGAGGGTTATAGAGTATGAAGGCCGACTTTACAGAATGGCCCAAGATAATAGCAAAAAGTACGGGCGTCAGGTCTTTGCATGGCAGATAAAAAATCTTTCTCCCACACATTATGAAGAGAGGCTGGCCATTTCTACCCCTCTTGTCTTCCCATCTGGTCGAGGATGGAATAAAGCGGGAATGCATACGCTTAATCTATATAAGATAGGTAATAGATGGCTTGGGTGTGTAGACGGACGGCGTTTTTGAGGTCTGATAGCAGATGTCTGGACTGACAGTAAAAGGGCTGAGAAAATCCTTTAACAACAGGGAAGTAATAAAGAACGTTTGCCTATATGTGAAAAAAGGAGAGGTTGTAGGACTTCTGGGTCCTAATGGGGCCGGGAAGACTACAACCTTCTACATGTTGGCTGGTATAGAAAGACCAGAAGCTGGGAAAATAGCAGTAGACAATAAAGAAATTACCAAATTACGACTTTACAAGCGTGCCAGACTCGGCATTGCCTTTCTTCCACAGCATCGATCCCTATTTGCAGATCTTTCTGTAAAAAACAACATCCTGGCTATATTGCAACTAAGGGGCCTATCTAGTGAGCAGTGCAGGCAAAAGGCCAGGCGCCTACTTGAAGAATATCGTCTTCTCGATTTATCTGAACACAGGGCATCCACATTGTCTGGAGGAGAGGCGAGGAGACTCGAGATTGCAAGGGCCATGGCCATGGATCCTTCGTATATTCTATTAGACGAACCCCTTGCAGGTATTGACCCTATAACAGTAAGTATGGTTCAGGATCTTATAAAGAGGTTGGCAACTAGAGGGCTTGGCATACTAATTTCTGACCACAATGTCAGGGAAACTCTAAAAATATGCCACAGGGCCTATATAATGAATCAGGGTGAGATTACAGCCGAAGGTCCTGTAGATCAGCTTATAAACAACGAATTGGTCAAAAAAATTTATATAGGCGAAAATTTTATTCTTTAAGGGGCCTTCTTTTGGCAGATGCCGTTTCCATTAGAAATTTTGCTATGGCATATGCACCACGTTGGGCAGCAGTAGAACCCGATTCTGAATAAAAGGTATAAGAAAAGGCCCTTTCCTGAACAGGCCTAAAAGCTTCTTGTAACTCAAAGGCCTGGTCAAGAGCCATCTTGAGCGTCTCGATAGAGTCCACCACCTGCCCTAGATTCCAATGCATATAGGCCGGATCTGACTGCCATTTCACTTTGTGGGCGTTTAAAAATATGCAAGGCCGAGGCCGTATTAAGAATTCATACACCTGACTGCTTACATCTCCAAGATAGATATCCGAGTTTAAGGTGTATGTCATATCAGCAGAGTGGACGCTTCCAAGATCTATGTGCATGTTGTGAAGTCTAAAAAAGGAGCGGGGTACCTTGGGGGCCCTGTGTCTAAATCTCCTTTTGAACAGTACAACGTGTGGCGCAAAAATCAAATTGAACCCTTTCTGTTTTTTGAAAAAATCCAAGACCCTGAGCCCCATAAGGTTCCACGAGGCGACTTTTTGATCAAAGTGAGGGTTGTAGACTGCTGTGGGATTAGAATTTTTGAAGAGTCTAGGCGGCTTCTTTCCCTTGTTTAGGCCCATTACAACCTCAAACTTTGGATAACCAACAACCGCGTAGCGTCCTTTTTTGAGCCAGCCAAGGGCATTTAACCGGTCTTCTATTTTCTTGCCTGGCAGAAGAATAAAGTCAAACATGCCAAGACGCTTGTCAAACCCCCCTGCCCTGTCTCCAGCTCCATGCCTGCAGTGTATCATAATGAGGCTGTTTAAATTAAATCTGGTCTTTAACTGCATACAGTTTCTTTCCGGAGCGACAAGCGCATCTATTTGCCTAAAAAAGTCCAGGTTGTGTCTTAATACAAGCCTCTTTCTGTAAAATGCCCATCTTGACAGAAGGGGATCTATTAGCCGGTAGTAATAAGGCACCTGAAGTAGTTCGAACCTGCATCTGTGGCCAGGGTAAAGGTTGCCTATCTCTTGGGCATAATGCAGCTCTTGTTGGCTTGAGCAAGCGACAATGCATTGAAACTCTGGAAAGTTTCTTGAAAGCTCAAAGGCATATGGGGCAGCATGGGGAATCTGATGAATAAAGTAGTGGTTAAAAAGAAAACAGACCTTAAACATTTTTGTTTTTTAAAAGTTGGCCAAAGACTTCAAGATATCCACTTACGGCCTTTTCGCATGTAAACTCCATTGCCCTTTGTTTAAGTTCATCATTATTCCAATCTTTATCAAGGCCTTCAATTATTCCCTTTGCAAGTGCCTCCTTATCTCCAACCGGAACCAAGATACCATAGCGGCCACCATCCAATATCTCGGATACCCCGCCTGGGGAATCTGTACATACTACTGGACATCCAGCAGCAAGGGCCTCTATCACCACTCCAGGAAGCCCTTCAAAACCGGAGGCATGACAAAATAGGTCTGCTTTTGCCATGAATGATACAGGGTTTGGAACATAACCGGGCATATCTACCATATTCTCTAACCCCAAAGCTCTTACAAGCTCTTCCAGCTTTTTTCTATATTTCCCCTCTCCAAGTATAATCAATCTTACCTGACGTTTAGATATAACAGAGGAAATGGCCCTTACGATAATATCAAACCCCTTTTGCCTCCTTAATCTTCCTGCAGCGACAACCACAGGTATCCTTTTGTGGCCTCGGCGCCTTTGGAGCCAGGGATGTTCAGGGGGTTTTCTGGCCATTTCCATTAGTCTTTTTGTAATAACCGGATTATAGACCACTTTTATTTTTTCTTTTTCTATATCAAGGGTTTTTGCAAGATCAGTAGCAACAGCATGACTAACAGCTATTACCATATCTGCCATAGGATAAAGCCTTTTGGCCTGAAGAAATCTTATTCTCTTTGACAGTCTTCTGCTTTTCTTAAGTGATGCTGTCACATGGCTGCTAAGCCTCAATACAAAAGGGATATCAGAACCAGAAAGCCTTTTTGCATACAGGGCTGTTATGTGGGCGTGATTGGCTGCAGACAAAAAGATATCTGCGTTGGATTGTCTGATATATTTGGCCAAGGCGAATTTGCTTAGGCTCATCTTCATCCTTCTCGAAAGATAAGGAAATACAAAAGCTAAAGGGCCCTGTTCAAGAGTTACAAGAGTTATCCCTTTAGGGATCTCCTGGACGAGGGGGCCTGATGAATCAACAACTACAAACTCTATTTCATGACCTCTTTGTACAAGCCCTTCAAGCAAGGTGAGCAATCTCCTTGTAGCGCCACCCCAGGTAAGACCGTATATGAACGTTGCAATTTTCATATCTAAAAAGCCCCTTTAATAGGCAGGGCTTTCATATCCTTAAGGGCATAGGCCCTGTCCGCCTCTTGCAGAATTGTCGTTTGATGTGAAATGGCTAATATGGTCACAGAATCAGTCAGACCTTTAAGTGTCTTACATATTTCTCTTTCTGTCTCAGGATCCAGGGCACTTGTAGCCTCATCCAGGATAAGGAGACTGGGTTTTTTAACAAGGGCTCGAGCTATGGTTATACGTTGTCTTTGCCCGCCAGATATAAGTCCACCGCGCTCGCCAACTATACTGTAAATCTTCTTTGGCATCTGGGAGATAAAACTCCACGCCCCAGCCTTTTTTAGGGCATCTATGACCTCCTGTTCCCCTATCTGCTCATCTCCTAGGGTGACATTGAAAAAGATGGTGTCGTGGAGCAAGACAGTTTCTTGTGGAACATAACCTATCTTCTGCCTCCATTTCTTGAGATCTATTTTATCAAGGGGAATCTTATCAACCAGGACCTTCCCCTGTTGGGGAAAGAAAAGTCCGGTAACCAGATCTACTATTGTGGTTTTTCCAGAGCCAGACGGACCAATAAGGGCTGTAAACGATCCCCTGGGAATGGTCATATTTAGTCCATTTAAGATGGTACGATCCCGATAAGAAAAAGAAATGTTTTCAAGTTCTATAGAATGTTCAAAATGGGGGGCTTGTCTTCCGCGAAAGACCTCCCTTTCTTGGTCGGCCTTTCTAATCTTTTTCAAAAGGGACCAGTAACCACTTTCTGCAATGACCATGGCCTGAAGTTCCCTTTGGGCCCTTTGCAATGCCTTTAAGATCTTTGCCAGCATATAAACCATTACAAGAACACTGGGTAAAGGAAGCCCTAAAATGACCAAGGCAACATAGAGCCCAAGGGCAAAAAATATGGTGGAAAGTGGCTCCTGAAGAGCGCGAAGGGCCTCTTTGCTAAATACCTGCCTTTGGAGGGCCTCCCGTAACTCCAGGGTCTTTTTCTCAAGGATGGTCTCTGCCGTATCTTCTCTAGCCATGGCCTTAAGGGGCTTTATGGAAAGTAAGATGTCTGTGAGAAAAGAAAGAAGAGACTTTAACAGGACTGTTTGGTCCCTGCCGGCCTTTTTGGCCTTGGCAACCATGAATCTTAGGATGAACAAGATGCCAGATCCTATGAAGACAGCAAGTACTGTAGCCTGCCATGACACCATCAGGGCAACTGCCGTGTAGACAAAGGCGTTTAAAAGCATTGCAATGGCCCTCATGCCGAAGAGGTAGGCATCGGCAGAACGTGTGGCCTCTGTAGCAAATGCATTGGTGATGCTACCAGCAGGCTGATGTACATAGTAACTCCACCTGCTATTAAATATCGAACGTATAAGGTGAAGACGCAGATCTGTTGCAACATCTGCTACCATGTAGCCAACCCTTTTATTTGCGAGGAGAACCAGAATAACCTTTACCACAATACTCAGGACAAATATGCCAAGCAGTAGGCCTACTGTTGGCCTCATATCCATGTATGCAAAAAGGTCTGCTATAGCCTTCCCTAGGGCAGAAGATGTCTTTTGTTCACTTCCCCCTGAAGACAGGCTCAAAAGCGGCAGCAACATAGACATGCCAAAACCTTCTGCTATACCTGCAAGGAGCATGGCGGCAAGGGTAATAATACTTTTTAGGGGATATTTTTTAAGAAAGGCTATAATGAATTTCATGGAAGAAAATGGGCAGCTTAATTGTTGGCGCCCTGTCTTCGTACCTGTTATGCAAGGTCTCTTACGGCCTCAAAGGCCTTGGCTATACTTTCTACCTGTTCTATAGTATGGGCGGCACTTAGGCTGCATCTCAAAAGGGCCATTCCATCTGGTGTGGCCGGAGGTAACACCATATTTACATAGACACCGTTTTCAAGTAGCCCGTTCCATGCAGCAAATGCCTTTGGAATTTCTTTGAATCTAACAGGAATTATAGGGCTTGGGGCCGGACCGACTCTAAACGACAGGTCTTTGAGACGTTTATATAACAGGTTGGCATTTTCCCAAAGCCTCATCCTAAGCTGGGGTTCTTGTTGAATAATCTCAAGGGCCTTTCTTGCCACTGCTATATTGGCAGGGGATGATGATGCAGTAAATACATAGGGCCTACTAGCAAAACGTAACAACTCCAGCTTATCATAATTGCTTGAGCAGTATCCTCCTATTGATCCAAGGCTTTTGCTAAAGGTGCCAATAACAAAGTCTACATCATTCTCTACTCCCTGTTCTTCAGCCAGTCCACGGCCATTTTCACCCAATACACCCAGGGAATGGGCTTCATCCACAAGCAAATAGGCCCTATAAGCCTTTTTAAGGGCCGCTATTTCTTTTAAAGGGGCCCTATCTCCCAACATGCTGTAAAGGCCTTCCACAGCTATCAATATGTTATTTACCTTGTTGGCAAGTCTTTTTAGTCGCTTTTCCAAGTCTTCAACATCATTGTGTTTGAATCTGTAAACCTGAACCCCACCGAGTCTGCATCCATCATAAATGGAGGCGTGACAATCCGCGTCAAGAATGACCACATCTTTCGGGCCTACAAGTGTCGAAAGTACAGCTAGATTTGCACTATATCCAGTTGTAAAGACTATGGTATGCCTCTTTTTTAGAAAGTCTGACAGCTCCCTTTCAAGCGCTACATGGATAGCATACGTGCCGTTGGCCATTCTGGATCCGGTAGTTCCTGTACCTTGATCTCTGACCGCTTGGCATGCTGCCTCTATACATTCTTTCCTGTGTGGCATGCCAAGATAGTTATTTGTCCCGGCAAGGATGGTTAACCGCCCGTTTATCACAGCTTCTGTGCTTGAGATAACCTGCTCTAAGACAACGTTGAAAAAGGAATCACTGTACTGTCGCAGTTCTTCTAGGGAGTCTTCTATTCTTTTAAATTTATCAAAAAGGCCCATATTATTCCTGTTCTTTTAGCAATTTATCAATCTGTATGGCAAGGTCTTCAGCAGTTTGGACCTCAGAAAGCACATTTATAGGAATAGATATATCAAAGGTGTCTTCCACCGCTGCCAATATCTCCATGGACTTTAACGAGTCAATAGAGAGATCAGCTTCTAGGTTAGTAGAGGCCTCTATCTTTACTTCCTTGGATACATGCTGTCGAATGATATCTATTATGGTAGAAAGGATTTTCTGATCTGCCTTCATTGACTAACTTCCTCGCCTCCCCTTAACAGTGTCCTGGCGTACGAGTTGCTGCCCGGAAGGGCCTACTGTATCCTATCTAATTAGGATTGACTTTATTAGCCTACAAGGTCATTTTCAAGGGCTATCTTGAGGGTAAATCTTGGAGTCCATGACAGGTAACGATCTTCTATGTTATTGTTGCAGACCCAGTTTGGATATAAAAGCTCTCTCACTTTCCAGGGGGTCATCATTATCGGTCTTGAAGACAACCTGGAAATTGTGCCGCCGGCTACCCCTACCGCCTTAAGAATTAACGGTGGAATATGAACGGGCAAAAGCCTCCTGCCTTTGACTGCCTCGAATATATCAATTACATCACTCCAACTGTAACCCCCTGGAGTGCCATCGTGAATCTCTATTACCTCTTTTGGAGTTTTTATAGCTTGCAAAAACCCTAGGACGGCCTCGGCCAGATCAAATACATGAAGAAGAGAAAAACGGTTGGATTTTGGGGCTGGAATTAAGGCAATACCTTTTTCCATGGCCTTAAATATAGGAAGGATTTCCTTGTCTCCCGGGCCATACACAGCAGGTGGCCTTATTATGGTCCAAGGCACACTGCATTCGTTTTGCACCAATTGTTCTGCACAAAATTTGCTTTGGGCATAAGGAGAAATCCTTGGATGACGGGCTGCAAGGGATGAGACGAACAAGAAGTATTTACTTGTGCAGCACTTTTTCATAATCTGCAAGAGATTTTTCGTGCCTCGGGTATTTATGTGAAAAAAATCATCTGGTCTTGATGCCTTTGTTAATCCAGCACAGTGGATTACTGCATCTGCTCCTTTCACGAGATTTTTTAGGGGTTCTGGCTCTAAAATGTCGCCATCAATCCATGAAATACCTGGCAAATCGGGTCTCTTTTTAGAAGATTGGCAACGGTACAAGGCCCTTATTTGAATACCTTGCCGTACAAGCACCTTGATAATATTTATGCCTATAAATCCTGTGGCGCCCGTCAGTGCAACGGTGTGTATCTCTTTCATGCTGGATAAAAAGATGTAATAGTATGGAAATGGATGCTAGGTAACTTATCAATGATTATCCAATTTGATAAGACCCCGCTTGAGACATCTTTTTTTTGTGCCACTTCTTGATGGCTTGCCAGAGGTGGTTCTTACCAAGGTATTTTTAGGTACAATTTCCACGTGGCAATCAATACCAAGCTCTGTGGCGACGAGCCCTTTTAACCTGTCAACAAGGGCCCTAGGATTTGTCCCATTGGAATTTCTGAGCTGAACAACTACTACTGCACGCTCCTTTGCTTGAGAATCGGTTACAGAAAAGGCGCATGCATCCCCAATACGGACTTCCTCCAAGGTTTCTGCAAGATATTCTATGTCCTGAGGCCAAATATTCCTGCCGTTAATTATGATAAGGTCTTTGGAGCGACCTGTAATTACTATCTCTGAATCCGATATATAGGCGATGTCTCCAGTGTTCAACCAGCCATCCGAAGAAAGAACCTCCTTTGTTGCTTTTGGATCATTGAAATATCCGTCCATAATACTTGGGCCCTTGAGAAAGAGGGTGCCACATTGTCCATCTGGTACTATCCTCCCATCACAATCCCTGATTTGGGCCTCAAAACCAGGAAGAAGCTGACCGCATCGGACAAACTCTTTGACCTTTGAGCTATTTGACGCGCCGTGTTGGAGCTTGGCTATCTCGTTTTTCTCAGCAAGTTTTTGCAAATCGACCCTATCTATTTTTAGACCTTGGCCAACCTGTGAGAAGCTAACAGCCAAAGAGCATTCAGCCATTCCGTAGCAGGGCATAAAGGCTTTGGGGTTAAAGCCGCAAACCGATAGACGAGCAGCAAACTTTTCTAGCAGTTCAGGCCTTATCATCTCGGCCCCAACTCCCGCTACCCTCCAACTGGACAGACGAAACTTTTCAATATCGTTTGTCCTAAGCCTCATGGCTGCCAACTCGTAACCAAAGGGAGGGCTAAACGAAATTGTTCCCTGGTTTTCAGACATAAGCCTGATCCAGAGGCCTGGTCTCATAGCGAAATCGGCCGTAGAGAAAAAATCAACAGAAAGTTGCGAACCTAAGGTAGCAAGAACAAGACCTACAAGCCCCATGTCATGATAAAAAGGTAGCCACGAAACAGCCCGATCTCCGTTCTGGCAGTTTATACCGTTATTGGTAATTATATGAATATTGTTCATGACAGCACTTTGACTAACCATTACACCTTTTGGAAACCTTGTACTGCCAGACGTGAATTGAAGATAGGCAAGCTCTGAAGGGCCAAGAGGTTGAAGTTTGGCGTTTGATTCAGGCAACTTATCAAACTCGTCAGGAGAGCCTATCAGTTCCAAATCTAATCCCTTTGCTGCATCCTGTAAAAAAGAGATGTAGTCGGTAGTGGCTACGGCTAGCTTGGCACTGCTCAATTTGAGGAGTCGGTTAATTTGCTTTATGTATCCCTTAGCCCCACTAAAATGCATAACAATAGGCAAAGGAACGGGTACAAGCCCTGCATACTGACATGCAAAGAAGAAGCGAACAAAGTCAGGATGGGTATTGGCTACTATGGCCATGTGACTCCCTCGACGGACTCCTGTATAAAGAATCTTCCTGGCAAGGGTCCTGGCATCCTTTCTTAAGTTACTGTATGGAATACTTTTAAAGAGTTTGCCACGCCTGTTGTAAAAATTGAATCCTGTCACGCCCCTTGCGGCATAATCAAGGGCCTGGCTAAGGGTATCAAAGGTCCCATGCCTAACAGGAATTATGTTTTCTGAGGGTGTCGGCCCTGTCTCTATCTTAGAGTCTTTCTCAGCGTACTTCTTGTCTCCTGAAACAGGATAAACTAGCGCCTGACTTTGATTCATATTCACGTGCCTTTTTAAGTGCCCCTGCTTTATATAAAATATTAGTGTGGAGCTATTTTTTTCTTCTCTTTAAGACACCTGATAGTATCAAAGAACCTGGACTTTAACAAGAAATTGTGCATTAAATTACCTAAAATTACCTAAAAATCGCATCATATTCTGAGTAGTTGGATCTGAACCTATCCACAAATAATGAATGTCATAAATAAAATCCAGCAAAATTGGTCTATGATCAACCTATCCTTTTTAATTTATAGAGTCTGAATAAAGGTGGACCAAGTTCCACAGGAGCTATTTCTTTTATTGTCTTCGCGGGAAATGATGATAATTTGGTGTTGTGGCAATGAAAATCAAAACCTTTCTAAAATATTTTGTCCTTACAACGCTTTTCCTAATGATAGGGGGTTATCGTTACGGCACAGGCGACCATGTCTCCCAGCTTCCCACAGTAATTCACTTTTTTAATCCCCTCCTTTATTCTACAGACTTTGCTCATCAGATGATTTTCCCATGGTATGTAAAGTCGGGGCTTTTTATCTGTCTTGCATGGTTTTCAAGGCTGACATCTATCCCATTAGAGTATATTTTTTTCGCTGTCTATTGTCTGGTTCTATATCTTTATATCGCTTGGACAGATGAATTACTTTCGCTTTTGGGAACAAGAAAAAGCGTTCGTAATCTGGCATTGCTACTTCTTCTGCCCTACTCTTATCTTTTCTCCTCCATCTCACACTTTCATCTTGTGACCTTAAGACTGGTACCATATTTTTTTGTGTTACCCTTTTGTATAAAGGCCATAAATATCTTTTTGTCAGACAGATACCTTGCTGCTTCAATAATTACTGGCATGGTGTTTTACATACATCAGCAGCTTGGCCTGATACTTTTTGGAACATTGGCCTTTCCCCTCTTTTTAGAGGTTGTTAGAAGTCATGCTAGCCTAAAGGATCTTTCCAGGCTGTTTATTCCCTTTCTATTTCTCTTCTCTGTCCATTTTGCGTGCATGCAGCTATTTGGAAACTACAAAAACTATCCTTGGCTTGATCCGGATTGGGGTGGTCAGCTTTTACAAATGGTGAGGTTTAGGGTGCCTCACCATCTCCTTCTATCTTACTCTGGTATTGTTGAAAAAACCTCGTTCTTTCTCATTCTGGTCATTACTATTCTGGCCGTATCCATCTCTTTGAAAACATATGATGAAAAAACGGCAAGGCGTATCTCGTACATGACAGCGGGGCTTGTTCTTGCATGTATAGCAGGTTTTATTTTTACAGAGTTGATCCCCCTGCCTATTGCCTTCAGCCTCTATCTCTTCCGTTCGGATGTCCTTTTAAGAGTTATAGGCTTTGCAAGCTGTGCACTTCTTTTAGATAGAATGGTTGGCAGTGGCATCAACCCCCTGGTGATTAGGATGTTGTTTATTATAACTGCTTTTGCAGGATTATCTGTCTGTATATTAAAGGACAATATACGTATCTTTATTCCCAAAAATGAACTTGTTTCTGTATCCAAATGCATAAAGGAAAACACACCTATCTCTGCCTTTATAATGGCATCACCTTATCATAAGGGTTTGAGACTCTACAGTGAAAGGAGCGTGTTTGTGTCTTGGAAGAGTCACGGTCTCTTTTTTCCGCCAAATGTTGCAAAAGAATGGTTCCATAGAATGAGGCTCTTATGTAAGATGGAACGCAATATCGTGTGCCAAGGAACGCCATGCAGAAAAATATGTCAGGAAAATTTTGAATCTCTTTCAAATGAAAGGCTATTAGACATTGCTGACAGCTATGGTATAGACTACCTCCTTGTAAACAAGACACGGACCCTACCTTATAAAAAAGTATGTGAAGGTAATCAGCTAATTCTTTATCGGCTAAAATGATATTGATTTCAAGCCAGCAGAAGATCTTCGTAGTTAAGCTATTGGTAATACTTTGTCTCATACTAATTGTTATTATTCCACCTTCTCGAGCATTTAATAAAAAAAATGAAAAACATTGGTTGCCTGAATGGAAACAGTTGATCCTTGAAGGAGAAAAACCCTTAACCCGTTTTTTAGTAAGATTGCGCATAGAGGACGAATCCAGTCTACTCCCCTATCCTCTTAGGGAAATAGGAAGGGACGAATTTAAGTCTTTTGGCTCCTCAAAAAATATCCTTCTTCTTTCTGCGGAAACAGTCACAATGAGCCTTGTGTTGCCCCAGGAAAAGTATGAGCATTTTGTATGGTTTAGGGCAGAAGATATGAAGGCTATCCAAAGGGTGAGATGGAAAAAAAGTGGCAACAAGTGGCTTAAGCTTTACAGGTGGAAGGATAAAGGGGTCTTCCGTTTGACTCTAAAGCCAAGGAAAGGCAGGGAAGATGCTTTAGGCCCTGGTAAGTGGACCAAACATTATAGCTCTTTTTACGAGTACCAATTAGAGAACCCAAAAGAGGCAGAAAAGATTGTTTCGGAGCCTCTATGCCTAATTTATCAGGTCATGCGCCTGGCACATCAAGGCCTCAAAAGCAAGGTATCAATGCTAGTCTTTGGCAAAAAGACCATGCATACAGTAACTGTCTCCTTCAAAAAGAAAAAGGTCATTAAGATACGTTTCAATGAGGATTCTTCAAATGGCTTTATAAGCAAAATGAAAAAAACCGCTGTTTTTGTATATAAAATTTGTGCTCGACCAGTAGCCGGCACCAAACATCATGAAACGTTCTCTCTTGTGGGGCTTAACCACAATATAGAAATCTTCGTAGAGCCTAAAAGTGGCATAATAACAAGGATAAGGGGTGATAACGATGTTGTTGGCCATGTAGATTTAAGGCTTGTTAGTGTGGTCAAAAGACGGTAAATCTTTAATGTCTGTAAGAAGTCTCTCTACAAACAGCCAGTCTTCATAAGTATCTACATCTATAGCTATTTCAGGGAAGTCCATTGTAACAGCACTAAGGCTGCAGCCAACGACATGGGAGGCACGTTTTAGAGCCTTCTGCAGGGTTAGTTGACCAAACAGATAGCGAAGGGCCCATGTCCAGCCAAAGGCTTGGATGATTTTCAAGGGCCTTTTTCGCCAAGATTCAACGTTCTTCCAAAATTGTACCGCTCTCAAGGCCCTGTTGTTCATAAAAGCAAATAGATTGCAACTGCAATAGCTTCCATCTCTGAATCTGTAAAAGGTTCGTCTAATTTCTGGAAATCTATTTTTAATAGTCTCTAGCCTTGCAAGGGCTATAGCAATGTCTGAATCTATATTGATTGTCCTATAACAAAAACATTGTACGTGTCTTTTTGTGAGAAGCGCATGATCGCAGGTGGTCAAAACCACCGGGCATTCCCTTAAAGATACCTTTAGCGCCTTGTATGCGCTTAGGCTTGGCCCCTTTTCACTTTGGACCCACACCAATTTGTTATCTTTCAGTAATTCATGAACGGGTTCTATTTGGGTAAAAAGATGTCTATTTTGCCCACAAAGAAAAATTCTTTTTATAAAACCAGAATCTGCAAGGGCAACCGTTACCCTTGCAATCATCGGTGTGCCATCTACCTTTATAAACGCCTTTGCAGGTACATTAAACCTTTGTAGCAAGGGATCACTTTGGCCTCTATCGCCTGCGAGGATGATTGCATTAAAGAGCTTGTTTTTCTTGTGCATCAATGGCCCTTTTTAATTAAACTATGATCTTTTCAAATATTCGATAGGTCTTGTAATCCTTTGCTCCAAGTCCCTCGATTATACCTCTCATGGCAATGTTATCTTCAAGAATCCAAGACAACTCTATTTGGGTCATGGAACTATCAAGGATCTCTTTCATCACATCTCGAATTAGAGAAAGGCTTACCGCTGCGCCCAGAAGGCTGTTTTGGTGTTTTCTCAAAACACCCATCAACAAAACCCTCCCTGAAGTAAAACGATGGAATCTCAGCCGCCAAAGGAGTTTCAGCCAGTTTAAGGGAAAAAGCCTGCCGTTCATATCTCTTATGATTTCATTAAGATTGGGTAACAGCACAATAAAGCCCACGGGCTCTTCGTGGACTTCTGCTATCCTTATAAGGTTTGGACTTGCCACATGACTAATGGATTTCCCAAGGTTACTGTATTCATCCTTGGTAAAGGGGACAAAGCCCCAGTTGCCAGACCAGGCATCGTTGAATATGCTAAATATAGACTGGAGTTCTCTATCAAGGTATTTCTTGTCAAGCGATCTTGTTTTTAAGTTGCCAAAACGTCTGCCAAGGATTTTCTGAATCTGTTCTATCGTATCCCTGTCCTTTTTGATAAGATAGGCTATTAAGTCTTTGGCCTTTTTATGTCCCAGCTCTTTCAGTCTATTTGAATAGTAGGGGGGATTGTGTGGCATCATGAAAAACGGTGGATATTCAAAGCCATTTACAAGAAGCCCACACTCTTGATTTATTGACAGATTGAACGGGCCTAACATACGCTTCATACCCTTAGCCCGTAACCATGATCCTGCTATTTCCAAGAGGATGGTGAATACTTCTTGATCATCTATGGATTCCAGCATGCCCCAAAAACCGTCTTTGTTCTTGTATCTGTCAAGATACAGGCTATCTATTTGTGCACTTATTCTGCCAACAGGCCTTCCTTTTTTGTAGGCAATCCAGAAGCGGGCTTTGGCATGTTTGAAATAGGGATTCGTACTTGAAAGCTGCAACCTTTTTTCCAGATAGAGGGGAGGAATCCAGTTTGGATCATTCCGGTAAATAGCCCAAGGCATTGTAATGAATCTTTTGAGGTCCCTGTGGCTTTGAACAATCTTTACAGAGATATCGGACAAGTTGCTTCACCTTAATAAGATTTGATTGATGCAGCTAAAAATACACCTAATTGGAACAATATATAAGTATTGTTTATGGAACAATTTACTAAACTCAAAGGCTTTCCTTGATTCTTGGAAATGAAGGCTTTTGAGTGTCATGATTTTGGCCTCGCTCATAATAGACCACAATTTGGGGTTCTTGAAGGCTCGTGTAAAAGGTGTTAGCCTTCTCCATTGCTTAAGCTAGATATAAGATAAAGCCAAAAACGATTGCTGCCCCTAAAGATTGGGAATTTGCTTATAAGCATGGGTATAAGGGGAAATAACCCGGACACTTTGTTGATATCTTTGGAATTATTTTTTCTGGTGCTGCTGTTGGCCAAAAGATAACTTTTAGAGGCGGTAATCTAAATGGAGTGGGTCATGAATTTTGAGGCAGTGATAGGCCTTGAGGTACACGTTCAGCTAAAAACAAACAGCAAGATTTTTTGTTCTTGTTCTACTGAATTTGGGGCACCGCCCAATACGCACACCTGCCCGGTGTGTCTTGGAATGCCAGGCGTTTTGCCAGTGCTTAATAAAAAAGCAGTAGAATATGCCATGAAAATGGCCCTTGCCACCAATTGCAAGATAAACAGGATTAACGTTTTTGCTAGAAAACACTACTTTTATCCGGATCTGCCTAAGGGTTACCAGATATCTCAATACGAGCTTCCTTTGGCAGAAGACGGATGGATCGATGTTGATACTGAACAGGGTCGCCGCAGAATACGTATAAATAGGATTCATATGGAAGACGATGCTGGAAAATTGATCCATGATGAAACCAGACCTGTCAGTTATGTGGACTTAAACAGGACAGGCACCCCGTTAATAGAAATTGTTAGTGAACCAGATATAAGAACACCTGAAGAGGCCGCAAGCTATCTTAGGAAGATAAGGCAAATAGTGCGATACTTGGGAATAAGCGACGGCAATATGGAGGAAGGAAGCCTTAGGTGTGATGCAAATATTAGTTTGAGGCCAAAGGGACAAGAAGGTTTTGGCACAAAGGCGGAACTCAAGAACATGAATTCCTTTAAGCATGTTCAAAAGGCCTTAGAGTATGAGATAAGAAGACAAAGCGCCCTTCTTCTCGATGGGAAGAAAATAATACAAGAAACAAGACTTTATGATGCCTCAAAGGGAGTAACTCACTCCATGAGAGGCAAGGAAGAGGCCCACGATTACCGTTATTTTCCAGATCCAGATCTTGTGCCTATCAGTATAGACGATTCGTGGCTTAACGAGATTAAAGAGACCCTGCCAGAATTGCCTGATACCAAAAAAGAGCGTTTTGTTTCTGATTATGGCCTCCCTGAATACGATGCCCAAGTACTTACAAGCAATATTGATTTGGCTGAGTACTTCGAAGAGACTGTCAAGCTGTATCCAAAGGCCAAAAAGGTAAGCAACTGGATAATGGTTGAACTTCTAAAGCTGACAAAAAAGGATGTTCAAGATCTAAAATCATGCAATGTCACCCCTGCTGTACTGGCTGAACTACTCGAGCTTATTGATAAAGGCTCTATAAGCAACAAAATCGCTAAAAACGTATTAGAGGAAATCCATTCCAAGGGGGGCACACCTTCTGAGATCATAGAACGCCATGGCCTCGCACAGGTGAGCGACGAGTCGGAGTTACTTGCCATTGTTAAGCAAGTGATTAATGATAATCCTAAAGAAGTTGAAAAATACAAGGCGGGGAAAAAGAAGGTCATGGGATTTTTTGTCGGTCAGGTCATGAAACGGACAAAAGGGAAGGCCAACCCACAGATGGTTAACGAGCTTTTCAGAAGGCTGCTCGATGAGGCATGATTGTTGAGGCTGCCTCTATTAAAGGATTAGGGGAATTTCCAAGTTAAAAAGATGCACGAAAAGGAAGAACGAACGCAGACGATTTTAGAGGTAGCCTTATGAAGGAAATCATACAGTTGCTTAAAAAGGCTGGAAGCCGCATCGTCCCCTTTAAATGGGAGAATGAAACCTTTTCGCTCCTTGATCAGAGGCTGTTACCAGAACAGGAGAACTGGATAGTTTGTCGTAATTGGCATGACGCAACCTCTGGCATAAAAGAAATGGTAGTGAGAGGTGCGCCTGCAATAGGCATAACCGCTGCATTTGCTATGGTCCTTGCAACCAGACAAATTATAGAGGACCCTTTCAGAGATTATGAGACTTTTTTGAGGGAAACGGCCACCCAAATTGAAAAGGCGCGGCCTACTGCAGTAAATCTATCTTGGGCCGTAAACAGGATGCTTAATCTCCTTGTTGGATGCAGACCTGAACAGATTTACAAAACTGCTGTTAAAGAGGCCCTGACCATTTGGAGAGAAGATGTGCAGGCCAATATAGAAATGGGTCGTCTTGGTGGAATGCTTCTTGAGGATCAATGTGGCATCCTTACCCACTGTAATGCAGGCGCCTTGGCTACAGGGGGTTACGGCACAGCCCTTGGAGTAATAAGAGGGGCTGTCCAACAAGGTAAAAAAATTCAAGTCTTCGCCGATGAGACGAGGCCTTGGCTACAGGGTGCCAGGCTTACGGCTTGGGAACTGATGAGAGACGGCATAGACGTCACCCTGAATGTTGACAGTGCAGCTGGCCTGCTCCTTTCAAGCGGACGTATTGGAGCAGTCGTGGTGGGAGCGGACAGGATTGCTGCCAACGGAGACGTTGCAAACAAAATAGGCACCTATACGCTTGCTGTATTGTGCAAAGAGAATAGGGTGCCTTTTTATGTAGCGGCCCCATCGTCTACCTTTGACCACGCATGTTTAAACGGGTCTAAAATTCCGATAGAGAAACGAGATGCAGAAGAGGTTACTTCCTGTGGCAAAAACCATGTTGCTGCTAGAGGGGTCTCGGTATTCAATCCCGTCTTTGATATCACTCCATCACACCTTATAAGTGCAATTATCACTGAAAAGGGGGTTCTAAGGCCACCCTATGACAGAGCCATTTCAACACTCCCCCATTAATAATTTTTTAGATGCTGTAGCTAATTCCCTGAATGCTTATACCAGTGCGCTTTTTGTTAAAGAATCTAAAGGCTTGCTCAGGCTCTTGGCCTGTTGGAGTCTTTCCGATGCGATTGATCACAATGTATTGCTTGAATATGGCAAGGGACCTGTAGGCTGGGTGATGAGAGAGAAAAGACCTCTCAATATTGCTAGATTTAAACAGGATAGCCGTTCTATAGGCCTTTATAAAAAAGACGTGGGAATAAAATCATTCATGGCTATACCGTTGCCAGAAGATACAGGAGTGCTGATGGCAGACAGTAAAACAAAACTCAAGTTCACAGACAAGCACATTAATATACTTTCTTCTTTTGGAACTTGTGCGTTTCACCTTTTAAAAACTATGGAATATAGGGCCATGAATGAGATGCTGCTTAAGCTCCTTCGCTGGGATACGTTTAGGGGTCATGAATTTCAGCATATTCTGATAGAGTTAATGGAGATACTTCAAATGAAGACATGCCTTATACTTAGGCGCATACATGGAAAGGGCTTTTTCAAGCTGGAATCTGTGATTGGAGAGCTACCGAAGGACTTCGCACGTCAGGTGACTGGCAAGAAATATCCGCTGGAGGCCGGGGTCTGCGGATGGATTTTCAGATATTCTAAAGATATTGTGCTAAAGGCCTTTGGCACATATCCTGAGCGCAGTTTTTTACTTGAGCCAAATGAGAAAATATCACCAAAGGATACCGTTTTGGGCCTCTTTTTTCCTTCCTCACCCGGAGATATATTTCGGCTTGACCATGCCTTGGTCTTTGCAGGCAAGGGCGATCCAGAGTTCTGGCCTAAAGAGTTACCCGTGCTTCTCAAGATGAGACTTGACAAGGTGGTGCCGTGGCGCTCGGTGTAATAAGGAGTTTGATAAAACAGGATGTTGCTATAGATCTTGGCACTGCCAATAGCCTGATATATCTGCAGGGCGAAGGTATAGTTTTGAACGAACCCACTGTGATTGCAGGAAACAGTCTTGGTGATCCAGTAGCTGTTGGCAGGAAAGCCAAGGCCTATCTTGGCAAGACTCCACCTGGCATGATGGTAAAAAGACCGATGAAATCGGGCGCTGTTGAGGATGTTAACGCTGTCTCTATATTCCTTCGCCAGATTGTGGAAATGGCCAGAAAAAGGCGCCCTGTCTTTTCTTCTAAAGTAATAATATGTGTTCCATCTAAGCTTACACAGGTGGAAAAGAGAGCCGTACTGGATGCAGCCCGAGATGCGGGTTTCAAAAAGGTCTTCCTTCTGGAGGAGGCAATGGCAGCAGCAATTGGTGCAGGGATTGATGTATCGAGCCGGACCCCCTCTATGGTTGTAGATGTGGGTGGCGGTACTACAGAAGTTGCAGTAATAGCCCAGATGGCTTATCTAATTTCAGAATCAAGAAGAATTGGAGGCGACGATTTAGATCATGCCCTTTGTTCCTACATGCTTAAAAAATATGGACTACGAATAGGTCCAAATACAGCCGAGCGGTTAAAGTGGGACATGGGAACTGCAAGAAGGCAAGAGGCCGAGACCCTTGATCCTTGCAGAGTTGGGGGACAAAATATGGCACAGCAAGCTCCTGCAGTAATTGATGTAACCCCCTTTGACGTGCTTGACTGTCTTGCCCCCTTGATTGAAGAAATCGGTTTTGTAATTAAGGATATTTTTGATAATCTTGATATCACTGTCCAGAGACATATTTCTGACAAGGGAATATATCTTACTGGCGGCTCTAGTCTTTTATTGGGTTTTGACAAATACTTGGAAGAGCTTGTGGGAGTCAGAGTCATTAGAGTTGAGAATCCTCTTGAAACCGTAGTACTAGGAGCAGGAGAAGTTTTGTCTGCCATTGGGGCCTATGAGACGGTTTTCACAAACTAACTATGAACGATACAAGAAATATCCCAACAGTCATTCCCTCAGATAAACATCCGTATATATCTGTAGTTGTGCCTGTATATAATGAGGAAGAAAATATAAAGGAGTTGCTCGAGCGAATAAAGTCCAGCCTTTTTAGCCTTCGATACTCCTATGAACTCATTGTGGTGGATGACGGAAGCACAGACAGGACCCCGGAAATATTGAAGGGGTTAAAGCCCTTGTATCCAGAGCTCAGGATCGTGCTGTTCAGAAGGAACTTTGGCCAGAGTGCTGCTATGACAGCAGGTTTTGATTTGGCCAAGGGAGAAATAGTTGTAACCATGGATGGTGATTTGCAAAATGATCCGGCAGACATTCCCATTCTTATAGAAAAGATTCAAGAGGGCTATGATGTAGTAGCAGGCTGGAGAAAAGACAGGAAAGACGCTTTTATATCCAGACTCCTTCCTTCCAAGATGGCGAATTGGCTAATTGGAAAGAGCACAAAGGTAAGACTGCACGATTATGGCTGCTCTCTCAAGGCCTACAGAAAGGAAATATCAAAAAACCTGCTTCTTTATGGCGACTTGCATAGATTTATCCCTGTTTTGGCCAGTCTCCAGGGTGCCCGTATCGCTGAAGTTGTAGTTACTCATCATCCTAGGCTTAAGGGAAAGAGCAAGTATGGTCTTGGAAGGACCTATAGGGTGTTTCTTGATCTTATGCTCATGCTCTTTTTTCAGAAGTTTGCCACCCGCCCTTTGCAATTTTTCGGTTTAGCAGGAGGGCTTATGTTTCTTTCTGGTCTGGCCATAGATCTCTATCTTACCTATGAAAAGATATTTAAGGGACAGGATATTGGTGGAAGGCCACTCCTTCTTTTAGGAGTGCTTCTGATATTGTCGGGGCTGATCCTGTTTTGTATAGGCCTTTTGGCCGAATTAATAATCAGGACCTATTATGAGGCCAGCGGCAAAAGGATCTATGCCATCCGGGAGATTATAGAGTGAGTTCCTTCATTTTCTGTTTCATACCTTAAAAGCTGTTCTAAAAACTAGGATTTTTGATTCAAAAACAAGACGCATGAGAAAAAGAACCGCAGACACGATACTGATATTTCAAGGACTGTTTTTTTCAAGTGCAACAGGATTATTAAACAAAGGAATAATTCCCAGGGGCGGCCAAAGGCACTTAAGACATTGAACAGCCTAAAGAGAATCGGGAAATTTATGATCAGGATGACCATAAGTATAGTCATCCTGATATGGCTTTTTTCAAGAATAGACATAGGGGCTGTATTTTCTGCCTTTTCTAAAATTTCTTGGCCTGCATGGGCTGGAGCCTTTGCCCTCTATCTTTTTTCTCAGGTACTGAGCAGCTTGAGGTGGTTCATAATAGGCAGGACCTTGGGATTTGGTGGCACATTTATGACCTATATAAAGTTCTATTTTGTTGGTATGTATTTCAATCTCTTTTTGCCTTCTGCCATAGGTGGAGATGTGCTAAAGGCCTTCTTTCTTGCAAGACATGGCGCGGGTAAGCTAAAGGCCACCTATTCCATACTTTCAGACAGACTCTTTGGCTTATGGGGCATGTTTATTATTGGAGCAATTGCATCTTTAAGTTCAGTTCACAGTCTGCCAGGCAAATGGCGTCATCTTCTGTTTTTCCTGGCCCTCTCCATGACAGGTGCAGCCATGGCAGTACCTTTTTTTACAAAGGCGATAAATTCTTTGGGTGCAAGGTTGGTAACCAAACAGAAGATATTGACGAAGATGCTTTTGGCCCTGGAATATATGGTTGCCTTTTGGAGGCATCCAAGTAGCTTATTTTACGCCCTTGGCCTTTCTATTTTGTTGCAACTTTGTGGTATGACAGGGGCCTACATTCTTGGTAAAGCTCTTGGTATAGCTTTAGAATATTGCTTTTACCTAAGCGTGCTGCCGTTAATTGCAGTACTTACGGTCTTACCCATAAGTTTCAGTGGCATAGGGGTAAGAGAGGGTGGATTTATTTTCTTTTTTCACATGAAGGGAGTTCCCATGGAAAAGGCCGTTGCCCTTAGTTTAAGTGTTTTTGCTATACAGGCCGCTGCTGCCTTAATCGGAGGCATTGGATATCTGGCAGGAGTTCATAGACAAGCTATTAGTGAGAAATAACGTTAGAAAACGAGAGATTATCCTTTGATTACAAAGACCTCGGATATCAGAAATAGCGAAGTTGGGCAACTTGTCGTCTTTATAGGCCTTTTGTTTATTGTAAGGTTCCTCTTTTTATGTATATCGCCCCTTGAGCTTTCGCCAGATGAGGCATATTACTGGGACTGGTCCAGAAGGCTTTCTTGGGGATACTACAGCAAGCCGCCCATGGTGGCATGGCTTATGGCCCTTTCAACATCTATCTTCCCTGTGTCGGAATTTGCTGTGCGTTTTCCTGCTGTACTTCTAAATGTGCTTACAGCCTTGGTCATTTATTTGACAGGAAGGAAGATGGCTGGGCACAGAACAGGTCTTAGGGCCTCTCTGGCCTATTCTGCAACTATAGGGGCTGCAGTAGCAGGCTTTATTATGACAATTGATGCCCCTTTGCTTTGTTTCTGGGCCCTCACCATTTTTTTTCTATGGCTCGCCATTGAGAAATCCTTGAAAGAGAAAAGCCAAAGCAGTTCTTTTTTATGGATCATCTCGGGCATTTTTTGTGGGCTTGGACTCCTTTCCAAACAGACTATGATTGCACTAAGCAGTGCTACAGTCATATTCTTTTTATCAACAAGCCATGGCAGGAAATTTCTTGGGCAAATAGGGCCATATTTATTTTATGGTTTTCAGTTTTTACTGCTCTTACCTTTTTTGTGGTGGAACTATAATCACAACTGGATAACCTTTATTCACACTGCTCACCATTTTGAACAGGCAGAAAAGACAACCCTTTTCCGTATCGATACATTCTGGGAACTGCTTGGCACCCAGGCAGGGCTAATCACACCATTGCTTTATGTTGTGCTGATAGCAAGTGCCCTTTGCATTATGATAAGTCTTTTTATAAGGGCACGACATCTTGTTTATGAACCTAAGAAACTCCTTTCTGTGACGATTCTACTGATCAGCGGTCTTTTTCCATTGTTACTGGTCTTTTTATTAAGCTTCAAACAGCGCATAAACGCAAACTGGCCCGCTCCTTTTTACATTTCCCTGTCTCTTCTTCTTGGTCTTTGGTTAGATGGTTTTTTCGCTGAGGGACAAGGCAAATACTGTCAACGAATAAAAAGTCTTTTTAGGCCGGCAGTAACAACAGGCCTTATACTTGTAACAACACTCTATACGCTCCCCTTTGTTTTTGCATATACCAGCCTGTCAGGCTCCTCTCTTGATCCTACCGTAAGGCTAAGGGGCTGGAGGCAACTTGCGCATGAGGCAGATAGTTTATTGTCGTCTGTTCCAACAAACAACAAGACTATAGTGGTCGCAAGAAGACGTCAAACGGTCAGCGAACTTGCCTTTTACATGAAAGGGCATCCTGTAGTTTATAGATGGAACGGGTTTGAAAGGAGGATAAAAAGCCAGTACGAACTTTGGCCAACTCCACTTAACAAGATAGGGTGGGATGCACTGGTCATTGCAGATGCAAACAAAGGACTTGATGGTCTTAGTCAATGCTTTCGCTCTTTTTCTCTCTTAAAACAAATAAATATCGATCTTGGAAGCGGTAGAAAGAGGGTCTTCAATGTCTATTTGGGTCAGGAACTCTTAAAATGGGCGCACCGATAGAATATCTTTTAAGTCTTATCCATAAGCTAGATGTTAATCTTTTCTTTGCCATAAATCATACCAGATCTCCACTCCTTGATGTGTTTATGGTTCACCTGTCTGATTTCAAGTTTTTTCTTCCGTTTATAATAGTATTTATACTTTACCGTTTAATAAAGGGCAGTGCCAAGGAAAGAATAATGTGGATTGTTGGCATATTAGCAGTAGTCACATCTGATGCCTTGTGTGCGCGGGTACTAAAACCCCTTATCGGACGTATGAGGCCATATGTGGACCTGGATCATGTATTTTTGTATAAGTCTGGGAAGTGGATATTGACAAATCCTGAGTTTCGTATTGGAGTGAAAAATAGCCTTTCGTGGCCGTCCTGTCACTCTACCAATATGTGGACGGCTGCCTTTTTTATTTATGGTTGGAACAAGACCTACTCGATCCCCATTTTTATGCTTGCATTTCTTGTCAGCTATTCTCGTATATATCTTGGAGTTCATTATCCTCTAGACTGTTTAGGCGGGTTTCTGGTTGGTTTTATCTGGGGCTCTATCCTTGTCTTTGTAGCCAAAAAGGTGATAGATTTGTATGAAAAAGGTTGAGCAACCCTATATGGCTCATTGCCTTTTTATATACCAGTGCTTATTGTCTGATAGCCAAAAACATTTCTGCCAGGAGGTGAGGCCATGAGTGATTACAAAAAGGATTTTGAAAGGGCCCTTGAGATTGGACGTCCACCCAATGTAAGAAATCTGTTCCCAAATTCAAAAGCATTACTTGTAAGTGGCAAGGTTATAGACAGGGCCCTATTAAAAAAAGGTAAGGCCATGACCATAGCTGCAAATGCTAGAAATTATATAATAGTAAGGGGAGTGCTTGCAGCTGCCCAAAAGGCCAATGCAGCCGTCATCATAGAAATTGCACGGTCAGAAGGAGGAGCAAATGCCTACTGTGCTACAAACTTTTGGAACTTGGCAAGAAGGGTTGATCAAGCCGCAAACGAATTGGGTGTAACCGTTCCCATTGCTATTCACGCAGACCACTATGGCATCAAAAAGAAGGATGATATCGAACCGGCAAAGGTTGAAATTCCAACACTGTTTGAAGCTGGTATTACTTCAATAGCAATAGATGCATCGCATCTGCCAGATGACGAAAATCTGTTGGCAAATATAGAGCTCAATCCCTATGTGCCCAAATGGGCAGGACTTGAGACAGAGGTTGGTGAAATAAAGGGAAAGGAAGGACTATCCACTGTTGAGGAGGCCCTTTTTCTGATAAGGGGGTTAAATGCCCATGATATCTTTCCTGACTGGATAGCCTTGAACAATGGAACTACCCATGGCATTCAGGCAAGCGATCAGGGTATCCAGGTAGATTTGACTGCTGAAATCCATAAAGCCCTTGAACCCTACAAGGTATCAGGAGCACAGCATGGGACATCAGGAAATAATTCCGAGAGACTAAGGCAGATTGCAGAGAAGACCAGGACCACCAAGGCGAATGTGGCAACGGCCCTTCAGATGATTAGTTGGGGAGTTAAGGTGGATGAGTATGGCAATGCTGTAATGGATGAGAATGGCGAGTTCATAAAACTAAAAGATCAAGGTGTCACTGAAGAACTATGGGAAGAAATGAAGGCGTATGCAAAGGAACACGGATGGAAAGGAGGCGCCTATAAAAAGTTGAATCTGCCGTTTGAAAACAAGATAATGGGGCAGCCTAAGGAGATCAGAGAACGAATGGCCAAGGCAGTGGAAGAGTTTGTCTATGATCTTTTGGTTAATGTCTTTAATGCGTCAGATACCGCACCTATTGCCACCGGTATCATTTTGGAAAAGGGTTCCTATGACATTGGCCCTAAGGCAGAAAGGATTGAAGATCCTGCGGAATGGACCCTAGAAAAAATCAGAGAGAAGGCCAAGGCTCTTGATAGTGACAAAGGGCCTAGTGGGGATTTTGACGATTAAGGTGTGAGAATTACAGGGGGATCCCTTCGGGGCAGGAAGATCATCTGCCCCAGGGGCCATATAGTGAGGCCTACCACAGATCGGGTTCGTCAGGCCCTTTTTAATGTTGTGGCCTCTAATTACATCCAGGATTGGCGTAAACTTGTGGTCCTTGATCTATTTGCCGGAACAGGGGCGTTGGGCCTTGAAGCCCTTTCCCGAGGAGCAAAGGCCTGCACATTTGTTGAACAAGATAGAAGGGTTATTCCTGTTCTTAAAAAAAATTTGTTGCTTGCTCATACTACAACATCTGTTACAAAACTCGTAAGGGCAGATGTTTATGACTTCCTACAACAAAAACGGCGGCTTCCGGAAAACGAGCAAGCCGGTCTTGTTTTGGCCGATCCTCCTTATGGCAAGGGACATTTGATAAGATTGCTGGATGCCTTGACCCATGCATGTGATTCTTTGTCACCAAAAGTACTGATAGTTATAGAGGGAGAAAAGAGGGAGCAAGTGCCAGAGAAATATTCTGATTTCAGACTCCTAAAAAGTAAAAGTTACGGGAATAGCTCCCTTTTTTTCTTAAAAAGGAATAAAGACAGATAAATGACAAGAATTATAGTATATCCAGGAACCTTTGATCCTGTAACCTACGGACATATAGATCTTATTAAAAGGGCATTGAGGATATTCGATAAGGTGATAGTGGCTGTTGGAAGGAACCCTGCCAAGGCCCCTCTTTTTACTATAGAAGAGAGGGTTGAGATGATACAAAAGTCCTTGAATTCCTCTCATAACGTTGATGTTGAGACATTTGATTGCCTACTTGTCGATTTTGCTAGACAGAAAGGTGCATGTGCAATACTAAGGGGGTTGCGCGCTGTTTCCGATTTCGAGTTTGAACTTCAAAGGGCCATCATGAACAGGAAGCTCGACAGGAGTATAGAGACGGTCTTTCTTATGACCGGATTTAGATGGATTTATATCAGCTCCACTATCGTCAAGGAGGCCGCACAGTTTGGTGCCAGCCTTGAAGGTCTTGTCCCTCCCCATGTAGAAAAGGCAATGAGAAAAAAGTTTGGTATTTGTCGAAACGGGTGATTTGCGCTGTGTTTCCGGGAGCCGGGCCTGAACAAAAAAGGGTCCTTATGCATAAGTGTTAATGATTGTTCCAGAAACGTTCTTGCCTCCAGAAAATCTTTCCTCTTTGGCAAGTTCCATTTGTGCTTTAACTTTTTTAGCCCTTGCCATGGCTGCCACGGCCCTATCTTTGGCTGAAGGCTTGGCAGGAGCAAGTGCAGCCTTAATCACTGTGTCCATTTTTCGAATGGTTGCCCTTGGATCCCTTTCTTCAGATGTATCAATAGACACTTCTCCTCCAACCGCGTATCTATGACCATCAGGGCCTTCCTGATACTGATAAGAAGCACCGCTTCTAACATATGCTCCTCCTGCGGCAATATGGGCCTGTTCGTGGGCTCGCACCTCCCTGTCTCTCGAACGCAACTCTTGTAGTATCTTCAGGTCCTTAGCCGAAAGCCCTTGTGTGCTTGTCTTTTGGGCTTTACCTATAAAAGATTCTTGAAAATTACTGGTAAATTTCTTGGCATTGTTTTCGAACGCATGGTTGACCTGGTTTTCCTTTGGGGATAGAGAATTAATCCTGACATCTTGTTTAAATGTGGTCCAATTAGAGAAGTTGGGATTTATGGGACTTATGTACATTGTAGATAAGCAAGTTCCTGCCAACGTTAACCTTTATGGATGATAGTGGTTAGTAGCTAGCTATGCCTGTGACAATTTTCTATCTCGTCTTATTCTTTTGAATAAAAATTATTTAACTCTTAAATGATCTAAACTTCTTATCGGTCAAAAGGGAATATAAAGATAAATTTTAATCACTCTCTTTTAAGGAAGGTCGCCCCAAGTCCTAAAATCCGCTTTTATAGGCAAGCTGGGTTTCCTGAATGTATTGAATCACACCTTTTGCGATTCCCCTTGCCAAGGCATCTTGATATGCGCTTGAGCGCAATCTCCTCTCTTCTTGAGGATTACTTATAAAAGAGGTCTCTACAAGAATACTTGGCATCCGAGCCCCAATAAGGACAAAAAATGGCGCCTGCTTTACCCCTAGATTACGCACGTTTTTGTACCGTCTCTTTAAGGTTTTTATCAGATTGTACTGCACTTTTTGGGCCAGCCTGGAAGACTCGTTTACCTTACTGTTTTTGAGTATATCGTTAAGTATGCTTTTAAGTTCGCCTATTCGTTTTTCCGAGGTTGCATTTTCTCTAGCTGCTACCCTCATGGCGTCTTCATCAAGGGCAAAATTTAGGAAATAGGTCTCGATACCCCTAAGTCTTCTTGTTGGAGCTGCATTGGCATGAATAGAAATAAAAAGGTCCGCCTTGTTAGCATTGGCAATAGCTGTCCTTTGAGTCAAGGGCAGGTATCTATCCGAACGTCTAGTCATAATAACTCTGCAACCTAGCTCTCTTTTAAGTATTCTTGCAAGTTTCTTGGCTATCTTAAGGACTATATCCTTTTCTCTGGTTCCTGCAGGCCCTCTTGCACCAGGGTCTCTGCCCCCATGGCCAGGGTCTACAACAATAGTTTTTACACACAGACCAAGTTGTTGCGCCAACGAGAGTTTACCTTTGGATTTTGTTTTACTTTTATAAGAACTCTTGGAAGGTTTGGGTGAAGTCCTTTTAACAATGCACTTCTTTTTAGTATAATGAGCACCAAAGGCATCGGTTACGATTCGAAAAGGGTCCCTTAGATAAAAAACCTTTGTCTTTTCCGTCTTTGCAAGGTCAAACACCACCCTTACCGTTCTAGGCTTAAATTGAGCCGCCCTTACAGATCTCAACAGGCCATTGTCTATCTTTATATACTCTGGCAGGCCTATTTTTTTATAGGCTGGAGAAAGGTCCAGATAAAATCTCTTTGGAAGGCCGTGTTCCTTGTCAGCAGGAAGCTCTCCTTGTTTTATAGAGACAGGCCCAGATGCAAGAATAACCACTCTGGTATAATCCTTATCTGACCAATATCTTATATCTTTTATAATAGCTATCTTAGATCCCTTACCGTTTTTGGCCTTTGAAGCAATACTTTCTTTTTTCCTTTTTGCAGGGGCGGTTTTTTTATTAGAAGATTTCCTTTTGTTGATAGCCGGAGCTATCTTTACTCCCATTCTTGCAAGTCTTTGCCTAGCCAGCCTGGCATGGCTACCATTAGGATATTCTTGTACCACCCTCTTCCAGGCAGTTATGGCACTGCTTGGCCTACCTGTCATCTTGTAGATCTGACCTATTTCATACAAGGCATCATCGGCCAACCTGCTAAGAGGAAACCGCTCAACAAGAACCTGATAGCGCTCTATGGCCTCTTGAATATCGGACATACGCCTTGAATAACCGTATAGGCCTGTGTAACACCTGGCCATCATAAAAAGTGCCTTGGGTGCTATTTCTGGATCATCAGGATGCCTAAGATATACCCGTCTGAACCGGCCTATTACCTCTAACCAATTCTTCCGGTACTTTCTTAACCGAGAGCTTGCAGCCAACCTGTCAAAGGCCTTTTTGGCCTCTTTATACTCAATGGTTGCGGCCTTTGATATGCTATGAACAGCCCTTGCACCTACGTGCTTGCAGGGAACCAACAAATATACAAGAGCTGTAGACAGCAACAAAAAGAAAGGGAGGAAAGTCCGGAAACCCGATGTTGTTAATCTTTTTCTTTTACAAGCTTGCAAAGTTCGTTAAGAATGTTGAGTGCCTCTATAGGCGTTGTATTGTTAATATCAACCTGTTTGAGCTTATTTTTCAAGCGCTCATTCTCTTGGTTTTTCAAAGGGAGCGACCTTTGAACCACTAACTTATAGTCTGAAGCCTCTACCGAAGCAACTGGCACCTGTCTCTTTGTGTTCTTGTTTTCTATTTGCCTTAATATCCTTGCTGCATTGTTAATCACCTGAGCTGGTACTCCTGCAAGGGCTGCAACCTGGATGCCATAGCTCTTACTAGTAGCCCCCTCCTTTAACGTATGGAGAAAGTAGATCTTGTCTTTGTGTTCTCTTACTTCCACGTGCATGTTTTTTACCTTCTTGTATCTGCGGCCCAAGGCGGTAAGCTCGTGATAATGAGTAGCAAACAGGGTCTTTACACCTTTTTTGTCCTTAAAAAGCAGATGCTCGGCAACAGCCCAAGCAATGGAAAGTCCGTCATATGTGCTGGTTCCCCTTCCTATCTCATCCAAGATCACCAGACTTTTTGACGTGGCATTGTTCAAAATATTGGCTGTCTCTTTCATTTCGACCATAAAAGTACTCTGGCCTCTGGAAAGATAATCTGTAGCCCCCACCCTGGTAAATATCTGATCCAGAATACAAAGATCCGCCCTTCTGGCTGGTACAAATCCCCCCATTTGAGCCAAAAGGCATATAAGAGCCGTCTGTCTCAAGATGGTCGACTTACCGGCCATATTTGGTCCTGTAATGAGAATAAGCAAACTATCTTTGTGGTTTAATCTTATGTCATTTGGTACAAAGGCCTGACCCTCAAGATTAAGCTCCACCACAGGATGACGTCCCTGTTCTATCTCTATGGAATCTCCTTTTTTAAAATTCGGTCTCGAATAACCATTTATCTCTGCAGTAGCAGCAAGACTGCATAAACAGTCCAAGCAGGCAATGGCTGTGGCACTCCTCTGTACTCTAGAGGCCTGAACAGAGATCTCCTTGCGAATTTCTTTAAAAATCTCCATCTCAAGCTCGAGTCTCTTCTCTTGAGCTGTCAGGATCTTCTCTTCTATCTCTTTAAGCTCAGGGGTAATGTAACGTTCGGCAGAAGCTAGAGTCTGCTTCCTGATATAGTCATCAGGAACCTTTGAAACGTGTGACTTAGAAACCTCTATATAATAGCCAAAAACCTTATTATAGCCTATTTTAAGATTGGAGATCGAGGTCCTTTTTCTCTCTTTCGATTCTATCTCGGCAATGAATCCCCTCCCCTTCTTTTGAATAGTCAAAAGTTCATCAAGCTCTTTATTAAATCCTTCCTTGATCACATTACCATCCCGCAACATGGCTGGTGTATCGTCTCTTATTGATTTGTCTATCAACTGGTACAGGTCTTCGAGAGGATCAATCTCTGAAAATAGCGCTTTTAGAAGCTTATGTTCCTTTTTGTCTTCCGTTGTAAAGATCGAAGAAAGCCTACCTCGTATATCTGGCAACTGTTTAAAAGAATCCCTTAGGGCTAAAAGATCCCTTGGACCGGCGGTTTTCATGACAACCTTGCCAATAAGCCTCTCCAAATCGTAAACCTTCTTCAAAAGAGATTCGAGCTTGATCCTTTCTTCAGATATATTGTAAAAGGCCTCAACTGCATCTAATCGTTTTTCGATCTCAGAAATGTCCATCAAGGGATAAAGAAGCCACTTTTTAAGGAGCCTTCCTCCCATGGCAGTAACTGTCCGATCTATTACTGACAAAACAGAGCCCCTGCGTTTCCTGTCTAAACAGTTACAGACCAATTCCAGGTTTCTGACTGTGGCTTCATCCATTCTTAGATAGTTATCTAACCTATATGGAGAAAGTGCCTTAACATGCTTAATGGTACCTTGATGCGTATCAAGGCAATAAATTAAAAGCGCACCTGCCGCTCCAACAGAGACATCGTTTTCTGAAAGGCCAAATCCCTCTAAAGTAAGCACCTCGAGGCATTCTTTAAGGGTCTGCTTTGCCCTTTTTGTTTCAAAGACTTCCTGTGGTTGCCAGCTTATGAAAACTTCAGGAAGGGCCTGTTTGATCTTGAAAAAAAAGTCTGTCCCCTTAAGTCTTTCAGACAAAAGGAGTTCCCGGGGCTGTATTTTAAAAAGTTCTCCAAGTACAGCCTCTTCGTTTTCCGTACTCGTGACCTTAAATTCTCCTGTGGTGATATCAAGGCTTGCAACAGCAAATTGGGCCGTTTTTGTATCAATAAGCAAGGATGATATAAAATTATTGTCTTTGGATGAAAGGCCCCTATCTATAGTAAACAGTCCTGGTGTTACAACTCTTATTACCTCTCTTTTGACTATCCCTTTAGCCTTTTTGGGATCCTCAACCTGTTCACAGATAGCCACCCTTTTACCAGCGCTCACCAGCTTTGCTATATATCCTTCGGCGGCATGAAAAGGAACACCGCACATCGGTATAGGATTCTCTTTGTTTTTGTCTCTTGAGGTAAGAGTTATCTGTAAAATCCTTGATGCAGTCACTGCATCTTCAAAAAACATCTCATAAAAATCTCCCATCCTATAAAACAGGATACACTCTGGATACCGTTTCTTTATATCCAGATACTGCCTTAACATTGGTGTCATGTTTTTTGATGGGACAGACATGCTTACCCCTAAACAAAAAAAGTGAACAAGTGAAAAAACGTTTTTTTATTTAACATATTATGATATTAAAAGAGTCTTCTTAGAAAATCATGTGTTAAGTTAATGAAATTTTTTCTGGGCCTGATATTGTATATGCCCTATATTTTATGTTAATCCGTAAAAAATTTTTGAGTGGAGCTTCCTGTTGACCCTGAAACTTAGTGAAATAACAGGTTCAAAAAAATCCATGAAAGAAGTCATGGACTTTTTTCAGCCCGACTTTATCAAGATCGAAACCACCCTTAAAAGGCACTTTGCCTCTCACATTTCTTTTGTCAATCAGGTAAGCAGCCATATAATCTTCGCAGGGGGGAAGAGGCTAAGGCCATTACTTACTGTGTGTTCTGCAAAGTTGTGTGACTATAAAGCAGAAGACATCTATGATCTTTCTGCAGTGCCTGAGTATTTACATGCTGCTAGCCTCTTGCATGACGATGTTGTTGATGCTGGAGAGATGAGAAGAGGAAAGACACCTGCCTACAAAATTTGGGGTAACAGTGCAGCAGTACTTGTGGGAGACTTTTTGTACGCAAGGGCGATAGAGCTTGCTACCAGGTTTGAAGACATTCGCATAGCCAGAGCGATCTCAAAGACTGTGGCCCTTATGTCAGAGGGAGAAATAATACAGCTGCTCCATGCCAAGGTACCAAGCTTTGATGAAAAGACCTATCTAGATGTTATATATAGAAAGACAGCCGCCCTCATATCCACATCTTGCAGAATTGGTGCAATAATGGCTGGAGGAAACCTTGATGAGATAGAGGCCCTTAGCAACTATGGGTTATATATTGGCCAGGCCTTCCAGATGGTGGACGATGTCCTTGATTACACTGGAGATTCAAATGAATTTGGAAAGGCCATAGGAACAGATCTGTCAGAAGGTAAATTGACACTTCCTATAGTTGTTGCCCTTGAAAGGGCCTCTAGAAAAAATAGAGATAGGCTTATGAACATGCTTTGCCAGGGCTATGCATCCACATCCGACTTCAACTGGGCAAGGCAGCTCCTTTTGGAGACAGGGGGCATTCAATATACTATAAAAAAGGCCCGGAACCTGGTAGACCTTGCTTGTGAAAATCTTGATATCTTTCCAGATTCTATGATCAAGACCAACATGAAAATCCTTGCAATGTATGTACTAGAAAGGAAAAAGTAAGCGAAAGGGAACCCATTTTGATGCGGCATCATCATAAGAAAAACAATAGGCTCTGCCTTAAGGGTCTATTAAAAAAAATTATATGCTGCCTCCTATGTTGCTACTTTTTTTTTCTCTTCTTGCCCCGTGTCAAGCCCAGCAGGAAAATAGGCCTCGGATATCAAATGTAGCCCTGACAATAAATAAAGGTCAGCTATTTATTTCTTTTAATCTCGTTAACGGTATGCCCCCTGCCATGGAAGAGTTGATTAAAAGTGGGGTTCCTGTCAGATATATTTTTAACATAGTGTTAAAGAAAAAAGGGATCTTTTGGAACGATGAGCTAAAGTCTATAGAACTTATACGAAGCATAAGCTTTGACAACTTAAAAAACAGATTTTTTCTTTATTTTGACTATCCTTCAACTAAACTAGTCTCTTTGGATCGACTCGAAAACGCGAAAAAGTTTCTGTTTTCCATTAACAAGGTAGCTCTTGTTCCTTTGGAAAGACTTGAAAAAGGAAAAAAATACACCATTGAAATAAAGGCTCGCTGTGAAAAGGGCGAATCTTCTATGCCATTCTCTAGATTGGTAAAAATCTTCTCTTCCTTTGGATTTTCGTCAAAAACTTATGAGTTTGAATTCACTTTTTAAGAAAAAAAGGAACAGGGAAAGGGTCCTTGCAGGGATAATAGCCCTTTTACTGCTGGTCTTTGCAATAATCGAATACAAACTTGTGGCGTTTATACGACCACTTCCAAGATACAGCAATGTCCTCATCTTTGCCGTTATTAATATAAATCTCCTTCTTATTCTGGTATTGAGTTTCCTTGTAATAAGAAACCTTGTAAAGCTACTGTTTGAGGAACGCTCCCACCTGCTTGGTGCAAAACTCAAAACAAAGCTTACTATCGCTTTTGTTATAGTATCTCTTCTTCCCACAATTTTACTCTTTTTTATATCCTTTCAATTTTTACAAACAAGCCTGGCCTACTGGTTTGATATCAAAATAGAACGAAGCCTCGAACAGGCCATCTCTATAGGAAGAATTTTTTACAAGGACCAAATTAATCAACTTTCAAGCATTGAAGAACTAATTTCAAGACAAATTGCCACAAGGTGTAATACAAATCCTACTGATTTTTTAGACGAGAAATGTATAAATGATCTGTTTAGCCCGGCTGCAATTGGAGATCCTGCAACTGCATGTATAAGAAAGATTCCTATAAATTATCTTTGTATTTTTGATCCATTCGGAAATCTCGTGTGGCAAAAGACATGGCTTCCGATAACAGAAGATATACATCCTTTAGACAAAAGGTTTTTAAAGGAACTTTCCACAAAAAAACAAAGGGTTGTCACGTCAATAAACGTGGCTGCTGGCAGTTTGATAATGGTGGCAAAACAGATTCAAACACAGGAATCTGGGAATATAGGTTACATAGTAATTGGCAGAGTCCTTGGACAAGACATAATGACTCAGCTTGAGGCGGTAAAACAGGGCTTTGAAGAATACAAACAGTTGAGGCTTTTTCAAACACCTCTTAAGACCAGCCTATTATCGACCCTGTTTCTTATAACACTCCTTATTATCTTTGTTTCTATTTGGTTTGCCCTTAAACTTTCAAAGAGTATAACAGAACCCGTAATGATGCTCGCAGATGCCACCCACAGAATAGCTCAAGGAGATCTGAATTTCCGGCTTGAAACAAAAGGAGAAGATGAGCTAAGCGGACTTGTCAGGGCCTTTAACACTATGACTAGAGACCTAAAGGAGGCAAGAAGAAAAGCAGAAGAGGCATCAAGACGTTTATTGAAAAGCTATTCAGAGCTAGAACACAGAAAAGCCTACATAGAAATGCTCCTTGAAAATGTAACCGCAGGGGTCATAAGCCTAGATCCAAAGGGGAAGATAACTACTATAAACAAATCGGCATGTCAGATACTTGAAAAAGAAGCCTCTGATCTTATAGGAAAAGACTATAAAGAATTAATCCATGGAGATGATTTTTCTGAACTTGAACGGATGCCTCGAGAACTTGTTGGCTCTGGAAGAAAAAGCATAAAAAAATCCTTTAGAATAAATGTAGCAGGCATATCAAAGTCATTAATTATTAGCTTTTCGTTGTTGAAAGATAAAAATGGCAGGATTTCTGGAGTCCTAATAGTTTTTGATGATCTCACAGAGCTGGAAAAGATACAAAGACTTGCAGCGTGGCGTGAAGTTGCCAGAAGAATCGCCCATGAAATCAAAAATCCACTTACACCAATTCAACTATCTGCCCAAAGACTCAAAAGAAAATTTGGTAACAAGTTTCATGACAAGGAAAAAGAGATATTTAAAAGATGCACTGATACAATCATCAACCAGACCGACGAGCTTAAAAAATTGGTAAACGAATTTTCAAGATTTGCAAGGATGCCTGCTCCAGCGCTTAAGAGGCAAGACATAAAACCTATTTTAAGAGAAATAGAGGAAATCTACAGACCATTGATAAATGTATCTACTGAAATTAGCAAAGATTTTCCAAAAATAATGGTCGACTCCGAACAGATAAAAAGGGTCTTCATAAATATAATAGATAACTCCATATCTGCAGGAAAGGCATCTAATGTTTTAATAAGATGTTATAAGGATTATGATACAGACGAGGCTGTTGTGGAAATAGCCGATAACGGAAAGGGTATATCAAGGACTGATATCCAAAAAGTTTTTGATCCGTACTTTTCTAGAAAAAAAGGGGGAACGGGCCTTGGTCTTGCCATAGTAAAATCCATAATAGATGCCCATGAAGCATCTATTGAAATAAAGTTGAATAAACCGTCTGGAGTGATATTCTATATTAGGTTCAGTATAGAGTCCATTAATCAACCATCTTCTATTCTATCAAATGACCAGGAAGACAATACTTATAGTTGATGATGAAGAATCCATATTGGATTCGATCGGTGACATATTATCTGACGAAGGATACAAAGTAAAAACAGCAGAAGGGGGGAAAAAGTGCCTTGATATCCTCGAATCTGGCGAGCCTGTTGATTTAGTGCTTTTAGATATCTGGATGCCGGAAATAGATGGAATCGAGGTTCTTAAAAAAATAAAGGAGTCTTGGCCGTTTCTGCCTGTTATAATAATGTCTGGCCACGGAAACATAGAAACGGCAGTAAAGGCCACCAAGCTTGGCGCCCATGACTTTATAGAAAAGCCCCTTTCTATAGAACCTCTCCTGATATCCATTGAAAATGCCCTAAAATTTAGACAACTTCAGGAAGAAAATAGACTTTTAAGAGAAAAAAGTAGCAAAATAATAAATATAACGGGCGAAAGCAAAAAAATCAGACAATTAAAAGAACAGATACGTATAGTTGCCCCTACAGAGGCTTGGATACTTATCCAAGGTGAAAATGGCACAGGAAAGGAGATTGTTGCTCAAACCATTCATAGGTTAAGTAAAAGAAACCATAAACCAATGGTAGAAGTTAACTGTGCTGCCATTCCTGACGAACTAATCGAAAGCGAGCTTTTTGGTCACGAAAAAGGGGCATTTACTGGGGCTGTATCTATGAAAAGGGGGAAATTTGACCTTGCAAATGGTGGCACCCTCTTTCTTGATGAAATTGGAGATATGGCCTTAAAAACACAGGCAAAGATACTCAGAATCATTCAAGAACAAAAGTTTGAACGGGTTGGCGGATCAAAGACAATATCTGTTGATGTCAGGATCATAGCAGCCACTAATAAAAATTTAGAAGAGGAAATAAAAAAAGGAACTTTTAGGGAGGATCTATATTTCAGGCTTAATGTTATACCTATTGAGGTTCCTCCACTTAGAGAGAGAAAAGAAGATATTCCTCTTCTTGTAGAAGAATTTCTTCAGGAATTTTCAAAGGGTTCCATAAAAATGGAAGCTGAGGCCATAAGGGCACTATTTAATTATAATTGGCCTGGGAATATCAGGGAGCTAAGAAACCTTATTGAACGGCTTGTTATCCTGTCAAAGGGCAATGTAATAACTAAAGAAGAGCTGCCAAAACATTTCTTGACAGGTCAAGAGGTACTTGAAAAATCCATTACTGGAGAAACAGAGGCTGCCTGTTTCTCGTGTCCTGATTTTAAAACAGCACGCTCTATATTTGAAAAGGCGTATATTGAAAAAAAATTGGCAGAATTTGGAGGAAACATAAAAAGAACCGCGGAATCGATAGGCATAGAAAGAAGACACCTTTACAGAAAAATTAAGGCCCTTGGGATCCAAAACTGATCTGTTTTTCCTCGCCCTTTATCAATCTGGCTATATTGTCTTTATGCCTTATCCAAATCATAAAACAGATGGTCCATGACATTGCCTCAAAGAATGAGTCGCTCTTTAGAAAAAAAATAAGAATCGGCATGGTTGCAACCGCTGCTAAAGAACCAACAGAGACATATCTTGTATTGTAAACCGCAAAGGCAAATACCAAAGCAGCAATGCCAACAGCCATTGGACAGATAGCAAGAAATACTCCAAGTGCTGTAGCAACTCCTTTTCCACCTTTAAAAAACAAAAATATAGAATAGCAGTGACCTGCTACTGCAAAGAGACCTGTTAGAGCCACTATAAGCGATGACTGGCCTGTTTTTATTGCAAGAAGGACAGGAAAAAAACCTTTTAAGGTGTCACATGCTAACGTAACTATACCCCACTCTTTGCCAAGAATTCTTGCTATATTTGTAGCACCTATATTACCACTGCCATATCTTCTCGGATCTATCCCTTTTAATTTAGAAAAAATGAGCCCAAAAGGAATAGAACCCAATACATACGCAATAGCCGGCAATATGTAATAAAAATAATTAATTATTAACTCTTTCATTTTATATACCGTTTCCTATAAGTAATTTTTCTATATCTTCAAAACTTTCGGCATGATAAGGAGTATCAAGTTTCTTGTTCTTGTACGCTATTAATGGAATAGACGCCGCATTAGCTGTATCCTCATCAACTTTAGAATCTCCAACATATACTGCATCTTTCGCTGTACAACCAAGCCTATGAAATATAAGATTCACACCCTCAGGATCTGGTTTTGGCCTTTTGACATCTAATGCACAGACTATTTCATGAAACAGTTCATCAAGCTTATAAAGCTCTCTAAGTCTTGGCATTGTGGTGCTTCTATTGGTTGATATAGCAGTAAATCTATCTTTTCTTAAAAGCCTTACAGTCTTATTCATTCCTGGTTCCATTGTCATAAACTGTAAAAAGTCTGCATAATCTAAACTATCGTATACATCAAAGGCCTTTTGAATAAGCTCTGGATAATCTTTAAACAGAAAATTAATGGAATCAAAGGCAGTATGCATATGGCAAAAGGCCATTTCATCTAATGTAAGAGGAGCCCGTCCTGCCATGGTTGCTATTTTATTATAAAATGCCTTGTTGGCCTCGAAAGAATTAAAAAGCACTCCATCACAATCAAAAATTATCAGTCTCTTTTTAGAAAGATCCATTTATATCAACCTTGCCAAATCATTTTTCATTCTAAAGCCCTTTAATTCAGGCCTTGGCTCTATATTTTTAGAAACCACTAAAACTTTATGAGTTTCCCCCATACCTTGGGGAAAGATAAGAGATTTTACACCTGCAAGCGCCGGAGAGAAAGGTTCAAGTCTTCCAAATGCCTTCTCAAGGGTCTCTTCTATATCAAGGCCACCTAAAAAAGCCCACTGAGGACAAAAGCCTTCACATCTAAATCCAGCCTCTTGAAACCATTCTACTGCATCTGAAAAGTTTACATGCGCGGTTATATCTACCATTCCTGGATATCTAAAAAAATCTTCTGTTACATTCTGTTTTGTGTAACCGAGTAATGTACCTCTATTTCTAAAGTCGGCAAAATAGTCATTTCTTGGATATCCATAATCTATAATGAGACAGAACCCCTTTTTAAAACTGTACGAAATACTTTTTATCCATTTTTTCATATCCAAATTTATTTCTGTACGATAATTATCAGGTAATTTTTTAAGATACTTATCTATATATTTTTTAAGTTCTTTATTCGAAATTTTTTTCCTTTTTTCAATCAACTTACCTTCTTCGTTAAGACCAACAAATATTTCAAAAAACTCTTGACCTATCTTCTCAACAAGATGTACAGGAAAGGCGTCAAAAAGTTCATTTGCTACAATTACTCCCTTAAAATCATCTATTTTGGCAAAATCTTCAATTATTGTATAATGTCCTTGATAATCAATTAAGAATTCTTTAAGAATCTGTTTTCTCTTCGGAATAGGTTCTATTATTATATATTTTAATCTAGTATAGATATTAGGATAAAATTTTAGAAAAAATTCCAAAATATCACTCGCAAGGAACCCTGTTCCGGCTCCAAATTCACATATACTAAAATCTGAAGAATTTTTTAAAATATTAAAGAATTCCTTAATCTGAACCGACAAGAGATAACCAAAAAGTTTAGTGGTGTGGGGTGCTGTAACGAAATCTCCATCCTTTCCTATTCTAATTTGTTCTTGTGAATAATAACCAAATTTCTTTTCATAAAGACATATCTCCATGAAATCACGAAAAGAAATTGATCCATGATCCTTTATTCTTTTTAACAATACATCCCAAATTCCTTGTAATTGATCAAACATATCTTATCGACCTTATTAAAAGAAAAGTTAAAAACTTTTTTAAAACTCAAATCATATTTCTATTTGTTCAAACTTGTGAAAAAATTGTATATTTTAAAGGTTCCAATATGAAAATTTTTGTTATATTTTCATTGTCATAAATGTCTTTTCAAGATTTCATAAGCCTTTATTCATAATCTTAGTTTTTAAATAGAGGAAAAGAATAATGTTAAAGATCACTGCAGAAAAGGAAAATTTAATATCGGCACTTTCCAAGGCTTTGCCTATTGTTGATAAAAAAACTATTATGACAATAATAAATAATGTTCTTATTTATACAAAAAATGATCAATTAATAATTGAAGCAACAGATCTTGAGATATCTTTTAAAACCATTATCCCTGCCAAAATTGAGGAAGAAGGTAGCCTTACTATAAACGCAAGAAAGCTTTATGAGATAGTAAAAGAGATATCAGAACCCTCTATTGTGTTGGAAGAACTTGAAAATTATTGGTTAAGGATTCCTGTTGGAGACAGGGCTGAATATACAATAGCAGGTTTAGCACCAGATGAATTCCCAAAATTCAGAGACTTTCCACAAGAAAACCTTATTTCAATACCAGGTAAAATTATAAAAGATCTTATAGAAAAGACTATATTTTCAGTATCTTATGATGATAGAAAGTATGCCCTATCTGGAATATTAATGGAAATACAAAAGACAGATGATCTTAAAACACTAGTAAGAATGGTTAGCTCTGATGGGCACAGACTAAATCTTGCAGAGTCTATTATAGATCAATCTTATGAAAATGATGATAAAGTATCTGTTATAATTCTTAGAAAAGGAGCAAACGAACTCAAAAAATTGGCTGATATAAATGAAAAAATTTCTTTAACAGCAGATGAAAAATTTCTTTATATCAAAACGATATCCGATCAAATGATCGTAAGATTAATAGAAGGTTCTTTTCCTAACTATAATGCAATAATCCCCAAAGAAAAAAAACGATCCCTACTTTTTAATAGAAATACAGTTTTTTCTGCACTCAAAAGAATCTCTATAGTTATCCAAGATCCATCTTTTAAAGGAATTAAGATATCAGTATCTCTAAATATGATGAAAATGGAGTCCCTTGACAAAAAAATAGGTCAGGCAGAAGAGAATATAGAAATATCTTATTCTGGAGAGCCCTTTGAACTTGCTATAAATGCCAAGTATCTTATAGATGTCCTTCAAGTAATGAAGTCGGATATGGTTGAAATGACATTTAATGATGAAGATTCGCCAGTTGTAGTTAAAGGTGAAGATGATAAAGGTTTTACAGCCCTCATCATGCCTATGAGTCTTGAAGACGAATAATAATCATTTTTACATTTTTTATAGGAGAACCTTCCATAAAGATGAATGAAACCAAATATAGTGCAGAGCAAATAAAGGTCTTATCAGGACTTTCAGCAGTACGAAAACGTCCTGCCATGTACATAGGAAATACGAGTTCAGAAGGACTCCATCACTTAGTTTATGAAGTGGTAGATAACAGTATAGATGAAGCCCTAGCCGGTTATTGTACATATATAGAAGTTATTCTTCATGAAGATGGCAGTGTAACTGTAATGGATAATGGAAGAGGAATTCCTGTTGATATCCATCCTACAGAAGGTATCTCTGCATTAGAATTAGTCATGACAAGATTACATGCTGGCGGAAAATTCGATCATCAGACTTATAAGGTATCAGGAGGGCTTCATGGCGTAGGTATTTCTGTAGTAAATGCTCTTTCAGAATATCTTGAAGTAGAGGTCTACAGAAATAACAAAATTTATCATCAATCATATAAAAAAGGTGAACCAACAGGACCTTTAAAAGTTATAGGAAAAACTAATAAAACAGGGACAAAAATAAGATTTAAGCCTGATCCAGAAATATTTAAAGAAACATGTCTATTTGATTATGAAATTCTTGTATCCCGAATGAGGGAACTAGCATTTCTAAATCCAAATGTCACTATAAAAATTTCTGATGAAAATACAGGAAGAGAAAATATATTTCACTTTAAAGGTGGAATAATAGAATTTGTTGAATATTTAAACAAAAATAAAGATGTTATACATAAAGAACCAATATACATTTCTGGGGAAAAAAACGATGTTCAAGTAGAAGTAGCTTTTCAGTACAATACAGGTTATGCGGAAAGAATCTTAAGTTATGTAAACAATATTCGCACAAAAGAGGGAGGGACCCATGTAACAGGTTTTCGTCAGGCCCTTACCAAATGTATAAACAGATATGCTAGTGAGGATATTATACCAAAAAAGCTTAAAGAAAGACTTTCAGGAGACGACGTAAGAGAAGGGCTTACCTGTGTGATATCAACAAGGGTACCAAATCCACAATTTGAAGGTCAGACAAAGACCAAACTTGGTAACAGTGAGGTTCAATTTATAGTGGCTTCTATTGTTCAGGAACATCTGTCTACCTATCTTGAAGAAAATCCCTCGGTTGCAAAAAAGATCTTAGCAAAGGCAGTAGATGCCGCAAGAGCAAGGGAAGCTGCAAAACGAGCAAAAGAATTAACAAGAAAAAAAGGACAATCCCAGGAAATAATGATGGCTGGCAAGCTTGCAGAATGTCAAGAAAAAGATCCTGCAAGAAGAGAAATATTCATCGTTGAAGGGGATTCAGCAGGTGGAAGTGCCAAACAGGGTAGGGATAGAGCCTTCCAGGCCATCCTCCCTCTAAGAGGCAAAATTATGAATGTGGAAAAGGCAAGATATGACAAAATGCTTGCCAGTGAAGAAATAAAAAATCTCATAGCTGCCCTTGGAACCGGAATTGGTATAGAAGATTTTGATCCTTCCAAGCTCAGATATCACAAAATTATAATAATGACAGATGCAGATGTAGATGGGGCTCATATAAGAACACTTCTCTTAACTTTTTTTTACAGACAAATGTTACAATTGATCGAAAACGGCCATTTATATATTGCCCAACCACCTCTATTTCGTGTTGCCTTTGGTAAAAAAAGAGAACTTTATCTAAAGGACGAAAAAGAGATGGATCTATTCCTTTTTGATAGGGCAACAAAATCTGTAAAATTAAGACCTAAAGGATGGGATACCACTTTCCAAGGTGAAAAGCTCAAGAATTTGTTAAATCAGATATCGGAATTCAACAAAGCAGTGGAAGAATTAAGTGCAAAAGGCTGCTGGAAAGAACTGTGTTATGCACTTCTCGAATTCGATTGTAAGGAAAAAGACTTCCTTTCTAAAGAAGAAAACGCAAAGATTCTTGCAGAATATCTAAAAGATAAAGGTTTTATTACAGGTCCTGTAAATACATCTGATTCAGAGATACCAGGTTATAAATTCCATGTAGCTGCTAAGGGACTCGCCTATCTAAATATGGAAATATCTCCTGAATTTCTTAAAAGTCCTGAATTTAAGAAGGTTAAAAAATGTTATTCAAATATAAGTCATATTTTTGGTATAACTATAGATATATACAAAGAAAACAAACAAATTAAGGTGTGTAAAGACTTTTATGAATTAATAGAATTTTTCCGTCAGGAGGGCAGAAAAGGACTCAGTATTCAGCGATATAAAGGTTTGGGAGAAATGAACCCCGATCAACTTTGGGAAACCACCATGAATCCAGAAAAAAGGACAATGTTAAAGGTATCTATAAAAGATGCCGACGAGGCTGAAAATCTGTTTACTACTCTTATGGGAGAAAAGATAGAACCAAGAAGACAATTTATTCAGACACATGCCCTGGAGGTCCAAGAACTTGATATATAGCCTAAATTTATCTTTATAAAGGCAGACAGAAATTGACTATTAGAGGTTAAGTTTATGGAATGTCAAAAAGAAAAAAATCTAACCAGATGTAACTGTACTTACGAACCATGTCCAAGAAAAGGAATATGCTGTGAATGTCTTGAATATCACTTAAAGATGCGTCAGTTACCTGGATGTTGTTTCCCAAAAGAGGCTGAAAAGACATGGGATAGAAGCTTCGAGCATTTTGCACGCCTTGTAAACGAAGGAAAAGTTTGACAGCCTTTTATTCAATTAATTCTCCTAATAGATCATATTCAAAAGCCTTGGTTATTCTAATCTCTTCTAAGGCACCAGGTCTTGAAATTCCTTTATTGATATACGTGACTCCATCAATATCTGGTGCCTGAAACATAGTTCTTGAACAAAGAAGTAAATCCGATTCCTGGCAATATCCATCCACTAACACCTGTAACCGTTTACCAATAAAATCTTTATTTATTGATAAAGATATCTCTCTCTGTAACGAAAGAATGGAGTCTTTTCTTTTATTTGCCACTTTTTTATCAACCTTTTCATCTAACAGTCTAGAATAGGCTTCTTCTTCATCGCAGTAAACAAAGCAACCAAGATGATGAAAACGCCATCTCTCTATAAATGTCTTTAAGATGTTAAAATCCCTTTCCTCCTCACCTGGAAATCCAACAATTACTGTGGTCCTTAGAGATGCTTCAGGCAGGAATTTCCTGACTTTCTCAATGATATTATTAAGTTCTTTAGCAGAATATCCTCTACCCATTCTTTTTAGTATTCTGCTACTTGCATGCTGAATAGGTATGTCCAGGTATTTACAAATTCTTGACTCCTTTGAAATAAGATCAAGAATGCGATCTGTGATGCCATTCGGATACAAGTACATGAGTCTCAACCAAGGAACACTTGTTTTTTCTAATATTTTTTCAATAAGAGAGGCCAGATCAATATCTTCTACCTGGTAACTTGTAAGGTCTTGTGCTACAAGAATTATTTCTACAGCCCCATTTTCTACAGCTATATTTATTTCATTTATAATATCTTCAGGCTTCCTGCATCTTAGATGACCCCTTATTTTAGGAATGAGACAGTAGGTGCATTTGTTGGAACATCCATCTGAGATTTTGACGTATGCCTGCCATGGTTTACCTGTAAATATCCTGTTATAATCAGGGAACCTTTTCTGGTTTTTGATGCCAAAAAAAGCCAAAATATTTTTTGCCACATCATTAGGTTCCACGTGGAAAATGAATTTATCCACTTCTGGTATAAGTCTCTCAAGTTTTGAGCCATATCTCAATGGCAGACAACCAAAAACTATAACTTTTTGATCTTTGTTTCTGGAATGTGATAACTCTAAGATAGAGTTTATAGATTCCGAAACGGCATCTTCAATAAAGGCACAGGTATTTATAAGAATAACATCAGAATCATTTGGTCTATTTGTAAAAGATAAATCGTTAAAAGAGCTTTTTAGACAGGCGAGCACGTGTTCGGTGTCAGTAAGATTTTTTGGACAACCGAGACTAATTACAAATATCTTATTTAGCTTGCCCATCAACCTCGGATACAGGTGATTCTTTTATGGCTTTTATAGTGTTATCATGACCTAGAAGAATTAATTTAGCACGATGTCTTTTTATTTCTTCCTCAGTGTAAAGTGCATAGGTAACAACTATGATAAGATCTCCCTTACAAGCCTTTCTTGCAGCCGCACCATTTACACAAACGGTTCCACTACCCCTTTTTCCTTTTATTACGTAGGTGTCGAAACGTTCACCGTTACTAATATTGTAGACCATTACTTTTTCGTTAGGCAGTACATCTGCAGCATCCATAAGATCGCTGTCGAGGGTGAGACTGCCCTCATATTGTAGTTCTGTCTGTGTGACAGTAGCTCTGTGGATTTTTGATTTAAGCATATATCTAAGCATGACAATTTCTTAAAAAAATCTATTTTTAAATAATAAGCACATTGTCTATAAGTCTGGTTTTACCAAGATATACGGCTAAGGCAACTAGCAGGGGTTTTTTTAGTTCATTGACAGGTTCAAGGTTATCTGGATTTCCTATAAATATATAATCTATTTTTGTAAAAGGAAAGGTTTCTATAAACGACTTTATGTCTTGATAGAGCCCCTTTGAGTTTCTAACCTTTCCAGATTCAACAAGTTCTTTGGCTCTCTTAAGCGCCTTGAACAGGCAGGTCGCACTTTTTCTCTCTTCTTTAGATAAGTATGTATTCCTGGAACTCATTGCAAGACCATCTTTTTCTCTATAAATAGGTGCAGCCACTATTTCTATAGGAAAATCTAGATCTTTAACCATCTGTTTTATTATTTGGAGTTGCTGAAAATCTTTTTGGCCAAATACAGCAACATCAGGTTGAATGATGTTGAACAGTTTTGCAACCACTGTAGCTACTCCTCTAAAATGACTAGGTCTTGATCTGCCACATAAATTTTTAGAAAGTTCATCTACTGTGACCCAGGTTTTTGGGGTAATAGGGTACATCTCTTCACTCTTTGGTATAAAGACAGCATGAACACCTGTATCTTTTGCCAGACTAATATCTCTTTCAATATCTCTTGGATATCTATTAAAGTCTTCATTTGGTCCGAATTGTGTAGGGTTTACAAATATTGATACAATGGTTCTATCTGTTCTATTTAGAGATTTTTCCATAAGGCTAAGATGACCCTTATGAAAAAATCCCATTGTTGGGACAAATCCAATACCAAGGCCTTTGCCTTTCCAACGTCTTACGACTTGCCTAATTTCATCCTTTGTTTTGGTGACTATCATTTACATTCTTCCTTTAGAGAACAGACACCTTCTTCATGGCCCAAAAATTCGGGTTCGTTAACAAATGGCAATGCGCCAGCTGTTGATCCTGGACAGAAACACTCCGTTTTTATGAAGTCTAATATCTTTTCGTCACCTTTGATTATTTTATATCCATTATCTGTTCGATTTATTAGAACAGGTACCGAATTAATGTCAAATATGTTAAGGGCAAGTAAATTAATTTCGGGACTGTAACCGTCAATAGGGATTAAGCCGGGTAGTATTTCTTTATCTATTTTTGATATAGGATTGAAATGTATCTCGCATCTTACGCATCCGTTTAGGTTGGATAATACCTTTTTGCAATGTGGACAATTTTCAGAAAATATAAGATATGCCACAGTCCTTGGATTAGAGCATGTCTTTACTGCATAGGTTCCTTGATTTAAGGTAATCGATCTTGATAAAGGCATAGACAGGTTTATAAAAGAGAAAATGGCAAGTTCAACAGTAATAAAAGCCAAACCCAAAATGGCAATTCTTGTTTTGTAGACCGTGGAAGTAAGAATTATTATAGAGGCCACAAGAAGACAGTAGGAACAAAAGGTCTGAACCACGAAAAGTTGAATGCTTAACAAAATACCTTCTGCAACAAGGGCACAAAGGAGTAAGAGATCTAAAAGAAAGTCCAAATCCTTTCTTTTCTTTTTTATGAGCATCAAAAGTATTACACTTAGAAAAAAGAGAAGGCCTAGGCCATTTACTATTAATGGATTTAAAGTAAGGACATTTTCAACTATCTTACATCCTTGATTAAAACATAATTCTTGCCCGTTTAAGTGCATGACGATTTGAGCAGCTGTCAGGGCAAGCCCAATGGCAGCTAGTATTATTGCAATTGTTTCTTTTATTTTTTTATCTTTCATAGACTTACAAATATCCACTTTTTCCTATTCATGATTGTAGAATATTGTATAAATAAGACAAAAGGACATGACAAACAAGAAGTACATAGATTATCCACACATGTTATACGCCAATAGAAAAGGCGAAATATTTGATTATCCTGGTCTTAAAATGGCAGGAAGATCAGGGAAAACATTTTTTTGTCCAGACCCAAAAGGGCTTATCCCCTTACCAGAAGGGAGCGAGCTATTTGTTATACCAGATTCGCGGCCAATAGCTTGGGATCCGTATCAGGACGACTTTGTTGTTTTTGATACAGAGTTTTCTGGAGACAGGGCACAAGCAGTTGCTGCCTTTATGGCTCCTGCATATACGCAGACTGCCGTTGCTGCATATAAGAGAGAGTCACAAAGTCCCCTTCCATTATTTGCTTATACTGCAGTTGGTTGGTGGAAGGGCAAATTTTGGGTGCCTGCCTTTAGAAGCGATAAAGACAAAAGACAAGATGTCAAGGGATTTAAACTGCTGGATGTAAGACAAAAGACTATAAGCAAACTTAAAAAACACAAAAAAAACAGACTAATACAACATCTTGGAAAGTGCAGTCTTACATATGGTTGTCCGGCTGCAAAAAATTTCTTTTTAGGAAGGTACGAAGCGCCTCTTCCATCTTCTCCTGTGTGCAATGCAAGGTGTTTGGGTTGCCTGTCCTATCAGGCACCTGATGGTCCCCCGGCTACACAAGAGCGTATTACCTTTACCCCTTCAGCGAGAGAAATAAAGGAGACCGCACTTATACATCTTATGCAGGTAAAAAATGGCATCGTAAGCTTTGGTCAGGGGTGTGAAGGAGAACCTCTTATGCAAAAGGAATTACTCTGTTCTGCAGTGTCTCTTATAAGAAAAGAATGCAGGGCCGGTACAATAAACTTGAATACCAATGCAAGTCTTCCAGATGCCATTGATCAACTAAGCGAACAAGGTCTCGACACCATTCGCATCAGTATGAACAGTGTCGATCCTGATTACTATAACGCATACTATAGACCAAAAGGTTACAGTTATGACAATGTCATAGAGTCGTGGCGAAGAGCAAAAGAGGCAGGATTACACGTATCATTAAATCTTTTTATAATGCCAGGGCTTACAGACTCTTTAGATCACTTCAACAGACTTTGTAATCTGATAGAGAAAAACGGTCTTGATATGATTCAGTTAAGGAATCACAATATAGATCCAGACTGGTATCTAGAATCTATAAGGTTTAATCAGACAAGTAAACCGTTGGGAATTGCTAAAATGATAAGTTGCTTGAGAGAGAGGTTTCCAGCGTTGAAGTTTGGATATTTCAATCCTTCTGTTAATAAGGCCAAGGAAAAGGGATAATAATGATAGAAGCGATAATTGAAAAGGCTCTAAATATCTGTGAAAAAGATTTAGGCTTGGTGGTCAAGGAGGCTCTACAGGCGGTCTTTCTTGCAGGCAACATGATAAAAGATCTCTATGGTTTGCCCCATCATGTAGAATTTAAGGGGGAGATAGATCTGGTTACCGAAGCAGATTATAAGTCGGAAGAGATTCTTGTAGACTCTCTAAATGGCCTTGGCAGCGGAAAGATCATGGCAGAAGAAAGTGCAGGGGATCTCTCTTTAAAGGATGGTGTTTTCTGGATCGTTGATCCCCTTGATGGAACAACAAACTTTGCCCATGGTTTCCCCTTTTTCGCCCCTTCTGTAGCATACGCCAAGGTTGAGAATGGGTATTATGAAACTCTTTTTGGAATTGTATATATCCCCATTCTCCGAGAGTTATTTTGGAGTGTAAAAGGAAAAGGTTGTTTCCTTAATCTTGAAAAGGTAGGGGTTTCAAAGGAAAAGGCCCTTTCTAGATCTCTTCTTGCCACAGGATTTCCATATGACATTCATCAGCATCACGATGATGTTATAGAGGCCTTTAAGGCAATGATAGTGAAGGCACAAGGGATAAGGCGCGCGGGAGCTGCTGCCATTGACTTAGCCTATGTTGCCTGTGGTAGATTTGACGGTTTTTGGGAAAAGAGGCTAAAACCGTGGGATACTGCTGCAGGGATTCTTCTAGTAGAGGAAGCAGGAGGAAGGGTTTCAGGCTATTCTGGCCAAAAATATAATCCTTTCCTTCCTGAAATAGTAGCTTCAAATGGTTTTATTCACAAAGCAATGGTAGAAATTCTAACGGATTATTCATGTCAACATACAAATATATAACCTGTCCCAAGTGTGGGACAAAAATTCGTGTTTATAATAATCCTGTTCCAACTGTTGATATTATTATAGAGCTTGTAGACAGGAACAATGAAGAGATAGTTCTTATTAGGAGGAAAAATCCACCCTATGGCCTGGCTATACCAGGCGGTTTTGTTGATTATGGAGAAAGGGTTGAAGAGGCAGCGATAAGAGAAGCAAAAGAAGAGACAGGGCTTGATGTGGTTCTTAAGTATCTCCTTGGGGTATATTCTGATCCAAAACGAGACAGTAGACTGCATACCATAAGCACCGTTTTTGTAGCTAGCGCAACAGGTGCTCCAAGGCCTGGTGATGATGCAAAAGAAGTGGTGGTGGTAAGACCTGATGAAATAAAGGAGTCACTATGTTTTGATCACAGGGAGATAGTATCAGACTATTTGAAAAAGAGAACCCAATTGGGATAGTTTGTACAGATTAAGGCCGTTTTTTTACAACTAGTTGATTTCCTCCAGCTTTTTTTGCTGAATAAAGGGCTTCGTCGGCTTCTGCAAAAAGCCTTTTTAAGGCCTTGTCAGGATCGTCAAGATCTTGATCTAGTTTTGCCAGCCCCATGCTTATGGTGACGCCGTTTTTTTCGTTTTTTAAGAAGTTGTTTCTTATTCTTTCTGCAATAGCGACAGCCTGTTCTTCTTTGGCATAAGGAATTATTACAGCAAATTCGTCTCCGCCGAACCTGAAAAGCATATCGACATGATCCCTTGTGGAATTTTTAAGGGTATCAGCAAGCGTCAATAGTACTTTGTCTCCTTCTTGATGACCCTGCATGTCATTGACTTCCTTAAACTTGTCGATGTCTATCAGTAAAAGATAGAGAGGATACTTTTGTCTCCTGGCCCTTATGACTTCTTCCTTTAGTTTATGATCGAAATAACGCCTATTGTATAAGTCTGTAAGACCATCCCTAACCGACAACCTTTTCAATGTGTGTCTTAGTTGGCGTTCCTTGATTAGTCTTTGGAGTTTTGCCTCAATTTCGTCTAATGTAAAAGGCTTTTGTACAAAATCACTTGCACCAGCCCTAATGACATCAGTGTAGGTAAAATTTTTTGTATACCCGGTCATGACGATGACGTCTGTATCTGGCCATGACTCTTTTACTATCTTGAGTAGTTCTAAGCCATCTATTTGAGGCATAATTAAGTCTGTAATTACTATAGTGAAGGGAGAGTTTTCCAGAAATTCAAGGGCCCTTTTACCATTTTCTGCGGTCTTGCACTCGAATCCCTTTCTTTGGAAGAATTGATCAAGAAGATCTACTATTGATGGATCATCGTCAACAATAAGTATCTTCTGTTTTTCAACAGGCAGTTTTATAAAGGGCAAGTCTGTAATAAAGTTGTCCATTTTGTTTTTTAAAAGACATAATTTTCATAAAAAATAAAGACGTTGTTTTTAATAATATTGTTTAATAAAAAAAACAACAGGTTCAATTTTTATATTCTTATTACCTTAGAGGCAATCTGCATAGAAGTCACTATGTCAAGCATGTTTGTCGTTTCTCCCACTGCTTTAGCATCCAGAAGATCATAATATTCTAGACATGTACCGCACACCAATATATCTACACCAGTTTTTTCTAATTTCTTAAGGTCTTCAATGACCGGAGAGCCTTGACAGGATAATTTTACTCCTGCATTGACAAATACTATACGCCAGAGTTCGTCGCCCATTTCTTTTAATGTAGATATAAAGTTTTTTATTAATCCATGGCCCAAATCTTCACTGCCTTGGCCAAAGACATCGGTGGGAATAAGTATAAGAATCTTTTGCTGCTTAACTATTCTCTTGTTTTCTTCCTCATGTGCAATTTGGCAAGTTGGCGGTGCCCCTGTTATTACAAATATTCCTTTTTCAGATTCTTTTACAGAAACGCCCCAGCCTTGACTTTTAAGAAAACGGCAGACGTTTTCTCTCGATGCCTTGTTATCTACAATGATTTCAATCAGTTCTTTTGGATATTTTTCTATAAATTCTTTGGTGGACAAAACCGGTTGAGGACACGCCATTCCTTTACAGTCTAATATTTTCATTTTTGTGCCTCCTTGTTTAAAAAGATTGGTGAAAACGGGGCGCTAAATTATACTCAGGAAAGCAACCATTGCCATAACTGACTTAAATTTTGCCTTTAAAGTCAAAAGAAGGAGATCATGAAAAAAAAGGCGATATTAATTCTTTTGATAATATTACTGTCGGTTTTTGGATTGTATAAAATCTATATTAAAAAAATACAATATGATGACATCACAACAAATGTACCAGGTCTTACCCTGTGGGAAATTAATTATGTAAAAAATGTTAAAGGTAAGCCTGTATGGAGCCTAAGGGTTGAGTCTGCTGTAAAGGATGAGCGCACAGGTGTTCTTACGGGTAAGGGGATAAAGTTAACCGTGTTTAAAAAGGGAAAAGCAGCCGTTTTTCTAACGGCAGGGAAAGGTCGAGCAGATGTAAAAAAGGGAATTTTCCAGGTCTGGGGAAACGTATGTATAAGAATGCAGGATGATAACTGTTCTCTAATTACTGAGAAGATCCAGTACGACGAGAAAAAAAAGAGACTTTTTAGCAACTCCGATGCAGTCTTCAGGTGCCATGGTCTTCAGTTAAAGGGTCGAGGCTTGTTGGTTGATCTTGAGTCAAGATCGATCCAGATAAATGGTTCTATAAGAGCGCTTCTGGATTAGATTTATTTTTTGGGAATCTTATAGCCGCTAAGAACTGTAATAATGGTGCCAGAGGGTTTTAAAATATAATCCCGAGCAAAATCATAGGTTATTACTTCTAGGTATACATCGCGCCATCTTCCATCAAAAGCCATAATCCTTTTTATAACACCATGAGGAAGATTCACTGTTTTAGAAAATTTTTTATTCCATCCCCTTTGGATAAAGGCCTTTTGGATGTGACGGACTATCTTAGGATAAGATCTTTTTGTTTCATTTATAAAATATTCTAGATCAACAAAGGTATATTTATTTTTAAAGGCCGTTTTCATTGATGTATCAAATTTTGTAACAGAAGCACTATGCAATTTTATTGGCTTGTATAGGGTTGAATAGGGAAAAGTGCTGAAAAGGGCCGCTCTTAACGAAGGAAATCCCAAAAGGTTTACAGCCCAATCGATTCTAGCTTTTGAAAGCTGTGTTAGGTCTCCTATGGTTACCAGGCTGACGGTTTCAGCCATGTCTTCTAATATGTTTGCCTTGCCATAACGAGAGGTCTGTTCCTGGTCAAAATTATCTAATAGGACCATTATTGAGTGGGCTCTCTCTTTCCAACTCCATCCAGTCACATCTACAAAAGACTTGATAAGGGAAGTCTTTAAGACAACCTGGTTCCATAGAACTTGGATACCTCGATTATTGAAACGGGCAAGGGCCTTTTTTCTATTTATGGAGGCAGCAGCCCTATGAAATTGTAAGACATGAACTAATTCATGTAAAAATGCCCTAAAGATTCCCTCGATTGATCCGGCAGAAAAGATACCAGTTGTATTAAAGGTTGATGTATCAAAAAATACATAAGGTCCACTCGCCATTGCCAAAGACAATACAGAAGAGCCTGGCGGAAAACGTATTTCTTGACTTCCGTATGTAACTATTGCAGATGGTCCCGGGTCTAAAAGGACTGCTGGAGTACGGTCTATAAAAAATTTTAAGAGGGTGAGCTGTTGTTTTGTGTATTTGCTTTTGGGAGTGGCAAGAAAATTTATCCCTCTGTATTTGTCTTGTACATAAGCATTTTGTGGCACCATGACCACGCCGAACATTTTTAGTTCTTGTATAGAGTACTCCGAAAAAGATTTTTGGTTGCTAATCCCTTTTTCGGGTCCGTTTTCGTAATCTTTTGTTTTGACAATGTTTAATGTGCCAGCAAAACAAGAATCGCACCCTATTGTTTTGTAAGGCCCAGAACAAAACAAAAAGAAGATCAAAAGGGTTAAGCAAGGAAAGAAAGGATTTTTATACAAACTAAAGCCAACAATATTTTTTAAAAGGAGTTTGATCATGGCAAGCGCAGTTTTTTCTAAAGATATTGTTATCATAAAAATGATAAGGCATTGACACAATGATTGTTTATCATTCATAATGAAATTATAGGCTATGAATGGAGGATGTCTATGAGTGTTTATAAATTCATAGAACTTGTTGGGACAAGTAAAAGGTCTTGGGAAGATGCAGTTGCTCAAGTTGTTGAAACTGCTAGCAAAAGTTTAAAGGATCTCAGGGTAGCAGAAGTGAAGGAGATGGATGTAAAGATAGAAGATGGCAAAGTAGCCCTTTACCGGGTCAAGGTTAGCCTGTCGTTTAAGTATCATCAAAGCTAATTTAAAAGAAAAGAGACATTTTCTAGGCTTCTAAAGACCCTTTCTTGCCGCCCTGTCATTGTTGCGCTGAATAGATTAGGGCCTAAAGGTTTTCTATCTGTTTTTTCCAAAACATGGTTAATCCATATGCCAAAGTGTAGCCCCTAACATACAAAAATGTGCAAGGAAGGTTTCAGCAAAAGGTCGCAAAAAAATAAAAAAGTTTTTTATTTGTTAAAATAATCTATAAACAGTGCTGTCTTATCGGCTTACCTTGGACATGAAAAATTATAAAATAAAAAAGTAAGACCAAATAAGGCCCAAAGATGGTTTCCTGCTGTAGCTAGGGTTTCTTATTTAGGAATCTGCCATCTTCATGGCATGAATGATGCTTTAAATCTTTAAATAATCTCAAGTTTATCCGAAAAAGAACCTTTACGAGAAAAAAACAAAAAGATGAAGAAACAGAGGTGGGCCTGGTGAAAAAAACAAGTTTCTTTGTGACTTTTGGGGCTTTGTTTGGAGTGATTTTTTTACTTTGTCAGATAGTCCATGCAACCCTTTATGAGGTAGGCCCTGGAAAGATGTTTGATCATATAGGGCAGGTTCCATGGAGCAGTTTAGGCCCAGGTGATCGGGTGCTCATTTATTACAGGGATAAGCCCTATCGGGAAAAGTGGGTAATAGACAGGGCGGGAACAGCAGAAAATCCTATTGTGATTCAGGGAGTGCCTGGACCTGGTGGAAGGTTACCTGTAATTGATGGAGATGGAGCCATTACCAGCACCAATCTGAATTTTTGGTCTGAGGAGCGTGGAATAATAAATATTGGCGGTTCGAATATAGGCAATCAATTGCCAGCCCATATTGTTATTGAAAAATTGGATATAAGAAATGGCAGACCTCCTTATAAATTCAAGGATGATCATGGGGCTACCAAAAGTTATTCAAAAAACGCAGCTGCTATCTACATAATCGAAGGAAACAACATCACCATAAGAAACTGTATAATTCATAATTGTGGAAATGGGCTCTTTGCTTGTCATGCCTCTGGTTCCATAGTGATAGAATATTGCCACATTTATGATAATGGAATCGAAGGTAGCTACTACGAACACAATACCTATACAGAGGCAAGGGGCATAATATATCAGTTCAACCACTTTGGCCCCTTAAGGTCTGGCTGCGGAGGAAACAACCTAAAAGATCGATCTGCAGGAACCATCATTCGTTATAATTGGATTGAAGGAGGCAACAGGCAACTAGATCTCGTGGATGCGGGTCATGCGGATCTGATAAACATGACCTCTTATAGAAAAACCTACGTATATGGAAATATTCTTGTAGAAAGGGGTAACGAGGGTAACAGCCAGATAGTTCATTATGGAGGGGACTCTGGAGACAGGTCCCGTTACAGAAAGGGTGTGCTTTATTTTTATAATAATACAGTGATATCAAAAAGAACTTCTAATACTACCATATTCAGGTTATCGAGCCACGATGAGACCTGTATTGCAACAAACAACATCTTTTATGTTACCGCATCGGATCACCATTTGGCCCTGAGCAACAGGGACGGAATCCTGAAACTCAAGAATAATTGGATAAAAAATGGTTGGGTAAAAAGTCATGAAGGGGGAGGATTTTCTGGTTCTGTAATAGATCTTGGTGGAAATTTGTCTGGCAATGATCCAGGCTTTAAAGATCTTTCTGCCATGGATCTCGGATTAATCCTTTCTTCACCTTGTAAGGATGCTGGAACTAATCAGATTCAAGGTGTGGATGGAGATCACAGGGTTCTTTTTCAGTACCAGAAACATCAAAAATGTGTGAAAAGACCTAAAGATACCCAAATAGACATAGGGGCCTTTGAAAATGCAAAAGAGGAAACTAATAGGAATCCAATTATAATATTTTTCAAGGCCGATCCTTCTGTGGTTGCCAATCCAAAGATCGATATTCATTTTTCTTCTAAGGCCAGTGATCCTGATGGAGATAAGCTTAATTATTATATAAACTTTGGAGATGGGACTGGTTTTGCTGGTTTTGATCAGTTTCATAAGTATTTAAAAAAGGGGAAATACAAGGCGAGCCTGACAGTTACAGACAACAAAGGAGGTATGGCAAGTGCTTTTGTTTTTGTAACAGTTGAGGACAAAGCTCCTGCTATTCCCCAAAATATAATTTTAGAGAAAAAAGACTAGAAAGACAGGGAAGCTAGTCAAGTCTATGTTTGTTGCTGGTAAGTTACGAGTCTTTTCTGCCATATGTTGGGTATACCTGTTTCCTGATTCGGAAATACGGTCGCATCGATTCAGTATAACATTGTCTTTGTATTTCGTGCTGTGGAAAATCGGATTCGTTTGCTTCAATCACAGATCCTTCTGAAATAATAGATACCTATGGCCGCGGTGTTGCCCTGGCCCCCAGGGCCCTTTTTTATTGTAGCCAAGCCATCTGCTTCGAATCTAGCGTTTTTACAAAAAATGGAGAATGCTTTCCCTTATAGTGGTGTTATTGGCGGTTTCTAAAAGGATAGCCCATAAAAATCAGCAATAAACAGTCCGTCGAGGGTCAGTTGCCGCCAAGAAGCGCCAGCGGATTGGCGGTCAACTGCACCCGTTTGTTGGCCCCTATTTTTGAATTTTAATTAATCTTTCCAATAAGATATCCTCTACATTTCTCCTGGAATCAATAATTGCCATTACATACACATTTCTTTCATGAACTCTATACATTACCCTCCAGGGAGAAATTATTAATTCACGGTATATAAAAATACCTTGTTCTTGTAACTCGGGGATATAACGACCACGTTGGGGTGAATAGCTCAAAGTTTCTATTTGCTTTTTTAACTTACGAAATAATGTTTTGGCGGTCAAAGGACTGTTTTCTGCTATGTATTCTATGATACTTTCAAGATCGCAGACAGCAGATCTGGTCCAAACTATCTTGTATTCCTCATCCATCGGTCACTACAATTTCTCTTGAACCTTTTTAAAGACTGCATCGTTTGGAATTACATCACCTGTTTTTATTTCTTCTTCTGAAATGGCAAGAATTTTTAATAACCCAATAGCATTTCTCATTTTTTCATAACTTTCTGGATCTTGTAATACTGCTCGTGGCTCACCATTTTGAGTAATAATTACAGGCCGACGTGTCTCATTTACTTGTTTTAACAGATCAGCCGCTTTTGATTTCAGATAACTTACAGGCTTTATATCACGGGAAATATTCATTCTTTAACCTCCAGTCTTTTTATGATACCAAATTAAGACTGAACGTCAAACTCTCATGCTTTTTTTAAGGCCAACAGCTTTATGTGAGGATAGGAACAGAAACATGATGGTTACTTTGCATCTTTGGAAAGAACATGCTAATAAAATATCTTGCTTATCCATACAGCCCCAAGGATACCTGCTGCATCCGCGAGGAGAGCAGCCGTTAGGGCGTGTCTCGTTTCTTTTATTCCAACAGCACCAAAATATACGGCCAGAACGTAAAACGTGGTCTCTGTGGAGCCCTGCATTACAGATACCACAAAGGAAAGGAAACTGTCTGGATTTCTTGAAACTATTTCTGACATTATTCCAAAGGCTCCGCTACCAGAAAGTGGCCGCATCAGTGCCATGGCCAGGGCTTCTGGCGGCATCCCTATAAATTTTACCAAAGGGGCCAGGGCCTTTATAAAAAGATCCATGGCGCCACTAGCCCTGAGCATGCCTATGGCAACAAAAATCGCTACCATGAAGGGAATAATTTTTATTGCTGTTTCAAAGCCCTCTTTAGCCCCTGTTGTTAGGCTTTCGTATACTTTTACCCCCTTTAGGTAGCCATAGATGATAAAAAAACAGATAAGCAGGGGGATTAGCCAGCCAGACAGATTTCCTAATGATTCTATATTCATTTGGTTGCTTGGCATCTTATAAAGCCGTAGAATGACGGCCCCTAAAAGGGCAAAACTAACAAAGCTAATAAGAATTTTACCAGTCTTAGACACATAAACAGAAGAATTGTCGTTAGAGTCTTTGATTTCTTTCTGGATGTCGTGCTGATAAAGATCTTTTTCATGGGAATCCGGCAGAGGTTCGTTTTTCTCTAACCACTTGGCAGCGCATATTGCAACAAGTGTGGAAATGGCTGTGGCAAGGATGGTTGGGATAAGTATGGCTGCAGGTCTGGTAGCACCAGCCGCTGCCCTTACCGTGATGACTCCAAGAGGAAGTAGGGTGACATTAGATGTGTTGATTGCAAGAAATAGGCACATAGCATTAGTTGCTACTCCTTTTTTGCATGCAAGCCTATTTAATTCTTGCATAGCCTTTATGCCCATAGGAGTTGCGGCATTTCCTAGGCCAAGGGCGTTGGCCGACATATTCATTATCATGGCTGACATGGCCGGATGTTCTGGGGGTACTTGGGGAAACAGCTTTACCATTATAGGTCTTATGAGCCGGGCAATCGCCCTCAGCATTCCTCCATCTTCTGCTATCTTCATAAGACCAAGCCACAGCGCCATAGGTCCAATGAGGCTAATGGCGAGATTTACTGCGGCCTTTGCTGAATCAAAGGATGCCTTGGTAACCGCATCCATTCTGCCTGTGTAGGCAGCAGTTAAGGTGGCAATAACTATCATTCCAAGCCAGATGGTATTTATGGCAGCGGGTCTGTCTTTCATTCTCCTTTACCTAAAGACAAAGTTGACTTAAGTCAATGCCGGAGATTGTAATTTGTATATTTTAGAGTAATTTAACCTCAATTCTTTTGTTTTAGGGAGAGGGTCATGAAGATAATGAGAAAGATCATTCATGTAGATGAGGAACTATGTGACGGATGTGGAAAATGTGTGCCTGCTTGTGAGGAAGGTGCCATAGAAATCGTTAATGGCAAGGCAAGGCTTGTGGCAGAGAAGTATTGCGATGGCCTTGGGGCATGTCTTGGAGAGTGTCCTACAGGGGCCTTGCAGATAATAGAGCGTGAAGCAGAGGATTTTGATGAGGAGGCAGTGCATGAGTATCTTTTGGGGAGGAGTCAGAAAGAAGAACCTTCTCCAACCTGCCCGTCATCCCGTTTTATGGATTTGGGTAATGCGTCTTGTGAGAGTGTCAACAGGCCGAGCGTGTTTATAAAAAAGGAGTCCCTACTTGGTTATTGGCCTATTCAAATACGCCTTATTCCACCCCACGCCTCCTTTTTACAAGGTGCAGACCTTTTGGTAGTGGCAGACTGTACTGCAGTGGCATGCCCTGATTTTCATGAGAGATTTGTCGCCAATAAAGTGATTCTGATGGGGTGTCCCAAATTCGATGATCAAGAGGAGTATGTTGAAAGATTCAAAGAAATACTTATAAGAAATAATATATCGTCCCTTTCCACTGTAATTATGGAAGTACCCTGTTGTTCCTCTATGTTAGGTATTTTGAAAAAGGCCATTAAGATGGCAGACAGGGATTACAGTATAAGGTATACTATAGTGGGTATTAAAGGGGGTATTCTCAAAAACGGAGAGGACGGGCCTTGATTTCAGCATCCAACTAATTATGGATTTTGTTTTACATTTTAACTGTATTAATCTAAAATTTAACAAAAATTAAAATAGAAAGGAGAAGGAGCAATGAAGAAGGGTTTTTGTTATGCTAGTTCAGTTGTCGTCTTCTTTGTTGTCAGTCTCTTTGCAGGTTCTCTCTTTGCTGGAAATGCCTGTATTGACTGTCACAAGAAGATTTCGCCTGGACAGGTCAAGGATTGGTCTGTGAGTAAACATGCTGCCAATGATGTGAGTTGTGATGTGTGTCATGGAGACGCCCACAAGAGTGAAAAGGATGTGGATAAAGCTGTCTTGCCTGACGAGCACAAGTGTGCAGAATGTCATGAGGAACAGTTCAACTCTTTTAAAAAGGGTAAGCATCAATTTGGTTGGACTTCGTTAAATGCCTTGCCGATTACCCATGTCGAGCCTGACGAGTTGATGGAAGGTGGTAAGGGTTGTGGTGGCTGCCATAATATGGGTATAAAGACAGAGGCACAAAAGAAAGATCAGCATACGAAGGGCTATCGTTATCAGAATAATTCCTGCGACGAGTGTCACACACGTCATTCTTTTTCAAAGAAAGAGGCCTTAAATCCTAGGGCCTGTCAGCAGTGCCATATGGGCTATGATCATCCGCAGTGGGAGATGTGGTCTTCTTCCAAGCATGGAGCACGTTATTTTGCAAAGCTCCAAGGAGACCTTCCTAAGGATGCCCAAGCCCCAACATGTCAGTTTTGTCATCTGCCAAATGGAACGCATGAGAACAAGACTGCTTGGGGATTTCTTGGTGTACGTCTGCCAATAAAAGATAAGGAATGGGCCGATGCCCAGGTGGTTCTTTTAAAGGCCCTTGGTGTGCTAAACCCAGAGACAGGAAAGCCGACAGCCCGTCTTGATGCTGTTAAGGCCGTTCAGCTTGCCCGTCTTGATCAGAAGTCTTGGGAGACTGAAAGAGAGAAGATGATAAAGAGGTGTACAACTTGTCACTCTGAAAAATATGTTCGCGCTCAGATGAAAATGGGCGATGAGATGATAAAGAAGACAACCATCCTTCTTGCCGATGCCATCAATATAGTGGCAGACCTTTATAAAGATGGAATTCTTAAGAAACGTGCAAACCAGGCCTTTGCATATCCTGATTTTCTTTACTTTATGAGAAGCGACTACTCTAAGCCCTCAAGCGATAGCTACAAGGGTATGGAAAAGAATGTCTCCTTTATAGAGCAGGTGCTGTTTCAGATGTACATGAAGCACAGGATGCGTGCATACCAGGCATTCTTTCATGTAAATCCAGACTATGCTTATTGGTATGGTTGGTCAATGATGACCAAGGATCTTGGCGAGATCAAGGAACTTGCTGAGCAGATGAGAGCGAGTCATAAAAAGTAATTCAAGAACCTTTTAAATATAAGGTTTATGTTTGGGGGCCCTTTTAAGGGCCCTTTTTGGTTAAGAAGCTGATGTGGTTTATCTTTGATCATTTTAAGATTGTCAAGCTGGATCAGCTCTCCTAATATGTTTTTTTCTATTATTAAGTAAAAAGTGTAACGGTTGGGCCATGATCCTTTTAATATCTTTGGCAAAATTAGCCATGGGTCTGCTCCTTCTCATTGGAGGGGCAGAATTTTTAACCCATCACTGTATAGCCTTAGCCCGTTATCTGGGAGTGAAGCCTATTATTATTGGCTTAACAGTTGTGGCCTTTGGTACCTCGGCCCCGGAGTTTTTTGTCTCTATCCTGGCCAACCTTAAGGAGCAGGCTGATTTGGCAGTTGGAAATATAATAGGGAGCAACATAGCCAATATAGGACTGATACTAGGTGTGGCTGCCATAATAAGGCCATTTTCTGTCCCCAAGAGAATTGCAAAGGTGGAACTCCCCTTTTTAGTTTTGTCTGTAATACTTATTGGAATAGCATCATGGAAACACATCCTTTCAAGATCTGGTGCCTTTATCCTTATTTTTTCCTTTGCTGTTTATCTCTATTTTTTGATGAATAAAAGGGGTGCCTATGTCCTTGCTCCAGAAGAGGAGAAGGTGCATACAGGCTCTCCCCGATATTTCCTTCGTTTTGGTATCATCGTGTTGAGTTTTTGGGGATTAATAGCGGGTTCACATCTTTTGATAGAGGGGGCAGTCTCTGTTGCCCGTTTTTTCAACTGTCCAGAACTAATTATAGGTCTCAGTCTCACAGCAGTTGGCACCTCTTTGCCTGAACTTGCAAGCACTATTTCTGCCCTGAGACGGAACGAAACCGGACTAGTCATTGGTAACGTACTAGGCAGTAATTTCGCCAATAGTTGTGGCATCCTTGGCTTTGCTGCTCTTATTAAACCCATTCATATTAATCCTCATGTGCTTGTGACAGATTTTCCAGCCATGGCAGTTTTTAGCCTTGTACTTATTCCTATTTTTAAAAATGGATACATATCCAGACTGGAAGGCATAATGCTTTTTAGCGCCTATTTTTGCTATCTAGCTATTATTTATTTGAAAATGTGACTAATCCTCATTATAACTTTTAAAGGTCCTGGTTTTGAGTGCTATTCAACTCTTTAAGAGGGGAGCCGAAAAGAGTTGAAAAGGATATAGTCTAAAGGGAGGGACAAGCCATGCGCAACCGATTTTTTGTTTATTGTTTGACTATTGTCACTGTATTACTTTTCTGTGGCCAGGTAGTAATGGCAGCGGGTTTTCAGCTGTTTAACGAGCTTTCGGCTAGGACTGCAGGGCTTGGGGCAGCTATGACAGGCAGGTCCGACGTTGTTGAAAGTGCTTGGTTTAATCCTGCTGTATCTGCTATGTTGGATGGCCCTAAATTTATGACTGGTATGGCTGCTGTTATTCCCCAGATGAAGTTGGAATCTGATAACTATCGGGCTGATATGAAGGACAAGGTTTATCCCTTGCCTCATGTTTATGGGGCCATGCCTCTTGGAGACAAGTTTGGGCTTTCCTTGGCTATAAATGTACCCTATGGCCTTACCACCGAGTGGGAAAATGATTGGCGTGGCAAGTATTATGCAGTGTATACAGAGCTTCGTTGTCTATTTATTTCACCTGCAGTGGCAATAAGACCTCTTGAATGGCTTTCTTTTTCTGCAGGTCCAAATTTTGTTTATGCAACAGCTGATATGAGAAAGTATGTAACCCCAAAGCTTCCTGATCTAAAAACCAACATGAACGGAGAGGATTGGGCGTACGGTTATACTGTGTCTATGCTTGCTAAGCCAATTAAGGATTGGAGTTTTGGAGTTACCTATCATTCTCAAGTAGATATCGGGCTAAGAGGAAAAGCTCGATACACAATGAATCTTCCACCTTTTCAAAAGTCAGACATGTGGCTAGATGTGAGCCTTCCTCGTACCGTTTCTATAGGAGTTGCAACAACAGCTATCAAGAATTTTACTTTTTCTATGGACATTGTATGGACAGACTGGTCGTCTTATGACAGTCTTGATTTTGTCTATGACAAGACCCCTGGTACAGTCAAGCCTGGTGTGGTGAGTATTCCAAGGAATTGGGAGGATGCCTGGGCATTTAAATTTGGAGCAGAATACACTTATAATACCATGTGGCAGTTCAGGGCGGCATACGCCTATGATAAGTCTCCTATCAAAAATAAATACAGGGAGCCAACCCTTCCAACAAACGATCGCCATGTCTTTAGTGTAGGACTTGGTTGGAACTACAAGCGTTGTGGCATAGACGCCTCTTATACCTATGTGCTTGTAGAAAATGGAGGAACATCACCCATGACGCCTGGGCTTGATGGAACATACAAAGGCCAAGCCCATGTAATCGGTACATCTTTTAGATGGAGCTTTTAAAGGAAGTAAAAAAAAGGGGGCTACCCCTAACTATTCCTGAGATGCTAAAGAGATCGGCCGATCTGTATGCAGATCGGCCGGCCCTTACCGCCAGAGAGAAGGGCGGAGACAGGACTATTTCTTATGGCCTGTTGTTAGACGAGGTAGAAGCTATTGCCCAGGGGCTAATGGCCTTGGGCCTCAAAAAGGGTGACAAGATAGCCATCCTTGGACCCAATTCTCCAGAATGGGCAAAGGCCTACCTGGCATCTGGGTTCGCCGGATGTATAAACGTGCCCATTGACTCTCTTTTAAGTGACAACGAAAAGCAGCAGCTTATTGCAAAGGCTGAAGTAAGGGCAGCCTTTGTAGCTTCCCGTTTTCTTGATGTATTAGACGATCTTCCTAAAGGTTTTCCTTTGCCTAGGTATATTATTTGTTTGGATTATAACTACGAAGCTCTTAGCCCAAAAGTCATGTCTATGGAAGGGCTTAAGGATGTTGCAAGGAGTAAGAAAAATGTACGGGAACTTCCAGGGGTCTCAAAGGACGATGTGGCTGCCATCATCTTTACTTCTGGTACAACAGGAGTTCCAAAGGGTGTAATGTTGACTCATTGGAACATCGTGTCGGACTGCATTGCCTGTTCTTTGGCCGTAGATATTGGAAAAGAACGTTTTCTTTCTGTGCTTCCTATGCACCATACCTTTGAATGTACTGCTGGTTTCTTGCTACCCATTTATTGTGGCTGTCATATTACATACGCAAGAAGTCTTAAGTCTAAGTACATAATGGAAGACCTTAAATCTTGCAGGGGAACAGTAATGCTAGGGGTCCCTCTCCTCTTCCAAAAGATGAAAGAGGGCATAGAGCGTGCAATTGACAGGGCCCCAGCCCATAGAAAATTAATGTTTAAGGCGATATGGAACTTGGTATTGACTGCAGAGAAGGCTGGTAATCCTAATCTTGGTAAAAGGATTTTCAGGTCGCTCAGAAAGAAGGCCGGTCTGGATACCATAAGATATTTTGTCTCTGGCGGGGCTGCCCTTCCTCCATATGTACCTATATTTTTTAAAAGACTCGGCATTGACATTATTCAAGGCTATGGGCTTACTGAAGCAAGTCCAGTCCTTACTATTAACCCTCTTGAAAGACCAAAGAATGAAAGCGTTGGTCCACCCCTTCCTGGTGTGGATGTCAAAGTGGTAGACCAGGACAAGGATGGGGTTGGTGAGCTGGCGTTCAAAGGTCCTATGATAATGAAGGGCTATTTGAATAATCCAAAGGCAACAAGCGAGGTATTGGATGAGGAGGGATGGCTTTATACAGGTGATCTTGGTTTTGTAGATAGTGAAGGTTATGTGCATATTTGTGGCAGGGCAAAAAATTTGATAGTCACCTCTGCTGGAAAAAATGTCTATCCAGAAGAGATTGAGTTCCTTTTGAATAAGAGTGAGATAATACTTGAGTCCATGGTCTTTGGAGAACATGTGGCAAGTGGCGGAGAAGAGGTTTGCGCAGTATTGGTGCCAGATTTTGAGGTGCTTGCCCAGAGAAAGGAGCCGGATTCTCTTAATGAGGAAGAATTGCAAAAATTGATAGATAGCGAGGTCAAAAAGGTAAACAGGCATCTGGCCTCGTACAAACGTATTAAACGTTTTTATATAATAAATGAGGAGTTGCCAAAGACCTCCACCAAAAAAATAAAAAGGCACCTGTTTAACCTCCAGGTTCTGAACAAGAAACCACAAAAGAGATAGATTGAATCAAAGGGACCCTTTAAAAGACCTAAACCCCAGGCAAGAAGAGGCTGTAGTCTCTAAGGGAAGCCATCTCTTGGTAAAGGCAGGCCCTGGAACAGGAAAGACCAGGGTATTGACTGCAAGAATTTTGTATCTGATAACCGAAGGAGTAAAATCGGACCGGATTCTTGCCATAACTTTTACAAACAAGGCGGCATCAGAAATCAAGAAACGGCTTGAGATTACGGGCCTTAAAGCGCTTCCCCAGGTAGAGACTTTTCATTCATGGGCATATCGTATCATCTCTTTTAAAGACAGGATACCCCCATACGTTATAGATGAGCATGAACAAAAATATCTATTGAAACAGGCGGCTAGGGAGGCAAAACTGGATGCTTCTTCAAAGGAATTAATTAAAGTCCTGTTGCTCTTAAAACAGCAAACAGAAAGAGAACCCTTGGATAAGGATGAAAAATTAAAGGCTCTATGGAATGGGTATCACAGGCTTTTGAAAGAGTATCAACTTTTTGATTACGATGATTTGATTATTAGGGCTATAAAATTGTTGGAAGAAGATCATGGCCTTTTTCCCCAATATGTGTTGGTTGATGAATTTCAGGATGTTAATCCCATCCAGTTTTATTTAGTAAGACTTCTTGCTAGAAAGGCCTTTATCACTGCAATAGGTGATCCGTATCAGGCAATATATGGTTTTAGAGGAGCAAATCCCGAATTCATAAAAAGATTTGAAACAGGATTCAGTCCAGTAAAAATTGTTATCTTGTCAGATGCATACAGATGTCCCCAAAAAGTCTTGAATGCAGCGGCCTCTTTGTTCCCTGAAACCATTCCATTAAAATCAAAAGAGAAAAAAGAGGGCGAAATATTACACAAATGTTTTGACAGTAGCGAAAAAGAGGCCTCGTGGATTGCTATGCAAATTGATAAGATGGTGGGTGGAATAAGTTTCGAGAGTATGAATCGCAGTGACAGTTGCGACTTTGGCAATATGGCCCTTTCTGATATATGCATTCTTTACCGGACTAGGGCTCAGGCAGCTGTTCTGACAATGGCACTGACAAGGCAAGGTATACCTTTTCATACTCCAGTGAATCATCGTAAAGGTGAGAGCCTTGCTTTAAATATGGTTCAGCACCTTGTAGGCTTTATGGACGGGAGGGCCAAGGAGTACCATCTTAGAAGGCTTGGTCTAAAAGAAGACGATGCATTAAGGCTCGTTTCTCTTTTAGAGGCAGTAGGACAGGGAAGTTATCAATATGCTGATTTTTTAAATGCACTTGCTATGATATTGGGTCTAGATTTTTCAGATGAAGAAGTTGAAGGCCTCAAGGAAGCCATTTCGTTGCTTAAAAAGGGTGTGCCGCCATCCCTTGTTTTTAAGGAGGAGCAAGACAGCCTGGACTTCGATGTGGAGGCAGTTTCCCTGATGACTATTCACGGATCAAAGGGATTGGAGTTTCCGGTAGTGTTTTTAAGTGGTGTTGAAAAAGCCATCCTTCCATGGAAGGATGGAGATGTAGAGGAAGAAAGGCGGCTTTTTTATGTCGGTCTCACAAGATGTGCTCATAAGCTTTTTATTACAACGTGCAAGAAGAGGTGTCTTTATGGAAGCTGGATTGTGACAGGTCCCTCTCCCTTTTTAAGGCCTATAGAGCCTTATCTCACCAAGGAGCCCATACAGCGTGTGAAAAAGAAAAAAAACCTTAGGAAAAATCAGAAGAGTCTCTTTTAATAAATTTTTATTGATTAAAGCTTTTTTTGTCAGGGCTTTAGGTATAAGTATAATTTTACAGAAAAAGGAAGCCATAGAAATTGATTGCGGGAGATAGTTATGGCAGAGATTACTATAAAAGAAGTTGAGCATGTGGCAGAGCTTGCCCGTTTGCGTTTTGATGAGCAGGAACTTGAAGAATTTACAAACCAGTTAGATGCAATACTGAAGTTTGTAGGCAAATTGGAGTCTTTGGATACGGAAGGTGTTGAGCCCACCTACAGGGCTATTGAAATTGTCAACTGTTTCAGGGAAGATGAAGTCAAGCCATCCCTTCCGGTTGAAGAGGTTAGTGCCAATGCCCCTGAGAGTGACGAGGGTGCCTTTGTGGTGCCAAGGATAATTTAGTCTTTTGAGAAAAGATAAGATATGGGAAATATGGTTGATTACAATATTTCAACACTTCGAAGGCTGCTGGATGAGAAAGAGATTAGCAGCGAAGAGCTTACCAAGGCCTATCTCGATCGTATAACTGTTATAGATCCAGAAGTAAGGGCTTATGTGACGGTGACTGAAAAGGAGGCCCTTAAGCAGGCAACAGAGGCAGATAAGATCATTAAACAGGGAGAAAGCAGGTTGTTGACAGGAATCCCTCTAGGCATAAAAGATGTAATTTGCACCAAGGGCATTCCAACAACGTGTTCTTCCAAGATGTTAAAGGATTTTAGACCTCCTTTTAATGCTACGGTAATGGAAAGGTTGAACCAGCAAGGAGCTGTAATGTTAGGTAAGCTCAATATGGACGAGTTTGCCATGGGCTCCTCTACTGAAAATTCTGCCTTTTTTGTCACAAGAAACCCATGGGACCTTGAACGGATTCCTGGGGGTTCTAGCGGGGGATCTGCAGCAGCTGTTGCGGCTAAGACATGTGTCGCCTCCCTTGGTTCAGATACAGGAGGTTCAATCAGGCAGCCCGCATCACATTGCGGAGTGGTTGGACTAAAGCCCACCTATGGTCTGGTCTCTAGGTTCGGACTGGTGGCCTTTGCCTCATCTCTTGATCAGATAGGTCCCCTTAGTCGATGTGTAAGGGATGCGGCTATATTGCTTGAGGCCATAGCGGGTCATGATAAAAGGGATTCAACTAGTTTGCCAAGGCCAGTGCCATCTCTAGTGAATGCTTGCGGGCAAGGGCTTAAGGGCATGAAGGTAGGTATTCCAAAAGAATACTTTATTGAAGGTGTCCAAGAAGAGGTGGTCTCTGAGATACAAAATGCATTAAGGGTAATGGAGGAAAGGGGTGCAGAGCTTGTTGATGTTTCCCTTCCCCATACAGAATATGCCATTGCTACCTATTACATAATAGCGACAGCAGAGGCATCGTCCAACTTATCCAGATACGATGGTGTCAAGTATGGCTTTAGGGCGAAAAATTATTCCAACCTCATGGAGATGTATAAAGAGACTAGGGCCCAAGGGTTTGGCCCAGAAGTGAAAAGAAGGATAATGCTTGGTACTTATTGTCTTTCTGCTGGTTACTACGATGCCTATTATAAGAAGGCTTCACAGGTGCGTACGCTTATTATTCAAGACTATAAACAGGCCTTTGAGAAATGTGATGTTATTGCAGCTCCTGTTGCGCCAACTACTGCGTTCAAGATAGGTGAGAAGGTAGATGATCCGCTTCAGATGTATCTTTCAGACATATTTACAATACCGGTAAATCTGGCTGGAATTCCTGCAATGTCCATTCCGTGCGGTTTTGACCAAAAGGGTCTTCCTGTGGGGTTGCAATTAATGGCAGCCCATTTGCATGAAGATGTCTTGTTTAGGGCTGCATACAATGTAGAAAAGGGATTGGGGCTTGAAGCTAAATGGCCCAAATTGGTTTAAGGAGTTGATAATAGGTGCAACGGATACCTATAAAACTTGCCAAAGAAGGGATGGTTCTTGCCAAGGATGCTGTTACTCCTGAAGGGCAGGTCCTGTGTGGAGCAGACACGCCTCTTAGTGAGGAGCTTATTGCCAGGCTAAGAAAACAAGGGGTCTTAGTAATAAGCGTGCAGGGTCATCCTGTACGTCTGCCAGGAGAGATGTCCCTTGCAGAAAAATTGAAGGAACTGGATAGACGTTTTTCAAAGGTCCAAGGAGATCCTGTTCTTAGGGCTCTTAAACATCTCATTGGTGAGCATCTTGTGATTGAAGAAAAGGGCGAGGAGTTTTTGGAAAAACTCAAAAAGGAGCCTAAATAGCATGGACAAGGCGGAGATAAAAAAGAGGTTAAACGATATCCAGTCCTTGCCAACGTTGCCACCTATAGTGTCAAAATTAAACGAGATGGTGGCGGACGATGACATTACTGCAGTTAAACTTGGCAAGGTCATCGAAAAGGATCAGGTTCTTACTAGCAAGCTTCTAAAGATGGTGAACTCCTCTTTTTTTGGTTTCCCCCAACGGATTAGCACGGTTTCTAATGCGATAGTGCTTTTGGGTTTCAATGTTATTAAGACCTTAATAGTTACCTCCTCTATTTTTGAAGTAATGCAGGCTTCGGATGTTGGCCTTTTTGAACACTCCTTGGGCTGTGCCACTGCCTGCGGCATCATTGCAAAGAGGCGGCAGATAAAAAATCCAGAAGAGGTCTCCACTGCCGGGCTTATTCATGATTTAGGAAAAATAGTTTTACGTTCAGAGCTACCTGAAGAATACGAGGCCATTGTGACAGAGGCCAAGGAAAAGGGGCTTTATATGCGAGAGGTAGAAAAGGAAATGATTGGAATAGGTCATGGAGAAATTGGAGGCATGTTGGCAAGGCAGTGGAATTTGCCAGAGCGTCTTGTGTTTCCTATAGAATATCATCACAGACCTGAACAATCTCCAGAATTTAAGGAAATTGCAGCAATAGTTCATTTCTCAGATATCCTTATTAGGGCTATAGGTTTTGGAAACGGGGGTGATCCCTGGGTGCCTGCGTTAGATCACAGTGCATGGGAACGCATAAAGCTTACCAAGAGCCAGATGAAGGAGATCATTTGTGAGCTTGATGAGAAGTTGTTAGAATTGCAAGATTTTACCCTGGAGATAAAAATAGAAGGCTAATAACTGTGGCAAGGATAGCGCTAGTCACTTCCAGTTACTTCAATAGACAAGATGAGCGGCTCTGTCTAGAGGCCAAGGGTCATTCTGTAAGTTACAAGAAGGATGTAGCAAAGGCATTGGAGGCAATTCTCTCAGACCCCCCAGACATTCTTATTATAGAGAAAGGATTGGATAGAAACCTGGACCGTGAGGTTATCTCAGCACTCAAAAACAATCTACAGTTAGCCCTTATGCCGATAATTTTAGTGGTGTCTGAAAAAGATATTGCAACAGGACTCGACTGGGATCGTTATAGTGTGGATGATATCATATCTAATCAGGCAACCGTTGAGGAGCTTCTTACAAGGATTGATCTATCTCTTGCCAGGTCTCACAGAGTAGCAGATAATAATCCTCTTACAAAGTTGCCAGGCAATTCTTCAATCCTCAAGAGTATCCAATCAATGCTGGATGATGAAACAGGTCATGCAGTGTGTTACGTAGATATAGACAATTTCAAGCCATACAACGACAAGTATGGTTTCTCTCGCGGCGACGAAGTGATTAGGATGGTTGGTAGAATTCTTGTTAATGTTGTTCAGGAACACTGTGGAAACCAGGGCTTTGTGGGACACGTTGGAGGAGATGATTTCGTGTTTCATGTGCCTATAGAGAAGTCCGAAAGGGTTTGTCAGGATGTCATTAATAACTTTTCTGCCCTTATTCCCCTCTTTCTTGATGAAGAAGACCTCGAAAGGGGATTTTTTACCTCCAAGGATCGGCATGGGGAGACCAGGAAGTTTCCTCTCACCTCTCTTTCTATTGCTGTAGTACCCTGTGAGCCTGGCAGATATAATCACTATGGTGAAGTTGCCGCTACTGCTGCTAAGCTTAAAAAGAAGGTAAAGGCAATGGAAGGCAGCAATTATTTTATAGATAGAAGAAAGGCCTAAAAGGGCCCTTTCCGTAAGGAAGTGAGATTTCTTCTTGTAAATCCCTGGATCGCAGACTTCGCTGCCTACAATTTTTGGATTCGTCCTCTTGGCCTTTACAGTCTGGCTCAATGGCTCCATGTTATGGGTGCGGATCTTTGTATTTTGGACTGCCTTTCTCCTTTTCCGGCTCCAGGCCGGTTTAAAAGAGTTCCTGTTTATTTTGATGCTTTAAAAGATCTACCGGTTAAAAGGCACTTTGCGAGATACGGAATAGGAGTAGATGAGTTTAGAGAAAGGCTAAAAAAGACAAAGCCCTTTGACGGAGTTTTTATAACCTCTGTCATGTCTTACTGGTATCCGGGTGTAAAGTGGGTTGTGGAAGAGATTAGAAGGGTGGCTGGTAGGATTCCCGTTGTTCTTGGGGGTATTTATCCCACCCTGTGGAGAGAGCATGCCCTTAAACATATGGATGTAGACCTGGTTTGTTCTGGTACCCTTGAAAAAAATAGGACAAAGATTGCAGATTTTTTTGGCCTTGGTTACAAAGTCAGGCAATGGAAGCCATGGTATCAGCTATCTCTGTGGGACGGGGTTGATTACGGAGCTATTCGAACCGCTATAGGATGCCCGTTTAGATGCACCTATTGCGCTTCTCGAATTGTCAGCGGATCATTTAAGCAGCGAGACCTGGATCAGGTACTGGAAGAGCTCTTGTTTTTTTATAAAAAAGGGGTCAGGCAAATAGCCTTTTATGATGACGCCTTACTGGTGGATTTTCATAATAGGCTCGGTCCATTACTTGACAGACTGGAATCTAAAGGAGTGTCTTTGCAATTTCATACTCCCAATGGGCTCCATGCAAAATTTTTGAGTAAAAATGTGGCTCAGCGTCTTTTGCAGTCTGATTTTAGGACCATTCGTCTTAGTCTTGAAACCGTGGATTCAAAAAGGCAAGCGAGTACCGGCGGGAAGGTTACCAGTCAGGACTTGGAAAGGGCTGTTAAAAATCTGGTTATGGCGGGTATGAAAAGGAGCCGTATTGGTGTTTACTTACTTGTTGGACTGCCAGATCAAGACCTTGATGAAGTGGAAGAGTCAATCCGATATGTACGGAATCTTGGGGTGAGGCCGTATCTTGCAGAGTTTTCTCCTATACCTGGAACCATGGATTGGCATAAACTGGAAAGCAGAAACATAGTATCAAAGGATATGGACCCAATACTAACTAATAATACCATTTTTTATAGGTTATTTAGTGGTTATGACATGGAGAGATTTCGACGGCTTAAGAGGTTGGCAGCTTCTCCGGTCTGAATATTAGAATCACTGGCACAAAAGTTTTTTTTGCCGTTGGGCAATATTATCTTGAAGGTTGTTCCTTCTCCTGGCGATGAGTCAACATAAACCTGACCGCCAAGCTCTGTCACTATCCGGTGCACTATAGAGAGACCAAGTCCCGTGCCTTTGGGTTTAGTGGTAAAAAAGGGATTAAAAATCTTTTTTAACTGTTTGGAATCCATCCCTGGCCCGTTATCTTTTATCTCTATTTTAACAAAATCTTTGTTTTGATGGGCGTTTATTTCTATTTTTCCATTATTTGGGGGAATAGCCTGAAAGGCATTGAGCAGGATGTTTAAAATTACTTGCCTTAACATATCTGCATCTACAAAAAGGCTGATCCCTTCAGGAAGCCGAATATCTACTTGTGCCTGCTGCAATCTTTTTTGTTGTCTAAGAAGGATAAGGGCGGCTGTTAATTCTCTTTTTAGAAATACTCTCTCTGTCTTTTTCCTTTCAGGCCTCCCATACAAAAGAAATGAGTTTGTTAATTTGCCAAGTCTTTCAGCCTCTCTTTCTATTATTGAAAGAAGTCTTTGACCTTCTGGCATAACAAGGCCGCTTTGGGCCAAAAATTCTGCGGCACCAGATATAGAGGCCAGGGGATTCCTTATTTCATGGGCAAGGCCTGCAGCCATCTCTCCAAGGGCAGCCAATTTGTCAATAAGTTTTAGCCTTTCCTCTTGAGCCTTTATTTCTGTGATGTCTTGGAATATAAGACCATGGCCCAATAGACTGCCTTTATTGTCTGTTATTTGAAAACAGGAGATTCCAAGAATGAGTTTTGGACCTTCTGTATCTAGAATGATTTCTCTTCTTCGATCCGTATCTTCTTTACAAAAAGATAGGAGTTTGCGAGCACCGGGTATAATTTCCTCTATATTTTTTCCATAGGAGTTTTCTATGCGGTTGCCTAAAATCTCTTGAGCTGCAATGTTGTAATATAAGATATCATCATTTAAGTCTAGGGTTATCAGGCCCGATCTAAGACTATTGGCAAGATGTTGCTGAATTTCTTCAAGAAGATGCACGTCTTTGGTTGTGGCTTCAAGTTTGTCCTCTGCCTTTTTGAGTCTTTTTGAAAGGTTCAGGGCAAGAAGGGCCACTGTATTGAAGGCGGCCATATTCATGAAAAAGGTGAAGGCGGCCTGTTCTAAAGAGCTTACTTGGTTCCTGGTCAACAGGCAGACTAGCGCGTAAAATAAAGTACTCAAGAGGGCAGATAAGGCCCCTGCACGTCTTGGGCCCAGTAAACACGAGGTTATAATGGCGATTGAATAAAGAAAGGTGAATCTGCTTTCAATTCCCCCTGTTAGATAGACGGCAATACTTGCTAGGCAAACGTCACTAACTGTTTGGCTGTTTTTTAGAGAGTCAGTAAGTCCATTTTTTTGAAACCAATAAATCCATATAAGGGTCAAAAGAAATGCACAGCCGAGCAACCATGATAGATATGTTATCTTGGCAGAGCCGGAAAAAGAGTCAGGGAAAAGGGCAGCCGATAGCACAAGTAAAATGAATATGAGGAGGCGGCCTGCAGTTACAGACAAGAAAAGCCCGGTTTGGTTTTCTGAAGACATTGTTCTATCCGATATTGTATTTTGACAGTCTGTATCTGAAGGAGCGAAAGTTCACTTTAAGGAGATCAGCTGCCATTTTTTTTCTGCCATTGGTACGTTCCAAGGCCTTGAGTAGTAAAGATTTTTCGATATCGGCAAGGTAACCGTCAAGATCAAGCCCTTCTTCGGGAAGAGTGCATTCATGACAAATGGCATCTTGAGCTTGGTCCGATTTGAAATCTTTTTTATGTTTGCGTTTTGCTATATAGAGACTTTCTGGAAGAATAAGGCTCGAGCTGGATAGGGCTACACATCTTTCAATTATGTTTTCGAGTTCTCGCACGTTTCCCGGAAAGGGATACTCCATAAGGGCCTGAAGGGCAAAACTAGAAATTCCCTGGACTTTTTTGTTGTGAAGTTTTGAATACTTGTCAAGAAAGTATTGTACAAGTAAAGGGATGTCTTCTTTCCTCTCCCTAAGCGGTGGCATGCGAATATGGATAACATTCAGCCTGTAAAACAGATCCTCTCGGAAGTTGCCTTCCATTACATCTTTTTCAAGATTTCTGTTAGTTGCGGCAATGATACGGCAATCTATATTAAACGGAGTGGTTGCGCCTACAGGAGTAAAAGATTTTTGTTGTACCACCCTTAAAAGTTTTACCTGTAGAGTAATGGGTAGTTCTCCTATCTCATCAAGAAAGATGGTTCCCTTGTCTGCAAGAGCAAAAAGCCCCACTTTGTCCCTTTCTGCACCTGTAAATGCCCCTTTTTTGTGACCAAAAAGCTCGCTTTCTAAAAGGTTTTCCGGGATTCCTCCACAGTTGACCACTATAAATGGTTTATCTCTTCTATTACTAAGGTTGTGTATAGCCTTGGCCACCAATTCCTTGCCAGTTCCGCTTTCCCCTGTTATGAGCACAGAAGATGGGCTGGGGGCAACCCTCTGAATTAGCTGAAAAATTTTTAACATGGCAGGACTACTTGCAACCATGTCGTCGAGTCTGTAGATACGTTCTTTGGCATCTACCGATTTCAATGTTGATGTTTGATTGGATGAAAGGGCATTTTCAATTACCTCTCTCAATTCCTCTATTTTGAAAGGCTTGGTTAGATAGTCCCACGCTCCTTCTTTCATTGCATCAACAGCTGCGTCTAATGAGGCAAAGGCAGTTATTAGTACAACAGGCAACCCTGCGTTTAATAATTTTAACTGTCTAAGGAGTTCCACACCGTCCATCCCAGGCATACGCACGTCTGTTATTACAAGATCGTAGCTCCTTTTTTTCACCATTTCCAAGGCGTCTTGACCAGTCTCGGCAGAATCGATTTTATAGCCTTCCTTTGCAAGGAAGATCTCCAAAAATTCCCTAAGGCTTGGATCATCGTCCACTATTAAGAGTCTAGGTCTGCTAGAGAGGCCTTCTGACTCTGTGGATTCGTTTATGATAGCATTTGGAAGCATCTTCCCTCCTTGACTGTAATAGGGACTGATTGTTTGAAAATGGTCTTATCTCCTTATTTTCTATCGGCAAACTGGTGACAAAAATTGATAAATTCATGCCAATTTTTGAAGATCGCGCAGGATGTATACTCTGAGCATAGAATTTGCATAAATAATTTAGGGGTTTTTTTATAATTTTTAGGTGGAGGCTTATCTAAATGAATAGATATTATATAAGTAAGGGGCTTACTGGATTGTGCTTTGTTTGTCTTTTCTTGTGTCAGGCCAATCTTCTTTGGGCTTTATCGCCGGGAGTGGATAATCCTTCCCCCTCAAAGGTAAAAGGAATAAAGGCCCATCTTTTCCAACATAAAATTTTTTATGTATCTACGTATGGAAATGACGACAACAATGGCACCTTGGCAAAGCCTTTCAAGACATTGCAAAGGGCCTTATATGAAGTTTCTCCAGGAGATATAATTTTGATACGAGGTGGGATTTACGATATAAATGTTGAGGTAAATGTCTCTGGCAAGCCTGATGAACCTGTCATCATTAAGTCCTATCCTGGAGAAAAGGCAGTGTTCGACGGTAGTAATTATGACCCTAGTGTTTCTGTAAAGTTTCGCATTACTGGCTCGTGGCTGATAGTAAAAGATATAGAAGTTAGAAATGGGCCATCCGATGGGATACTGTTGACCCAAGGAGCTAGTTATAACGTACTGGAAAATGTTGTTGTTCATGGCAACTATTTTGCCGGAATAGAACTCGAGAATGGTGCCCATCATAATCTCATTAGGAATTGTGATTCGTTTGAAAACTTTGATTATGGTCCATCCAAGGGAGAGCATGCCGATGGATTCGGCGTAAAGTTTTCAGTTGGACCTGGAAATCGGTTGATAGGATGTAGGGCATGGAGTAACTCTGATGATGGCTTTGATCTTTGGGATGCAGGGGCTCCAGTTGTCATAGAATATTGTTGGGCCTGGGAAAATGGTTACGATATTTGGGGTGTGGGTGCGGCCTTTCAAGGAGACGGTAACGGATTTAAGCTTGGTCCAGGTTCTCCAACAGTTCATCACTGCATGGCCTGGAACAACGCCAGAAGGGGGTTTGATTTTAACGATGCTACTCAAGTACAGTATATATATAACAATACTTCTTACAAAAATGCCCTTCACGGATTCAAGTTTGGTTTAAATCATCATGTCCTTAGGAATAATCTTTCATTTCTTGATGGTGCTAATAAATTGGATTCTAAGGTGGATGATAAGTTTAACTCGTGGAATACCCCCCCTGGAGTTACAGTAACCATAAAAGATTTTGTAAGCCTGGATGATGCTAAGGCAAGAGGACCAAGAAAAAAGGGTGGAGGTTTGCCAAATACTGAGTTTTTGCAACTGCGTCATGATTCCGATCTGATAGATGCCGGAATAGATGTAGGACTTCCTTTTTATGGGAGCGCTCCAGATCTTGGGGCTCGAGAATCATATTAAATTAAGCCCCACTGTTTTGCTGTTGATGCAGGTTATTCTATAAAAAATAGAAAGCTCTTGTTTAGATACGGCCCTAAGACAGTACTGAGTGTGAAGCAATGATAGCCCTTGCAAGCTCCTTAAGCTTTATACGCTGACGCCTGCTTTCTTTTTGCATCATTCTCATTGCGGTTGCTTCATCGATTGACAGATGCTTCATTAAGATACCTTTGGCTCGTTCTAGGAGTTTTCTTGCTTCAAGTTCTTCGGACAGATTTTCAACCACTCCCTCTAGAGCGTTTATGGTTTGGGCTATAGATTGGGCCATTTCTATTGCTGGGACTAAGTCGTCCACATGAACGGGTTTTACCAGATAACCTAGGACTCCCCTACCTTTGGCCTTTTCTACCAAATGTTTTTCTGCATAAGCAGTTACCAGGATGATAGGGATAATATTTTGTCCTGGAATATTGTTGATCTGCCTTGCAGCTTCTAGCCCATCTAGTAAAGGCATTTTTATGTCCATAAGGATCATGTTTGGATTTAGCTCGGCTGTTTTTTCCACTGCCTCAACGCCATTGTAGGCGACTCCTACTACATTGTATCCAGCCTTTTGGAGTATGGTTCGAAACCCGTCTGCTACCGAGCGGTCATCCTCTGCCAACAAGATTCTAAGAGAAGGTGTGGAAGCCCTTGGTCCAGTAGATTCAGAAGAATTTTTGTTATTCATACAGGATAGCTCTCCAGAGGAAACACACCCAACCCTAAATAAGAGATGAAAGACAATGGCTGGGGGACTAGGATTCGAACCTAGACTAGTAGATCCAGAGTCTACCGTCCTGCCATTAGACGATCCCCCAGCAAGGATTGCGATTCAAATATAGAAGTGGCTGGATTCCTTGTCAAGAACGGCTGATGTAAAAATTTTTTAATGTAAATGTATCGCTTATACGGTATTGTTGAAATGGATTTGATAAAAAAATACTACCATAGTTGAGTCGCCCCATAGACCATATCTAAAATTTATAAGAGTTGCTGAAGAAGCTTAATTAACATCACTGTTTAGAAGGAAACTTGATATAAGCTCTTTCTTTAATTACCCTGAAAGGAACTTCTAAAATAACAAGTCAATGAAAAAACGGTTGTTACCGTTGATATTCTGGTGGATTATCTTTGAAAGATAAGGCAGTTAGTAGGCAAAAGAACAAGTTTTAGGGGTAGCCTGAGAGAATAAGAGGATGTCTTTTAAAAGAGGGTTTTTATTAATATGAGTCGTCGTTATCGTGTGTATGAATATATGCCCTATGAAGAAACAGGTCCTCTCAAAATAAGGCCATTTGAAAAGTTGGCTTCCCTTATGGCGAAAGCCAAAAAGGCTCCCAAAAGTCTCAGGATTTCAGAGAATGTTTCCAAGAGAGAGGCTAGTAAGGTGGAAAGCGACGAACAACTGTTTTACAAGGCAATGAAGGGGGTGACTCCCCTTGAGGGCAGAATCGAATGCGAGCCTGCAGACTTTGCTGAGGGTCATGAACAAAATCTACGGGCCAAAAAGGAGGCCGACGATCTACAGAAAGGGATTGAGGAATTGTCAGCGCTTGTAAAAGGTCAGCGTCCCCTTCCTGTAGAGAAGATTCCAGAATATATTGATGGTCCTCAGTTTAATATGGACAGAGGACTTGTCAGGAGGCTCAGGAGAGGGCAATTTGCTATTCAGGCGTACTGTGAACTACATGGTTTACGGGCTGACGAGGCCCTTCAGGTTATGGATGGTTTCATGTCTGATTCTATAATGAACAACAGGCGGGCCATAGCCTTTATTCATGGCAGAGGCAGGTCGTCTCAGGGCAAGCCGGTTTTAAAAGGACTCGTTAAGGATTTTTTAAACAGGGGACGATTCAGGCGTTACGTATTGGCCTATAGCAGTGCACCGGCCTGGGACGGAGGGCCTGGAGTGACCTATGTGCTTATAAGAAAGAGGCCGGTAAAAAAGTTAAAAAAGAGATGAAAAAACAATATCCTGGTTTTTTTTTGGTGATAGAGGGCATTGACGGCTCAGGTAAAAGCACCCTTGCTAACAATCTATATCTTGCTCTTAAAAAGATGGATAAGGATTGCCTTTTAACTTTTGAGCCAACCAAGGGACAATGGGGGGCGATGCTTCGCCAGAGCTTTACTGCTGCCTCCAGGCTTTCTCCCAAGGAAGAACTCGCCCTTTTTAGAAAAGACAGGCAGGAGCATTTGGAAAAAGTCATCCTTCCGGCTCTTAGAGATGGCCGGATAGTCATCTGTGACAGGTATTTCTTTTCAACTGTTGCTTATCAAGGAGCAAGGGGGTTAGATCCAGAAAAAATACTTAGTGACTGCTTGGCTCTTTTCATAGAGCCAGATCTTTGCATTTTCCTTGAAATAGACCCAAGGGAGGCCATAAAGAGGATAAGGCAGGGCAGAAACGAAAAGGAAAACAATTTTGAACAGCTTGATTATCTGATTAAGGTGGCTGAAATATATAGACGGATTAGGAATGGTTGTATTGCCATAGATGCCACATTACCAGTAAATAGGTTGACAAACCAGGTTCTGGATATCTTGCTTTCCAGACTTAAAGCCACCTCTAAAAATTAGTAACTGAGTCTTTTTACGTTTTTGTATTGACTTGAAGATGCACCTGTTTAGGTTCTAGATAATATTTGAACACTCGGCGCTATTTTTAAGGCTACCAGAACAAGGCGCCAACAGTGATCCTTATGAAAAAGGAAAAAGGTCCTCCTCCTAACAAAAACAAAAAGCTCCTTTTCACTGCAATATACTGGTTAATTGGAATAATTTTGATATTGGGGCTGCCTCAATTATTGGTGTCTATTCAGACCAAGCAGATTCCCTATTCCCAGTTCAAAGAGATGTTAAAGAATGGCCGTATCCTAGAGGTGCGTCTTGGTGAAGATGAGATAAGGGGAATAATGTTTACAGGCCCCAAAAAAGATCTGGATATTTTGAAAAAGACCATTGAAGGAATGATGTTGGAACAGGCCTCTAAGGAAAGATCGCCAGGACTTGACATTTTCGATTTTAGTGCCCGTCCCAGTCTAAATGATGTGCTTAAAAGGCTGGAAAGAACGGGAATTAGCAAGAAGGATGTGGTCCTTTTCCGTACAGTGCGAGTAAAAGACAATAAACTTGTCGAAGAGCTTGAGGCCCAGGGTGTGGAATTTTCTGGCACCAAAGACAGTATGATTGGCCAGATATTTTGGGGGACTATAGTTCCCATTGCTTTCTGGATTGGTTTGTGGTTTTTGCTGATGAGAGGTATGGGAACCCCTGGTAGCGGTCTTTTGTCTATTGGGAAGTCTAGGGCAAAGGTGTCGGTAGAGAAAGATACGGGTGTACGTTTTAGTGATGTTGCCGGATGTGAAGAGGCGAAAGAAGAGTTGAAAGAAGTTGTTGAATTTCTCAGAAAACCTCAGAAGTTCGAGGCCCTTGGCGCAAAAATTCCCAAAGGTGTGCTTCTTGTTGGTCCTCCTGGTACTGGTAAGACACTTTTGGCGAGAGCCCTTGCAGGAGAGGCCAAAGTCCCATTTTTTTCCATATCTGGCTCAGAGTTTGTGGAGATGTTTGTGGGGGTCGGAGCTGCACGGGTTCGGGACCTTTTTAATCAGGCCAAAAAGAGCGCGCCATGTATAATTTTTATTGATGAGATAGATGCCATCGGTAAGTTTAGGGGTGGGGGGATTCCTGGAGGAGGCAATGAAGAACGAGAGCAGACATTAAATCAGCTTTTGGTAGAAATGGATGGTTTTGAGCCGAATATAGGGGTAATCCTACTGGCAGCCACAAACAGACCAGAGGTCCTTGATCCAGCCTTATTGAGGCCTGGACGCTTTGATAGACAAGTTGTACTTGACGCCCCTGACGCCAAAGGTAGAGAGGCCATTTTAAAGGTTCACTGTCGGGGTAAACCTCTAGCTGACGATGTGGATCTCAGGGCCATAGCACTTAGGACTCCGGGTTTTTCTGGAGCAGATCTGGCCAACATAGTCAATGAGGCGGCATTGCTTGCCGCTCGAGAAGGGGCCAAAAAGATAAGCCAGAAACATTTTGAGGCTGCTGTAGAAAAAGTTTTTGCTGGACCTGAAAGAAAAAGCAGAAGACTTGGAGAAAAGGAACGGAAGAGGGTGGCCTACCATGAGGCTGGTCATGCCCTAGTTGCATATCATTGTCCCAATGCCGCACCTGTAGCCAAAATATCTATCATACCAAGGGGTAAGGCAGCCTTAGGGTATACCATGCAACTTCCAGAGGAAGAACGCTATCTTATGACCAAAAACGAACTTCTTGATAAGATTTGTGTATCTCTTGGTGGCAGGGCAGCGGAAGAAGTGGTATTCAATGAGATTAGTTCTGGTGCTCAGAATGATCTTGAGGTTGCAACTGATATGGCAAGGAGTATGGTATGCCGTTTTGGAATGAGTGAGAAGATCGGCCCGGTTGCCCTTGCCAAGGAAACAAGTCCATTCCTGAGGATTCCAGGAATGCCGGAGTCTCAATCCATGAGTCCAGAGCTACAAGCCCAGGTAGATGAGGAGGTAAGAAGGGTATTGAGGGAGCAGTACCAACGGGCAAAGGATATAGTTACTGCCCATCGTGAGGCCCTTAAAAGGGTTTCAGAGACACTTCTTGTAAAAGAAGTTATGAGTGCTGATGAGTTTAAGAGACTTGCAGCATCAGAAGTAGAAAACACAAATGATACAAAGGAGGACCCAAATGGTTCCAAATGAAACTCCACTGTTGAACAGATTTTTTCTATCCCTCGTGGCCCTTTTGTTAGTGTTGTTTTTAGCAGGTCATAATCAGGCCTTTGCAAGATCTACCATTGATGATGAAAACATCGAGCTTTTGGCGAAAACTTCAAAGGCCATTGCCGAAATAGTAAAGGAAGCCATGCCTGCTGTGGTCTTTGTTCAGGTTGAAAAGACCATAGAGCAACGCGTCTCTCCCTTTGGTCCGGATCCGTTTGGAATGTTTAATGATCCGTTTTTTCAGCGTTTTTTTGGTCCGCAGTTCAGGCAAAGGCCTCGTAAATTTAAGCAAAGAGGACAAGGTTCAGGTTTTATAATCAGTTCTGACGGATACATTCTTACCAACAATCATGTCGTGGGTGATGCTGATACCATTAGCGTTAAGCTTGCAGATGGTAGGAAGTTTAAGGCCAAGGTAATTGGTAAAGATCCTCAATCTGACGTAGCAGTTATAAAGATCAACGCCAATAATTTACCTGTGCTTCCTTTGGGTAATTCAGACAATATTCAGGTTGGCGAATGGGTAATAGCTATTGGCAACCCCTTTGGCCTTACGCAGACGGTGACTGTAGGGGTGGTCAGTGCCAAAGGAAGAAGCAGGCTTGGAATAACCGATTATGAAGACTATATCCAAACAGACGCTGCCATTAATCCAGGTAATTCTGGTGGACCGCTTATAAATATACATGGAGAGGCCATAGGAATAAACTCGGCCATATTTTCAAGAAGTGGCGGTTATATGGGAATTGGTTTTGCTATCCCAATCAATATGGCAAAGGCGGTTAAGGATCAGCTTATTAAGAATGGAAAGGTCATCAGGGGCTGGCTTGGTGTGGTGATTCAAGAACTTGATGAAGATCTTGCAAAGTCCTTTGGACTGAGCAAAAAGGAAGGGGTGCTTATAGCAGAAGTGGCAGAAAATTCCCCTGCAAAGAAAGCTGGTTTGAAATCTGGGGATATCATACTCAAGATGAATGGGCAAAAGGTCTATGATATCGGAGAATTAAGAAACAAGATAGCTCTTACCCCTCCAGGTACCAAGGTAACATTCGACATACTTAGGGAAGGAAAGCACAAGCTAGTTACTGTCATTATTGAGGAAAAGCCGGGTACAGTAACTGTGGCAGCCAGCCGCCATGGTATTCTTAAACAACTTGGTATAGTAGTTCAGGATCTGTCTGCAGACTTAGCTCAACAGTTTGGTTATAGGGAAGGACAGGGAGTGCTTATCGCCGAAGTAGAGCCAGGTAGTCTGGCTGCTAGTGTAGGAATTCGTTCTGGACAGTTGATAGAAGAAGTAAATCGAGTAAAGGTCCATTCAGTTAAAGAGTTTTTGAAGGCACTTTCTAAATCTGAAAAGAACAAAAGAGTGCTCTTAAAAATTAGAGACGGAGATATGAGCAGATATGTTGCTCTAAGAATTCGTTAAAAGGCATTTGCCATGAGCGGTGAATTAGTAAAAATTCAAAGGGCGGACAGCGAGGATGGTAAACGGGTGCTGTCTGCCCTTTTTAGGAGAACGGTTGATATTCCAAAGGATATAGAACATGCAGTTCAAGATATCCTTGACAAAGTAAAAAGTAATGGAGACAAGGCCCTTTGTGATTTTACTGGTCGCTTTGACTGTCCGGGTTTTGAGCCTTCAATGATTCCTGTGGGTGTACAGGAGGTGGAAGAGGCCTTTAAGCAAGTTGACAGGAGTCTTGTCCTCGCTATAGAGAAAGCCAGATCAAAGATCGAGGCCTTTCATCAACGCCAGCTTCCTAACTCATGGTTTCAAACCCAGGATGATGGTGTAATTCTTGGTCAGATGGTCAGGCCCGTTGATGCTGCAGGGCTCTATGTGCCAGGTGGACAGGGGGGGAGGACCCCCCTTGTATCTTCTGTGCTAATGAATGCTATACCTGCAAAGATTGCAGGAGTTAAAAGGATAATTCTTTGCACTCCTCCTGGGAAAGACGGTAAGGTGAGTCCAGCCCTTCTTGTGGCAGCCCGTTTGTCAGGTGTTAGCCAAATTTATAGGGTTGGTAGTGCATGGGCAGTGGCTGCAATGGCCTTTGGTACAGAGACCATTCGTCCTGTAGATGTCATAGCAGGACCTGGCAACATATATGTAACCGCTGCCAAGAAGTTGGTTTCTGGCACAGTAGCTATAGACATGATTGCCGGGCCAAGTGAAATTCTCATAATTGCAGATGATACTGCCAAGCCCTCCTTTGTGGCAGCAGATATGCTTTCCCAGGCAGAGCACGATCCGATGGCCACATCTATTTTGCTTACAACCTCTTATAAGCTTGCTGAGGATACGATACGGGAACTTGAAACGCAACTCCGGGAGCTTGATAGGGCAGAAACTGCCAGAAAAGCCCTTGAATCAAACGGTTTTATCATTGTTACATCAAATCTTAAGCAGGCCTGCGGGATATCAAATACCATTGCTCCAGAACATCTAGAATTGATGGTAAAAGATCCTTGGAGTCTTGTCCCAAGGATAAGGCACGCTGGGGCTGTCTTTCTTGGAAGTTTTAGTCCAGAGCCAATTGGAGATTATATTGCAGGTCCAAACCATGTGCTTCCAACTATGGGTACAGCCAGATTTTCTTCTGCCCTTGGGGTTGAGACCTTCATGAAGCGGACAAGTCTTATTTGCTATTCAAAAGATGGTTTTATGGAAGATGCCGACCAGGTCATGATTCTTGCCGAAGTTGAAGGACTTACTGCCCACAAGCAATCAGTAAAGGTCAGAAAAGAGGATGTCTCCTAACAAGGGCCAAGAGTTTTCTAGGTTTGATAGGTATGCCCTTGAAATATCTGACCTGATGTTTGAAATAGATGGAAGGGTCATTCTCAAAGAGATAAATTTGAAATTTCCTGCAGGCGAGCTTATTGGTATTCTGGGACCAAACGGTGCAGGAAAATCCAGCCTCATTGGTGTAATGACAGGGTTTTTTCCCATTTCAAAGGGGCAAATAAAAGTCTTTGGCAAAGATTTGAGGTCCATATCTGCTAAGGATAGGGCCAAAACCATGGCTCTTTTACCACAGAGCCTAGAAACCCCATTCCATTTCAGGGCCAAAGATGTGGTTATGATGGGTAGATATGCCTATGCTACTTCAATGCAAGAGGCATACTCTATGGCTATGGATGCGTTGGGACTCTGTGGTATAAGGCACCTTGCTGACAGGTCTTTTTTAAATTTGTCAGGTGGGGAAAGACGTTTGGTGTTGCTTGCCAGGTGCCTTTGTCAGAATAGTCCCATCTTTCTTCTTGATGAGGCTACATCGAGCTTAGATATAAGACGGAAGATGGAGGTATTTGAGCTTTTGAAAGATCAGGTTTGTCAAAAGAATAGATCTATAATAATAGTCATTCACGACATCAATCTTGCTTCCCTTTATCTTGACAGATTAATTTTTTTAAAAAATGGTAGTATTGTAGGTCAGGGAAGCGTTGGGGAAATACTTGATAGCAAATACCTGTCTAAGGTATTTGAGACCCGCACCATTGTTATGAAGCATCCTGAATGTAATAGGCCAGTTGTACTTTTTTCACCGCCTAAAAAGCCGTCAGGGGCATGCTTAAATTAAGGAGGAAATCGCCATGTCTGACGATTGTCTGTTTTGCAAGATGGCAAGGGGCGAGATAAAGCCTGAAACTGTCTATGAGGACGAAGAGATTCTTGCTTTCAGAGATATCAATCCTCAAGGGCCAGTGCATGTATTAATAATTCCAAAGGAGCACATCCCTACATTGAACGATCTTGAGGAGCATCATGCTGAACTCATGGGCAAGATGTTTCTAGTTGCCAAAAAGATAGCCCAAGATGAAAATTTTGCAGATACTGGCTACCGCACTGTTATCAATTGCAACAGACACGGCGGCCAGGAGGTCTATCATATACATCTGCACGTGATTGGTGGTCGCCAGATGACCTGGCCTCCAGGTTAATGTGCAAGTCAGTAACTTGTAAATAATAACATCTTTTAAAGCAGTTTTTCTGTTCTATTGACGGTAAAATAGGCTGCGTTTATAGTGCTCCTGCTCTCACTAGAGGCAGATTTTGAGCATTCGACTAATTTTATTCGGACTTAAGGACAATAAATGAAGGCACTTATAGCCCTGGAAGATGGACGTATTTTTGAGGGCCGCTCCTTTACTGGTCCAGGAGAGGTCTCTGGGGAACTGGTCTTTAATACCAGTATGACCGGCTATCAAGAAATCCTTACTGATCCCTCATACAAGGGGCAAATTGTTACCATGACGTATCCTCTTATTGGTAACTATGGGGTTACTCCTGAAGATGAAGAGTCTCTTGGGATACACTTGAGCGCCTTTGTAGTTAGGGAATACGAAGAGGACTACAGCAATTGGCGTGCTACGGGAGATCTTGGAAGTTATTTACGGAAACATGGAATATTAGGAGTCGAACAGGTAGATACAAGGGCGATCACCAGGCATATCAGGCTTGCAGGAGCCATGAAGGCGGTGATATCGACAGAAGATCTTGACGAAGCCTCACTTGTTAAAAAGGCCAAAGATAGCCCAGGACTAGTGGATGCAGATCTTGCAACGCTTGTAACCTGTCAAAAGCCCTATGTATGGGAAAGGGGCAAGATTCTGGAACTCGAAGAGATATCGCCTGATAGATTGTCCAAGCTGGAGTCTGCACAACAGGCCGCTTTTCGTATAGCAATAATCGACTGTGGTTTAAAGTTTAATCAGTTGAGGCTTTTTTCTCAACGGGGCTGCCAATGTGTTGTGTTTCCTGCAACTGTTCAAGCAGACCAACTGCTTGCATGCAAGCCCGATGGCATATTTATATCGAATGGTCCTGGAGATCCTGCAGCAGTTCATCATGTTATTGAGACGGTAAAAAGGCTTCTTGGCAAGCGGCCAATTTTTGGTATATGCCTTGGCCATCAGATTCTTTCTTTGGCTCTAGGGGCTAAGACATATAAACTGAAATTTGGTCACAGGGGAGGAAATCAGCCGGTTAAGGATCTGTCTACAGGAAAGATTGAAATAACCGCACAGAACCATGGTTTTGCTGTAGATGAGGCCTCCCTTCCTCCAAGTGTGGAGGTAACCCATATAAATCTTAACGACAATACGGTAGAAGGTATCAGCCATAAAGATATGCCAGCATTTTCTGTTCAGTACCACCCAGAAAATGCGCCAGGTCCTCATGATTCTGAATACCTGTTTGACCGTTTTGTAAAACTCATGAGCTAACAAAGATACAAGAACATGCCAAAGAGAACAGATCTCAAGAAAATCCTGATAATAGGTTCTGGTCCCATTGTTATCGGGCAGGCCTGTGAATTTGACTATTCTGGTACCCAGGCTTGCAAGGCCCTTAAGGAAGAAGGTTATGAAGTCGTACTGGTGAACTCGAATCCTGCCACTATCATGACTGATCCAGAAGTGGCAGACAGGACCTATGTGGAACCAATTACTCCAGAGGTCGTTATAAAAATTCTTGAAAAGGAAAGGCCTGATGCCATTCTTCCCACCCTTGGAGGCCAAACAGGGTTAAATACCGCAGTGGCTGTAGCAGATACAGGCATTTTGGATGAGTTGGGAATAGAAATGATAGGGGCCAGTCCCGAAGTTATACACAAGGCAGAAGACAGGGAAAAATTTAGGGCAGCCATGGAGAATATAGGGCTTCGAATACCAAGAAGCGCCATTGTGCGTTCGGTAGAAGAGGCCATTGTCGCTGCCAAGGATATAGGCTTTCCTATTATTGTACGTCCTTCTTTTACGCTAGGTGGTTCTGGTGGAGGAATTGCCTATCATATGGATGAGTTGAAATCCATTTGTCAGCAGGGGCTGGATCTTAGCATGATTCACGAGGTCATGCTTGAAGAGTCAGTTATTGGATGGAAAGAGTTTGAGCTCGAGGTTATGAGGGATGCTAAGGACAATGTTGTAATAATATGTAGTATTGAAAACCTTGATCCGATGGGCGTCCACACAGGAGATTCAATAACCGTTGCCCCTGCACAGACATTGTCTGACAAGGAATATCAGTATCTCAGAGATGCTTCTCTTGCTATTATACGAGAGATAGGCGTAGAGACTGGTGGGTCCAATATCCAGTTTGCAGTAAATCCTCAAAATGGAGACGTAGTGGTGATAGAGATGAATCCAAGGGTATCCCGTTCTTCTGCCCTGGCATCAAAGGCCACAGGTTTCCCTATTGCCAAAATTGCTGCAAAGCTGGCCATTGGTTATACGCTTGACGAAATACCAAACGATATCACCAGAGAAACCATGGCCTCTTTTGAGCCCACTATTGACTACTGTGTGGTAAAGATACCACGATGGACTTTTGAAAAGTTTCAAGAGGCTCAGGACCTGCTAACAACTTCTATGAAAAGTGTTGGTGAAACCATGGCCATTGGCAGGACATTTAGAGAGTCCTTGCAAAAGGGTCTGCGCTCTTTGGAGATAGGCCGTTTTGGGCTTGGTTTTGACGGAAAGGATCCTTGGGACAAGGGGAAAATCCCTGATATGGATGAGATAGAAAGTAAACTTAGGGTCCCAAATTCCAAACGCATATTCTACATTCCTTATGCCCTTGAACGGGGTATGTCAATTATAGATGTAAGCAAGATTACGGGCATAGATCCTTGGTTTATTTTCCAAATAGACAAGATCAGGAAGAAGGGTAATGAGATTCGCTATAAGGGAAAGAAGGCCTTGGATGAGATTTTTCAGATAAAACGAGAGGGCTTTTCAGACAGGCAGATAGCTTATCTTTTAGATACAGAGGAGAATGAGATAAGGAGCCTGCGTATCCGAAAAGATGTAAGGCCTGTATATAAGCTCGTGGATACCTGTGCGGCGGAATTTGAGGCATATACCCCTTATTATTATTCAAGCTATGAATCAGAAAGCGAATCACGCCGTAGTAACAGGAAGAAGATCATGATTCTCGGGGGTGGACCTAACAGGATAGGTCAGGGGATAGAATTTGATTACTGTTGTGTGCACGCCTCCTTTGCCCTAAGGGAGGAGGGTATAGAGAGCATTATGGTCAACTCTAACCCAGAGACTGTATCTACAGATTATGATACTTCTGACAAACTCTACTTCGAACCCCTTACCCTTGAAGATGTGCTCCATATTGTAGATGCCGAGCAGCCAGATGGTGTGATAGTTCAGTTTGGAGGGCAGACTCCTTTGAATTTGGCGGTTCCTCTTAAAAAGGCGGGTGTAAAGATTATAGGGACCAGTCCTGAAAGCATAGATATGGCCGAGGACAGGGAGAGTTTTCAAAAGATGCTCAAGAAACTTGGTCTCAAACAACCTGCCAATGATACCGCCTTTACGCTAGAAGAGGCGCTTGAGATCGCATCACAGATAGGCTATCCGGTGGTAGTTCGTCCCTCTTATGTCCTTGGCGGGAGGGCGATGCGTATCGTGCACGATGAAGATGGATTGCGTCAGTTTATGGAAGAGGCGGTTGAGGTGTCAGAAGGGCATCCTGTGCTCATTGACAAATACCTGCAAGATGCAATAGAGATAGATGTGGATGCCATATCTGATGGAAGGCTTACTATAATCGGTGGTATTATGGAGCATGTGGAAGAGGCAGGAATTCATTCGGGTGATTCGGCATGCGTGCTGCCTCCTCATCGTATTTCCAGAGATATGGTAGAGCAGATAAAGGATGCCACCAAAAAGATGGCAGATGAACTCCATGTAATTGGTCTAATGAATGTTCAATATGCTGTTAAAGGTGACGAACTTTATGTGCTTGAGGTCAATCCCCGTGCCTCCAGGACGGTTCCGTTTGTTAGTAAGGCAACGGGTATCCCACTCGCAAAGCTTGCCACTAAAGTCATGATTGGAAAGAGCCTAGAGGAACTTGGTCTTACTCAAGATCCAGAGGTAACCCATGTCTCTGTAAAAGAATCTGTTTTTCCCTTTAGAAAATTCCCAGGAGTGGACATAATACTTGGGCCCGAAATGAAATCTACAGGTGAGGTCATGGGTATTGATAAGAGCGTAGGCATGGCCTTTGCCAAAAGCCAGTTTGCAGTTGGCTTGGAACTACCCAGAAAGGGCACAGCCTTTTTAAGTATTAAGAAAGGAGACAAAGAGCCGCTTCTTGAAACGGCAAAGATGCTTGAAAGGGAGGGTTTCAAGATAATTGCTACAAGCGGCACTGCAGAGTTCTTGCTTAACCATGGCGTGAGCTGTCAAAAGGTCTTGAAGGTATCCGAGGGGCGTCCCAACATTATTGATATGATGAAAAATGGCCAGATAGATTTGGTCATAAACACACCAAGTGGTAAAAAACGTACCCTAACAGATGCCTATCGCCTTAGAAGGACTGCAATGGAGTTGAATATTCCTTATTTTACCACTGCCGCCGGGGCAAAGGCTGCTGTTGAGGCCATAGTTGCCCTTAAAAAAGAGGAAATGGATGTTAAACCCCTTCAGGAATACTACTAAGATAGATTAGATAGAACCATGAACCCTTCAGATTATCCAATACACACCAATAATTTTTGGAAATTAAGACGATATCAAACTGGCCCCAGGGAAGAATGCGGTATTTTTGGGATTTACGGAAATGACGATGCTGCAAAGCTTACCTATTTTGGTCTTTATGCGCTTCAGCACAGGGGACAAGAGAGTGCAGGTATTGTGGTATCAGATGGCCAAAAGGTTACAGGTTTCAAGGCCATGGGGCTTGTTAGTGAAGTCTTTCAGGAAGACAAGCTCAAGGAATTAAAGGGTCATTTAGCAGTAGGGCATGTCAGATATTCTACAACCGGTTCTTCTGTGCTTCAAAATGCCCAGCCCTTTTGCGTTAATCACGCAGGTTGTTCCATGGCCGTAGCCCATAATGGCAATTTGGTAAATGCTCATCAGATCAGGGCCGCCCTTGAAGGAAAAGGTTCCATTTTCCAGACGACGATGGATAGTGAGGTGATTGTTCACCTTTTGGCCAAGGCCTGGAAACGAGGCATACGGGAGGCAATCTGCCATGCCATGAAAGTTATAAGAGGTGCCTATAGCGTGCTTATGCTTACAGAAAAGGCCCTTATAGGTTTTAGGGACCCTCTAGGTTTTCGTCCCCTTTGTATTGGTAAATTAGAAAATGGGGCATATGTCCTTGCCTCAGAAACCTGTGCATTGGATCTCATCCAGGCTCAATATATCAGGGATGTCGAGAGGGGAGAGATTGTTATAATCGATGATAGCGGGCTTCATTCTCTCACCGGCATTCAGGCGGAGAGAAGGGCAAACTGTATCTTTGAGTTTATATATTTTGCAAGGCCGGATAGCAACATATTTGGCAAAAATGTTTATACCTTCCGTAAGGATCTAGGGGCAGCACTTGCAAAGGAAACCAATATGGAAGCGGATTTTGTAATGCCTTTCCCTGACTCGGGAAATTATGCAGCCGTTGGTTATGCCCAAGCGGCACAAATGCCCTTGGAACTCGCTGTAATTCGCAATCATTACGTAGGAAGGACTTTTATCCAACCAAGCCAGGCCATGCGGGATTTTGGAGTCCGCATAAAGCTTAACCCTGTCAAAGATACCATCAGGGGTAAGCGTGTAGTGATCATGGAAGATTCTATAATCAGGGGAACTACTAGTCAAACCAGGGTCAAGGCCATCCGGGAAGCAGGTGCCAAGGAAATATCCATGCTGGTGAGCTGTCCACCTACACGTTTCCCTTGTTTTTATGGAATCGATTTTCCCACCAAGGATGAACTTATTGCCTCTAGAAAGAGTGTTGAGGAAATAAGAGAATACCTGGGCCTTGATTATTTGCACTATCTGCATCTCGACTCCATGATTGCAGCGGCAGGTGGGATGTACGACCGTTTTTGTCTCGCCTGTTTCAATGGGGAGTATCCAACGGATATAGATTTTGAGGTTGGGAAATTTAGCCTTGAATAGGACTAGAGAGGCCTTGGATATAATAGAAGAGGGGAAAAAGGCCATAGCTGTAGAAATTGAAGGCCTCTTGCGTGTTAGGGATAGGTTAGGTCAGGGTTTCCAAAGGGCTGTCAATCTTATACTTGATTCAAAGGGTAGAGTCGTTATTACAGGTATTGGTAAGTCGGGCCTTGTTGGCAGAAAGATTGCTGCAACACTGGCAAGCACAGGTACTCCTTCTATTTTTCTTCATCCTGCTGAGGCTCTGCATGGAGATCTCGGAATGGTTATGGCTGGAGATGTTGTGATTGCCATATCCAATAGTGGAGAAACGCAAGAGGTAAATGCCTTAATGCCTGCCTTTAGGGAAAGGGTTGTGCCAGTGATTGCATTTACAGGTAGGCTAGAATCGACCCTGGCCAGGCATGCAGATTGTGTCGTGGATACAGGAGTAGAACGGGAAGCATGTGTTCTTGGACTTGCACCAACTGCAAGCACGACAGCATGTCTTGCCGTGGGAGACGCCTTGGCAGTGGTACTGTTGAAGCTTAGGAGGTTTAGTGAGCAAGACTTTAGACGTAATCATCCTTCAGGGACATTAGGGGAGAGGTTGAAGGTCTCGGTTGGGCAGGTGATGCTTGTTGATGAGCAGATCCCAACCGTGCAGGTAGGTCAACGTATGGACTTGGTTACAAGGGTGATAGATCAAAAGGGATTAGGAGCGGTCTTGGTGCTTGATAAATCTGGTCATTTGGTAGGTATAGTCACAGATGGCGATCTAAGACGTGCTATGGTAAAATTTGGTGAAGGGCTTGTAAGGAAGAAAGTGGATGAAATCATGACGAGAAATCCAAAGACTGTAATGCCAGAAGCCCTTGCTGCCGATGCCCTTGCCCTTATGGAGACACATTTGATCACAGTATTGCCTGTGGTTGCTCAAGATGGAAGGCTTGCCGGGATAGTCCATCTTCATGATCTTCTTGGTAAAGGGCAGTTCAAGTTTATAGTGTGATAAATGATTATAGGAGTAAGCCCATGTCCAGAGGACTAAACAAAGTAATGCTTATCGGAAGGCTTGGAAGCGATCCGGAGATACGTTATACCCAGGATGGGACACCAGTAGCCAACTTCAGTTTGGCTACAGATTCGCCAGTCAAAAGGGGTGATCAGTGGGAAAGCGAAACAGAGTGGCATAGAGTCGTTGCGTGGCGGCGTTTAGCCGAAATCTGTAACGAGTATCTTGGAAAGGGAAGATTAGTTTATGTGGAAGGACGACTTAGAACCAGGTCTTGGGAAGACCGAGATGGTAACAAACGCTGGACCACAGAGGTAATAGCCCGTGATATCCAGATACTTGAACCTAGGGGAGCTACAGAAGGGAGCAGTAATGTTGACCTTGAACCTCCCGCACCCCCTATAGAAGATGATGTGCCTTTCTAAGTTTTAGATAGCTAGTTTGTCAGTTGGCTACAGAAAGATATTCTTCAACATAAAATCTACAACTTTCTACCGGTACATTTAATAGGTCCGATATCTTACAGCTGCTCCTGTGCTGGCAATTGAAACAAATTGATTCCTGTGTAAATGAAAAGTCAAAAGACAGGTCTGAGGCTGTAGGATTGATCATACAGTCAGAACGGCCATATTGTATGGTTCTGCATGCAGACTGAAGTTGTTCCATTGAAATCACTCCTATTTTTAATAGGTTAATTGCATGTCTGTTTCATGTCGTAGCGTCTCGAACACAATTCTGCAAGAAAAATGCCTTCTTGTCTTTAGTGCCTGATTGTAGAGATATGGTAAAGCTATTTGGAAAGGTTTCCCAATAATGGAAAAATTTTTCCTTTTTAGAGAAAAAATTTTCCTGGTTTTTTAATTGGCCAGTTACAGATCCGTAAAAAAGGCCATAAAATCTTTTTGTTTAAGGCATCTTAAAGGCACCTTTTTTGAATCGATTTTATAGTCAAGGAAGACGAAAAGGGGAAAATTTTTTCTTAATTTATCACCTGCCATAACTCAGGAACCCGAGGGAGGAGAGCAGTATGTCAAGTAGGGTATTGGCAGTACGGTTCAGAAATGTTTTTTATGTTGATGTGCCTGCTACCGTTGCAGGGGCCATTATATTTATATGGATTGCCTCCTTTGCTGACTATTTTCTAACGGTTTTTCAGGTTGCCCGTGGAGGGCTTGAGCTTAATCCCATTCTCGCCCATTTTTTCCACAATCTAGAATATGAAAAGGCCTTCTTTGTAAAGACAGCCCTTACGTTTCCTGGCATTTGCATTCTTTCTGTATTTTATAGATATTCCATTGCCGTAAAGGCCACCTTTGCAATACTTCTTGTTTATGTATGCCTCCTTGTATACCATGCACTAAATATTTTTCTTTAAAAGTCAACGTTTAAAAATTGTCCTTAATAAATATCTTTCATGAGATATTCTGGATATTACATCCTGATTGCCTTAAATTGAGAATCTGGTTTTTTTTAGAGGCGGCCTAGATTGCGGGATCTCGTATAGTCCAGAAACAACAGGTCCGGCTTGGGCCTGCTTTTTAAGGGTTTAATAAATTGTGTCAATTTTTTCAGATATAGGATAAATATGGCAAGATTTTCAATAAGGAAAGGTTCCAGATATCCTCTTGGCGCTACATGTATGGAGGAAGGGGTAAATTTTTGTATCTTTTCTCGCCATGCTACAAGCATGGAGCTTCTTATTTATGAATCTCCGCAATCGTTGACCCCGATTGAAAAAATTATACTGGATCCTCATGAAAACCGAGATTTTTATTTTTGGAATATTTTTGTTGCTGGTGCAAGGCCTGGTATGGCCTATGCTTGGAGGGCAGACGGACCAGATGATACCAGAGTGTCTGGATTTAGGTTTAACAGGCAAAGGCAGCTGCTCGATCCATGGGCTAGAGTAGTCTTTGACAGATTTTGGCAGCGGGAGGAAGCCAAAAGGAGTGTATTGGCTCAACCTATAAAGGCTATTATCCCTTCGTGTCTTGACAATTACGATTGGGAAGGAATTTCAATGCCTGAAATTCCTCCACAGGAAGCAGTGATATATGAGATGCATGTCAGGGGATTTACCAGACATCCTTCTTCTCAGGTATCAAATCCAGGAACTTTCAAGGCCATTATTGATAAGATCTCTTATCTTAAAAAACTTGGTGTTACCCATGTGGAATTCCTCCCTATAATGGCTTTTGACGAGCAAGATGTACCAGAGGGTGTGAGAAATTTGGGACTCAAGAACTACTGGGGATACAGTCCCCATAGTTTTTTTGCACTTCACCCCGCCTATTTTATCAATCCTTTGGCACCCGGCTGTGTGAACGAGTTCCGTGATATGGTAAAGGCCCTTCATGGAGCCGGCATAGGTGTGATCCTGGATGTGGTTTTTAATCATACAGCAGAAGGAGGGGAAGATGGCCCCATCATTAACTTTAAGGGACTTTCAAATAGGGAATTCTATCATCTTGATCCAAATGATAGGCGAAAATACAGAGATTTCACAGGTTGTGGCAATACGATAAACTGCAATCATCCACAAGTTACCTTTTTTATCATAGAGTGTCTTGAATATTGGCTGAAATATTTCCATATAGACGGTTTCAGGTTTGATCTTGCAAGCGTTCTTGCCAGGGGAGAGGATGGCAATCCTATGCATCATGCTCCAGTTATATGGAGTCTAGAGTTTTCGAGAGCCCTTTCAAAAGTCCATCTTATTGCTGAGGCATGGGATGCAGGAGGGCTTTATCAAGTAGGGGGATTCCCTGGCTATAGGTGGCAAGAATGGAACGGTATGTACAGAGACACTGTTCGGCGTTTTGTTAGAGGGGATAAGGGGTTTGTAGGAGAAGTCGCAACTAGGATAAGTGGCAGTAGTGATTTGTATGAACCCTCAGGCAGAGCGCCTTTTAACAGTATAAATTTTATTACCTGCCATGACGGCTTTACCCTTTGGGATCTTCTAAGTTACAACAAAAAACATAACGAGGCCAACGGCGAAGACAATAGAGACGGTTGTGATGAAAACTTTAGTTTTAACTACGGGGTGGAAGGAGAGACCGATGACATCCAAATCCTTGAGATAAGGAAACGGCAGGCAAAAAACTTTATGGCAATCCTTCTGTTTTCAGTTGGAGTTCCCATGATTTTATCCGGTGATGAGGTCCTTAGAACTCAAAAGGGAAATAACAATGCATGGTGTCAGGATAATGAGATAAGCTGGTTTGATTGGAGTTTTGTGGAAAAAAATTACGAAATGTTGAGGTTTACTCGCTACATGATAGCCTTTAGAAAAAGGCATCCATCCCTTATGAGAAAACAATTTTTATCTGAAAGGGATATAACATGGCATGGAGAGGATATGAAGGAACCAAACTGGGAGGATAAGGAGTGCAGATTCTTGGGATTTACCATGAATCCAGTCAGTAAGGACGAAGAGCCTTTTTTTGTAGCCATGAATATGGACCCTAAACAGACTGTGACTGTAGATTTAAGATCCTTACCATATAAAAAATGGCTTTTTTCGGTTTGCACATGGCGTAAAAGTCCAGAAGACATTTTCGCACCCAAATCACGGCCAAGGGCACCTGATACCATTAAGCTTCCTCCAAGGAGTCTTTTCGTGCTCGAGTCTCCAAGGCATTCTTGATCTGGGATCTAAATCCAAATACAAATTTTGACAGATGAGAAATATGAGAAGTTATTTTTGCTTTGCAGAAACTCTTTGGGTGTCAGGTCCCGGAGGGGCTATTTTCTTTTCCAGGAGTACGGTCATGAGATGGAAGTATAGAGACTCTGAGGAAGATAAATCCCGCATGTCTAACAGAATGAGGACAACACTTACGCCCGAGCAGGATGTATTTTTGTAAAGTTCGGAAAGGCCCTCCTTTTACCCCTGGACGATCTGTTCATAGTAGCCCGGGAATTTATCAATCCAAGACTTTCAAGGATTATGAGCAAGACTATATCCATGTAGACGTAAAGTACTTGTCCCAGATGCCGGATGAAAAAACAAGAAGATATCTTTTTGTAGCCATAGACCGGGCCTTAAGAAAAATCTATTTTGAGAATTTTTTCTAAGAAATCAGCAAGAAGCGTTGCATCTTTTTTGAAAATACTGATTGACAAGGCGCCTTTCAGGATCAGATGTATCCTTACAGGTTCCCAAAGAGCTTTATGGCGCAATACACCTGTTCAAGCCCTTAAACAGTGGCAAGAAACTAGAAATCTTTAAAAAAGTGCTACATAAGCTATGGGTCTTGTCAGGTATAAGGAATGTCAGATTAAGTCATGATTATTTCAATTTAAAGGAAGAGCCTGGAAACAGGCCAAGGAGCAAACGACTATGATTTGGAGTTTTAAATTACACATATGTATAAAAACATGTTTTTTGTTTCATTGGCCTTACTGGTAGTTATTCAAATGTCCAGCCAATATAGTGAAGGATAAGGCTATAATTAGACCCATACCAATGAAGACCGCAAAGGTTGACGTCTCTGGAAAGAGTGATAAAAAGATTTTATTAACAGCAGAAGAGAAAGGGCCTTTGGCCCTTTTTGTTTTTATGGTGAAAAAATGGCGGAAGCGCATGGGAATCGAACCCACCCACGGGGCTCCTCACCCCGTGCACCGGATTTGAAGTCCGGGAGGGCCACCAGTGCCCTTTCCGCTTCCGCATTTCATGCTACTACTTAAAAATAACACATGATATGAAATTTTGAAGCCTCTATTGGCCTCTAATAAATACATCTAGTTTT
>CAZNKP010000004.1:0-18769 GCA_964573805.1 uncultured Desulfobacterales bacterium | reverse complement strand
GCGACAACCTGAAAGAAGAAGGAGAGGTGTGCCCGAAGCAGAAATTGGGTACGCAGAACAGGAAAAAGCCCAAAACAAGGGACAAACAGAGGGGCGTAACCACGAGAAATCCAACCAGGGAAGAAATGAATCTGAAAAGTTAGTGACAAATTTTGTCAAAAACCGCGTTCAGGAGGGGCAGTTTGTGTCCATTCCGGAAAATTCAAAGGTCTCAAAGAGAGAATGTATTGGAGTGGATATAAAAAAATCAACCAACTAACTTAAAAAACTGACATTCTCAAATAAAGGAGGAGGGGAGGAGATATGACAAGATACGCCCCATCGGTCATTATCGTTTGGCAGTTAGCCGCTTCCGAAGTCAAGATTTGCAGACAGCAGAACATCGAACGGGAACACCTGTTTATAGCCATCTTGAAACTTGCCGAGATCATACCTGGTTGTCCAGCCCATATATTGGGTATTACTAAAGAGGAAATGGGACCAATTCGTCAAGATGCACGAAAAATTGCCTCCCCCCTTATTGAACTAAGACTTCCACTTAGAGAGGTTCGTTATGCCATACGGGATCATCTCAGAAGCCAACGGCAAGACCGGCATACAGGAAAGGTAATCCACAGAAGCCCTGAGGTAAAAGCAATTTTTAAGCAGTTAGAGCTTGCATCCACTGTTTTTTGTACATTTGACCTTTTTGTTGCCCTGCTCAAGCACTTGGAAAAGCAGGCAAGTCCTCTCATTGACAAGACGCTTGAGGAGCACCGTTTTTCAGTTCCACAGATTCTTGCAGCCATGCTCGACAAAAAGGGAGGCACCAATTCCTCTAATAATGATGAGGAAACCAGACCTGACAGGCGGTCTGCAACTCCCACGCTGGAACAGTTTGGCACTGATCTTACGGCCAAGGCCCGTGCAGGAGAGCTGCCTCCTGTCATAGGCAGGGACAGGGAACTCCTTTCCGTTGTTCGAACCCTTGGAAAGAAGACCAAGAGAAACCCCTTGCTTCTCGGGGATGCAGGCGTTGGGAAAACTGCCATTGTCTGGGCCCTTGCAAACCGCATTGCGCAGGAACGCATAGTCTCTAAACTAAAGGACTGCCGGATTGTGGAACTTAATCTGGGCGTACTTGTGTCAGGAACTAAATACCGCGGTGAATTTGAAGAAAGACTTGTAGCCATTATGGATGAAGTCAAGCAGAGAAGAGATATCATTCTTTTTATAGATGAAATACATACAATGCTCGGGGCAGGAAGTGCATCAGGCACTCTTGATGCCGCCAATATTTTAAAGCCTGCACTGGCTTCTGGGGAGATCACCTGCATAGGGGCAACCACACGGAACGAATATGAAAGATATTTCAGGAAAGACCCGGCGCTTGAAAGACGTTTTCAACCCGTGGAAGTCCTTGAACCAAGTGAGGAAGACTGCCTGTTTATCCTTGAGAGTCTGAAAAAACGTTATGAAGAGCACTATGGGGTAAAAATCGAATCCGAGGCCATAAAGTCTGCCATCGGGCTTTCAGTCAAATTTCTGCCAGAACGGCGCCTGCCTGACAAGGCCCTTGATCTGTTGGAAGAGGCCTGTTCCCGCGCCAAATTTACACGGGTTACCATGCTGGAAAATTCCTCCCCGAAAGTCACTGTCCATATCATAGAAGAAACCATCAGTGAAATTACCTGCCGTCCAGTGGAAGGCATCAAAAGGAATGATATTGGGGATATAGAGGAACGTCTCTCATCCAGGGTCAAGGGGCAGGATGAGGCCATTCAGCAGGTAAGCCGGCTCATAAAGCTTGCCCAGGCAGGACTCAGGGCACAGGGCCGCCCCCTTGGAGTCATGCTCTTTGTGGGACCCACAGGCGTTGGGAAAACGGAGCTTGCAAAGGCCTTGGCTCATTCTGTTTTTGGCTCAGAGAAAAATCTCATTCGGATTGATATGTCCGAATTCATGGAGGCGCACAACGTGGCCCGCCTTGTCGGGGCTCCTCCTGGATATGTCGGCTACGAAGATGAAGGCGAGCTTACCGGTAAGCTCAGGCGGCAGCCCCATTCCCTTGTACTTTTTGACGAAATAGAGAAGGCCCATCCAAAGGTCTTTGACATCCTCCTTCAGCTCTTTGACGAAGGAAGGCTAACTGACGCCAAGGGCAGAACCGTTGATGGTACAAGTGCCCTGTTCATTATGACTTCCAACATTGGAGTAGAACACCTGGAACGGCTGAAAAGTATCAAGGCTCAGAGAAAAATAGGTTTTGCTCCAGGCCGAGAGGAAGAAGATGGAGGGCTTTCCCGGGAAGAACAAAGGAAACTTCTGATTGCAGAGGTGAAAAAAGCTTTTCGTCCCGAGTTCCTGGGCAGGGTGGATGAACTCGTGGTATTCAGGCCCCTGTCCCGCAATGCACTAAAACTCATTGGAGAATCCTTTCTGAGCACCCTTCAGGAAAGGCTCAAGGAGAAAGGGATAAACCTGGAGGTCAAGGATGATGTTATTCAATACATTGTCAGTAGCTGCCTTTACTCAGGCTACAATGCAAGGCCCATGAAAAAACTGATAGAGGATAAGATATTTCTGCCCGTGGCAGAGATGCTGCTGAAAGATGAGAAAGAGCCCTCTCATATAGTGATAACTCTTAAAGATGAAAAAATCGCCTTTGAAGCAAAATAGAAACACATAAGACTGTTATGAGCTTTTTGTCGCATGGCCATTCAAAAAGAAGGAGAAGGAGAAAAATACAGGACCTTTGAGTTATCCAGGGTAGCGAGTACTTGGTGTGGCTTCAAGGTAGAGGCAGAGGTCTAATCCAGATTAGGCATTCACTAACATTGCCTTTGTTAAGGGTTAAAGAAGATAGATAGGCGCGGACATAATACAAAAGAAATTAAATAGTTGTTTACACCTTAAATTAGGAGGAGAGGCATGAAACTTTATTCAATATGGAAAGGAGGACTTCTTATCTTCCTGATAGGCTTTTTCTTCAGCGCTTTTCCCAGTCCCGTCCAAGGACAAGATGCAAACAGCTCAGCAAAACGATCGTCTCCAGTGGAAAAGCATGCTACCCCCAAAGAGGCAAAGAAGCCCGTTTCCATGGACATTGTCCTTGTACTGGACAACTCAGGGAGCATGAAACAAAACGATCCCGATTTTCTGATAAAAGAGGTTGTCAACACCTTTTTCCGAAACTGGTACGAGAGGGCCCATATTGGCCTTGTGGTATTTGACCAGCAGGCTAAGCTTGTCCTTCCTCTTTCAGCCCTGAATGAAGAGACAGGCAAGATGAAACTCTCAGAGGTTCTGAGCACAATGAATTATAAGGGGCAGAAGACCAATATTGCCGCTGGAGTTGAAAGAGCCATCTATGAAATCAAGGTCCATGGAAGGCCTGGGGCAAAAAAGGCCTGCATCCTCCTTACAGACGGCCGCATGGACACCGGGAACATGGAACGCAATATTGAGCGGGAGCGTTGGCTCAGGAAGGACCTTGCAGAGGAGGCCAGGGAAAAAGGAATCAGGATCTATGGCATAGCATTTACAGAGAATGCAGACTATACGCTCCTTCAGGCCATTGCCATGAAGACCAAGGGTGATTATTTCAGGGCCATTAAGGCCAGCGAGCTGCAGAAGGTTTTTCAGGAACTTCAGGCATCAATATTGCGTGAAGAGCCGCCTCCTGTATCTCCCCCCAAAAAAGTGCCGAAGCCCAGGGTACCCCCCCCAATCCAAAACCCCGTCAACCCCCCGGTCCAGGTACCTGTAAAGAGAGATTATGGCCTTGGGATAAACACTATTCTGCTTGGGATAATTGCCTTGGCAGTAATTGGATTTGCTGTGCTATTTTTCTTAAAGCGCGATTCCCAAAAGACCATTGTACAGCAACTTGTTAGATCTTCCAGCGATGACAAGGAAGATGTTCCTGAAGTGAACCTCATATACTTGGGCAAAGCTCTGAACATTATGCCAGAGGAAGACCAAAATATCCCAGATCCTTTTGAACCAAACAGCAGTAAGGTGTTCAAGCTGCAAGAAATCAGGATGGGCAGAAACACAAAAAATACCTTTGTGATCCCGGATTCTGAAAATGTGGTTTCTGGTGCACACGCAAAGATAATATACAAAAGAGGTGAATTCTTCCTCATAGACCTTAAGAGTACCAACGGGACATTCCTCAATGGTCAACGTCTTGAGATGGGTCAGGAATACCTGCTCAAGAGTGGAGAAGAGTTCTCTCTTTACATCTACAGGTTCAGGTTCGTCGTGGTTGGCGATCAGCAGGAAAGGGATACTGTATTGGAAAGCGACATGACAGTGGTCAAACCCGTTTCCTCCGGGGGAGCCGATCCATCACAGTCCCGGGAAGGCTCTGATGGACAGGAAGGAGACCGGGCCAAAAAACCTGAGGATTCCCCTGATCCTGAAGCGCCATCTCCACAGAGTCAAAGGCCAGGTGGCTCAGCTGATTCTACCATTCCCTTCTTACGCATGTGCAGCATTCATCCATCAAGACAGGCTGAACATATATGTGTTGTCTGTAAAAATGTATTTTGTGACGAGTGCGTAACTATTGAAAACGGTCGAGCAATTTGCCATGAATGCAAGGATAAACACGCTTAGGGGGTGGAATCATGCAGATCAAGCTTGAGGTGATAGAGGGACCGGATGCTGGCAAGGAATTTGTCTTTCGTCAGCCAGGAACTTTTATAATAGGCAGGGGCATGGATGTCCACTTCTGCCTCGATGAAGATCCTTATGTCTCCCGCATGCACTGCAGGATAGAAGTTGCTCCACCAAGGTGCCATCTAATCGATACAGGAAGCAGGAACGGAACATGGGTAAACAACTTTGTTGTGGCAGAGGAGGAACTCCATGATGGAGATATCATCAGGGTGGGGTTTACAAGGGTCAGGGTATATATTGACGCCTCTATTGAAATGAAAAAGGGTTTATGCCCACGCTGTGGAAAGACAGTCCAGGTCACAGAGGGTGAAGAAGGAGATGTACTGTGCGAGGAGTGCTTCCGGGAAAACAGGGCCAGGATGCATAAGAACCAAAGCCGGAAGGAACCACTTGCCCCTGTGTGCTATCGCTGTGGGGCACGGTTGGACAGCAATATGCCAGAAAATTCACTGCTTGGGCCGCCAAGACCAACAGACGTATTCTGCTGTCCTGGTTGTCTGCCGGACAATGAACTTTCAGGCAAGGTGGGGCAATTTCCAATTTTCAAAAGGCTTGGAGAAGGAGGGATGGGCGAGGTCTATCTTGTCCATGAAGAAGAGAGCCACCGTTTGTTGGCTGCTAAAAGAATAACGGGAATTAGCAATAAAGACCTGATATTTCGTTTTCTAAGATCATGCCGTTTACTCGAAAAGGTGGATCATGCAAATATTATAAAGGTGTACAGCCAGGAATCAATTGATGATGTGCCTTATATGTTCATGGAATATGCGCCGCTTGGCAGTCTTGAAGACTTCATTCTCCGTAGGGGTAGCCATCTTCCTCCAGGAGAGGCGGTCCGAATAGCGATGGGAATACTGGATGGGCTTGCACATCTCCACTCAAGGAAGATGATCCATCGGGACATAAAACCACAAAACATCATGCTGCGATGTCCTGGCAAGAGAGAATATGACATAGATGCCCTTGAGAATCCCTTTGATTTCGTACCCAAAATAACGGATTTTGAACTCATCAAATATTTCAGTGCATCGGGAGGTATTACCACTACAGGAATCGCCATGGGGACAATCATTTATGCCCCCAAGGAGCTTCTCTCAGACGCCAAAAGGGTCACAGTCACCGTGGACGTCTACAGCGTTGGAATAATGCTCTACTACATGCTCTCAGGTAAATATCCATTCCATTTTCCATCACCCCTGGAAGTGAAAAGATTCCAGGAGGAAAACAGTGGACGTTTTAAAAACTCGATTGAGGCATTTAATAGGTATATAAAGGAGAAGCGGTGCATGCATCCTCAGGCCATTCCTTTCCATGAACTTCCTGAACCCCTTGAAAAGAAAACAGAAGGAACGCTTCCTTCAGCCCTTTGCCAGGCAGTGAACAAGGCCATCCAACCAGAATCCAGAGACAGGTTCCAGACCACTGATCAATTCGCCCAGGCCCTGGCATCGGCCGGAGTATAAGGTTCAGCAGGGTGGAACAGGTGCATGGCCCAACATTCCAGATGACTGTTGATTTGATAGCAGGGATGGTGATTGAAGCATCGGCCTTTGCTGATCATCATACCCAAATTTTAGCTTGGAGGTAAGAATTATGCCGTACCTCAAATGGAAAGAAGGCGACTTGGCCATAGGGCATGTGGAGATACAGAAGATATATGAAGGAGGCCTTGGCCGGGTCTATATTGGCTACTGCAACCAGCGGCAGATTGATGTGGTCATAAAGACCATCAAGGAAGACCTTTGGGACAGGTTCCAACTTGCAGATTGCTGGGCTAAGTACAAAGAGCACATCATCAAGGACATTCCCCCCTCAGGATTAGGTATAACTACTGCCGAATATTTTTATTACCTATTCTTCAGGGAAGCCAGGCTGACCTGCCAGGCACATGGGCATCCTGCCCTGGTCCGAGGTTTCAATATCTGGTGGACTGACGAAGGACAGCCCTTTTATGAGTGCGAATACGTAAAGAACGCCCTTCCGCTGTCAGAGTTCCAACAAAAGGCAGGTTCGTTGGGCGTGCTGCAGCTTGTCAATATTGCGGTCCAGTTCTGTAATGGAATGATCTTCATTACAGAAGAGATGTTAAAGAGCTTTAATGAAAAACATCCGGGAGAAGAAGCTACTGGTTTTGTTCATCGGGACATCAAACCGTCCAACCTTTTGCTGGACAGGAAGAATCAGATCAAGATCATTGATCTGGGGCTGTCAAAGTTTGTACAGCGCAGGACCCTGAGCCATTTCATTTCTTCTGCAACAAAGGCCTGTACCCCCTTGTATGCCTCACCTGAACAGCTAACGAACCAGGAGATAGTGGAGCCAAGCTCTGACATTTACTCCTTTGGGGCTACACTCTTTGAACTTGCAGGGGGAGATATCTCGCAGTTGGGCCACATGCTACAGAGGGGCCATGTCGAGTACCCTGAACACCTTCCAGCGGAATTCTGCCAGATAGTAAATAAATGCCTGCAGGAAAAACCTGCCCTTCGATACCAGGACTTCCGGGAACTCAAGGATGTCCTGGTAAAATTCATACATGATGTAAAGGAGGGGCGCATCCAGGTTTCTGATGGTCTTTATTGCGACAGGTGCGGATTCATCTGGCCCAAGGCCGGGGATCCAAAGCTATATCCGTTTGTTGCTGCTTCATTAACAGGGCCAGGAGAGGCAGGTTTTATGAAGTTTGTAACAGTGCCGGGCGGTCCATTCTGGAAGGGATGCAGGGAAGATCACATGCAGAAACTGGTGGACAAGCTCGGGCAAAATCCCTATGAAGATGAGAAATATCAACAGATTACCCTCAATACTTTCGAAATAGCGAGGTACACCGTTACCAATCGTCAGTATCTCGAATTCGTCAGAGCAACCGGATACGAAAGAATTCCTTCCCATTGGACCTCACCGGTTTCCACGGGTGAGCTGCCCTTTTCTGAAGAATGGGCGGATTTACCTGTAGTCAATGTTTCCTTTTATGATGCCGAGGCCTATTGCCAATGGGCCGGTTGTCGCCTTCCTACAGGAGATGAGTGGGAAAAGGCGGCACGCGGCACAGACGGACGTCTATATCCCTGGGGCAATGAATATGACTCCTCCTTTTGCAACAGCGCTGAATCAGGCAGGGGACGGCCCGTGGCTGTAAACGATCTCTCCCAGGGGCAAAGCCCATACGGATGTTTTCACATGACCGGCAACGTCATGGAATGGGTAAATGAACCCCATCCACAAAGTGACAAATACTGTTATCTCCGTGGAGGATGCTGGGCTGTTTCTTGTAAAATCCTGGGGCCCCCCTTTTTCCATTATGTAGCTGCCAGTAAGGATGTCACAATAGTTGGCGGGAAAAAAGATATCCTCGGGTTTAGATGCGCAAGAGACGGAAAAGATGTCAGGAGCTGGGATACAGGAGGTCTGGAGAAAGATATAACCGGGTGCTTCGGCACATCCACCCGCTTGGAAGAACAGGAAAAAGACCGGTGTCCGGTGTGCAATGAAGAGGCCAAGCCCTTTGATGTGCATTCAATCAAGGTGCCTGAAAAAAATCTTTTTACATGGAGAGGTTTTTTTGATCTGCCATAATGTAATTTTTTCAGCATATAAACATAAATGACGGGTACATGACCTCGTTTTATCAATATTCGCGATGTTTACTTTTGATCACGATCCGAAGAAAGATGAATATCTTACGTTTCGTTTTCTTGATTCGGCAATAAGTGAGACCTGAACACTCAAGCTTTGTCTTTATAGGTGAACCATCATGTTGAAGCGGTACGGCACGACTGTACAATGAAAGTCTTAACAAGATAGCAACATGCAGTACGAGACTTCCAGTAGAGTCTGCAGCCGTAAATAATTTTTTGAGTATTTTTTGTCAAAATGATTTTTTTTAGAAAAGGAGGTAAAAAAATGAAAATTACATCAGGAACATGTGTATTAGGTACAGCAAGTGTAGCCCATGCAGGCGCCCATACCAGGGCAGCATTTATACGGAAGACCTATGGCCATCTTGCAGGGGCAATCCTGGCCTTTACCGGGGTGGAGTTTCTTCTGCTTCATTCTCCACTTGCTGCCAAGATCGTTTCGGCCATGACAGTAGACAGGTTGTCTTGGATAATAATCCTTGGATTATTTATGGGCGTGTCATGGATTGCTGATGCATGGGCACGTTCAACCACCTCCAGGCTGATGCAGTACGCAGGTCTGTGCCTGTACGTGGTTGCAGAGGCAGTTATATTCGTTCCTCTGCTCTACATGGCATCCATGTATGCCCCGCAGGTAATTCCGATGGCTGGCATCATGACACTGGTGTTGACAGCAGGCCTTACCGGGACAGTGGTGATTACGAAGAAGGATTTTTCATTCCTTGGGCCTGTTCTTGCCATAGGGGGCATGGTTGCCTTTGGAATCATTCTTATCTCCTGTGTGGCCGGTTTTAACCTCGGCCTGCTCTTTTCTGGTGGTATGGTTCTCTTTGCTGCGGGTGCAATAATCTACTCTACCTCTAACATTCTTAACCAGTACAGGGAGGACCAGTATGTTGCCGCCTCTCTCTCATTGTTTGCAGCCATAGCGCTTCTGTTCTGGTATGTGATCAATATCTTACTTTCAATTGTGAACAGATAAACACGTCTTGCCTGGCGTTCAAATTCAAAAATCATTAGGAGGGGAATATGGGTTCCAGTCAAGATGATACGAAATTGACAAATAATGCAGAAACTGTTGAGTATTCCAGGGGGCGGGCCATACTGAAACAGTATATGATAGCCTTTGCTGGCGGTCTTGTCTTGACATCAATAACATTGGGGATCGTTTGGGGCCTTCATAGCATTGCCAACTCTGCAGGTTTATTGAGCGGTTTGATCGAATATATCTATTCTCTACTGTTTGAGAGAGGTGCCATCCAGTATCTAACCCTCTTTTCATTTTGGTTTACTGTCTGTCTGATTTTTATGAAACATGTTGAAATAAACAAAGAACTCGAAGCGTTCAATCTTTCCTGTATACAGGAGTTTAAAGGCCGTATCAAAAGTGAGGTGGGTGTGAAAACCATGCTTGACCTCCTCAATTTCGTGGAGAGTAGCTGTGCAGACAACAAGCATCTTTTATTGATCAATCGTCTTATAAAAGGATTGAAACAGGTTAAAATAAGCCAGAATCAGTCAGAGGTGGCTAATGTCCTTGAGACAGTCTCTGACACAGATTACTCATTAATGGAAACTTCTTATAGTTTTATCAAATTCATGATCTGGCTCATCCCCATTTTTGGTTTTATTGGAACACTTCTCGGCATGAGTCAGGCCATAGGCAGTTTTGCCGGTGTATTTCAGAGTCTGGGTCATGGGGGGTTTAGTGGGGTGTCACAGGACCTGCAGACCGTCACTCAAGGCCTTGCGCTTGCCTTTGATACAACCTTGCTCGCACTGATTCTGAGTGCAGGCTTGAATTTTGTAACGAACAATCTCCAGAAACGCGAAAATGATTTTTTGGCTGATGTGGACAATTTTACCCTGGAATACATCATCAATCGTTTTCGCACTGTTAAAAATTCTATCAGGCGAGAAGATGAATTTGCCAGCCCCGAAGAAGTTGAGCGGCTCAAGCAACATAAGGAACTCGTTGAGATTATCAAAAAACTTGGAAATAGCTTTTCAGGGGGTATGGAAAGATTGGCACGGGAGATGAAAAATTGGCAGCGCCAGCATCAGCTCAATTCAGATGACAACTTGGCACAAATTGGACGCCTGGTGGAACAGTTGGGAGAAATGCCCAAGGGGCTGTCAGGAGGAATAATACATGGCAATGAAGATGTTGAATCGCAACAGTCTGAAATCACAAATAAAATTTTAGAGGCCATGGTTTCTTCAAATGAATCCATAAAAGCCAACCTGGAAGCAATGAAAGAAGGCATAGAAAAAATTGTGAGCATTACTGCTGATTCCAACGCATCTGGCCTCAAGGAATCTTTTGAGAAGATTGCTGAGGTAATCGAGCAATTCAATAATGAATTGGCTAACCTATCGCAAGGAAGGGACTCTTCTAATTTTGACATCATAATAGAGCAACTCAATGAGCTTAACGAGAACATCAAGGTCATGGGGAACTTCGAAAAGCTGCAAGAACATTTAGAAAGTAATACCAAGGCTATTGATGAGATGGCGACCTCCATCAGAGAACTGGCAAAGGCAAACAAGGGTCTTGGGATGATGATTACAAACGCCATGAATGAAAAATTCTTCAAGGACAATGAAGAATAATAAGGAGGGGCTATGAGCAGGAGCAGAAGAGGGGCAGGAACTGTAGAGATTATTCATTCTTCATTTATAGATCTCCTATTTGGAGCCTTTGGGGCCTTTGTGTTTTTGATGATTGTATATGTCATTTACACAATGCAGCTTACACCTGAAAAGGTGAAAGATATAATTGATAAAGTTACACAACAGAACCAACAACTTCAAGAGGAATTAAAGGACTACAAGAACATTAAAGAACGTTACCACCAACTGGAGCAAAAACTGCAGGATACAGAGAAAGAGAAGACTGATCTGGAAGGAAAATATAGTAAATCACAAAAGGAAATACACGATCTGCAATCATTAATTATTGAATTAAAGGATGAAAATAATTCAATTAGTAAAGAACTGACAAAGTTCAAGGATGCCCAAAAGAACATTCTTGTCATTATGGACGAAAATAATACCTTAAAGACAAAGATTGATGAATTAAATACAATAATAATAACTATTAAAGGTGAACTCAAAGAAGCAAGAGGCCGATTAGCCATCTTGGAGAAGAAAAAGACAGAAAAAAAGAATCACCTGAAGGAGTGGTTCAAGTATTTGTTCTTTGCAGTATTATTCATCCTTGGATCAGAACTGTCGGCAGCATTGACTTCTTTGGAAATAAACAGGGGGCATCAAATACTTGCCGAAGATGGAGCCGAACTCGCCTTTGTAGCAGAAAAAAATATTTGGGAAATTCGTGGTGGCAATTCAGAAACCCTTGACAAGAGACAAAAGAATCGGCAGTTTTTTGCTGGGCTGCGCACAATTCTCTGGGTCAGCATACTCATTGCCTCTTATATCTTCTCAATAAAGATGCTGCATATCGATATAAGTATCCTGTGGATGATTGGTATTTCCGCACTGTTGTATATTTACCTGAGATTTAGATTTAATCTGTTACCCTGAATTGATTGAATCTGATACATTGTCATGAGGCTGTCCCGCAAACATAAAATGAGGGCCTGCACACTGTATATGGTGGTTTTTACCCAAAATCCATGTTGATGGGGCAGCCTTTAAGGCTATTTTGTAAACTGTGAGCAATATTGAATCAGCAATGATCCTGATGGAGTTATAATATGGCCTTTTTCAAATTTTTAAAGAAAAAAACAAAGGAAAATGATGACTCAGAAGTTACCAATCCAAGAGGAGTAGCAAGGCCACAGAATAAAAATACTGAACGTAACATAATTGAAGCTGATCTTCTCGATGAAAACCGTATCTTTGGTCTGACAGACAAGGGTAAGGTTCGTGATAACAATGAGGACTTTTTTGCAATCAATCCTGCAATAGGCATATACATGGTAGCAGACGGAATGGGAGGTCATAATGCAGGAGAAATAGCCAGTGAAGAAGCATGCAAAACTGTATTGTCATATTTCAGAAACCATTCAGATGAAATAAAATTTGATAAAAAGGACCTGGAAGATACGTTCTGGACTGCCTTGCAGGAAGCCAACACAACCGTACTCAACATGGCCAGTGAAAATACCCGGTACAGGGGAATGGGCACCACCTTGATAGTGGCCATGGTCCATGAAGACGATCTTTATGTCAGTCATATAGGGGATGTACGGGCCTATCTGTGGCATGGAGAAGACCTCGAACAATTGACCGAAGATCATTCTGTGGTTTGGCAACTGGTAAAGAGAGGAGAGATGAGCAAGGAGGAGGCAAGGCTGAGCAATATGAAAAATCAGATTACCCAGGCAGTGGGAATAGGCCCGACCATTGTGCCTTCCTTTGTTAACTGTCCCCTTGAACAGGGGGATAAACTGATGCTTTGTTCAGACGGCCTTTGGGACATGTTGTCGGATGACCAGATTGCCGAAATTATGGGCAGCAGTAAAACCGCCAGGGAACTGACTGAAGCTCTGGTCATTAAAGCAAACGAGGCTGGAGGACACGATAATATCACTGTTGTTACCTATATCCATTAATTGTGATAACTTGTCAAAATTACATTCATTTTAGGGATAAGTGCATCACACTGATCCAGTAACGAAATTCGGAAAAGGGAACTTTCAGAAGAACGGAATGTTAACGCCGACCGATGGCAACTCGGCCCGGCAGGCAAGTTGTATTTATGAATCGGGGGCCATCATGCAGCCTATACTACATTGCCCGTCAATCAAGAACATACTCGCCATTGCAAAGGGCTTCTCATGCAAGGATGCGGAAACTGCGGGAGTATCTCCTCTCCTGTCTATTGAACATATTGAAAAAGCGCTAAAAAGTTGCAGATTATCATCAGATATCCTGACTGATTTCCATGAAATTGTAACCGTAGATAACGGCCATGACATTGATCCATCGGATATTATACCGTTTAGTGACGAAATAGCCTGTACTTACCAGGTAGAGTGCATGATCGAAGAGGCAGATGCCCTTGCATCGGGGTTTGAACTTGGTGAAAATGATGATGATGAAAAAATAGCGCTCTCGGCATTTGCAGCAGCATTCCTTACTATCAAATTTCCAGGGAAAAAGTATGACATAACAAGCAAATTGTATGAAAAGTACAGGCCCAAGCCTGTTTTCCTGCGGCAGTTTGTCAACAAGATTGGTTCAACACTGCGGGAAATAATCATAGGCCAAGATCATGCCATCCGGACAGTGGAAAAGGCTTTGTTCAGACTTATGATTATGCATCATTCCCAAAACCAGGAGACAGGGCCTGCGGCTTTCTTCCTGTTTGCCGGGCCTCCAGGCACAGGCAAAACGCTGCTTGCAAAAAGCCTTGCCTCTCAGCTGCAAAGACCATTCAAGAGATTTGATCTGAACTGTTTTTCAACACCCAGTGAACATGAGGCGTTGATAGGATCCCCCAAAATTTTCGCAAAGGCTGCGGAAGGTGAGTTGACCGGTTTTGTCAGACAACATCCAGATGCCATACTGTTGTTTGATGAAGTAGAAAAGGCCCATTCCAATACCATAAAGATATTCCTCCAGATAATAGACGAGGGATACCTCAGGGACCACTACCGGGACGAAGATATTTCTTTCAGCAGTGCCATCATCATCTTTACCACCAATGCAGGAAAAGTACTTTACGATGATATGAATTATGCACCATATCTCAAAATTTTTCCTGACATTCAGCGTACTGTACTGCTTGACGCCCTTTCCAAGGAAACAGACCCTTATGGCAGGTACATTTTTCCACCTGCCCTGTGTTCCAGGTTCAGCAAGGGAAACTGTGTTTTATTCAACAGACTTGGCCCCGCTGAACTCGTTGATATCGCAGGCAAGGAAGTACAACGGGTTGTCAAAAGGTGCAGAAACCGTATTACCAAAGAAATTCTGGTGGATGATGAAGTCATAAAATGTCTCATGTTGCAGGAAGGAGGCAACATTGACGCACGAGTAATAAGTCCCAAAATCGAACGGTTCATTATGGATACCATATTCAGCCTCGCTGGTTCTACCGAGCCAGAAAGATGGGACAAAATAGGACAGATACGTTTCTGCCTTGATTACGAACACGAGTTTGGCAAAATAATCACTATATTCAGGGAAAACGATCCAAATTATGAATTTCGTATATGTGTGGCCTTGCCAGATACCGGAATTGCATCCTTTGAGAAGATGAAGGGGATCCATAGGATAGGCAGTAAAAAAATCAAGTGGATACTGGCCCTGAACAGGGATGAGCTCTATGAGCATATACGTGGTGAGGGGGTTGACCTGGTAATTCTTGATCTGCAGATTGATATGGTTCAAAACCATTTTAACACGATCCTGGCACCAACCGGGAAAAGGTGGGGGAGTCCAATATATTGGAAAGGTATTGAAGCACTTGAGAAGATATCTCTTCACAGGCCGGACCTTCCTGTAATTCTTTATTTTCCAGACCTTGATACCCATAACAACGAAAGGGTATGGGTTGAGGAAACCATCCAGCATTGCGTTGAGACAGGAGGGGTTAGAGACATAATCATTGGAGATCTTTCGGATGATAATGCTGACCAATCGGTGAATAATTTTAAAAAGATTGTAAAAAAACAGCTTGAAACAATCAGTCTTGAGAAGATTTACAGGGTCTTCAAGAGGTCCAAGAAGGTCCTGAAATTTGAACTCTCTCCCAAGATAGTTGATGATACCCTGCTGATAAGATTATGCAGTTTTAGTGAAATAACGGCATGGGAGGCATCTGTACTGGACAGTGCCGTACACAGATGTGTAATACCGGATGTAACTTTCAATAAAATATTTTGCCAGAGAAATTTAATTGACTTATTGAAACTCATTAGCCAACAGCTAAAAAACTGGTCGTCTGACATGTCAGAGATCAGGCTGCCTCGGGGCATCTTGCTTGCAGGCCCCCCAGGCAATGGCAAGACAATGATTGCCAAGGCCTTTGCCAGAGAAAGCAGTACGCCTTTTTTTACAGTTTCTGCCTCAGGTCTCATGGCACAGGATCCAAATCAGGCATCTACCATACGCGAACTTTTTGTTAAGGCACGGGAGTATGCGCCATCTGTAATCTTCATGGACGAGATAGACGCCATAGGTTATAGCCGGGATGCAGTTGACTTGCCATCCCTTGTTTTGAACGAACTTCTCGTTCAGATAGATGGATTTAGCGTTACCCCATCGCCTCCGGTAATATTGCTCGGCGCTACCAACCAGGTAGAAAGGCTTGACCCTGCTCTTATGAGAAGATTCGATCTGGTACTGCCTGTAACCGCACCAGATGTTGAAAAAATAAAGGAGTTCCTTGATTGCTTCATCCAGAAACACCAAAAATCGCTTTCTCTGCGCAATGCGGACTTTAAGAAGATAATTGAACAGATGAAAGGATTAAGCTATGCAGACATCGAAAACATTTTGAACCTTGCACTGATTTTTTCTTCCGAACATTCTTCTCAGAAAATTTTCATTGATTTTTTGGAAAAAGCCATCAAGATATACCAGCTCAGGAATAAGCTTAATTGAAATAAAACAGTACCTCATGGGGGTATCTTCAGGCTTCAACGGTGACCATGCCAAAATTCTGCTTCAGCATGTTTTGAGCATTTTGGCTCAGATCCACTCCCTGTATGTAAACAGGAAGATTCTTCCAGTACTTCAAAGGACGGCTTGAGTTGTCACAAAGCACCAAAACCGCCTTGTTTATCACAGCATCGTAATTCATGCCCTCAACCGGCCTTATCTCAAGGCGGTCTATGTCTGCGTATCTTATGCTTTCATCCTCTCTGTCCAGGAGCTGAACTATGTATGAGGAGCCTGATTGACGGTTGCCTTCCTCTCCGCCTATCACCCCAATAACCTCGGTTATGCCCGGAACAAGCAGGCTTGTGCCGCAGCCGGGACACTGGCCATACTTCTGACTTTTGAACCAGCCCAGTTTCAACTTCTTTTCTACAGGCCGCAAAAGGCAACTGTCACAAAAAAGATGGGGCCAGTGGGAATATTGCTCTTGCAGGGCAGGCACCAGTACTGAAACAAAGGGAGAAAGGGCCTTTTTTACCTTTCTTCCCTTAAATATGCCGGAAAACTCGGATTTGTAATATCTTTTCAAAGGCGAAAGAATGCGCGCGTCAGGTGCCAAGTCGCCTATATTCTCCAGTGCCAAGGCGGCGTTCTTGCGGACATCCTTGTTCCCATCACCCAGGATCTTTATTAGAGGGGCAACTGCTGGCTCGCCCAATTTAACTGCCTTATCCCATTCTTGTAGCGCCACAAGATATAATGCTTTCTGTTCGTCTGTATCTGGATACCAACCTGTCTTTTTTAGTGCCTCGGCGGCGTTCTTGCGGACCTCCCCATCCTTATCCCCCAGTGCCTTTATCAGGGGCTCAACTGCTGGCTCGCCTATCTTCACAAGTGCCCCGGCGGCGTTCTTGCGGACATCCTCATCCCCCAGGGCCTTTATCAGGGGTTTTACTGCTGGCTCGCCCAATTTAACTGCCTTATCCCATTCTTGTAGCGCCACAAGATATAATGCTTTCTGTTCGTCTGTATCTGGATACCAACCTGTCTTTTTTAGTGCCTCGGCGGCGTTCTTGCGGACATCCTCATCCTCATCCCCCAGAGCCTTTATCAGGGGTTTCACGGCCCGTTTGTTGCCTATATTCCCCAGTGCCAAGGCGGCGTTCTTGCGGACACGCCAATCCCTATCTCCCAGTGCCTTTATCAGGGGTTTCACGGCCCGTTTGTTGCCTATATTCCCCAGTGCCTCGGCGGCGTCACGGCGGACCTTCGCATTCCCATTCCCCAGTGCCTTTATCAGGGGTTCAAACATCCTTGGATCGCCTATTTTAGCCAGTGCCCAGGCGGCGAAACCGCGGACAAGCTCATCCTCATCCTCCAGAGCCTTTATCAGGGGTTCAACAGCCCGTTTGTCGCCTGTGTTCCCCAGTGCCTCGGCGGCGTCACGGCGGACCTTCGCAAGCCCATTCCCCAGGATCTTTATCAGGGGCTCTACAGCCCGTTTGTCGCCTATCTTCCCCAAAGCAAAGGCGGCGTAGTAGCGGACACTCGCATCCTCATCCTTATCCCCCAGGGCCTTTATCAGGGGTTCAACAGCCCGTTTGTCGCCTATCTCCCCCAGTGCCAAGGTGGCGTAGTAGCGGACATTCCAATCCCCATCCCCCAATGCCTTTATCAGGGGCCTTACAGCCCGTGGGTCGCGTATCTTCCCCAGTGCCTCGGCGGCGTTACCGCGGATCAAGCTATACTCATCCCCCAGGGCCTTTATCAGGGGTTCAACAGCCCGTTTGTCGCCTATCTCCCCCAGTACCCTGGCGGCGTAGTAGCGGAGATCCTCATTCCTATCCCCCAGGGCCTTTATCAGGGGTTCTACTGCTGGCTTGCCTATCTTCCCCAGCGCCTCGGCGGCGTTTTCGCGGACATACTTTTCCCCATCCCCCAGGGTCTTTATCAGGGGCTCTACGGCTGGTTTGCCTATCTTCCCCAGTGCCTCGGCGGCGTACTCGCGGACCCAGCTATCCTTATCCCCCAGTGCCTTTATCAGGGGTTCCACAGCCCGTTTGTCGCCTATGTCCCCCAGTGTCATGGCGGCGTAGTAGCGGACATTCCAATCCCTATCCCCCAGGGCCTTTATCAGGGGCTCTACGGCTGGCTTGCCTATCTTCTCCAGTGCCCAGGCGGCTTCAAGGCCGGGCCTCAAAGGATCCCTCAATTGATCTATCAACCGATCAACATCATCATACATAAGTATTCCTCCTTACTTTCAAGTACCCTTGATTCCGGTAATGACTGAATACACCGAAGCGATATCTTAACCGCTATGATCCTTTATGATCCTTGTTGTGTATTGCCCTGAAAATAGTCGTTCCTGAAAAAGTGTATTTCTGTCTGATTTTATTGGAAATAATATTCAAAATGTGCTATATAAATTACAAGCAATTAAACTTTATTTCACCGAAAGCTTGCAATTTTTGACATGAAACCAAAGGCATCACCCCAAAAAGATCCTCAGCAGGAATTATTTCGTTCTGAGCTTGCGCGCATCATTGATCCCGGCCATGCTTTGGTGAAATTATCCAGGGTAGTGGATTGGGATCGACTCGATGATCAATTCGGATCCACGTATTGTCCGAACAATGGCCGGCCCGGAGTCAGTACTCGATTGATGGTAGCACTGCATTATCTGAAGTACACTTACAACCTCAGTGACAAGGATGTTGTTGAGGGCTGGGTGGAAAATCCCTACTGGCAGTACTTTAGCGGGATGAAGCACTTTGAGCATCGGCTTCCCATCAATCCTTCCAGCATGACTCGCTGGCGCAAGCGCATTGGCCAGAACGGAGCAGAAGAGCTTTTAAAAGAAACAATTGCTTCCGGCTTGAAGATTAAAG
>CAZNKP010000003.1:0-20842 GCA_964573805.1 uncultured Desulfobacterales bacterium | reverse complement strand
ACAGAAATAACAAAGGGTTTTTTTTGCATAAAGGTCACCTTTTTAGTCAGTTCAGTCGTCTCATTGCTGATTAATGACTTTAAACACATAGTGCCACTTGATATGACCATTTGGGGTTCGTCCGAGTATGGTGCATTTGTCCCCAGGACGAGGATTTTCTGGCATCTTCCAGACGATATTCAGTGAATCGGAATGCTCTCCAGCCCATCCAGTTCTTGCCAGTGGATAGTTTAGTAGCATGGGCTTTTTGCTCAGCCCTCTAAGATCCACGTAAACCTTGGCCTGTTCTCCCTTTGAAGGTGTGATAGTAGCCCCAGGGCAGCCCCTTGTGTCATAAGCAAACCATTCACCTCGATAGCCATTGCTGTCTTGAAATCCCCGAATGGTTCCCATGGCCTGCAGCCTGAAGGCAGCCCCGGCTTCTATTTTTTGAGGAGGAGACTGGAATTTAATAATAGCGCTCAAGTCAGCGTTTCCTGGACATGAGGGGTGATTTTCATATTGGCGGGACTGATATTGGCCAATACTAAGATAGTGTTCGTAGCTGTCTATTCCCCAGCAAAATTTTCGTTGCCCGCTTGGACTGTTCTTGATCTCTGGGGGGCGAACGAGCACCCACATGGCCTGGGGTTCTTTGGAAGATTCACAGGCTCTGAGGTTAATTTCAAGAAGGTTTGCATCATGGTAGGCCTTTTTAAGCCCAAGGACGAGATTCTGAAAGAGTTCTGGAGAAGCATTTTTACTGTTGATTCTTACGATATCTTTGAACCTGGAAAGCTCTGACTCTATTGTTGTTCTGAGCTGCAGGCCTGTCCCATCTGCATAATAGAGGTCCCTGGTCATTGACTCGATTTCCATGTTGTATCCTTTTATCAAGGAGTCGCTGGAAGAACATGGGGCCTTGAGATTATACTTAGGCGACAAACCGCAGTAATGGGGTTTGCGTTCTTGTATTTTTTGTTCAAACTCTTGAAGTTTCTCCCTGAACTTCTCCTGGGTTTCTTCATTCGGGAAGGTGTCAATCCTGCTGTTTAAAAAAAGAAGCAGGTTTCTAAGCCTGCCGTGGGTGTATCGGGTGTTTGTTCGATAATAAGCCCTGTTGAGTTTTAACAGCCTGTTTACCATCGCCATGTTTTGCCCATAGGCCAGGAGAAAATCCAGATAGGCTTCGTATAGCCCAGGGGCCAAGACAACGGGCTTTACGAATTGATTGGCAAGGCCTATGATTTTATCCTTTTCCTTTTGTTCAAACTGCTGCCAGTTTTTCTGTATCGTCGTCAACTGTTGATCAATTTTTGCTAAAAGTTGTTTTATTTTGCCATAGTTTTCAAAGGCTTCGGACCTTAGTTGATCATTTGCGCATATGTTAGAGCTGAAATATTCCTGTTTAAACAGTGAATATGCCGTGTTTAAGTCAAAGTTTAGTGTTGATAGAATTGGCTTGAATCTTTTGTCACCATTTAGCAGCATGTTCAGAGCCCTTTGATCGTTCTTGCAATCTTTTTTGAATTTTTTTAGCTCTGAAGCGAGTATTTCCTGCCTTTTCTGCAACTCTTTTGCCGTATCTGTTGCATAAGCCCAGGTGTACAAGAGTTCCTTTTCCAATTTTATGGCCCTTGAGTTGTATTGCTGCCAAAAAAGATCGAATATTGCCTTAAGGCTGCTGGCAGATCCGTCCCACAGGGCCTTGTCGATTTCAAGGTTTCTTTCTTCAAGCTGCCTGTTGCTCTGCTTGGTTTTTTCGAGCTTTTCACGCTCTTCAAGAAAGAGGGAGATTTCCTGAAGGGCCTTGTAGTCTGCATAGGCAAGAAATCCGAAGTTTGCCAGGGAAACGGCAGTGCTTCCGGCCTCTATTGCAGCGCCTGCTTCCTGGCCCATATATTTCCAACTTGCAAAGCTGACAGAGCTTTTGATGAATTCCATGACAGACTTAGACAGGGCAAAGGGCAAAAGGTAGTCTTTGGCACATTGCCTTACTGTCTTGCCAGTTTTGGTGCAGTCGATGATGTGTTGGATGGTTTGGACATAGTCAAGGAGCTTGACCTTTCCGGAATGGCCTGAAGGGTCCATCTGATTTTTATAAAAATTCCATGTGCAGCCCTTCCACTGGTTTTTGCACCTAAAGAAAAAATTCCTGAAGGTCATGGGCTTTGGCTTCGGAATCCTGCGCCAGTTCCCGTTCGGCGCTATGGAGCCAAGGAGCTGGACATTTTTCATCTGGAGCAAGTCTGATAGGCGTTCCCTGTACATGAATTGCTCGAGGTCTTTGCCCCGCAAGAAATAGTATTGCGGATGGTTTTTCCTGAAACGCTGCCTTATCTCATCCAAGGTCAGATCATGGCCTGCTTCTTGAGACAAGGCCTCTGCTGGCGGCATATCCCCTGGCACATCAGCTCTCGAACCGTCATGGGCCACTGCATTTGAGCTTAGCACCACTAATTTTTCCGCCTGATTCTTGAGCCAGTCATAGGGAACCAAGTCAACCGCGGCTTCTGTCGAAAGATCTATAAGCTCCCACCAATAGGGCGGTCTTTCCTGGGCGGTTTGCTGTGATAAGGCAAAGGTTGGCAAGGCCAAAGAAAGAATGACACACAGAAAGATTGAAGTAATTTTTGGTGCTTGACATATAATGGATCTTATACCTTTCAAGTTGCCCTCCAAATTGTCACCCTGAAAGCCACGGCAAACAGCCGCATTCTGGCAAAAGAGCTAAGATATTCAGGCAGTTAAACAAATACTTTTTTAGCAGAAAAAACTAACAAAAAACTAACAGAAACGGTTGGCTATCATAAAAAGAAGGCAGGTGCTGGTTTTCCCAGCACATGAACGAAAAAGACAGGTGAATGAGTTGGAATGAGTTAGTATGCATAGTGTAGTTTGACTGTTGTTTTGCTAGCGTGTGGCAAGACTTGGAGCCTTGGCTCACGAAGGGCAAGGTGGAGTATAGACAAGGACTTCCTCAGCTCTTGAGAGGATATCGGGTGTATAGTCCCAAAAATTCAACAAGATGTTAGGTATGAGGCCATTTTTAACAAAGCCCTTTTCTTTACCTTTGAAAGCTGTAAAAATGTAAATGAAGGTATACCTTGTATGTAGAGGAGCATGGCGGGTTGCAGCTTTGTTTGGCTGATTTTTTCAAGCCTCCTGTTTTTCCAAGATTTAAGCCCACCGTTTTGCTCACTTGAGTTTTTTTTATGGAAGCCGGTTATACGGCTTTGGGGAACAGTTATTAGCTACTTCCCAAACAACGGGTAAGGTTTCGCAGTCTTTCAAATGTGCAAGGTCAACAGTGAATCTAGGTAAAATCATCATTAGAAGGCACGGGCTTCTTGAGATGCTCCATAAGGAGTTTGAGCCTGGCATGGTATTGTCTATCTGTGCAGGCCCAGGTAGTGGCAAAAGCATCCTTGCCAGTCAGTTTGCCAAAGAAGCTTCGTTTCCGTGTGCCACGATAGATTTCAAGATGCTTGGAAGCGATCAAGTTGTCCTATTAAAGGCCCTTGCCAAGGCCTTTGAGAGTATCTGGCCAGATCTTTTCGATACTTCGCTTAGTCTCCAAAAAGGTCTGGTAAGTCCTGCAACGACACTTGAAAAGATGTTAGACAGGCTCATCCTTCAAGGAGGTAGGGCAGGGCTTTTGATAATGGACAACTGCCATCTCCTTGCGGACATGAGCGGCAGTAAAGAGATGATATCTATGCTCTTTGGACGCTTGCCTTCTTTTATCTCGGTTGTCCTTTTATCCCGCCAAAGGGTTTGCTTCAAAGAATTTCCGGCCTTGAAGATACAGGGAAGGGTGCTTGAGCTTTTTGAAGGACAACTGTATTTCAGCCGCGAGGAAGTTGAAAGTTACCTGTTTCGGGTTCTACCAAATGCATCTGACAAGGTGGCAGATGAGGTTTTCAAGGCAACTGGTGGCTGGCCTGCAGCTACAGCGCTGCTGTGTCTCGAGTTGAGGTCAAATCCCTTGAATTCTGGCCCTTGTTTCAATATGCCAGAAGACCTTTTGAATTACTTGGATTCTGAAGTCTTTTCTCATATGGGGCCGTGCGAAAAAAAAGTCCTTTGCATCGCCCTTTTACTAGAGCCCTTTGATCTTGAAATAATGAAGGAGCTTCTATCATCAGAGCAGCTGGGAAAATTTCTGGCCCTTTTAAATGCAAGCTTTTTTATAGAAAAGGCAGCCATTGGCTCTCATGGAGATACTTTCCGTCTTTCTGCCATGTTGAAGGAGTTTTTGAAACGGCATATTGGACCCATCTTGGGCGAAGAAGGGAGACGTCATATTCACCAGATGGCAGCCAAACATTTTGAAAGACGGGGAGACATAAGCCGGGCTGTCTGGCACTACAACTGTATTGCGGCCTGGGAGGGATCAATAAGGCTTATACAAGAAAATGCCCTGAAATGGTTGGAAAAGAGTCTTGCAAAAGAAGTGCTTGGCTGGATGGAGCCCTTGCCTGAAACCGTATTTTTGGACGTTCCAAGGCTTTTTTTTCTAAAGGGTCAGGCCCAACTTTATCTGGGGCTGATTCATGAGGCCATGGAAAGTCTGGAAAAGGCTTTTAAGTATCTAAAGACTGGCTCAAAGGTATATATGGAGGCTGGGTGCAGGCTGTGCGAGGCGCTTTTGTTGAATGCTAAGGCCAGAAAGGCGAGGGATATGGCGAGGAGTATTTCCAGAAGGGCAAGGTTTTTTAGCCGTTACAGGGCAGAGGCTATGTTGTTCGAGGCTATAGCGCTGCATCAGCTTGGAGAGCTTGAAGAATGCGAAGGCCTTTGGAAACAGGTGGAAAGGATAGCAAATTCAAGGTTCCTTCCATTGGATGAATCTTCCAGATGTTATCTAAAGGCCCCAAAAGCGGTTTTTTATCACCTGGATAGAGGTGATTTCGTTCAGGGCGAAAGTCTCCTTGACCATTGTATAAGCATCTTCAGAAGAAAAGACCCAAGAAAGAGGTTGGGATGGGCCATGATATTTAAGGGGGTGGTTAAGCTTGAGCTTTTCAAGGCCCGGGAGGCGCTACAATGGTTCAGGGAGGCAGAGGCTGTGGCTAGCACTAGCAACAGGTCTGCCCACGGGGTGAGCCTAGGCTTTTTGGCCTATGTCCATGCCCAGCTAGGCCTTGTCAAACAGGGTAGAAAATGGCTTGAAAGGGCTTACGAAGCCAGGCTCAAGGAGCCTACCAGGTGGGTGGAGGTCCTTTCTCTTCTTGCCTCCGCCTGTCTTTCTACTGGCCGGGATGATACAGAGACTGCCATCAAGGAGGCCTATCATCTGGCCGTTCACGGAAATATCTTTTTTCTCGCCGCTCTTACAGCGTTTACTGCTTTTGCCATCAGGAGGAGGCTGGGGCACATGGGTCTTGTAAAAAGGCTTCTGGAAGATTGCATGGAGAGATGCAGGAGATTGTCAATTCTTCACAGGGAGATTCGCTGCCTTCTCTACTTGGCTGAGCTTGAAAGGGAGACAGAGGGAAGCTCTGTAGAGGGATTTGTTCAAAGGGCACTCAGGCTTATGAGACAAAGTGGTCACGGTTTTCTATTAACTTGCGATCCCTTGATTCCATGTTTGGAAACGGCCCTCTTTTCTTTGTCAAAGGGCTACGAATGGGACTACGTCATGGAGTTGATGCCAGGTTTTGGATACAGGGGATGCAAGGGGCTAGAGGAAATTTTCAACCACGCTTCACTCCATGAAAAAATGCTTATTTGCAACCATTGGAAGCGGATGGGCTATAGAGAGGCAATGGTGCATATGAAACAGGCAATGAGGGTCCAGCCAGATGAAACAGCCAGGGCCTGTCTAGGACAAATGCTTGAAAGTCTTTCGGGGCTGCCCCCAGAACCCCTTCACATAAAAATGTTTGGAGGCTTTGAATTGAAAAAAGGTTCCAAGCCAATCGTTCAAGGGGTTTGGAAGAGAAAGGCGGCAAAGATCCTCTTCAAGTTTCTATGCATGAACCACGGTAAGGTTTTTACCCAAGAGCAGTTGCTCGAGGTGTTGTGGCCCGATTCAGACCCCCAAAAGGGACGAAATTGGCTCTGGAACGCAGTCACCATGATACGCTCGATACTTGAGCCAGAGCTTGGCGCAAGGGCTAGGTCAAACTACCTTATTTGCATGGACAAGAGCTACCGGCTCGTATTGCCACCTGGATCTACAGTTGATATCGACTCGTTTCAAAAGGAGGCCAAAGAGGGTATGGAAGCCTTTGGAAAGGAGGATCTTGCATCTGCATGTTTCCATTTTGAAAGAGCCGTTTCCATGTACGAAGACGATTTGCTTCCTGAGCACAGATACGAAGACTGGTGCGCTCCTGAGAGAGAGAGGTTGAGACTGCTTTTTTTGCAGGTGCTGAAAAAATTGAGCTGGATTTACAAGGATAGGCGAGATTTTGATAAGGCCATATTGCTTATGCATCTTGATATAAGAGCAGAGCCTTGGGATGAAGACGCATATTATAATCTTATGGAGCTTCATATTTTAAATGGTGACGAGTTGAAGGCTCTAAAGATCTATGAACAGTGTAGAAAACAGCTAAAAGAAGAGTTTGGTGTCGAGCCAAATAAGAGGTTGCAAGGGCTTTATGAACGGTTAGTGACAAGAAGGAGCATGTGATAAAAGGTCCTTAGTGTATAAAACTATTCCCTCCCCCCTTTTTTATTTTTTCATAAATCGGATCTGTCTATGTCTTTGCACTTCGGAAAAAAGTTTTTGGGCAGGTATCAAAATTGACAATCCTGCCAATTTGGAGCCATAATAGAGGAACTTGTATGGCGCATTAAGTTTGTGAAATAATTGTGTATCGAAGGGAGGTTTTGGAAATGAAAGTACAAAAAATACAGTTGGGTGTTGGATTGGCATTTTTTATTTCCATTGTACTTTTTGTTTCTAGTGCCTTTGCTTCAAGAACCATTCTTGCTGTCCCTGGCCTTGGTAAGGTGGAGGCAGATCTTGGAAGAAGACAGCTTGTTTTTACATGCTACAATCCTGGCAGGATACCTATGGAATATTCCATATGGACTCCAAGACATTATAAACAAGGTGAAGCTGGTGGCTGGGCCAAACCACAGTTCAGGCCAGCGATTAAAAGGGAGAGGCTACCTCATTATGTTACATTTATTGTCACAATATCAAGATATGAGAAAATAGGTTCTGCCATATGCAGAGAAAACGACGGAAGATTGGGTTGCAAGGTGCTTAAATAAGAGGAGGCTGGGGCAGCAGGAATCCTTGTCTGCCCCATAGTGCATAGTATTTTTTGTTTTTGGGATTGGCCACAATATGCCTGCAATTATTTTCCCTGTGTAGCTTTTACTGCCTAAACGTTAGGCCTTCTTCAGGGATTTTTTCCCATTTCAGCTTTACGAAGAAGGGCTTGGCTCCCCAGATTTTATTAGAATATTCCTTTATGGATCGGTCAGAGGAAAACTTTCCCATGCGGGCAGTATTTAGGATGGACATTCGAGTCCAAAGCTCTTGATCCCGATAGCTCTCCCCCACCTTATCCTGACAATCAATATAAGAGCGGTAGTCTGCAAGAAGCATGTATTCATCATGATGTAAAAGGGAATTAACAACTGGCTGAAATAATTGGGTATTGTCTTTGGAAAAGTGTCCTGAAGCTATAAGGTCCAGGGCTTGTCTGAGTTCTTCATCGGTATCATAAAATTCACGGGGATTGTAGCCTGCAGCCTTTCTGGCCATAACTTCGTCTACAGTCATGCCAAAAAGAAAGAAGTTATCAGGCCCCACTTCTTTACGAATCTCCACGTTTGCTCCGTCTAGAGTGCCAATGGTTAGTGCCCCATTCATAGAGAATTTCATATTGCCGGTTCCAGAGGCCTCTTTACCTGCAAGGGAGATCTGCTCTGAAAGGTCTGCCATTGGATAAACGGTATGTCCCACCTTTACGTTGTAATTTGGAATAAAGAAAACCTTGAGCCTGTCCCTTACGTCTGGATCGTTATTTACGACGTCTGCCACCGAGTTTATAAGTTTTATAATGAGCTTGGCCATAAAATAACCTGGAGCTGCCTTCCCTCCAAATACAAAGGAACGGGGGATTATGTCTATGTCCGGATCGTTTTTGATCCTGTTGTATAGTGTTATTATGTGGAGCACATTTAAGTGCTGGCGTTTGTATTCATGAATACGCTTTACTTGCACGTCGAACATAGACTCTGGGTCTATCTTTATATCTCTTTGCGCTGCTTTGTATGCTACGTCTTGCTTGTTTGCTTTCTGAACTTTTCTCCACTGTTCTCTAAAAGAAGGGTCTTGGGCGAACTTTTCAAGGCCCTTAAGTTCATCCAAGTTTTTTATCCAACCTTCTCCTATAGCCTCTGTAATAAGGGCGGCTAACCTCGGATTGCTAACCACCATCCAACGGCGTGGAGTTACTCCGTTAGTCACATTTTTGATTTTCCTTGGCCAATACTCATTGAAGTCTCTTAGGGTATGAGCCTTTAAAAGATCAGTGTGGATGCTGGCCACACCGTTTATGGCATGGGTGCCTATACAGGCAAGATTGGCCATGCGGATAAATTTGTGGCCTGTTTCTTCGATAATAGACATGCGTTCTATACGTGCCTCATCGTTTGGCCAGCGTTCTTTTACTTCTTCAAGAAAACGCCTGTTTATCTCAAAGATGATCTCCAGGTGACGCGGTAGCAAATGGCCAAAAAGAGGTAGAGGCCACTTTTCAAGGGCCTCTGGCAACAGTGTATGGTTGGTGTATGAAAGGGTCTTGGTAGTGATATGCCATGCCTGGTCCCAACCATAGCCATGTTCGTCCATAAGGAGCCGCATAAGCTCTGGAACGGCCACTGCAGGATGAGTGTCGTTAAGCTGGGCTGCAAAGCCTTCTGGCAAGCTGTCAAGATTATCATGTTTTATAAGATGGATGCGGATCATGTCTTGGAGAGAAGCAGAGACAAAGAAAAATTGCTGCTCCAACCGCAGTTGTTTTCCAGCACACTGTTCATCATTTGGATAAAGAACCTTTGAAATGTTTTCTGCTTTTACCTTTTCTTCTATGGCACCAAAATAGTCGCCTACGTTAAAATCCTCAAAGTCAAACGAATCCACCGCTTCTGCACTCCAAAGACGAAGCAGGTTGACACTGTTCACGCGGTAACCAGGAATAGGGGTATCGTAAGCCACAGCATTTACCATGCGGGCAGGCACCCAGCGCATCCTGAGTTTGCCATCATTATCGGTATAACTTTCTGTGTGGCCTCCAAAACCTATGCCATAACAGATGTCGGGCTTCTTTATCTCCCAAGGATTTCCATGGTGGAGCCACATGTCGCTCAACTCTTTTTGCCAGCCGTTTTCTATAACTTGATGAAACATTCCGTGTTCATAGCGGATTCCATAGCCTATGGCGGGTATCTGAAGCGTGGCTAAAGAATCCATGTAACAGGCAGCAAGGCGTCCGAGGCCACCGTTTCCAAGGCCTGGTTCCACTTCATGATTTATTATTTCATTTATGTCCAGACCCATCTCTGAAAGTGCCTGAGTTACTTGTTCGTACAGACCAAGACAAACAAGATTATTGTGTAGATGAGGGCCTACAAGAAACTCTGCAGAAAGATAGCATACTATCTTGGAAGGGGTCTCAAGGAGACCTTCCACAGAATTGATAAATAGATGCTGCATCTTGTCACGTACAGTGTACGCCACGGCCATGTAATAGTCGTTTATTGATGCGTTTTCGAGGGGTTTCCCCTGATTATAAAAAAGATTATAGGCAAAGGCGCGTTTTAATTCGTTAATTTCGGCTTTGTATGCCCTATTAGGCATGGATTTAGCACCGGAACCCCTGCCAGGAGATTCTTTTCTGTTTTTTTTGATCGTCATTTGATGCTCCTTATTTCTTTGCATTTTAATTGGTACAGGAAGACCTTTAGGCCCCCTAAGCAAGTTCTATGATTTCGAGCCTATACTCCATGTCAGGATGCCGAATTGACGGACCTTCTGTAACTATAACTGCATGACCTGAAAGACCAAGGCCCTTTACCAGATCCTCCACCAAGCCCTTCCACCTTGTTGGTTTATGTAAGCTATGGATTGGCACCACCCCAAAGGAAAAGAGCAACTGCCGACAGGTCTTTTTGCTAGGGCTTGGCGCTACAATCCAACATGGAAGCCTGAATCTGGTTATTCTTCTTGCGGTGGCTCCAGAATCTGTAGGACAAAAAACTGCAGCCGTATCCATACGGGCAGCTATTCTGTCCACGCTCAGGGCTATAAGATCCACCTCTTTTCTGATTATTCCTTGCTCCTGATCCACCTTTTGGGCATGTTCCTCAATAAGCCTCCTAAAACGGGCCTGCTCCATGCAGGGTTCTGTTGCAGAGGCGATTTTCTGGAGCATCTCTACAGCTTCCACTGGATAGTCTCCCATTGCTGACTCCTCAGAAAGCATGACAGCGTCTGTGCCATCCAGTATCGCGTTTGCGACGTCTGTGGCCTCGGCCCTGGTAGGCCGCCTACTGTGAGTCATGGACTGCAGCATCTGGGTTGCTGTGATTACAGGTCTTGCCAGCACATTTGCTTTTCTCATGAGAAATTTTTGAACAATGGCTATACGTTCTATGGGAATTTCTACACCCAGATCTCCCCGGGCCACCATAATGCCATCAGATGCAGCGATAATCTTGTCTATAATGTTTACAATATTTGAGCGTTCTATTTTGGCTATTACAAAGGGATCGCAACCGAGGGCCCTGGCTGCGTCTCGAAGTCTGGTTATGTCTTCAGGACTTCCTACAAAAGACTGGCTTACTGCATCCACACCGTGTTCAAGCGCAAATTTCATGCACTCGTGATCCCGTTTGGTAAAGGCGCTCTTTCCTAGATCGATTCCCGGAACATTGAGCCCTTTTCTTGATCTCAGCTCACCGCCAACCACCACTTGGCATCGTATGTCAGGAATGGCAACCTCGATTACCTGGAGCTGGATTAGTCCGTCATTGAGATAGAGCATATCCCCTTTTTTCACCACGGAAGGCAGTTCTTTCATAGTGATAGAGACCCTGTGCTCATCTCCCAAGATATCCTTAGATGTAAGGATGAATTCTGCCCCTTTTTTTAAAATTACAGGTTCCTTTTCAAAATCGCCTATTCTCATCTTTGGACCAGGAAGATCGGCCATGATGGCAACAGGGAGCCCTGTATTATCAGATGCCTGCCTGATTCTTTTTATTAACTCTGCGTGAAAGTCAAACTCACCATGAGAAAAATTTAGCCGTGCTACATCCATGCCAGCCTTCAGCATTTTCTCAAGGGTATCAATTTCTTGCGATGCCGGTCCAATTGTGCAGACAAGGCGGGTCTTGCAGGCAGGGATCTTCTGTGTTTTTTTATCCATGGCTATAATATACCTTTGAGAGAGCCTCTCTGGCTAGAGCCGTTACTGCTGCCCAGTCTTTTCTGGCTACAAGTTCGTTTGGGGCCAGCCAAGAACCACCTACGCATAATACGTTTTCAAGCCTTAAATAATCCAGATAGTTAGAGGGAGATATGCCGCCTGTCGGACAAAAACGCACATTTGGAAATGGGCCTGAGATGGCCTTGAGCATATTAAGCCCTCCTGCAGCTTCGGCAGGGAAAAACTTGAAACAGTTGTAACCTTGCTGAAGGCCTAGCATCAGTTCTGAGACAGTAGAGATTCCAGGGATCAGGGCTATCTGGCCGTTGGATGCGGCCTCTAGGAGTTTGGGAGTAAGGCCTGGACTTATTGCAAAGAGGCCCCCTGCTTCTGTTACTGCCATAAGATCGTCCTGATTTAGTACGGTTCCTGCTCCAACTATCGCCTCAGGCAACCTTTTGGCTATCTTTGCAATGGAAGAAAGGCCAGCCCTTGTTCTCAGGGTTATTTCAAGCACCTTGATGCCTCCCTCGAGAAGGGCCTCTGCCAATCCTAGGGCCCTGTCGGAGTCATCTATTACTATTACAGGGACCACAGGCCCACTTTTCAGGATATCTATAGCCGGAATCCTCCAGTTATGTTTCATGAGCGACTTTCCTCTCTTCCTACATGGGCAAATCTTTCAGACCATGTATGGGCCTCTTGATTGTAAGTAAATATCGAGCTTCCCCCATCCTCGGAATCCATGGCACATCGTCTCAATGGGGAAAAGATCTGTCTGCCAAAGTCAAAGTGGCTGTCATTCAAATCCATCTGGACAGGATTTCTGGCTTCAAGCTCCTCTTCTGCAACTTTTAGTTCTAAAAGTCCTGCTTCAATGTCTATCCTTATGGTGTCTCCGTTCATCACCTTTGAAAGGAGACCTCCACAGAAGGCCTCTGGGCTGACATGTATGGCGGCAGGGACCTTGCCAGATGCACCAGAAAGCCTTCCATCTGTTACAAGGGCCACCTTAAAGCCCCTGTCCATTATCACACTTAAGGGAGCTATAAGTTTATGAAGCTCGGGCATTCCATTTGCTTGAGGCCCTTGAAATCGTACTACCGCCACCAGGTTTTTATAGAGTTCGCCTCTATGAAACGCCTCAACTAACTGATGTTGATCGTTGAATACCAGGGCAGGGGCCTCTATGACAGTCCTGGCCCCCTTTTTCAAGGCAGAGGTCTTTATAACAGCTCGGCCCAGATTGCCATTGAGGACTTTTAGCCCCCCAGTTTCATCAAAGGGTTTTGCTGCAGATGCAATGATTTTGGGATTTGATGATTGTGTCTGAGCCTTCTGGTAAACTATTTTATTTTCGCGCAAGATGGGTGTTTTTGTGTAACGCTCAAGTCCTGGTCCTGCCACTGTATTTACATCTTCATGAAGGCATCCGGCCTCTAGCAGTTCAGTAATGAGGGCAGCCACGCCCCCGGCTTTTTGAAATTCATTTATGTCTTCTGGACCATTTGGGTAAATACGCACCACAAAAGGTACTGCTTCGGATAGGTCTGAAAAGTCTTGCCAATCTATTCGTATGCCCGCGGCTCTGGCAATTGCCACAAGGTGTATGGTCTGGTTGGTAGAGCCGCCAGTAGCAAGAAGGGCAGATATGGCATTTACAATGGTTTTTTCTGTTATAAGTTTTCCAATAGGCAGGTGTTCGACACCATGGCGCGCGAGTCTGCATATACGATGCGATATTTCTATTGTAAAGGCCCTTCGGATAGGGCTGTCTGGCTGGACAAATGAAGCGCCCGGCAAATGAAGTCCCATAACCTCTGCAAGGAGCTGGTTGCTGTTTGCAGTACCATAAAAGGTGCAGGTGCCTTGGCCGTGATAGGCTCTTGATTCTATTTTTAGCATATCATCTTTGGAAAGTTTTCCCTGGCTAAAGAGTTCACGTGCCTTGGCCTTTTCTCTGTTGGGAATGCCTGATGGCATAGGGCCGGTCGGGACTAGGGCCATGGGCAGGTGGCCATACTGGAGTGCACCCATAAGCAGTCCTGGCACTATCTTATCGCATACTCCCAGAAGCAGGACCCCGTCAAACAGATTGTGACTCAATGCTATGGCTACAGACATGGCTATGACGTCCCTGCTCATTAAGCTGAGCTCCATCCCAGGTTCTCCCTGGGTCACCCCGTCACACATGGCTGGGACTCCTCCCGCCACCTGGGCTGTCCCTCCCGCCTTGGCAACCTCCTTCTTTATTATGGCAGGATAATGCTCATAAGGGGCATGGGCAGAAAGCATGTCGTTATAGGCGGTGATGATCCCTATCAGCGGTTCCTTTGCATCGAAAAGGGACTTCGAAGCTTCAGGTGGTGCTGAGGCAATGGCGTGGGCCAAATTGCTCGCAGGAAGACAATGGCGAAACGAGCGTCCCTCGCAGTAACGAAGGGCCTCTTCTAGCCTGCTGAGATAGGTCTGCCTGCTGGCTTTGCTTCTTTCTATTATTCTTTTTGTTACGTCTAGGACTGTTTTTTTCATAAAATCATTCCTTAAATGAATTGTATTTTACAGATTGGGACACTACTGTCTAAGGGGCCCAAAAGACTGATACAGGTCTATGAGAAAGGTGTAGCACATATCTTACGGGCATTTCATGAAGAGGTCCAGGAGCCAAGGCCTTCTGAAGTACATGAAACTTTTTTTTCCCTGTTACCAAAAGGAAGATTTCTCTGCTTGAAAGAATGGATGAAAGGGTAAGGGTTATCCTGTCGTGCAAGGCTGAAACAGGTTTTATGGCTACGCAGAATCTTTTGGACTCCAGCTCTACCGCCTCTTTTAGTCCATTTGCGCCTGGAAATAGAGAGGCGCAGTGCCCATCTGTGCCCATACCCAAAATCAGCACGTCAAAAGGAAGCCCTATTTCTTTCACTTGTTTATGGCATTGGGCCTGTCCCTCTTCTGCAGAATCACTACCGGTATAAAGGCCCACAAAACAGGCCTTAGCGGCCTTATTTTTTAAGAGATGGCGTTTAACCAGGGCCTCGTTGCTGGCCTCATGATCAGGCGGAAGCCAACGTTCATCTGCAAGGGTCACAGTAACTTTATTCCAACTGATATCCCTGGTTGAAAGGGCCTCAAAGAATAAGACCGGAGTTGAACCTCCTGATACCACAAGAGTTGCCTTTCCCGTCTGAGATACAGCCCTATCCAAGAGTCTTGAAACCCTGTCTGCCAGGGCATTGGCCTGGCGGGTCTGGTCTGGAAATTTTTCTATTTTTACCACTGACTCAACGTCGTTTACTATTCTGCCCATTCTCGTCCGTCCTTTGCAAGGAGCGTGACTGCAGAAACAGGCCCCCAACTTCCAGCAGGATAGGGTTTAGGAGCTTCTGCCTGTTCAGCCCATGCATTTTGGATAGAGTCGATCCAGCGCCAGGCCTCCTCAACCTCTTCCCTGCTAACAAAGAGGGCCTGATTCCCTCGCATGGTTTCCAAGATCAACCGTTCGTATGCATCTGGAATGCGTTCAACCTTAAAGGCCTCGGAAAAGCTGAGATCAAGCATGCTCCTCTGAAGGCGCACGTTTTTTGCGATGCCTGGCACCTTGTTTAACATCATTATCTCTATTCCTTCATGGGGTTGAAGGCGGATAATAAGCTTGTTTGCAGGCAGGTTTTTCCTGTTCCCTGTGAATATATTATGGGGCAGTTTCTTGAAGACGATAACAACCTCAGACAACTTGGTGGGCATACGTTTCCCTGTACGTAGATAAAAGGGAACATCTGCCCAACGCCAGTTGTCTATGTCTACCCGTAGGGCCACAAAGGTTTCTGTGGAGCTTTCATGCTGTGCACCTTCTTCTTGGTTATATCCGGGCACGGGACCCCCCTTCATAAAACCTGCAGTATACTGTCCTCTTACCGTTACTTCATCTGCATTGTCTGCAGTTATGGGACGAAGGGCCTTTAAGACCTTAAGTTTTTCTGCCCTAATGTTGTGGCTGTCCAAGTATGCCGGAGGCTCCATAGCTACGAGGGTAAGTATTTGAAGCAAATGATTTTGTACCATGTCTCTCAACTGGCCTGATTTATCAAAATAGCCCCAACGTCCTTCTATACCGACCTCTTCAGCCACAGTAATTTGCACATGATCAATAGTGTTATGGTCCCAATTGGTGGTAAAGATAGAATTTGCAAACCGTATGGCCAAAAGATTTAGCACCGTTTCCTTCCCAAGGTAGTGGTCAATACGGTAGATCTGTTTTTCTCTAAAAAACTCGGCAACGGTATCGTTGATCTTTCTAGAAGATGTCAGGTCGTGGCCAATTGGTTTTTCCATGACAATACGGCTGTTTTCTTCAATAAGACCAGCCGATGCAAGCCCTTTGCATATATTGCCAAAGAGTCCAGGCGGAACTGCCATGTAGTTTACATTTGCACGCTGTTCTTGGCCTATAACGGCCTTTAGGTTTTCGTACTCTTGAGGTTGGTCTAGATTGACCCGTACATACTTGAGCCTGCCTGACAACTTGTGCCAGATCTTGTCTTCCATGTCCCATTTGAGAAATTTTTTCATGTTTTCCAAAATCTCGTTTCTGAAAGACTCATCGGTTTTATCCCTTCTGGCTACACCTATGATCTTTGTTTCGGGTTCCAGCAGGCCATCCCGTTCCAGGTGATAGAGAGAGGGCATCAGTTTCCTCCTGGAAAGATCTCCCAGGGCACCAAACACTACAAAATTGCAAGGCCAATGGCCGTCAGCATTGTTAGTCATTAGATTGGTCCTTTATTTATTTTTTTATTACAGTTGCCCTTAGCAAGATCGAGACGGTCATAAGAAGACGATTCCAGCAAGACCGACTTGGTGGTCATTAATCGGGATGCAGCAGACAAGAAAACACTTTTTACATCAACTAGGAAATTTAAGACCAACTGTAGATTCTATTTGCAAATTATATGATACCTTATCAGGCATCCTCTAACAGTGCAAACAGGAATCGCTGGGATGATAACAATAAAAATTTTTTTGTCCAGTTTTGTTGCATTGATAAAGTTTGGATTAATCCTGGTGCGCTGTGCTGTTGTTTAATTTCTTTATAGACGCAAGCCTTTTTAAACGCAGGTAAGCAAAGCTTCCAAGTAACAAAAGGGCAGACACAAGCATTAGAGATTCAGGTATCGTTTCTGCTGCCTTTCCAATGATTGCAGTTGGTTTGATATTCCAAGCGCTGTAAAGCCAATCTAGGGTCAGACCGCATGCAATGCTGCAAACGGCAATGGATGCAAGGTATATTGCAGTACCGATTCTCCCAAGAATTTTAAGAAGCACTGCCATTGAGGTGGCATTTGTTGCAGGCCCAACCATAAGGAAGACAAGGGCCGTTCCAGGGCTCATACCCTTTAATATCATTGCTGCAGCAACAGGAGTGGAAGCGGTGGCACAGATATATATTGGAATTCCAATAAGCAGCATAAGTAGCATGGAGGAGAGGCCCCCACCAAGATGACTACTAAAAAAGTCAGCAGGCACAAGGCCAGCGATTACACCAGCAACCATAAGCCCTATAAAAAACCAGGGAGATAAGTCGTCCCAGATTTCAAGTACAGCTTCCATAAGCTGTCTGGCAAATTTTTTATCATCATTATGGACTCTTTCTGTAACCGTTCCTCTGTATGTTGTAATTGACTGTCGAGAACTGCAAGAGCAACTGCACGAACATCCTTTCAGGTTGGTTGCTTGTGCTGTTGGCATAGGATCTGACACAATATTTTGAAAAAGGCCAGCTACTGCCGCAGACAAAAAGGCGGCTATGGGTCTGGCAAATGTCATTATTGGGTCCAGAAGGGCCCATGAGATCGCAATGGAATCTATGCCTGATTCCGGGGTGGAGACAAGAAACGCCGCTATAGGGCCTTTGCCGGCTCCTTGTTTTTTCAATGAGGCTGCTACTGGCAGCACGCTGCAGGAACAAAGGGGGAGTGGAATGCCAATGACAGCAGCTTTTATAATAGGGCCTATCCCCTTGGCCCCCAGATGTTTTGCTACCTGTTCCGGTGACAAAACCATCTTTAAAAGCCCGGCTAGCAAAAGGCCAAATAAAAAAAAGGGAGCAGCCTGCTTAAGTAGTAGCCAAGAAAAAAGGACAGATTCAAAGACAAAATTCATACCATTTCCCTTTAATGGAGTTCCACGTGGAATCCCATAGTCAGGTTTGAGAAAACAACTGTAATATTTGTTCTGGCTGTGAAATTACGGTCTTGGCCCCAGATTCCTCGAGTTCTGCCCTGTCGCGAAAGCCCCATAGAACTCCAACAGGGAACATACCTGCCTTTGATGCAGTGATCATATCGATAGAAGTATCTCCAAGGTAAAGAAACGAATCAGTGGCTATATCCAATGTCTTTGCTATTTCCAGTGCCCCTGCAGGATCAGGTTTTCTGGGGATGCCCGGTCTGTCTCCAAGCACTATATCAAAAGGCCATTTGCTCAAATAACGCTTTATGCATAATCTGGTGAAGTCATGGGGTTTATTGGACAGAACGGCAAGCCTCAAACCCCTTTCAACAAGGCCATCAAGCATTTTATCTACGCCTTTATAAAGTCTGGTATTATTGTCCCAGTTATGGGCATAGTCTGTCAAAAATTCTTTATAAAGCCGTTCTAAGAGCCTTGTTTCTTTTTTCTTTTTTTCAGGAACTGCACGTTTGACCAATATGTTTGCTCCATTTCCTACAAAGTAGCGGTAACGGTCCACATCGTGGGTAGGCATCCCGTTTTTCTCAAGCACTCTATTCATGGAAAGGGCTAAATCCATGAGGGTGTCAAGCAAGGTCCCGTCAAGATCAAAAAGAACAGCCTTGAATGGTTTCATAAAACCGGTCTCTTTCTCCTCCTGTTTTGTAGTATAATTTGCAAGTTAGCACATGGTTTCCAGATTTTCATGTGTGAAAAGATTTCTAATCTTTAAATGGAAAAAATACGGTTTCTTTAGGCTTGAAGGGCTTAGGATTAGAAGTGCGGAAAAGGGCTAAACCTCCAGGGGAATTGGTGAAGAGGCGGCCTTGAAATACACATGGCTTGACTGGGAAAGCCTATATACCCATGATTTATTCTTGGCCGCTTTTGTTCCAGAGCATATTTGAAATTTGCTCCAACACACCAAATGTTAAATTTAATTTCACATTCTAAGCCTTTTTCAATAGCCGTTTTATGTCAAGGCTGGCAATTCCTATAAGGCCGCTACCCAAGAGTATGAGGGTGGTTGGCTCTGGAACAGGTACAGTTCCTTTACCCATAAGGTTGTCATTACCACATCCAAGAGTTAGATGTGCTATGAAATTTTGGCCAGCGATGAAGGAAAGATCAAAACCAGTCATGGCATAATGGGTATCTCCAAGAAGGTTGCCAACATCACTGCTAGAGAGGCCAGCAAGATAAGAAAAATTGCCCATAGTTACATAGTTTCCTCCTGCAATGTAGCGGAAAGGATTGGAGTTGGCATTGCCTGTGTTAGAGTAATAGACAGATGATAGCTTTAAGGCGCTTTCGTCTTGGATGTCATAAACCGAATAAGTGTTACCATTGATATCTAAATGGATTACATAATCATATCCCATGTTGGAGCCGAGTATGTCAAAATAACCTTCGTTGCTAGTAGAAACTCCATGGGCGCTGTGGTCTCCATCCAAATCAAGAAAGATGTCTCCTATTTCAAAACCGTCGTGTCCATTTTTGAAATCGAATCCCCCTACTACCTGCAATTCTGAATTTTTGAGAAAAAACCTTTCAAGATCCCATTCTTGACCATCATCACAATCTGGTTCTACTTCGTTATCCTCGTTTTTCCCATGCCAGCCATAGTCTTCGCTGGATCTTCCATCGTAAATTGTGATATTTGTTCCGATGTCTAATGCATTAGCCTTACAGATGAAAAGGAGGCTTAGGAATAAAGAAGCCGTCAAGAAACAAGCACTTAATTTTCTCATAAAGTTGTCACTCCTTATAATGGTTTCTTAAATCCTAGGGTTCCGCATATTATGTGCCACAAATAGGGAGTTTTAAGATTTAAAAACTGAAGAATATCAAGATATTCTTGTTTAGGTGAAATGAAGTGGAAATTTTTTTCATGTATGGGAAGATCTTTTCATGCACTAAAATGGACAATACCACCCTGTTTAGAGAGGAGAAACTAGCTCAAGAAGAAGGGCAACAAGTATTATCAACAGTATCCGATTGGCCAGATATCTGCCCTCGGGGCCGGGGCTTTATAGATTCTTCAATTGCTTCCTGACTTATCTTTCCAATAGAACTTAAGGCCTCAATCTGTTGTTTGGCGTCTTTAATGATCTCATCGTAGAGTTTTAAGATGTCTTGGTCAAAGCCTGGAGTTTCTTCAGCCGTCATCTTAAATATTAACATTTGGTTTAGAAAATTGTTAAGAATATGATGAGAAGAGGCAATCATTGCCCGATAAATCTTAACCTTCTCTATCTCAATCTTTTGATTCCTATGCCATAGTATGAGTTCTGCCATAAAAAAAACCAGAAAGACCAGTGCCCCAATAAAGATTTCATCTATTTCATATTTTTCTACAGAACTGAATAACGAGACCAGCCGGTCAAAGGGGTCAAGGTCAAAAATGTTAGATAAAACCGCTATCAAGATCGCTAGGTTTAGACCAAGCAGGGTCAATTTATATCGCAGCAAAAAACAGGTGATTTTTTTCTTGTAGCCATAATTTCTCGTCTTAACTTTTAAGATCATTTATTTAAGGTCGGCCTTAAAGAGTTTACCTTTGCCCTTAGGAAATCTATTTATTTACCTTCAACACTCTCTTTTCAAACCCATTCGATAAGTTTTCTTATCTACCCCTTAGTAATCGACAAATATTGTTGTGAACTGAATTTTTGACATTTCCTGTGCAAGATGGTTTTGGGAGGTGATAGGAAGGTGATAGGAAATCGCCTTTCAGCGATTGGGTGAACAACCCTCCAGATTCACCAAGGTGAATGGAAAACGTTTTTTAATAAAAAAACTGGCGAAAAACCCGGGATAAACAAAACATGGTGGCTCAATGGGAAAATTTTTTCTCTATAGGAAAATATTTTCCTGGAATAAGTCTTCCTTTTGGGAGAGTGACACTTGATGGCAAAACTGATGCTGCATTTTCTGGGATATGAAATAAACGGGCATGTCTATGCAAAATCGGCAGAAGAAAGACACGCTTCCCTGTTGCCGGCTATTTCAACTTCAATTTACAGCCTGGAAAGGCTCTTCATAACCCGGCCATCCATCATCCAAAGGCTTCTCATAAACATTAGGAGGCTGCCCGGATTTATCATCAACATCCCAATGCCCAAGATGTTCCAATGTCTTGATACACTCACGCCATGTTCTGGAGGGTAACCTTTGAGGACTGTATGCCGATATGTCCAGCACATCTACTTCCTCAGGCACTTGCAGAAAAT
>CAZNKP010000002.1:0-60920 GCA_964573805.1 uncultured Desulfobacterales bacterium | reverse complement strand
AACACCGTACATCATCCAAGTCTATAATCAGGTGCTGGCTAGCGGGAAAAAATATTATAAAGCACATGGGCAAGTAATTAAATCAGACCTAATTTTATATGATTTTATAGAGATAGAAGAAAGCGACCTAGATTATGATATTAATATCCTTCAAAGAAGGATAAATAAAAAGTTAAGTGCTAATTGGTTTATAAAAAAAAATAAAAAGGGTCATTTTTTATTATATTTTAAAGAGGTTGGTTTTTTTAGAGTCAATAAAGAACAAGTCATTTACTTTAGTGATGGAGGTGCCTTAAGAGATTTATCTCATTTATATATATGTGGTTTGGTAATGGGGGCCTGTCTTTTGGCGAAGGGGCTTTGTGTAATGCATGCCAGTGCTGTAACTAATGGTAATGGAATGGCAATAATGTTTGTAGGTAGCAGTGGAGCAGGAAAGTCATCCATAGTGGCTGGGCTTATTGATGAAAATTGCAAGTTGCTATCTGATGATATGGTGGTCCTTAATCCTTCAGATGATATACCAAAGATTGCCCATGGCAAGATGAGGTTGCAAATTACTAAAGAGATAGCCCAAAGACTTTTTGCTAACTGTTCCTTTGAAGAAAAGAGCCCATTCAAGAATAAATATTATCTAAGGTGTTATCCTGATGGTAACGAATTGGGGAGTAGGCTAAAGGGTATATATTTTATCGAGCCTACAGATGGCCCTCCTGAAATTGCACCTCTTGCAAAGGCAGACGCTGTTTTTAGGCTTTTGGGAAACAGTATGAAAAGCCGTTTTTTTGAAACAACAGAAAAGGAAATCCGATATTTTTCTCGTCTTGTTAAGAAAATACCCTCTTACGTGTTAAGGAGGAGCAATAGGCTTGACGAGTATTTTTTAACTCGAAATATGCTTGTATCACATATGAATAAATATTTTTTTAATATGGAGGAGGAGTGCTATGAATAAGGCCTTAGCTAGCTTTTTAACAAGTTGCGTAATCTTTGGAATGACAGTTACATCAGTATGGGCTACTCTTTATAAGTTCACTATGACCGATACAGCCCTAATGAGCTATACGATGTATTCTAGGGATGTTCAGAATCAAAATCCGTATCCGTTGAATTCAAGAAAATGGACGGTGCATGAATATATTAATAACCAAGATCAAGTTACAGGAGAATATTATTCCCAAAATAGTGATATTTCGGATGTCGCTGCAATTATAAATGGTGACTGGTTTTTAGTAGAGTTTAATTTGTGGGGAATTGGTGGTAGTGATGCTGCTCATTGGGGTGAAACAGAGTTATACAATCCCACAAATCCAACAGTTCCCAACGACTGGGCATATAATTTCCTTCCTGTCAACAATCTATCAGTATTGCATTTCTATTTAACAACAGGGGATTATAGTGATGGCCTTTCTTATAGCAATCAATCTGGACTTACATTTTCATTTGTGGCAGATGTTGTAGATCCAGATCTTGAAATATGGTTTGGTGGCACGCTTAATAATGCTGATAGCAGTGTTACAGGTAAGTGGATAAAGTATCAGGGGAATCTGATGCTTCATGGTACACAGGTACCTGAGCCAGCCACGTTATTTTTGTTAGGTTTTGCTCTAATAGGTTTGGGCACTCTGGCCTTTACCAGACGTTTATCAAAATAGATAATAGGAAACCTTAAAAAGTCCTGTTTTACGGCTTTGAAGCCCTAGGGAAACTATATTACCATTACCAACATATACCAATACATTGGTATCTGTCTATTGCAGCCCATTTGGACTTGATATTTATCCAAATGGGCTGTTTTTTTAAATATCTTTCCTTAAATTGGCAATCAGCCCATACTGCTCCGCTACTGTTTTTTTATTGTCCAGAAGCCCTTTAAATATACTTGGCCGTCATGAACTTAAGAACCACACCAAAAGGCTTCCTTCTCCCCTTCATCTGTAAAGATCTTATCACTATTTGCTGTTATTTAAATTAGTTATCCTGCTGTCTATCGAGAAGCTTGATCCAAATTTCTCGCCTATCAAAAATCTCGCCATCTTGGGTCTTGTAGTTTGAGGCCTTTTCATTTCTCAGCTCTTTTTTGGAATTATTCCCGAAACTTTGCTTTCTCGTTCAATATGTGTTGCGCTAAAGGTAGCTTGCTTTCGGGGGAAAAGGCCTCATGGTTGGGGCGTTTTGCCCCGAAATATTTATTTTGTTACGTTTTTGGGTTAGGTAACACGCCACCATTTTAAATTAACCTGAAATTTCAGCTAGTTCTATTCCGCACAGCGCGGTTGACTAAATGAATTCTATATGGTCTAAACTTTGCTATTGGGTAATGAAGTTCACAAGTTTGAATCTCTATTCATAAAAGAGCAGGGGAGGATATATGTCAGCAAGAATTATCAGTGGGGTTGAGATAGCAAAACAGATTAGGCAAGAGCTTAAGGATGAAGTGGCTGGGCTCAAGGAAAAACACGGTATAATTCCTGGGTTGGTAACTATCCTAGTGGGTGAAAATCCAGCTTCGGTTTCCTATGTAACTGCCAAGCAACGGACCGCCCACGAGCTTGGTTTTCATTCTATCCAGGATAATCAGCCTGAGGATATCTCAGAAAATGACCTGCTCAAGCTCATAGAGAAATACAACAATGATGAAAGCATTCACGGTATTCTTGTGCAGCTTCCGCTTCCTAAGCATATTGATGAATCAAAGGTCCTTTATGCCATATCACCTGATAAGGATGTCGATGGCTTCCATCCGGTTAACGTAGGAAAAATGGTTATTGGTGAGCCGTGTTTTTTGCCCTGTACCCCTCATGGTATTTTGGAAATGTTGATTCGTTCCAATATTGAGACAAGTGGAGCTGAAGTGGTTGTGGTAGGCCGCAGTAACATTGTTGGCAAGCCTATTGCCAATCTTATGCTTCAGAAACGTCCGGCTGGAAATGCAACCGTCACCGTTTGTCATACCAGAACAAGAGATATGGCCTTTCATACCAAAAGGGCGGATATATTGGTTGTGGCAGCCGGCCGTCCAAAGGTAATTACTGCAGATATGGTTAAGGAAGGTGTTGTTGTTATAGATGTTGGAGTCAACCGTATTGGAAAGACACCTGAAGGTAAGGCCATCTTGTGTGGAGACGTGGATTTTGATGCAATTAAAGAAAAGGCGGCAGCTATTACTCCTGTGCCAGGGGGAGTCGGCCCCATGACAATCACCATGCTTATGAAGAATACGGTTCAGGCCGCCAAGCAATTTGCAGGTCTTGCCTGATTTTTGTTCAAACTATTAAGGAGAATTTTTTATGGACACCAGCAGAAGATTCAAAAAGGGGAATGGCGGATGTCCCAGTATCCAATGTGAGGCAAACCGTGAAGTCCTGTGTAACGAGTGTGCATCAGGAGTTATTACTGCAGCTCACAGGGTTCAAGATAGAAGTGTAGAGCCATGTCTTTTTGGCAAGGGAGGAACATGCTGCAGAAACTGTAATATGGGACCTTGCCAGATAATCGAGGGTGTGGATTCCATGGTTGGTATCTGTGGTGCTGATGCACCAACAGTTGTGGCTAGGAATTTTGCCAGAATAGTGGCGGGTGGCGCTGCCGCTCACATGGATCATGGGCGAGGAGTTGCCTTGGCTTTTCTTGCAACGGCCAAAGGTGAGACACCTTACGAGATAAAAGACGGGGTCAAGCTTAGGGAAACCGCTATTAGGCTTGGTATTGATCCAGGCGAAAAGTCAAAGACCGATCTTGCCATAGAAGTGGGTAAAAAGCTTGTTGGTGAGTTTGGGCAACAAGAGGGTGTTCTTTCTTTTGTTAAGCGTGCGCCTCAACCAAGGCAGGAGTTGTGGGATAATCTCGGAGTGACGCCCAGAGGGGTTGATCGTGAAGTAGTGGAGATGATGCATAGGACCCATATGGGTGTTGATCAAAATTACGAGAGCATTTTGCTGCAGGCTGCTAGATGTGCCTTGGCAGACGGTTGGGGCGCTTCAATGATAGCCACTGAGTTGTCTGATATCATGTTCGGGACGCCTGTGCCACTAAGGACAAAGGTAAACATTGGTGTTCTCAAGAAGGACGAGGTGAACGTTACTGTTCATGGCCACGAACCTGTATTGGCTGAGGCCTTGGCAATGGTGGCAAACGATCCCGAGATCGTTGCTGAATGCAAAAAGGTTGGTGCTAAGGGTGTGAACTTGGCAGGTGTATGTTGCACTGGAAACGAGATTCTGATGAGGAGAGGCCTGCCTATTGCCGGAAGTTTCGTGCAACAGGAAGTGGTTCTTGCCACAGGTGCAGTGGAGGCGATGGTGGTTGATGTCCAATGTATTATGCAAGGTGTGTCTCCTGTTTCAAAAAATTATCATACCCAGCTAATCACCACCTCTGACAAGGCAAGGATTACTGGCGCCAAGCATGTCCAGTTCCACGAGGACAGGGCATTAGATGTGGCAAAAGAGATTGTTAAGATGGCCATAGCCAAATTTCCTGAGAGAGGAAAGTACTGCATTCCTCAGCATGAAATGGATGTGGTTGCAGGTTTTAGCCATGAAACCATCAACTACATTCTTGGGGGGCGTTTTCGGGCGTCTTATAAGCCACTGAATGATAATATCATAAACGGTAGGATAAAGGGTGTTGCCGCCATCGTTGGCTGTGACAATTATCGGGTAATGGACGAAGTCCATGTAGAGCTTGCCAAAGAGTTAATTGCCAATAATGTGCTAGTCCTTGTGACAGGCTGTGCTGCAACAGGTATTGGTCGGGCAGGCCTTTTGTCTCCCGAAGCTATGGAGATGGCTGGTGACGGGTTAAAGGAGGTGTTGGAGGCTGTAGGTTGTCCTCCTGTGTTGCATATGGGTTCCTGTGTCGATAACAGCCGTCTTCTTGTTGCCTGTACTGAAATGGTCCATACTGGAGGACTGGGAACAGATATCAGCGATTTGCCAGTGGTGGGCTGTGCACCCCAGTGGATGAGTGAAAAGGCGGTCTCTATCGGTCAGTACTTTGTCTCGAGTGGGGCATATGTTGTGTTTGGACCGAATTTTCCAACCACAGGTTCTCAGGTGGTAACAGATTTTTGTTTCAAGCAGATGAATGATATATATGGCGGATGTTGGGATGTTGCCCAAGGGGCTAACGAGTTTGCCAACAAGATGATCGACAAGATAAACGAAAGGAGAAAGGCCCTTGGCCTTGACAAGAAAAAGGAACGTGTGCTTTTCGATATGGCAATGAGGCGCGAGCTTGGCTCTGGTATACCCGGTATGGGCTGTTCCCCTGGAGGCCATAGCTAATCAAGATCTGATGTCGGCAGGCCATATAGCCTGTTGATTTACTAGTTATTACAAACTTTTGAAGGACTTGGAGTTGATATAATGGCAAAAAGCGGTGCAATTTTGGTCCTTGGAGGGGGAGTCGCAGGAGTACAGACTGCGTTGGACCTTTCTGAGCTTGGCTACTATGTATATTTGGTGGAAAAGAAGGCGTCCATTGGTGGAGTGATGGCCCAATTGGACAAGACCTTTCCCACCAACGATTGTTCGTTGTGAATTCTTGCTCCCAAGCTTGTTGAGGCCGGTCGGTCTCCCAACATTGAAATTTTGACAAATGCAAGGCTTGAGGGCCTCAAGGGCAAACCTGGTCAATTTACAGCAAAGGTTTATCAAGAACCCAGATATATAAATGAAGACCTTTGTACAGCCTGTGGCATATGCACCATGTATTGTCCCAGGCCTGTTGTTGATACCTACAACGAGCGCCTTGATATAACAAGGGCTCCGCATATTGACTATGCCCAGGCTATCCCTTCTAGTTATTACATAGATGCCAAGGCCTGTCTCAGGGTCAACTACGAAACATGTAATCTATGTTCCCAGACCTGTACTGCTGGAGCAATAGACTTTAGTCAGCAGCCCAAGGAACTCGAGTTAAAGGTTGGGGCAGTAGTGTTAACCCCTGGCTTTGGCAGGGTAGATGATAAGGTGCTGGAAAAATTTGGTTATGGTCGCTTTCCAGATGTCTTGACCGCCTTTGAATTTGAACGTCTTACCTGTGCATCTGGACCGACAGAGGGGCATATTGTACGGCCTTCTGATAACAAGCCTCCGAAAAAGATAGCCTTTCTACAGTGTATAGGCTCAAGAGACGAGACATGTGGTAACGGCTACTGTTCTTCTGTGTGCTGCATGTATGCGGTAAAGGAAGCATCTGTTGCAAAGGAGCACGAGCCAGATTTGGACATATCCATATTTTTTATGGATGTTCGGACCATGGGCAAAGGCTTTGATGAGGCCAGAAAGCGGGCCCAGGAAAAGTATGGTATCAATGTGATACGGGCCCGGGTGCCACGGGTGGATCAGGTGGATGGTAAGCTTGCCCTTACATGGACCACCGGTGATGGTAAGCATCACTCTGATCTTTTTGATATGGTTGTTTTGTCTGTTGGCTTGGAGTCTCCAGAAGATGCCAAGACCATTGCGAAGGTTGCAGATATAGAGTTGAATCATTACAACTTCTGTCGTACCAGGGTAGATGCGCCGCTACTTTCTTCAAGAAGCGGAGTCTTGGTCGCCGGCGCCTTTCAAGGTCCAAAAGATATTCCTGAATCTGTTACCCAGGCGTCAGGGGCTGCTGCAATAGCTTCAGAGCTCTTGGCAGAGGCAAGAAACAGCCAGACGGTTACTGTTACCTATCCAGATGAGGATAAGGCCTTGGAGGATGAGGAGCCGCGTATCGGTGTATTTGTTTGTCACTGCGGTGTAAATATTGCGGGGGTGGTGGATGTTAAGGCTGTACGTGACTATGCAGGAACCCTTCCAGGGGTCGTCTTATACGAAGATACCCTTTATTCGTGCTCTCAAGATGCCCTCAAATCAATTGCAGAAAAGATCAAGGAAAATCGTCTTAACAGGGTTGTCATTTCTGCCTGTTCTCCCAGGACGCATGAGCCTCTGTTTCAAGAGACCTTAAGATCTGTAGGGCTTAATCCTGCATTGGTGGAAATGGCAAACATAAGGGACCAATGTGCTTGGGTCCATGCCCAGGAGCCAGAAAAGGCTACAGAGAAGGCAAAGGATCTTGTGCGTATGGCTGTGGCCAAGGCGCGGCTTTTGACCCCTCTGGATCAGCCAACAGTGGATGTGACACCTTCGGCTTTGGTCATAGGTGGTGGTGCAGCAGGCATGTCAGCGGCCCTGTCCATTGGGGACCAAGGTTATAATGTGGTGCTTGTTGAGAAAAACAAAGACTTAGGGGGCAATCTCAAGAGGCTGAAGTGGACTTTAGATGGTCAGGACGCATCAAAGGTCCTAAAGGAAATGATAAAGAAGGTAAAGGGCCATAAGAACATCCAGATACTTACCAATTCACAGGTTGAATCTGTATCTGGATATGTCGGTAATTTTACTAGCGCCATCAGCCGTAATGGCAAGACAGAGATGATCAACCATGGCGTGATAGTGCTTGCCACAGGTGGACAGGAATATAGGCCCAAGGGCTATGCATACAATGATAGTAATAGGATAGTGACCCAGCTGGAGCTGGAAGAGAAGCTTGCCAAGGGGAAGGGCTTTTTGAGAAATGCCCGAAACGTGGTGATGATCCAGTGTGTGGGCTCAAGAGGAGAGGACCTGCAACATTGCAGCAGGCTCTGTTGCTCCCAGGCGGTAAAAAACGCACTCAAACTCAAAGAGCTTAAACCAGGGCTCAACATATACATCTTTTACAGGGACATGCGCACATACGGCTTCTATGAAGATTTATACAGGGAGGCCAGAAAACAAGGAATAAAGTTCATTCGATATGCACCCGAAAAAAGGCCGGAAGTTATCAAGCAGTCAAGAGGCATTAAGGTCAGAATCTATGATGAACTTATAGGGGAAACCCTAGAGATCCCTGCAAGCCTTGTGGTTTTATCAACAGGGATAGCTCCAGGAGAAAATGAGGGGCTCTCAAAGATTATTAAGGCCCCTTTAACCTCTGACGGTTTCTTCTTAGAGGCCCATGCCAAATTGAGACCTGTGGAAGTGGCGGTTGATGGGGTGTACCTATGTGGCTTGGCCCATGGGCCAAAGAGTCTGGAAGAGTCGGTTGCCCAGGCCAAGGCCGCAGCTGCCAAGGCAACGATCCCCCTTGCAAAGGGCAAGGTGGCAGTAGCGCCTATAGTATCTAGTGTAGATCAGGGTAAGTGTATAGGGTGCGGGATCTGTGAAAGCCTTTGTCCATTCAATGCCATTACCCTTGAGAAGGTGGGCAAGAGGAAAAAGGCCAGGACCATTACTGCCTCTTGCAAGGGTTGCGGTATTTGCGCCTCTCACTGTCCAACAATTGCTATATCTATGGGTGGCTTTACAGACGAGGCGATAATGGCCCAAATCCACGCCTTTTCTCCTGAGGGTTGTGAGGAGGTGTAGGGCATGGTGCAGGAAAATGTAGCTAAAAAGGAGAACGAAATGGCCCGGGAGGGTTTTGAGCCGAGAATACTGGGATTTTTCTGCCATTGGTGTTGCTATGCTGCAGCAGATTCGGCAGGTGTCTCACGATATCAGTACCCGCCTAATGTAAGGGTAATAAGGGTCATGTGTACTGGCAGGATAGACACCCGATTCATCTTAGAAGCCTTTAGATGCGGGGCAGATGGGGTCTTTACCGGTGGCTGACACCTTGGTGAATGTCATTACCAGTCTGGTAATTACGAGGCAATGATTGTGGCTGAGACATGCAGGCAATTTTTGGCCGACTGCGGTGTAAGTCAAGATCGTTTGGTCCTGGAGTGGGCATCTGCAGCTGAGGCCCCGCGTTTTGTAGAACTGATAACCGGATACGTGAATACCATAAAAGAAAAGGGCGAGATAGGAAGTGCTGATGGAGAGGCAGATTATGAAACCATAAAGCGTCGCCTGACAGCAGCGGTTAAGGCGGCTGAGGCCCGTAAGCCTCGTACAGCCCTTGGTACTCTTGCAAAACGGTTGCATAAGGATGGAGATTACTCAAAGGAAACAATAGCAAAGGGGGTCGCCAGCAAGATCCTCCCGGCATTGAGGGCTGAAAGGCTCAAGGAGGAGATGCTGCTTTTGTTGAGAGATTCTTCCATGGATCTGGACGGGCTTTGCAAGGCATTATCAGCCGAAAAGAAAGAGATAGAAAGGCCTTTGGCCCAACTAATAAAAAAGGGAATCGTAAAAGAGATAAACGGTGCATATCAATTGGCTAGTTGACAGAAAACAACAAATAGGAAAAGGAAATGACTGTTCAAGCCGCAAAATTAAACAGTAATTTTATAGATAACATAATTTCTTACGAGGGGTGTCAGACCGTGGCCATGTGTTATGCCTGCGGTTCGTGCAGTGGAATCTGTCCTGTTGAAAAGGTGGTGGAGGAGTTTGATCCGAGAAAGATAGTCCACATGGTAGGGCTTGGAATGGAGGACGCCCTCATGAAGACAGACATTATTTGGGCCTGCTCCCAATGCCAGAGTTGTATCCCTGTCTGTCCTCAAAATGTGAGGTGTGCCGATGTCATCAAGGCCTTGAGGGATGAGGCTCTCAAACGCAATATGGTTGACCAGCAACGTCTTAAGGATCTTGGTCTGTTTGCTGTAGTAGATCCTGGCAAGTGTGTTGCCTGCCTCACTTGCGTGAGGCTTTGTCCCTTTGGCGCCCCATCAATCACTGAAGAAGGATATGCAGTCATTAGACCAGAGCTGTGTCATGCTTGTGGGATTTGTGTGCTGGATTGTCCGGCGCAGGCCATAGAGCTTGCACCGTCTCTCGAGGCTAAGGGGGCACAACAATGAGTAAAATCAAGGGATTTTGTTGTAATTATACTTTGAGCGTTGATATAGATGCCCTCATACAGGAAGGGCTTGTTCCGGAAGATCTTGAGATAGAAAGGCTACCATGTACTGGTAGGCTTGAGGTGCCCCAGTTGCTAGATGCATTTACTGATGGTGCTGAGGCAGTTTTTGTAGTTGGCTGCCAGTTAGACAAATGTCACAACTTGTCCGGGAGTTACAGGGCATCAAAGAGGGTCAAGTATGCCAAAAAGATCCTTGAGGAATTGGATATAGATCCTGATCGGATAGAAATGTTTTTTGCAGATAGAGGAGAGACCGAACCAGTTGTAGAAGCAGCAAGAATAATGGCCTCAAGATCAAAGGGTTGAGCCATGGTCTTCAAAATTAAGCATGGGCTTTTGGAGTAGAAGCATATGATTATCGCAGAAAGAAAACCAATGAAGGAGCTGCTGGGAATGATCTCTGGTGTCAAAAGGCTTCTGATTGTAGGCTGTCGGGGTTGTGTGGCAGTCTGCTCTGCAGGGGGAGACAAAGAGGTAAGCATTCTGGCAGCTGCATTAAGGCTTGGAGTCAAAAAGGCTGGCGGTCAAATCGAGATAGACGAGGATACCTTGGTACGCCAGTGCGATCCTGAGTACATAGAACCACTTAATAGCAGGGGTTCTGAATATGATGCTGTATTGTCTATGGCCTGTGGAGTGGGGGTCAACTTTGTAGCAGATCGTTGTCCTGATGTGAATGTAATGCCAGCCCTTGATACCACTTTTTATGGAGCAAACTTGTCAAGCGGGGAATGGAAAGAGATGTGCGCCGGTTGCGGTGCCTGCGTGCTTCATCTGACCGGTGGATTGTGTCCGGTTGCCAGGTGTGCCAAGAGCCTTTCTAATGGACCCTGTGGAGGCTCCCAGGGAGGTAAGTGTGAGATCAATCCGGACGTGGCCTGTATTTGGCAACAGATATACGATCGAATGACCAGTATGAACAGGAAGGAAGAACTTAGGGAGATCATGCCTATTCGTGATTGGACTACAGCCGGGTATGGGGGACCACGCCGGAGAATAAGGGAGGATTTGCTGCCGTGATAGCAGGAAGCAATCTTGAAAATGTACTGCGTTCTGGGGCCTTTGCAGTCACAGGCGAATTGGGGCCGCCAAAGAGCGGTGATATGGAAGTGGTGAGAAAAAAGGCCAGGATCTTAAAGGGTCATGTAGACGCTGTGAACATCACAGACTGCCAGACAGCCATAGTTAGGATGTCTAGTCTTACTGCAGGTCTGATAGCCCTTTCAGAAGGTGTAGAACCTGTAATGCAGATGACTTGCCGGGATAGAAACAGGATTGGCATGCAGGCAGACATACTTGGGGCTACAGCGTTGGGGATCAAAAATCTGCTTTGTCTTACAGGGGATCACCAGAAGTTTGGAAATCATCCTCAAGCAAAGGGTGTTTTTGATATGGATTCCATCCAGCTCCTCCAGATGGTTAAGGGGATGCGGGATGACAAAAAATTCCAGTGTGGAGAAGAAATAAAAAAGGCAGAGCCGAGGTTGTTTCTTGGTTGTGCAGCCAACCCCTTTGCAGATCCGTTTGAGTTTCGTCCTGTACGTTTGGCCAAGAAGGTGGATGCAGGGGCGGATTTTGTTCAGACTCAGATCATCTACAATGTAGAAAAGTTTAAAAAGTTCATGGAGATGGTTAGAGACTTGGGACTCCATGAAAGGTGTTTCATATTGGCAGGAGTTACGCCACCAAAGTCTCTTGGTATGGCTAGATATATGAAGAGGTTTGTGCCAGGCCTTGATGTGACCGACGAGGTTATCCAGCGTCTATCTGATGCAAAGGATCAAAAGGAGGAAGGGATAGACATCTGTGTGGACATCATAAATCAGGTGCGTGAGATACCTGGTGTCGCTGGCGTCCATGTTATGGCTATAGAGTGGGAAGAGGCTGTACCAGAGATAGTGAAGCGCGCTGGTCTTGATAACCGGCCTGAGCCGAAAGGTATTGAGCCAGTGTTTACTTCGACCGGTGCTATTGAGGAGGCTGTTGAAAAGGCTCGTAAGGAGGCAAGGATCGAGTTTGAGGACCAGCTCAAGAAGGCAAAGGCAGAGGCCCAAGCAACTAGAGATCTATTAGCAAAGGAAAAGGAAAAAGTTGCCTCTGAGATTTCAGGTCTCAAGAAGCAAATAGAGGAGGCAAAGAGTATGGTAAGCCGCAAGGAGGCTGAAATACAGAAACTTACTGAGGAGCTAAAAAAGGCCAAAAAGTCCATGGATGAATCGCAGGTGGTTTCAACTGTGCAGTCTGCAACCCAGGCCACAGATACTGCAGTTGGTATCTCTAGCTCTGCCCTTAGTGCTAGAGAGCAGCAGGTTTTGAGCTCTCTAAACAAGGGATTGGTTGCTTTAAAGGAAGTGTTGGGGCTTAATGATGCGCAGTTTGAGGCAATGAGGCGTTTTCTTGAGGCCGAGTTCATGCTTCAATTTGGTACTGTGGCAGGTCAAGAAAGACCTGTAGAGGAGCCGGTCAAGGAGGTTGAATCGAAGATTGCAGCCCCTGAGCCAGATGAGGTTGTACAGGTTGAAGCTGTTAGCAAGGTTCCTGAGGAGAAAAAGGCAGAGCGTCCCAAGGAAGTTGTAAATCTAGTGGCAAAGGGCAATGTTGCCTTACATAATAAAGATTATCCAAAGGCTGTAGAGGCCTTTAAAAAGGCCCTAGAGATAGCTCCTGATGATGAAAAGGCAAAAGAGGGTTTGGAACAGGCCAGACAGGCCCTTGCAGAAGAAAAAGAGGCAGCAGACAAGGCTGTAAAGCCAAAAGAGGTAGAGGGTTTGCCTCCGTGTCCAGAAGAAATTGACCCAGAAGAGTGGAGGCAAAAGTGGGTGGTCCGTTTTACTGCAAGGGGCAACGTAGCCTTGATGAAGGGCGATTACGATACTGCCATAAAGGAGTTTAAAAAGGCCTTAGAGTTGGCTCCCGATTATGAAAAGGCAAAAGATGGATTAAAAAGGGCAGAAAACAAAGAGGATATTCTTGTTCCAGATATTAAGCCGGGTGAAGAGACGGTAGCAGCTCCGGAGGTGGAGGAGTCAAAGGAGACGGCACGTGTCGAGCCTGCCGAGGAGAAGCCCAAAAAAGAGCCAGTGGTCGAGAAGGAGCCTGCCCCTGCTAAAGAGGCAAAGGAGAAGATCGACAGAGAACCGGCAGCTCCCAAGCCAAAGGTGGAGATCAGCGCGCCGGCAGGTGAGGAGGGTGTTGGAGATCTTAGTGTTGCCCCTCTTTCTAAGGATGAACCTCCTTTAGAGGAAAGAGCAAAGGGTATTCCTGAAGATGTGTATAAAGAACCTTGTACCGGTGTGATCCAAAGTGTCAGCATTGGAGATGGCGATAAGGCCATTACTGTGGGAGGAGAGACAGCTCTGCCCTTTCACACCTTTGAGGGTGACATCCCCAATATGCCAAGAACAGCCTATGAAATCTTGGATGCTCCGCCTGAGGAGTGGCCTGAGTGTTTACTCAAGTACTATTCTGATGTTATTGACGATTCTGCAGCATGGGCGAGAAAGTGTGTAAATGAATTTGGTGCAGAGGCTATCTGCCTCTCTCTCGATTCTACAGATCCTAATGGTGCGAACGTATCTTCAGCAGATGCTGCCCAGGTGGCCAAGAAGGTTATAGAGGCGGTAGATGTGCCTATTATCCTTTGGGGTTGCGGAAATGCGGAAAAGGATACTGAGACCCTTCGCGAGATAACAGGCCAGATTGAAAATCGAAACGTCTGTATAGGGCCATTGACAGACGCAAACTACAGGACCCTTGGCGCAACAGCCATGGCCTTCCAATATCCTGTGGTGGCTTCTACTCCTATTGATGTAAACCTGGCCAAACAGCTCAATATATTACTTGAGAATCTTGGTGTGCATCTGGACCACATCTTAATGGATCCATCAATCGGCGCTGTTGGCTATGGACTCGAGTATACATACTCGGTTATGGAGCGCATAAGGCTTGCAGCCCTGACACAGCAGGATGAGAAACTTTCTCCACCAATTGTCTGTAATCTTGGTCGTGAGGTCTGGAAGGCTAAAGAGACCAGGCTTCCAACAGATGCAGAGTTGGGAGATCAGGAGAGGAGAGGAGTGCTCATGGAGGCCATTACTGCCTCTACTTTACTTCTTGCCGGTGGAGAGTTGGCAATAATGAGGCATCCAAAGGCAATCAATCTGACAAAGGTGTTGGTTGAAGGAATGCTTTAGAGTTTTGCCAAAATTAAAAAGAAAAAAAATTTTGTTATATAACGTAGAGAGGGAAAAATATGTCCAAAATTATCTGTTCAGCAGCAATTAGAGGTGCCCACAAGATTGTGGATATGGCCGAAGAAAAGTACGAAGAGGCCCTTAAAAAATATGGGCCTGAGCAGGAAGTGGCCTTTCCAAATACTGCCTATTACCTGCCAATTATCTACAGCATGCTTGGAGCACCCATAAAACAGCTCGGGGATATGAAGGATATTTTCCAGGAATGTAGAAAGTTGTTACCTCCTCCGGTTAGTGATCACGTATGGCTTCCCTATTTAGCCCCTGCCTTGGATGCTGGTATGGCAACCTTTTTTGCAGAGGAGATGTTTGAGGCCATAAGATATATTGATGATCCTCAATTTTATACCAAGACCGAGGATCCCCCTGCCAGTGGCAACTATTGGCTTGGCGCTGCTGATGACCTCATTTTTAGAAAGAGGGGTGTTGAGTTCGTAGATGGTACTGCTCCGGGCTTTGCAGCCATTCTTGGTGCACCGGCAGATGCAGAAGAGGCTGAGAAAATTGCCACTGAGCTGCAGGAAAAAAATCTCTACGTATTTTTCCATGACCAGACTGACGGGATATATTTCCCAGATCAGCTTCTTAAAAGAAACGTACAAATTGGTTGGTCAACCAGGTTGGTGCCTTTTGGACCCACCTACACCTCTGCTGTTTTTGCAATCGGTTTTGCCTGCCGTGTAGCCTTGGCCTTTGGCGGAATCCAGCCTGGAGACTATAAGGCAAACCTTTTATATAACAAGGACCGTACCTTTGCCTTTGTCATTGCCTTTGGGCCGGTTTCTGACGAGTGGTATGCAAATGCTGCGGGGGCCATAAACTGGGGATTCCCAACCATTTCCGACTGGGATATACCAGAGGTGCTCCCTTCTGGTATATGTACCTATGAACATGTGGTTAGCAAGGTTCCTCATGACGAGATAGTCCAAAAAGCCATAGAGGTCAGAGGTCTAAAGGTTACTGTCTCAAAGATCGATATTCCAGTCTCTTACGGTCCGGCCTTTGAAGGCGAGCGTGTAAGGAAAGACGATCTTTATCTTGAGTGTGGCGGCGGACGCACTCTTGGAGTCGAGGTTTTGGTGTCAAAAGACATGGACGAGGTGGAAGATGGAAAGGTGATTGTGGAAGGTCCTGAGATGGATGAGGTAGAAGAAGGTGCCAAGCTTCCACTTGCCATACTTGTAGAGGTTGCAGGACGTCAGATGCAGCCTGATTTTGAGCCGATTTTGGAACGACAGTTCCATCATCTTATTAACTATGCCCAAGGTATAATGCACATAGGGCAAAGAAATATCATGTGGCTCAGGGTCAGCAAGAGCGCTATTGAAAAAGGCTTTAAGTTTGAGCACATTGGCAAGATACTTCATGGAAAGCTTCATCAGGACTTTGGTGCTATTGTAGATAAGGTTCAGGTAAAGATCTATACTGAAGAGGAGAAGGTCAAAGAGGTCCTTGAGCTTGCTAAACAGGTATATGCTGCAAGAGACGAGCGCCTTGGTTCAATGACTGATGAAAGCGAGGAGATTTTCTACTCTTGCACACTTTGTCAGTCTTTTGCTCCCAGTCACGTGTGTGTCATAACCCCTGAACGTGTGGGTATGTGCGGTGCATATAACTGGCTTGATGGTAAGGCTTCCTATGAGATAAATCCTACAGGTCCTAATCAGCCCATTGAAAAAGGCAAATGTATTGATGAAAACCTTGGACAGTGGGAGGGTATCAACGAGTTTGTAAAGCAGGCATCTCGTGGCAAAGTAGAAAGGGTAAGCGCTTATTCCCTCATGGTAGACCCAATGACAGCATGTGGATGTTTTGAATGCATTGCCACCATGCTGCCTATGTGTAACGGGATCATGATTGTTAACCGTGACTATATGGGGATGACTCCGAGTGGGATGAAATTTACTACCTTAGCTGGAATGGTTGGAGGCGGCCAGGTTACTCCAGGTTTCCTCGGTGTTTCCAAACATTATATATGCTCTAGAAAGTTTATGAAGGCAGAAGGTGGATTAAAGAGGGTGGTCTGGATGCCAAAGATGCTTAAGGAAGAGCTTAAAGAACGGCTTCTGGAGAGGGCTGAAGAAATAGGGGTTCCCAATCTTCTTGATCTAATTGCTGATGAAGAGGTTGGCGTATCTGAAGATGAGGTCCTGAAATTCTTGCAGGAAAAGGGTCATCCGGCACTTTCCATGGATAGTGTTGTTTAAGAGGAGATAAAATCATGGGTCTGACAGGAATTGAAATCCTGAAGATGCTCCCTAAGAAGAATTGTGGGGAGTGTGGTGTGCCTACTTGCTTGGCTTTTGCCATGAAGGTGGCAGCAGGTCAGGAGGATATCGGAGCATGTCCTTATGTTTCTGACGAGGTGAAGGAGAAAGTAGGGGAAGCCAGTGCTCCTCCTATTCGCACCATCGTGCTGGGAAGCGGGGACAACAAGTTCGAAGTGGGAGGAGAGACTTGCCTTTATAGGCATGAAAAGAGATTTGAGCATCCTACAGGACTGGCATTTCTGATTACCACTGGAATGGATGACAGCGAAGTCTCTGCTCGTCTTGCCCGCTTTAATGGCCTCAGATATGACAGGGTAGGTGTTGAATTAAAGGCAGATTTGGTGGCGGTCAAGGATGAATCAGGAGACGAGGCAGCCTTTAGGTCTCTTGTGGAAAGGGTACGTCAGGACTGCCCTGATGCTGCAATCATTCTCATAAGTGACAATACTAATCTTCTCAAGATTGGCGCTGAGGTATGCGGTGATCATAAGCCGCTCTTATATGCTGCCACGGCTTCCAATATTGATGATATGGTAAGCTTGGCCAAGGAAGTAGACTGCCCCTTGGCAGTAAAAGGTGCCACAATAGGTGAGGCTGCTGAACTTTCTGAAAAGATACAGGGAGAGGGTTTGAAGGATCTGGTAATTGATACAGGCGCCAGGACCGTGAAGGCCCTTTTTGAAGATCAAGTGGTATGCAGAAGGGCTGCTGTTAAGCATAAGTATAAGCCTCTTGGTTTTCCAACTATAACATTTCCATGCGAGATGACCGATGAGGCCTTGACCGAGGCCGTGATTACATCGGTTCTAATTGCCAAGTACGCGGGGATCTGTGTCCTCTCAGATATCCAGGGGGACATCCTTTTTCCGCTTTTGCTCGAACGCCTTAATATCTTTACAGATCCTCAAAGGCCTATGGTCGTTCAAGAGGATATCTATCCAATTAATGGACCAGATGAGAACTCTCCTGTACTTATTACCTGCAATTTTTCCTTAACATATTTTATTGTCTCTGGTGAGATTGAGGGGTCAAAGGTGCCTTCATGGCTTCTGATAAAGGATACAGAAGGCCTTTCTGTTTTGACTGCATGGGCAGCAGGTAAGTTCAGTGCGGATCTTATTGCACAGTTTGTCAAAAAGTGTGGAATAGAGGAGAAAGTCAAACACAGGAGTCTTATAATTCCTGGCTATCTTGCATCTATCAAGGGTGAGTTAGAAGAGGAATTGCCTGATTGGAAAATTCAGATTGGACCGAGGGAGGCAAGTCATCTTCCCTCCTATCTTAAGAGCTGGCAGCCTGAGGGCTGATAAAATATCAAGGGTGAGGAAGAGATATGTACGTTCAATGTATAGCTGAAAGTATAAATATAATGGGAAAGCGTACAGGAGGGGCCATGCGGGCCAGAGATCCGAGGCCTATTGTAGAGATGGCCCATGAAGAGGTAGCCTTTGGAGGAGACTATCTTGATCTCAATATCGGCCCTGCGAGAAAAGATGGTACAGAGCTGATGCCATGGATTGTAAGAGTGGTGGAGGAAGTAACAGATTGTCCCCTTTCCCTTGATACTACTAATGCAGATGCTCTTATTGCTGGTATGCGTGCTGCTAAAAATCCAAAACAGCACATAATGAATTCTATATCCCTTCAGCCGGAAAGGATGAAGAAACTTATTCCAGTTGCTGCAGAGACCGAGTGTTATGTTGTGGGATTACTTTGGGGAGTGGATGGAATGCCGCGGGATTCCAACGAGAGGGCTGCAATGACTGTGGACCTCACTATGGCCATGAATGAAGCAGGAATTCCTAATGAAAAGATACTGATAGATCCGATTGCGACTCCTATAACTCTAGGATCTGAACAGGTGATGAGTGGTCTTGAGTTTATGAGTATGCTTCCAGATATTGCGCCAGGTGTAAAGAGCACGGTGGGATTGTCCAATGTGTCAAATGGTGTGGAAGCCCATCTTCGCCCCTATCTAAACAGGGCTTATCTTGCCATGCTTATGAAGGTGGGTATATGGTCTGCGATTGTTGATGCCTATGATCAGGAGCTTATGGAGCTTGCTCATGGAGAGAGGCCAGAATTAGTGAAATTGGTCCATGACATAATGGATGGAAACGAACCTGATCCGGCAACCCTTTCAGACAAGGAAATGGAGTATTATAAGACAACCAGGGTACTTATGGGCAAGACCATCTTTTCAGAATCCTGGTTGGAACTTTAAAATTTAGCATTCAAAAGGTATTATAAAATGGTGGGTTATTCCCACCATTTTTGTATGGAAAGGTGGCAAATGTCAGAGAAAATCAAAATCACATTAGACGGTAAGGAGATAGAGGCCTGCAAGGGTCAGACCATTCTCCAGGCTGCCAAGGATGCAGATATAAAGATCCCGACCCTATGTCACCTTGAAGGGGCGGCTGAATCTAGCACCCCTTGCCTCCTCTGCATGGTGGAGGTTGAAGGAAGAGGCAGGGTGCGGGCCTGCAACACGCCTGCTGAGGATGGACAAGTGGTGACAGTTCGTTCAAAGGAATTGGATAGTTTTAGAAAGGAAAGACTTACCTTGCTTGCAGAGAGCCACTACGGAGATTGCAGGGCTCCATGTAATCTTACATGTCCAGGGGGTATAAATGTTCAGGGCTATGTAAATCTGATTGCCAAGGGTGAATATAAGGCTGCGTTAATGCTTATAAAGGAAAAAAATCCTCTTCCTATTTCTGTAGGAAGAGTTTGCCCCCGTTTTTGTGAGACCAGGTGCAGGAGGATATTGCTGGACGAACCTATTGCGATCAATCATCTGAAACGTTTTGTGGCAGACTATGCTTCAGAGATTGGTTTCAGGGATGATGTGGTTGGTAAACCTACTGGCAAAAGGGTTGCGATAATCGGAGGAGGGCCTGCTGGACTATCATGTGCCTATTTTTTAAGAAAGCAGGGGCACGATGTGACAATCTTTGAGGCTGAAGAAAAGCTTGGCGGGTTGCTGCGTTATGGAATACCAGGTTATAAGTTGCCTAATAAGGAGGTGGACAAAGAGGTCCAAAATATTTTGAATCTCGGGGTTCATGTCAGGCTTAAAAAGAGATGGGGCGAAGATTTCACTATTCAGGACCTGAAAGATCAAGGATTTGAGGCGGTATTCATTGCAGTTGGCCTTTCCAGGCAAAAGAAACTCGAGATAGAAGGCTCAGAGCTTGTTGTCTGTGGTTTAAGGTTTCTTAAAGAGGTTAATAAAGGTGAAAGGCCTCAAATAGGTGAAAAAGTGCTCATTGTGGGTGGTGGTGATATTGCCGTAGATGCCGCCAGAAGCGCGAGGCGCCTTGGAGCAAAAAACGTGACAGTAATATATCCACGTTCGCGTGTGGAGCTTCCAGCTCATCAGCGGGAGATAGAAGAGGCAGAAAAGGAAGGTGTACAGTTTTTCCTAATGGCCACCCCTTTGAAGATTACAGAAGAAGATGACAAGCTCAAGGTGGAGATGGCCCGAACCATCCTTGATGAGCCCGATGAGAGGGGTATTCGCCATCCTATACCAATGCCAGGTTCCCGTCTTTATTGGACAGGTGATACGGTGATTTCGGCACTTGGTCAAGAAGGTGATCCTACCATACAAAGTTTTGGCAAGATTGAGGCCTCCATCAGGCTTACTCCCAGAAAGACCATAAAAACTCATCCTTCTACAATGAAGACCAGTGTGGAGGGTGTATATGCAGGTGGTGATGCTGCCACAGGTTCACGGACGGTTATTCAGGCAGTTGCAGGTGGAAGGCGAGCGGCCGAATCTATCCATGAGTACCTTATGAGTGAAAAGGCTGGGATTACAGAGGCCAGGTTTAATTTTACAAAAGGTAAACGGTTTGAAGATGTAGACATGCATAATTTTGACGGTTACTCGATAAAGCTTAATGAGGTTATGCCGTCAAGACCGCCTGAAAGGCGTCTCGGAGACTTTGATGAAACCAATCTGGGGTTTTCAGAACAGATGGCAGTCCGTGAGGCCAAAAGATGTTTGCAGTGTGGCTGCCTTGGTTTGTCTAAGTGTACTTACAGGGAGCTTTGCGTTGATTATAAGGTAAAGGCCAATGTGGCAAGGACCAGGTTGAAATATCCTGTTGATAAAAGTCATCCCTTCATTGTCATAGATGCCAACAAATGTATAGGTTGTACCAAGTGTGAAAGGAGCTGTAAATACGGGGCCCTTGAGCTTAACATAAAGCGCGATGAAGAGACTCAAGTCATTCAAGAGGTATCTATAAGACTTAACGATAAATGCGTCTCTTGTGGAGCCTGTGTTGATGCCTGTCCTACAGGCACCCTTTCCAAGCAGGATCTTGTTATCCCTTTGTTTCCAGACCAGCTTACCAGTGTAAAGAGTGTTTGTACATATTGCGGTACGGGTTGTAATGTAGATGTGGTAACCAAATATGGTGCCATACTGGAAGTAAAGGCGGATTCAAATAGACCGCCAAACTGGGGGCAGCTTTGTGTTAAGGGCAGGTTTGGTTACACATTTTATCGCCATGAAGACAGGCTTCGCCGTCCACTTGTAAGGGACAGTATAGATGAGCCTTTTAGGGAGGTTGATTGGGATGAGGCCTTAAGGGTGATAGCAACCCGTTTTGGCGTAATTAAGGATAATTTCGGGTCTGATTCCCTTGGAATATTGGCCTCTTCACGCTGTACAAACGAGGAAAACTATCTATTGCAAAAGCTTGCAAGGGCTGCCTGGGGGACAAATAACGTTGATAACTGTGCCCGGGTCTGACATGCTCCATCTGTCAGCGGTCTGCTGGCAACACTTGGAAGCGGAGCAGCTACCACTCCATTTGAACAGATAGTTGGTACCGACTGTCTGCTTATTTGTGGCTCAAATACTACAGAAGCCCATCCTATTGTTGGTCTCAAGGTGAAGGAGGCCGTTCAAAAGGGGACAGATCTTATAGTTATTGATCCAAGACGTACAGAGGTGGCAGCTATTGCTCAAGGGCAATCCGAGGGTATATGGCTTAGGGTGGCCCCTGGAGGTAATATTCCTCTTTTAAACTCCATGCTCTATTGCATTATAGAAGAAGGTCTCGTGGATGAGGAGTTCGTAGCGGCAAGGACGGAACAGTTTGATGTAATAAAGAACCATATCCAGGATTATCCTCCTGAAAAGGTCTATCAGATTACAGATGTGGAACCTGAACTTGTTAGACAGGCGGCACGTAAGTATGCTTCGTCTAAAAATTCTTTGATCCTTTATGGCTTAGGTGTGGCAGAGCATAAGGGAGGTACCGCAGGAGTTATTGCCCTTGCAAATATGGTTCTTGCTACAGGTCATGTGGGCCGTTCTCATAACGGCATCAATCCATTAAGGGGGCAGAACAACGTGCAAGGGGCATGTGATATGGGGACCTTGCCCTATACGTTCCCGGGGTATCAGCCTACAGATGATCCTAAAATTCTTGAGAAGTTTGCTAAGGCCTGGGGAGTGAATAGCCTGCCAGTGAGAGATGGATTACTCGAACCTCAAATGTATGATGCTGCATTGGAAGGGAAGTTCAAAGGACTATACTGTGTTGGATATGATCCAGCCCAAACTCAGTCGAATATAGCTCGTGTTCACGAGGCATTAAGGGCCATGGATTTTGTTGTGGTTCAGGATATGTTTTTGACAGAGACCGCCAACTTTGCCCATGTAGTTTTGCCATCCGCATGTTTCTACGAAAAGGATGGCACCTTTACCAGTGGCGAGAGGCGGATAAGGCGCGTAACAAAAGTTATTGATCCACCGGGCAAGGCCAAGGCGGATTGGGAAATAATCTGTCTAGTGTCCCAGGCTACGGGTTATCCCATGTTTTATACAGGTCCGGAACAGATTATGGCAGAGATCGCAAAGGTAACTCCTGCCTATGCTGGGATCTCTTATGATAGATTAGGGGAAGAAGGGATAGTTTGGCCATGTCCATCTCAGGATCACCCCGGGACACCTCTTCTTCATACGGAGAGTTTCCCCAAGGGCAAGGGCAGCTTCGTGCCAGTCTCATATATCATCCCAGAGGAAGAGGCTGACGGAGAATATCCATTTGTTCTCGTCACAGGAAGGCGTTTGGAACATTATAACAATGGCTCAATGACCAGACGCTGCGAAGGATTTGATAGTATTTGTCCAGAAGAGCTGTTGGAAATCCATCCTGAAGATGCAAGTCGTCTTGGTATTGAGAACGGCTCTGTAGTAAAGGTGGAATCTAGGCGGGCAAAGATCAAGACGAAGGTATGGGTCACCAAAAGGAGTAAGCCAGGTACAGTCTTTATGACATTCCATCATCAAGATACCCTTACAAATTTTTTGACCAGTCCTGGTATGGATTCCAAGACCCTGACCCCGGAATATAAAGTCTGTGCCGTTCGCATCATAAGCTAGTCGTTTCTGGCCATTTACTGTCAAATTCATATTTATAGGCAGCTCCAATTTCCTTTACTGGAGGGGCTGCCTTCTTTATGCTACCTTATAAACTGTTCTTTTGTACAACAACGGTGTGACTCTTAAATTTTTTTAGAAGCATTTTTTTAGCTAGGTCGTTGTTTCCGCAGATATGGGTTGATGTTAGTATCTATTAAATCTATTAGATAGAGCGGTTTTATTCCAACAAGTTGTATAGGAAGAGGTATGTATGGAACCATTTAAAGGTACTACTGTTATAGCCGTCAGGCATAAAGGTCAGGTGGTTATTGGTGGCGATGGTCAGGTGACCTTGGGGAATACCGTTGTTAAGAAAAAGGCCAAGAAGGTCAGGCGCCTTTTTAATGGTAAGGTTGTTACTGGTTTTGCAGGTGCTACAGCCGATGCCTTTACGCTTTTTGAAAGGCTTGATTCAAAACTTGAGGCCTATGGGGGCAACCTCATGAGGGCTGCTGTTGAGCTTGCAAAGGACTGGCGAACAGACAAGCTCTTAAGAAGACTGGAGGCAATGCTTGTGGCGGCTGACAGGGATCATACCCTTTTGATTTCGGGTCTGGGTGATGTTATAGAGCCTGATGATGGTATAATTGCAATAGGTTCCGGAGGGCCTTATGCCTTAGCTGCTGCTCGGGCCTTGGTCGCATATAGTAATCTGGATGCAAGAGAGATTGCCCAAAAGGCCCTTGAAATAGCATCTGATATATGTATTTACACAAATCAGAACCTTGTATTTGAAAGTATTGAGGAAGGGAAGATATGAAAAGGCTCGAACTCGTTGATGATATTCAGCCGTTGACCCCAAGACAGATAGTTGCGGAGCTTGATAAGTATATCATTGGCCAAGCAAAGGCCAAAAGATCCGTTGCTATAGCTCTTAGAAACAGGTGGCGTCGCCAGCAGGTTCCTGAGGAGCTTCGTGACGAGATAGCACCAAAGAACATCATCATGATTGGTCCTACTGGTGTAGGCAAAACCGAAATAGCAAGAAGGCTTGCAAGGCTTGCAAAGTCGCCCTTTCTAAAGATAGAGGCTAGTAAATTTACAGAAGTAGGTTATGTGGGCCGTGATGTTGAATCCATGATTCGTGATCTGACCCATCTTGCTGTTGATATGGTCAAGGCAGAAGAAAAACAGAAGGTGCAGGAAAAGGCGCGGCTTCAGGCAGAAGAGAGGCTCTTGGATCTTCTTTTGCCAAGGACTGGCCCTGGCCAGGAAGAAGGTGCTTCAGAGACCAGGGAGCGTTTTAGGCAGATGCTTAGAGAAGGAAAGCTGGATGATAGACCGGTTGAGTTGGAGGTTGCCTCCCGTCCTGCAACGCCTATGGTGGAAATATTTGCAGCCGCAGGTATGGAGGAGATGCAGTCAAACCTGCAGGATATGCTTTCGAATATCTTTCCAAAGAAGAGAAAGAGGCGCCATGTCAAAGTTAAAGAGGCCAGGAAGATTTTGGAACAAGAGGCTGCAGGCCGTCTTATAGACATGGATAAGGTTGTAGAAAAGGCTGTTGCAAGGGTAGAGCAGTCTGGCATCATATTCCTGGACGAAATAGATAAGATTGCAGCAGGATCAGCCTCAAAGGGTGGACCTGATGTATCGAGAGAGGGTGTGCAGCGTGATCTCCTTCCAATAGTTGAGGGAACAAGTGTGCATACCAAGTACGGGATCGTGCGTACAGACCACATTCTTTTTATTGCAAGTGGTGCATTTCATGTGGCAAAACCGTCTGATCTCTTGCCAGAGCTACAGGGACGCTTTCCTATAAGGGTTGAGCTGGATTCACTTACACAGGAAGATTTTGCCCGTATCCTTGTTGAGCCAGAAAATGCCCTTGTTACTCAATATAAGGCCCTTATGGATACAGAAGATATAGAGTTGGTGTTCGACGATGATGCTATCTCGGAGATAGCCCGTATTGCATTTGAAGTGAATTCAAGGACTGAAAATATCGGTGCTAGGCGCTTGCATACTGTTATGGAGAGGCTTCTTGAGGAAGTCTCCTTTGAGGCCCCAGATATTGCTCCTCAATCTATTCGTATTACAGCCAACTATGTGCGAGAGAAACTGGCAGATATCTTGGAGGACCAAGATCTTAGCAGGTTTATCCTGTAGGGAGGATTTATAAGGCCATGGATAATTCGTCGTCTATAACCGCACAGGTTCTGGTAGAAGCCCTGCCATACATTAGGCGTTTTTATGGCAAGACCATAGTTATCAAGTATGGTGGCCATGCCATGGTGGATGAGGGGCTTAAGGAGAAATTTGCCCTGGACATCATCCTTATGAAGTATGTTGGGATAAATCCAGTGATTGTTCATGGAGGGGGGCCTCAAATTAGCAGCATCATGGACAGAATGGGTATTAAACCAACCTTTATCGAGGGGCAAAGGGTCACAGATGACGAGACAATGAGTGTGGTAGAGATGGTGCTTGTCGGTACTGTAAATAAGGAAATCGTTGGTCTTATAAACAGGCTTGGTGGCAGGGCTGTCGGGCTTTCTGGCAGGGATGGAGAGCTGGTGCAGGCAGAACGTATGAAGATCTACCGGTATTCAGGTGATGAGAGGCCACCTGAGATAATAGACATTGGCAGAGTGGGTAAGGTTTCCAAAGTAAATCCAGAGGTGTTGGTAGCCCTTGAAAAAGAAGGTTTTGTTCCAGTGATTGCACCAGTAGGTGTAGGGCCTGATTCACAGGCTTACAATATCAATGCAGATCTTGTGGCAGGCTCTATCGCAGGGAAACTGCGTGCTGAAAAGCTTATATTGCTTACAGATGTGCCAGGTGTTCTTGGTCCAGGAGGAGAAGGAGAAGAACAGAGGCTTATTCATTCTATGACTGTGGATGAGGTGGAAAAGGCTTTGCAGGAAGGAACAGCCTACGGGGGTATGATCCCCAAATTGAAGGCCTGCCTTAAGGCCCTTAAGAGTGGCACTAAAAAGGCGCATATACTTGATGGTAGAAGAGAACATGCAATCTTGCTTGAACTTTTTACCGATGCAGGGGTTGGAACAGAGATTGTGAGAGATTGATAGGCCCATTTAATAGGCCGCCTGCTAACATTTGGAAGTACAAGTTATTTTATTTCTTCTCCCTGTATCCTTTCGGGTAAAGGGGGGTGATTCCGCAAGACAGCAAAATTTTTTGTCCCTTCTTTGATAAACAAAAGTTCAGAAAGGAAGATTCCTCCTGTTGCAGCCCCTTTTTTTGATATCTTATGCCAACTGTTGCTACAAGAGGATAATCGCCCGAGTTTATTTTGTCAGGGCTTGGTAAAAAGTAATCTTTGCCCTCTTCAAGGGATATGGCAACAGGTCTTATCCCCTTTTCGTTTCCTGTGAATATGTAAAAGCCAATGGCTTCAGTTTGTGTAGATATGGCCTTGAAGAGATCCACCTTGGTAGCAAGGAGTTTTACGTCTTCTTTGAAGGTGCCTTGACATAGGCAGTCATTTTTGAACCATCCTATTAGGTAGGGATAAGGTGCAGGACCAAGGGACTCGATCTCTGAATTCATCCACTTGCCAGTAAGGCCGAGCTGACCAAAGTTGTGTATGTCAAAAGGAAAGCCGCATCTCCTGTTTTTCGAAAAGATAGAATCGATTTGTGGAATGGTTAAGCCCTTTAACGGGTTTTGATTGTTGACAAATATGGCGAGAGGGATTCTTCCTATTGACTCAAAACTTCCTTTTTCTTGCTTGCTTGAATTGCTTTCTAGTGTCTCGGGATGATAATTTTTTATGAATGTAAAGTGCAGTAGAGATTCAGGGGCCTGTTGTTGTTCGGCCCTGTTTTTTTTGTTTATGACAATAACTTGAAGTCCTTTGGTGTTTTTCTGGAATTCCCTGATAAGGTTTTCAAGGCAGGTGCGCAAAAAAAACGGACAGGTAATTGCTATCTGTTTTTTAGGAGGAGGTGTGATTTTATCTTTTGGTTTTGGCTCCTTAGCTAGAGCCTGGCTAGTAAAAATGGAAAGGGCTATTGTAATCGCTATGGAAATTATAAAAGATTCTAAGGGGGTGTTTTTTTTGTTCATGGCATTGTCAAACCTATATCTTCCTGTCCCAGGCCTGAGATCCTTTGGAGCTCTTTCCTGTTTTTTATGGTAATGTCAGCTCCCTTCACTTCTATGATTCCAGCCCTTTGCATTTTTGAAAGAATTCGTGACAAGGTTTCTGGAATGGTGCCAAGAAGGCTGGCAAGCTGTGTCTTCGTAAGGTCTAGGCTCAACGAGTCTGTGCCTCCTTTCTTGGCACTTGATATTAATAGATAGGTCGCCAGCCTTCCAGGGACCTCTTTAAGCGACAGGTCTCCAATCATTCTTGCAAAGATCATTAGTCTTTTGGAAAGAATCGCAAGCAAATTGAGCGATAGTGACGGATTTTCTTTAAGTAGTCTTTCAAAGCCCACCCTTGGAATATAAAAGGCTTGGGTCTTTTCCATGGCCGAAGCATTGGCAGGATACAGCAGGCCTGCAAATGCTGCTGCCTCTCCAAAAGGTTCCCCCTGGGCAAAAATGTGGAGAATCTGTTCCCGTCCTTCAGAAGAGAGCTTGAATATCTTAACCTTGCCATTCACTACAATATAAAATCCTTTAGCAGGTTCGCCTTCAAAGAATATGGTTTCCTTTTTGTTGAAGGACTGTAGCCTGCCAATGGCCTCAAGCTGTTCTATATAAGAATTGGGAAGCCCCCTAAACAAGAAACAGGATTGCAAGATTTCGTTAACAACCAATGGTCATCTCTCAAAGTGATAAATCTCTTTTCTTGCCTAAAGTTATGGCCTGTCTTATAAATGTAGAAAAATTTTTCGCAGGTGTAGCCTTGCTTCAAATATACAAACAAAAAAAGACTGCCATAGAATCTTTAGACTCTATAGAAAGAGGCTGTTGGATAAATTTGTCAGCCCCTACCGATGAGGAACTTAATAGGATATTGACCGAGACTCAAGTCCTGCCTGAATTTTTGCGTTACCCACTAGATCCGGAAGAAACCTCGAGAGTGGAAAGTGATGAGGATCAACTGTTGATAATCGTAAAGATTCCCAATCCTCAGCACGTGGGAGATGTGGTTCGTTACGAAACCATTCCTTTAGGGATTATTCTTGTAGAGGATATTGTTATTACAGTATGTCCTATAAAATCTGCTGTGTTAGACAAGGTCATTGAGACAGCAGGGAAACAGCGGGTCCTTTCAAGTCATATCAGATTCATATTCAACATATTTTTACGGGTTGCCGGTGAGTATCTTCGCTACTTGCGTTTGATAGACAGGCTCATGGATGAGTACGAGGAGGAGTTGCATCGTTCCATGAGAAATAAGGAGCTTATAAAGTTGCTCAACCTCGAAAAAAGTCTTGTATATTTTAACACGAGTCTGAAGGCCAACGATATGGTGATGGCCCGTCTTGGCAGTGGCCGCTATCTAGCAATTACAGAAGATGACGAAGATATTTTGGAGGATGCCCAGATAGAGAATATGCAGGCTATAGAGATGGCCAAGATATATAGTGACATCCTTGCGGGAATGATGGATGCCTACGCCTCTGTTATTTCTAATAATCTTAATATAGTAATGAAGTTTTTAACTGCAGTTACTATTGTGCTTATGCTTCCCAATCTTGTTGCAAGCATCTACGGCATGAATATAGAGCTTCCATTTCAACATAATCCCCATGCCTTTTTTATAACTATGGGTTTGTCTTTTCTCATGTCTGCCTTGGTTGTCTATATCTTTATAAAAAAGAAAATGTTTTAGATTGAATTATGACTGACCTGCCTAAGGAACAAAATAAGAAAGACCCTGAAAAAGAGGCGTGGTTAACCAACTTCTATACTGAAAATCATCTTGCCTATGAGGCATATCCACACGAGGTGGCCTCACCAGAGCAGTTGAGATTTATTGTTTATACTGAACCTGGTCAGCTCTACTATCCGTGTTCGGATCGCACCTTCAATGCCATAATAAACAAGACAGACAGCGATTGGCTGATAATGAATTACATGAAGGTGTGGGAAAAGATCAAGCCACTTGTTACATCTATAATTGAAGACAGATTTAAAAAGGATTTTTTGCTAAATCTGCTCCACATAAAATTTAGGCATGATACCGCCTCTTTGGTAATGCTTCCTTCCAGGATAGAAAAGCGCCTGCTTCATATCTTCATAAGAGTTAGTGAGATTGATCGGCCACTTGCAAGAAAAAAGGAAGAAATGAACAAAAAGGTGAGCAAACTCTTGGATTCTCAGGCCTATAGCGATGCTATTAACGATAGAGAGGGCCTGGCTTTGGAAAGTAATTCACCTTTAGATGAGATAGGCCTGAGAATAAGTTTCCTCAAGTTAAAGAGACTCTTTAGCCTGGCTTTTAATCTAGAGAGGGTCATAGAGACAGAGGACTTTACCAAAGAGAGATTGATGCAATTTATGGCAACTGAAGTAAAGGGACCTGGCTGGGATCATCTTGAGGAGACACTGCGCGCTTGGCACAAGGACCAGGAGTGGCACTATGTGCTGTGGAAGAGTCCAATGGCAGGTTCGATTTTGTTGGATTTAGAGATTATAAAAATACTTGTCAGGTTTGGTGTAAAGGTCATTATCTCTGTTAAACATGCCTTTTACTTTAATGAGATAACCATGGCAGATATAATGGAAGATCCTTATCTCTCAGACAGGTTCAAGGTGGCAGAGATTATAACAGAGCGGAATATCTCAAAAAATTCGCTTATTGACAAGCTCAAAAGTGACAAGACCATCTTTGTCATAGACGACGGGACACAGGAGCGGTTTAATCCCCTCTTGACGTCTGTTACCTTTGCCAGAGCCTTTAAGGAGGCTGATGAGATCTTGATCAGGTCTCCAAACGATGCATGGTGTATCTCGCGTTCAAGCTTCAGTTATACCAGGAACATGATGCTCAGAAATCTGGATGTGAATGACTATCTGGACATCCATTTCAAACCGAAACATCCAAGGGCTGTCCGTTTCTCCGAGGCTGACCTTCGTGCCAAGGCAGAGGCGCTTATTTATCATCTAAAGATGGAAAAGCGAAAGGGCAAGACAATTATGTTTTACAGCGCCATTGTCGGCAGCATTCCAGGCCAGCTTGAAATGGCAAAGAAGATTCTTAAAGTATTTGTGAACTATCTTAGACAGAAGCATAAGGACGTGGTCATAATAAATCCGGCTGAACATTTTGAGCCTGGAATGGATGCAGATGACCTTATGTATATGTGGGAGATTGTACAAAGAAGCGGACTTATTGATATCTGGCGTTTTCAGACATATGAAGATATAGAAAAGGCCTTTGAGCTTATGGGTGAAAAGGTTCCTCCGGAATGGGTTGGCAAGGATGCAACCTATAGCACTGGTTGTACAAAAGAGATGCAAATAGCAAGGGAGGTCCAAAAAGAGCATCCAGAGATGCAGATTATTGGTCCACCTTGGGAAAAATTTTTGAGAAGGAAGGAGTACGGAGTCGGAAAACTTTACGACAGGACTTTAGGAGATATTTCTTAATAGACATGTTAAGCAGGAATTTAGATTTTGAAGATAATACCAAAATTATAGATCTTTATGGAGAACATGGGAGCAATCTCAAGCTTATAGAGAATGCCCTTGGGGTAGATATCCAAACCAAGGGAAACCAGCTTACCATCACAGGAGATGCTGCGGGAATAGACCTTGCGCAGCGAGCCTGTGTTCAACTATATAACCTTGTGCAACAAGGTTATCCCTTGGAGTCGAGAGATGTTGAGTTCGCAATTACAATTCTCAGCGAGGATCCAAAGGCAAAGATAGCGGATATCTTCCTTGATAATCTCACGATCAAGTCAGGACGCAAAAAGATTTCACCCAAGAGCCTTGCACAGAAGTATTATGTGGAGGCCATCAGAAAAAACGATATTATTTTTGGTATCGGCCCGGCAGGCACAGGTAAGACATATTTGGCCATGGCAATGGCCATTTCTGACCTTTTGAATGACAATATTTCAAGGATAATAATGGTTCGGCCTGCTGTTGAGGCAGGAGAGCGGCTGGGTTTCCTTCCAGGAGACCTCGAAGAAAAGGTAAATCCATATCTTCGTCCCCTTTACGATGCCCTGTATGACATGTTGCCCTTTGACAGGGTGGCACGTCTTCTCGAAAGAGGGATTATTGAAGTGGCGCCTTTAGCGTTTATGAGGGGAAGGACTCTGAATGATGCATTTATAATCCTAGATGAAGCACAAAATACCACTTCCAGCCAAATGAAGATGTTTCTTACAAGGATCGGTTTTGGTTCAAAGGCTGTGATAACTGGAGATATTACCCAGATAGACCTTGATGACAGAACGAGATCTGGATTGGTGGAGGCAAAAAGACTACTGAGAGATATCAAGGGCATCTGTTTTTGTACATTTTCCAAAAAGGATGTAGTAAGACATCCGCTTGTTAAAAGGATAATACAGGCTTACGAAGAAGAAGAGGAGAGAAAGAAAAGGCAAAGGGCTGCCTGATATTATGCCAGTTAATATCATTGTTGATTATCCACATCCTTTTCCTTTTACCCTAATAAAAAGGAGTTTAGATAGTCTTTTGAGGATTAACGGCCTCCATTATAAGGAGCTAAATGTTCTCTTGACTACGAATGATACCATTCAAGACTTTAACAGAAGGTGGTTTCAGAGGGATTGGCCTACAAATGTCATATCTTTCCCCATGGATGAGCCTGGTTATTTGGGAGACATTGTGCTTTCCATAGATAAGGCTAAACAGGAGGCCCAAGATGGACTTACAACCTTGAGTAACAGGGTTTTGGAGTTATTGATTCATGGACTAGTTCATCTCTTGGGAGAAGATCATGAGCTTGGGCCAGAACAGGCTGAACGTATGGCAGAAATGGAATTTGGGCTCAAAAAGATCCTTTGCAGGAGGAATGTCATGGCTGACCTTTGTATAAATGTAGATCATGTAGCTACTATTAGGCAGGCAAGGGGTGGAGTAGAACCGGATCCGGTGGTCGCAGCCGGGATAGTGGAACTTGCCGGGGCAGATGGAATAGTCGTACATCTTAGGGAAGATAGGCGTCATATACAGGACAGGGATGTGCGTCTTATCAGGGAGATAGTACAGACAAGACTCACACTTGAAATGGCTGCGACAGATGAGATGATCGCAATTGCCTCTAACATTAGGCCAGATATAGTTACCTTGGTTCCTGAAAAGAGACAGGAATTGACCACAGAAGGCGGACTCGATGTTGCAGGTCTGGAAAAGTCTGTGACAGAGGCAGTGGCCAGGCTCCATGATGCCGGTATCCCTGTGAGTCTTTTCATTGATCCTGAACAGGAACAGATAGAGGCGGCCAAGAGGACAGGTGCCGAGTGCATAGAGATACATACCGGGCGTTACGCAGATGCCAAGGATGAAGAAACGAGAGACAAGGAATTTGAAATGATAGCAGATATGGCCAGGCTCGCTACAGATTTGGGCTTGAGGGTCCATGCAGGGCACGGGCTCAACTATCAAAACACAGGTAGGCTTGCTGCAATTAGCGAGATTGTGGAGTTTAGTATAGGGCACTCGGTTATTTCACGTTCTGTATTTGTTGGACTTGAAAGGGCAGTAAAAGAGATGCTTGCAATTGTAAAAGGTTGAGAAAGGCAAAAACTTTTCATCTATGTAAGATTCCATGTTAATTTCTCAATATCTCTGGAGCCGTGCAATAATCCATAAGGCCAAGGCCTATAGAGGGTTATTCTTAAGAGGAGTTTTGGGGCTAGCCTAGTGATAGTAGGTGTTGGTGTAGATATAGTTCATATTGGCCGTATAGAAGCGGCTATAGAACGCCATGGCCAGCGCTTTCTTAACAAGGTCTTTTGTCAGCAGGAAATAGACATCTGTAGCAAAAAGGCCTATCCGGCCCTGTGTTATGCTGCAAGATTTGCGGCAAAGGAGGCCTTTGTAAAGGCACTTGGCACAGGTTTTTCTAGGGGTATCACATTGACCCAGGTGTGTGTTGAAAAGTTGGAAAGCGGTGCACCAGTCTTGAGTCTTACAGGCGCTGCCTTAAAGAAAAACAAGGAGTTGGGAGGTAAAAGGATCCATCTGTCTTTAACTCACGAGAAGGATTCCGCTGTGGCAATGGTGATTATTGAGGGAAGATGAATAAGATGAAGGGCTGCCTTTATAGGCAGCCCTATAGTTTTTTATCTCTTCATGTTAAGGAGTTCGTTTAGCATATCGTCGGTCGTGGTGATAACCCTTGAGTTTGCCTGAAAGGCCCTTTGGGTGGTGATGAGTTTTACAAATTCGGTGCCCATGTCAACTGTTGACTGCTCAAGGGCATTTGCTGCAATAGAACCCAGGCCGTTGCTTCGCGGTGGCCCAGTAATGGCAGTGCCTGATGCAGTAGTTTCACGCCACAGATTGCCACCTTCTTTAGAAAGGTCTGATGGGCTGTAAAATCTTGCCAGGGCCAGTTGACCAAGGGCAATTATTCTGCCGTTTGAATACGAGCCCGAGATGATTCCTTCCGCATCTACACTGAGGCTTTCAAGAAATCCTGCACCAAAACCATTTTGGTCATAAAAGAGGGTGCTAGATCGGTTTGCATACTGGGTGGTGGTGATGGTCTCTGGAGACCATGATACCACTTGGTTACTGCCCGAATCTATTTGGGCATGGGCGCCAAAACTGAATTCTATCCTTTGGGCGGTGGTGTCAAGGCCTGTTGTTGGATCCGTGTTGCCAGAAGGTGGCTGAAAGAATGCAATTATCTGCGGGTAGTTGTGGTCTCCAAAGGCTTGGTTGGTATTGGTGTTGGTTTCAAGAGGGCCTTCCTCTGTAGTGTCATTAAAGCGATAGATATCGAAGATTCTTTCTATCTGTCCGTCTGGAGTGAACTGGATTTTACCCCTCATCAGTTTGCCTGCGTTTGCAGTACCAGCGTTTCCTGACTTGTCTTCTGTAGGATTCATGGAGACCAAGAATTCCCATGTCCGTTCGTCACCTTGGGTATTAGGATCGTCGGTTTCCTTGTCAAAATAGACGGTCAGCTCATGGGTGTTGCCCAGGCTGTCATATACCTTGAAAGTAGACTTGTATTCATAATTTATATTTTGTTTAAGACCGCCATTTGGGTCCCCTGTGCTTCCGTCCCAGGTATTGGCCAGTGTGTTATTGCTATCCACCGGTTTGGCCCCGTCATCCAGGTTTACGGCTATGGTAGCAAGGCTGGTTGCCACTGGAGGAGAAGTATTTTGGATCTCGATATCTTTAATGGAGCCGACGATTTCAAAGGTTCCATCTGGCTGTTCCTCCATGTCCCAACCCTGCACCCTGAGTCCAGCCGGATTTACTAAATAACCATTTTTGTCTACATGAAATTGGCCGGCCCTGGTGTAGTAGATACTGTTTTCGATCTTAGGGTTGGAAACCATAAAAAAACCGTTGCCTGCAATTGCCAGGTCTGTAGGAGAGGCAGTGCTTTCAAAAGAACCTTGGATGAAAAGCGGTGCTACATCAGACATGGCAGAGCCCCTTCCTACTTGGGAGCCGCCCCTGGCTGTGTTAATAGATTGGGCCATAATATCTTGAAAGGTACTTCTTGCTGCCTTAAAGCCAGTGGTGTTCACGTTGGAGATGTTGTCTCCTATGACCTGCATGGCATTACCCATGTTTACCAGGCCACTAACTCCTGAATATAGAGAACTGGTTAGAGCCATTTTTTATACCTCCTGTATCTAAAACTTAGGATTCAACCCTTGTTATATCTTTAAAGTCTATTGCCTTGTCACCTTTGATGGTGATTTTAGGGAAACCGTCCTTATCATTTTCAATGCCAGATACAATGCCCATGGTCCTTGTGGTAAGCTCTACCTCCTGCCCAGAGGCATCTTCTGCATAGACCGAAACGTTGTATGCACCGTTATGTACTTTGTTGCCATTTTTATCGGTTCCGTCCCAGTCGAGTTCTGTTTCTTGCCCTGGTTCTAATGGGCCGATGTCTAATTCTTTAACCAGGTTACCTGCTTGGGAGTAAATGGAAGCCTTGACCCCAACTGCTTGGACATCCTGGTTATTGGATATGACAAAGGGTTCTACACCTTGATCATTAACAAAGGCCTTGTTGCTCTCGTATTCCACCCTGTGTCCAAGCATGCTGATGGCAGTCACTGAGGCCGCCATATTTTGTGCATTGGTCATGTTTTCAAGGGCCGTGTTGTTTTTGTACATGAGGTCTACCATGTTGAATTGTGCTACTTGTGATGCCATCTCTGCACTTTCCATGGGATTCATAGGGTCTTGGTATTGAAGCTGTGTTACAAACAGTTTCATAAAATCATCCCTTCCGAGGGTGGCGTGTTCTTCTTTGGTTTGGTATTCAATCTTTTCAAGTCCTGTATCATTGGTCTTGGCTGTGGCGTTGGTCATGTTACTTACTGCTGTCACGGTTTTGTTCTCCTATGCGATAACGTGTACTCCATCAGGACGAATACCGGTCGTTCTGGAAATTTCAGTGTCTATAGAGTCGTTATCCCTGTCTGTGTTTAGATATTCGGTTGGATAACCAAAAGGGGTAAGTTTTTCCTGTTGGGCTCCGGCCCATTGGCTAAAGCCTCCGCTTACGTCTACGTTTACATGGGCCATAGAAAAACCATTTTGTGCAAGACTGTCTTTCAACTGTTGCATATTTGTTTCTAGAATATGTCTAGTTTCTGGATGATCTGCTACAAAACTGGCCTGCACTTGATTGTTATGGGATACAGTTATGTTTACTTTCACACTGCCAAGCTCTGGCGGATTAAGGTGCAGCACGGCTCTGTTTTTGTTCATCTTCAGTGCCTGATTTATCCCCTCTTTTACCTGAGAGGTGACCAGATCATCCGAATAGCTATCGATAATGTTGCCGGAATCGTCAACGCCTTTATAGGCAGCAGTGATGCTGCTAGGAGTGATGTTGCGTCCGTTGCCAGCTTGCTGATCAATTTGGCTATCCCCATCGCTGTTATCTGCTAGATTGTCGTTGAAGTCTATGGTCAATGTTTCGTCTCCTGCAGAATTACCGATAGAAGTTGGGTTAATTCCTGATGCAGGATCAGAAGGCGAGGTCGATAACCGATCCTGTAACAGCTCAGGAGAGATGTGAACAGTTTGCATGTCAAGGCTGGCAGTGTTGGCCTTAAAAGAGGCCTTGGCCATGCGGATGGTTTCGTTTTGGGTATATTGGGGACGGCTTATAAAAGATGAATCTTTGATCTTCGCCATTTCTGTGCCTAGCTCTTCTGAAAGGGGGCCAGAATATCTAAGATCGGCAATGTCTATTCCCTTGTCTTTGCTGTAGGTAATTGTCATAAAGTGCATATCCAGATTATTGGCATCAGAAGCTTTTGCTCTGCCAGCTCCTAAATTGGATTCATCCGGTACCCTTTCAGGAGAGCTTGCGGATGAGACCAGCAGAGGTTTGTCAGAGGCCGTTGCTTTTGTGTCAAGGGAATAATAATCAGAAAATGGTGCTCCTGGTCTTTCGTTGGTATTTTGCTGCCAAACCTCAGCCGGTTCGTCAGTGATTTCAGGCAGATTCTGCCCTGACAGATTTATGCCCGGGGCGACTGTAGGTAATGAGGTGGCTTGGGTCTGGGGATTTCCTAAGGCCATGTAGCCAGAAGCTGTAGTGTTGTTTAAAGGATTTTCTGGCAAGGCAGATTCCATGGGAACAACTGTGAAATCTTTGCTGGTAGAAGTATTAATCCCTTTATCTGATGCCTGGAAGTTTCCGGCAATATACTGAAACATGCTGAGTATTATTTGCAGTTCAGATACAAAACCATTTGACCAGCCGTTTGCATTGACAGAATTCCCAGATGCGTTTTCAATACTTGGCAGCCCTGCGTCTCCAGTGTCTAATGAGTTGGTTTGGGATTCTGGCATCATGGATAGGGAATCATTTTCCGTAGTTCCATTACCCCAAAGAATGTTCAAAAAGGTAAAGAGTTCCTGCAGGGGGCTGCTAGGTTCGGCTCCAGTGAATTCTTCCTTTGGTTGGACTGCAGTGGTTTCGGTTACCCCAAGGAGATTGGCAAAGTCCGATTCCCCTGAAGCAGTTTCCTGGACCATTATATTTTCTCCCGCCACTGCTGGGCTGCCAGGAAATAGGTTTGTAATCGCTGCTGTCATGCCTTTTGTTCTCCTAATATCTTTTTTGGATTAAACGCAGTGCATTTGCAACTCTGCAAATAGTGTTCCTAGGCTAAGAGAGCTATGCCACCTGCTCCAAGAGGCCATTTGGAGGCCTTTTTAGCTATATTACGAAAACAGTGCCAGGCAGAGAATGGAAATTGTTTCCCACAGGTGGGCAACAAGTGCCACTTTGTATTGACAATGGGTAGGGCTTTTATTTTTTTACCAATCTGGATTGTTAACCGTTTAAGGTTTTGTTTTTAGACTGTCTCTAAAATCTAGAGAAAGAGGTTGAAAGAACTGTGAAAAAAGTCGTGGATTCAGCCCTTGAAGAGGCTTTAAAGGCCTTAAAAGAAACTGTAGAGGCCCAGGGCCGCGTGATGGAGACCATTGCCACATCTATAGGTTCGTGTTTCGAGAAGGGGGGCAAGGTGTTTCTTTGTGGAAATGGAGGCAGTGCAGCGGATTGCCAGCATATTGCGGCAGAGTTTATAAACAGATTTAGACTGGATCGAGCCCCCCTGCCTGCAGTGGCCTTGACGACCGATACATCTGTTTTGACATCCATTTCCAATGACTATTCATTTGGCCAGGTGTTTGCCAAACAGATCCAAGCCCTTGGTAAAAAGGGGGATATCCTTTGGGCACTATCCACTAGTGGTTCTTCTCCAAATGTCATTGATGCCCTTGGTGTAGCCAGGCGGTTAGGTATCGTAACGGTCGGTTTTACCGGAGCGGGGAAATCGAAAATGGAACAGCTGTGTGATATGATTTTGAAGGTGGCTTCCACAGACACCCCTCGTATTCAGGAGGTACATATATTTTGTGCTCATGTTATATGTGATATGGTTGAGAGGAGGCTTTTTGGCGAATGAGTTATCCAAGGCCCTTTTCTTTTGAAAAACTTAATACATATAGTCTTTATAAAAGGCCAAGCAAAGTGGGAATTGATGATCTTTGCAAGGTTGTGCATTCTGGTATGACCATGAAGGAGTTTTTGGCTGGTCTACCCAACCAGCTTGGGGCTAAGGACCTACTGGAAATTTCAAAAAGGTGGGCAAAGGCAGTCAAAAATGGCAAGAAGGTCATATTTGCTATGGGGGCGCATGTTATAAAGGTTGGCCTGACCCCTATTTTGATAGAGCTTATGGACAAAGGTCTGATTAGCGCATTTGCTATGAATGGAGCCGGTATAATTCACGATTCTGAGCTTGCCATGGCTGGTAAGACCTCAGAAGATGTAGCATCTGTGTTGGGCTCTGGCAGATTCGGAGCTGCTAAAGAGACAGGGCAGTTTTTGAACCAGGCAATAGGATTTGCATGTTCCAATAATATTGGCCTTGGTCAGGCGGTTGGGAAGATGCTTCTCGAATCGTCTTTCCCATATAATGACTACAGTCTCTTGGCACAGGCGGCACGTAGAGATGTTCCTGTAACCGTTCACGTGGCAATAGGTACAGATATAATACACATTCATCCCCAGGCAAACGGGTCTGAGATCGGAGATGCAAGCTACAGAGACTTTAGGATTTTTTGCTCTCTTGTTGCAGACTTGCAAGATGGTGTATATTTCAATGTCGGTTCAGCCGTCCTTCTTCCTGAAGTATTCCTCAAGGCCCTTACGGCTGTGAGAAACGTGGGTTATCTTGTAGAGAGATTTACCACTGTGAACCTTGATTTTATCAGGCAGTACCGGCCCTTGACCAATGTTGTAAACAGACCTACCTTAGAGGGCGGAAAAGGATATAATCTGACCGGCCATCATGAGTTAATGTTGCCCCTCCTTGCAGCGGCCGTGATGGAAGAACTTTAAAGACGGAGGATCTTAGAAAAGATGCCAATTTACGAATACGTATGCAATGCATGTGGTGAAGAGTTCGAACAGCTGGTTTTTAGCTCAGACAAGGTGATCAAATGCAGGAAATGTGGTTCTAGAGACACGGTGAAAAAGATGTCCATGTTTGCCATGAAGTCTGGAGGTAACTTTAGGGGTACTGGCAAGAAGGCCTCTTCTGGGGGATGTGCAGGCTGCACCAGCACCAACTGTAGCTCCTGTGGTGGATAGGCAAACGGGGAATCCAGATGAAAAAGAGGCTTGTACTTGCCACAAGAAAAAGCAAGTTGGCTTTGGCTCAAAGCACATGGGTAAAACAGGAGCTTGAAAAATTTTGGCCAGAGTGTGAGATAGAGCTTCTGAGGGTGACTACCAAAGGTGACAAGATACTTGATGTTCCTCTTGCCAAGGTTGGTGGTAAAGGGCTTTTTGTCAAAGAGATAGAGGAGGCCATGCTAGATGGACGCGCAGACCTTGCCGTCCACAGCCTCAAGGATGTTCCGACAGAGATTCCAGACGGTCTTGAGGTGAGCATTTTCCCCAAAAGGGAGGACCACCGTGACGCCATTATCAGTAGGGATGGTTGTTGTCTTCACGATCTGCCCAAGGGTGCCAAAATAGGTACCAGTAGTTTAAGGCGGATGGCCCAGCTAAGGCTTGTCAGGCCGGATTTGCAGATAGAGTCTTTGAGGGGAAATCTGGATACCAGGCTTAGGAGGCTGGATGAAGGAGATTTTGATGCCATTATACTTGCAGCAGCGGGTTTGAACAGGCTTGGTCTGTCAAAGCGGATTTCCTGTTTGTTGCCAGAGGATACCATGATTCCTGCAATTGGTCAGGGTGCCCTCGGGTTGGAGTTTCGAAGTGATGATCTGGACACACGGAGTATGCTTGAACCGTTGCATGATATGGAAACTGCCACTTGTGTCAAAGCGGAACGAGCCTTTTTAAAGAGGCTCGAGGGAGGCTGTCAGGTGCCAATAGGGGCCATTGCGATTCTTTCTAATAAAGGCCTTGTCCTTTCTGGCATCGTTGCCGATGAATATGGGAAAAGGGTTATCCGCAAAAAGATTTCCGGAGCGCCTTCTATGGCTGAAGTGTTGGGGCAGCAGCTTGCAGAGTCTATATTGGATCGTGGCGGCAAGGAAATTTTAGAGGAAGTCTACAGTGCAGGATAAAAAAAAAGGCAAGGTCTATCTTGTTGGAGCAGGTCCAGGGGATCCGGGTCTATTGACCCTGAGAGGACGGGAGCTTCTTGAAAAGGCAGAGGTTATTATATACGATCGGCTTGCATCTCCACGCATAATGGAGTTTGCAAATCCATCTGCTGAACGGATTTATGTTGGGAAAAGGGTTGGAAAGCACGTAGCTAATCAACAAGAGATAAACGATCTCATCTTAGAAAAGGCCCGGGCAGGCAAAAGGGTGGTAAGACTCAAGGGAGGGGATCCTTTTATATTTGGCCGTGGTGGAGAAGAGGCGCAGGTCTTATCAGAAAATGGGATTCCATTTGAAATAGTGCCTGGTGTTACTTCTGCCATTGCCGTTCCTGCATATGCGGGTATACCACTTACCCATCGGTCGTATACGGCTTCTGTTGCCTTTATAACTGGGCATAGGCGTTTCGATTCTAATGAGGCGGATGTAGATTGGGAAGGGCTTGCAAAGGGTGTTGGAACGCTGGTCTTTCTGATGGGTATGACTAATTTGCCAAATATTACGCAAAACCTTATACGCTTTGGTAGGAGGCCAGATACGCCGGTTGCTGTTATTAGATGGGGTACAACACCTCTTCAGGAGTCTTTGACTGGTACCCTTTCGGATATTGCCCAAAAGGTTAGGGAGGCGGCTTTCAAACCTCCTGCTATAATTGTCGTAGGGGACGTGTGTCGGGTGCGCGACAAGATAAACTGGTTTGAAAAGCAACCCCTTCTTGGTAAAAAGGTGCTTGTTACAAGGACACGTCAACAGGCCAGCGCCCTTGTAAGGCTTCTCGAAAGAAAGGGAGCTGGATGTATTGAATGTCCTACTATAGAAGTGCGTCAGGTGGCTGATACTTCTATTATTGATAAGGCTGTTGACGAGCTTTCCAGTTATGAGTGGATAATTTTTACTAGTCCAAATGCTGTAAAGTTTTTTTTCCTCAGGCTTGATCAACTTGGGAAAGATGTTCGAGTCATGGGTGCTGCAAAGATTGCAACTGTTGGTTCTAGTACAGCAAAGGAACTTGAACGGCATCATATCAGGGTTGATGCAGTGCCCGATGATTTTAGGGCAGAAGGCCTTTTGAATCTTTTTGCAAAACAGGACGTTAGGGGAGCGAGGATATTGATTCCTAGAGCAGTTAAGGCCAGGGAAATCTTGCCTGAAGGTCTCGCTCGGATGGGAGCCCAGGTAACTGTAGCGCCTGTGTATGAGACAGTGCCTCCGCAGGTGGCACCACAGACCTTGGAACTGCTGGAAGAGGAAACTGTAGACATTATTACCTTTACCAGCTCTTCTACTGTCAGTAATTTTTTTAAGACCGTGCCAGGGGATCTGGTGAAAAAGCTGACTCGTCGAGCCAGGGTTGCTTGTATTGGTCCTGTTACGGCGAAGACGGCAGAAAAGAGGGGGCTTTTTGTCCACATAGTGCCAGAAAAGTCAACTATCCCAAGTTTGGTGGAGGCTATAGAAAGGAGTTTTTCCAAAGACGGAGATTAGAGTTTAAAGCCAATGAGTATTTTTTGCGCCCAGCCAGACCCTCCTGAATTGGCAGCCGTCCTTTCACGGATTCGTAAGAAGAAGGAAGATTACGAAAGATACAATTTCACTGCCATTCAAGATAGGACCTTAAGGGCGTTTTTTGATCTGGCACAGGAATTTGAGACCTTTGAAAATTTTTATCGTATCGCTGTCTTTGTCCCTAAAATTTTTATGGACTTTGATTCCTGTTTATACCTGGTAGATTTTGATACAGGGAAATTAAAGCGAGTATGTGACTCGCTCAACGCCCTTGGAGTCTGCGGTATGGATCCGCCAGAGGGAGTCGGTGTTTCTTCTAAGCCCTATGAGTTAGGCGATTCTTTTTTAGCACCGATACGTGGCAACAAGAGGCTTTTTGCAATAAAGGCCATTGCCAAGGCGACAGACGTGATTGGAATGTTCGAGGTCTTCCCAAGGGCCCATCTAACAGACAAGGATAAGCTGTTTTTTGAAAAATACGCAAACCGTATCGGTTACAACCTTCACTACAAGCTCTTGGCAAAACAAAATGAAGAACACATAAAGTTTATCAATACCTTGGTTGCAGATATAGAACACAACGTTATCGTGCCCAATATCAAGTATAAATATTTTCTTAAATTAATAGAGAAAAAGGTCAACGAGCTTGACAACGTAATGGGGCTTCTGAGACAGCATCTTAAGGACGCGGAAAATTGTAACTGCCCGCATGTAAAACAGGCGGAGGAAGTAGAGGTCCGTCTTTGTCAGGTGGTGGATGATCTTCGTGCCTATTATATGGATATAAAAAAGCATTTTGAGAATACCAGCCTTTTTCTTGAGAGCCTTCTCAGAAGGGAGCATTTTCAGAAGGGAGAGCTTGTCTTGAGAAGGAGAAGGTGCAATTTTAGAAAGGAGGTGATAGAGCCCCAGCTCGAGAGATACAAGGAGCGGCTTGCCAGAAGGGGAATAGTAATCGATAATCAGTTGGGAGGGGTTCCAGATGAGGATATCCCTTTGGCAGTGGATATAGGGCTCATCTCGCAGGTATATGCGAATCTCTTTTCCAATGCAGAGAAGTATTGCCAAGAGGTCACTGATGAACAAGGAAATAAGATAAAGTTTATGGCCTATGGCAGACAGATTATACCCGACTATTTTGGACCAGGTAAGGATGGCATCAAGTTCAATGTTTTTACTACCGGCCCTCATCTCAAACCCGAAGAAGCTGAACATATATTTGAAGAGGGCTTCCGTGCCCGTGAGGCCGCAGGGGCGCGTCCTGGTACGGGTCATGGGCTTCATTTTGTCAAGAAAATAATAGAGGTTCATGGAGGCGAAGTGGGATACGAGCCCGTGTCGATGGGAAACAACTTTTATTTTATTCTTCCCATAAAGGGAGAGTTGTCAGATGAGCAAACTATTTGAAAAGATTTTTTATTTTTTAATTGATTTTCCCTGAGAATTGGTTAAAACATTTTTATTATATGTCTAAAAAATACGGCTTGACAAAATTGGTTATTGGTAGTTTAAGAAAAATAGTAGGTATTTCAGGAGGTTGTAAAAAAAGTAACAAAGGAGGGATTATGCGTAAGGAATTGGTTCCAAAAAGGGGTTTAGGGTTACTGCTATTATCTTTTGTGTTCCTGCTGACAGCATCCGCTGCCGCCTTTGCCGGAGGGGTGCCGCCGAATCAGGAACTTGCGGACCTCAAGGCCCAGGTTAAGGCCTTGACGCAAAGGATAAAGCAGCTAGAGGCCCAACAAAAGACAGTTCCATGCCCTGATACTGCAGCCCTTGAGCAGAAGGTGCAGGAGCTTGAGAAGTGGAAGGCCGACAGGAACAACTTTCAGGTGTTTTGGAAGAATGGTTTCCGCATCAAATACCACAATCCCAAGAACAACAACGAGTATCTCATGAGGCTCAGGGCCGGTATCCAGATGAGGTACACCTATGTGTCGGTTGATGACGACATTTCTGGCGCTGACGAGAACTTCAGCTCCTTTACCATGCGTCGTCTGCGTCTCTTTGTAGACGGCTACGCACCAAACAAGGACTGGAAGTACTTCATGCACATTCAGCTTGAGCCCCAGGGCAAGGTGCATACCCACGATGCCTTTATAGTGTGGCGCAAGTATAAGTATGCCCGTGTCCAGTTCGGACGTATGAAGATTCCTTATTCCATTGAATATTGGCAGAGCGGATTTGGTCAAAACGGGGCAGACCGTACCATCTTCACCGGTGATTCTGAGATGGATAAGGATAAGTTCGGAAACCGTACCTATGATATACCTGGTTACAATGCCCGGTTGAGGGTTGGTAGCCATCTTGACAAGACTACAGAGTTCCCGACAGGTGGTATGCTTCTTTACAGGTCCCAAGGTTTCAACATCAATGGTGACCTTGATCTGTTCAATCAGAAGCAGTTTTTGGTCTACTGGGCTGGTATCTATAATGGCAGAGACACCCAGGCCACTGCAAATTTTGACGATCAGATGCTTTATGTTGGTAGGATAGGGATCAACTTCCTGCCAGGGTCTGATCCAAAGGGACCAATGGGTCCAAAGGGCTTCAAGCACTATTTCGCTCAGGGTGACTACGGTTACAATACCACGCCTCTTGCTGCTTTGATTTTGGGTGCCTTTAACTGGAAGAACAAGGTAAAGAACGTATACGATCCTGTTGGTGCAAGCGGCAAGGTGGGTGCTAAGAAAGGTTTTGCCCATGATATCAATAACTATGGTGGCGATGTTGCTTTGCTTTTCAGATATCTGGGTTTCTCAGCGGACTTGGAAGCTGGTTGGGAAGAGTTCCAGCAGGCGCCTGACAAGAATAGCCCTTACAGCTATAACTGGGATCGCTGGGGTGCAAGGGCGAACCTGGGTTATTTCCTGGTCCCCAAAAAGTGGGAGGTAACTGTTAAATACGCATATCTCAAGAGACTAGACCAGAATAACCTGGAAAACAGTTTGGCAAGTGGTCTTGGGCTTGTAAAGATGTCTGACGACGATGGATACGCAGTTGAAAAAGATATGCATCAAATCCGTGCAGGTATCAACTACTATCTCCACGGTTTCAATCAGTACATCTCTGCTGAAATTGGACTGTTTCATAGGAACTTCTACGAAATCAGTCAGGATGAGGCAGATGCCCTTGGATTTACTGGTAAGCTTGCCAAAGATCCAAAGGATCAGGATGACATCCGTTTCAGGATACAGTATCAGCACTTTTTCTAAAATATAGATTAAACCGAAATGGATTTAAGAGGCCCTGCCTGAGGCAGGGCCTCTTTTTTTGGGTATTGACATGATCCTATTCCATGTTATTTTTGTCTGCGCATTTCATAATAGCAGGAAAGGAAAAGGCCAGCTTTAGCTGTTGGCCGGAGGAAATAAAAATGTATGCCGTTGTAAAGACTGGTGGAAAGCAGTATAAGGTAACCAAGGGTGAAGTCATCAAAGTGGAAAAGCTCGATGCAGAGGTGGGCTCTGAAGTTGATCTTCAAGATGTATTGATGGTCATAGACGGTGATAGTATCCGAGTAGGATCACCTATTTTAGAGAATGCCACGGTAAAGGCCAAGGTCTTGGAGCATGGCAAAGACAAGAAGGTGATTGTTTTTAAGAAAAAAAGGCGCAAGGGTTATAAGAAAAAAAGAGGCCATAGACAACATTTTACCACCCTTGAGATTCGGGACGTATCCATATAGGAGGTCAGTATGGCACATAAAAAGGCCGGCGGAAGTTCTAAAAACGGTAGAGATAGTAAAGGGCAGAGACGTGGTGTAAAGAGGTTCGGCGGTCAGTTTGTTAGGGCTGGCAACATCCTTGTGCGTCAGCTTGGAACCAAGTTCCATCCTGGCAAAAATGTGGGGATGGGCAAGGATTACACCCTCTTTTCAAAGATTGATGGAACTGTCAAGTTTGAAACAAGACGTAACAGGCAGCTTGTAAGCGTCTATCCAGCATAGATAAACAGATTCCATCCAACAATCCCAACCCTTTGTTTAGCCCGCATCTTTATCCAAGATGTGGGTTTTTTTATTTTTTCATACTGATTATCTTTGTTAAAAATTTTTGATGAATCCAAATCCTAAATAGCCCCACAGTAAAGATATGAATTTTGTTGACGAAGCAGAGATATACGTAAAAGCAGGTGACGGCGGTCCTGGAGCTGTAAGCTTCAGGAGAGAGAAATACGTACCTAGGGGTGGCCCTGATGGTGGAGATGGCGGTAGGGGAGGAAACATTATTCTGCAGGTGGATGCAGGTCTTAACACCCTGCAATTTTTCAGATATAGGAAACGGTTTGTCGCTGAAAACGGTAAGGCTGGCAGAGGGAAAAGGATGCATGGCAGAGCCGGCCGGGATTTGGTTATAAAGGTTCCTCCTGGGACGATTGTTCGTGATTCTGATTCCGGGCTGGTTGTTGCTGATCTTACTCTGCCTGGGCAGAAATGGATTGCTGCCCAGGGTGGACAGGGTGGAAGGGGCAATGCAAGATTTGCTACCTCTACTAACCAGGCACCGCGTTATAGCCAAAAGGGAATAAGGGGTGAAGAAAGATGCCTGAACCTTGAGCTCAAGCTTCTTGCAGATGTAGGACTGGTAGGGGCCCCTAATTCAGGCAAGTCTACCTTGCTTTCGCGTTGTTCTGCTGCAAGGCCCAAAATAGCTGACTATCCATTTACTACTGTGGCTCCACATCTTGGAGTGGTGGAGTTGTCTCCTGATGAGAGTTTTGTAATGGCAGATATACCTGGTCTTATTGAAGGGGCTCACAGAGGTGTAGGAATGGGCATTGACTTTTTGAAACACATAGAACGCACCTCTGTGCTTCTGCATCTGCTGGACGTCTCAGCTGGAGTCGATGAAGCAAAAAGGACCTTTAAGGTAATCCAGACAGAACTTGGGAAGTTTAATCAGAAGCTTTTTGCCAAAAAGATTATAGTGGTCCTTAATAAGGCAGACATAGCAAAATCAGATGATATTACAGTGTTAAAGACATGGTTCAGCGAAAATGGTCTTGATGTTCATGTCATATCTGCCTTTACCGGAGAAGGTGTGCAAGAGCTTGTGCGACTGCTATTCGGTTACGTTCAAAAATATAAAGAGGAACAGTTAGGCCATGGACAGGAAGTTGTTTAAAGAGAACATAGATTCGGCACGACGTATTGTAATCAAGATAGGGAGTGCTGTTTTGACAAATCCTCATGGGCTAGAAAAGAGGTTGATCTTTGATCTTTGCAAACAGATTGCATGCCTAATGAAGAAAGGGCGGCAGGTGGTAATAGTTTCATCTGGCGCTGTTGCTGCTGGCATCACAAAGATGCCAGAAAAGGCATCAGGACGTACTATACCGGAAAAGCAGGCGCTTGCTGCAATAGGTCAGGGACTGCTCATGCAAGTTTATGAAGATGCCTTTTCAAGTCATGGTTTCCAGGTTGCACAGGTCCTTCTTACCAGGGATGGCCTTATTCCAAGAAGGAGATATGTGAATGCCAAAAATACTATAAAGACCCTTATCGATTGGGCAGTGGTGCCAATTATTAATGAGAACGATACGGTTGCTACCGAGGAGCTACAATTTACAGACAACGATGCCCTTTCTGTGTTAGTGGTCAATCTGGCAGAGGCAGATTTACTCGTCTGCCTTAGCGATATAGACGGTTTATATGCCAAGGATCCAAGGCTGCATGAAGACGCGCAGAAGATCAGTGTGGTTGACCAGATTGATGAATCTATTTTGAAAATGGCTGGCGATGGTCCTGGTAGGGCTGGCAGGGGAGGAATGGCCTCAAAGCTTCGTGCTGCCAAGATGGTCACCTCTTTTGGTGTGCCTATGGTGATTGCTGGAGGCAGGCATCAGGGTGTAATTGAAGATATTTTTCATGGCAGGGGCGATTATACCTTATTTCTTCCTTCCAAAAAGAAGAGGATATTTGGCAGGAAGCCTTGGATAGCATATGCACTTGAGAGAAAGGGGATCGTTAGTATAGATGATGGTGCTGTAAGGGCCTTGCTTGAACGCGGTAAAAGTCTGCTGCCAGCAGGGGTGGTCAAGGTAACTGGAGATTTCCAAGAAGGGGATTGCATAGTGTGCGTAGATCGCTTCGGAAACGAGGTCGCCCTTGGCCTTTCGAACTATTCTTCTTCGGATCTTAAAAAGATCTCCGGCTGTCATTCCAGTGAGATTTGTTCCATGATCGGTAAAGATGGGGCAAAGGCAGAGGTGATCCATCGTGATAACATGGTCACCCTGGATTGATGCGGCCTTAAATAACAAGGGCCGCTTAAAGCGGCCCTTGTTATTGCTAAGATACCTTTATTAAATGTCGTAATAAAGATAGAATTCAATTGGATGTGGACGCAGTTTGACAGCATTCACCTCATTTTCTGTCTTGTATTCAAGCCACATATCAATAACGTCTTGTGTGAATACATCCCCCTTGAGCAGAAATTCATGGTCTTCTTTCAGGGCAGCAAGTGCCTCTTCCAGAGAGCCTGGGGCAGATGGAATGTTTGCCAATTCCTCTGGTGGGAGGTCATAGATGTTCTTGTCCAGGGGCTCGCCTGGATCGATTTTGTTCTCTATTCCGTCCAGTACTGCCATAAGCATGGCCGAGAATGCCAAGTAACCGTTACAGGATGGATCGGGGGTCCTGAACTCTATCCTTTTTGCCTTTGGAGAGGCAGAATACATCGGAATCCTTACTGCAGCAGATCTGTTTCTGCTAGAGTAAGCTAGATTTACTGGTGCCTCAAAACCTGGAACCAGCCTCTTATAGGAGTTGGTTGAGGGATTTGTAAAGGCGCAAAGTGCACGGCAATGCTTAAGGATTCCTCCTATAGCGTACATGGCTGTCTCAGAGAGGCCTGCATACTTATCACCAGCAAATACAGGTTCGTCGCCTTTCCAGATGCTAATATGGGTGTGCATACCAGTTCCGTTATCCCCATAGAGCGGTTTTGGCATAAAGGTAACAGTCCTGCCATACTTGTAGGCAACATTTTTGAGTATATACTTGAACCACATGAGCTGGTCGCCCATCTGCAGGAGCGGTTTGAAACGCATGTCTATCTCAGCCTGCCCGGCTGTTGCTACCTCGTGGTGTTGACATTCTGTATCAATACCCAGGGATTCCAGGGTAAGGAGCATTTCCGTACGCATGTCCTGGAATTTGTCTGTCGGAGGGACAGGGAAATAACCTTCCTTGTGACGAGGCTTGTAGCCAAGATTAGGGCATTCATCCCTGCCACTGTTCCAAATACCTTCTACAGAGTCTACTTCATAAAAACAGCCATTTGAGGCATTGTCGTAACGAACATCGTCAAAGATAAAAAATTCTGCCTCTGGACCAAAGTAGGCAGTATCTCCTACACCTGTGCTTTTGAGGTATGCCTCTGCCTTTTTGGCTATGTTTCTTGGATCTCTTGAGTATGCCTCTTTGGTAACAGGGTCAACGATGTCACCAATAAGAACAAGGGTAGGTTCTTCAAAGAACGGATCTATAAGGGCTGTAGAGGCGTCGGGTACTACAAGCATGTCACTTGCATGAATTGGCTGCCAGCCCCTGATGCTTGAACCATCAAAGCCAAAACCAGCCTCAAAAGAACCTTCGTCAAGTTCGCTGGCAGGAACCGTGAAGTGTTGCCAAACCCCTGGAAAATCAAGAAATCTCAGATCCACTACCTTGATGTCCTTCTCTTTTATCATGTCAAGTACGTCTTTGGGGGTCATAAAATGTCTCCTCCTATTTATGTTTTTTTGGGCCCGAGCTACTCAGGCATTTGCCTTCGGTTATATTTTTTATCCAAAGGAACCACTCAGCTTTTTAATATAAATTCTAGAAAAAACATATCTTCTTTTAAAAAAGGCAGCTTACTGCTGCATATTCTAGGGCCTTTTCCAGTTCCTTTATAAATTCTTCCTCTTCTATACGTTGACCAAGTTCATCCAATACATAAAAGACATCCACGATAAGGTCGGCGCTGGTGCCGATCTTGGCCTTATGGATATTTATATCGAATTCAGCAAGGGTCTTTGTGATACTATAGAGAAGACAGGGAGAATCCTGGGCATAAACCTCTATTATCGTATAAAAATCCGATTGTTTGTTATCTATGACAACCTTTGTCTTCGGTCTGATAGAAACCTTGTGGTCCTTGGGAGAATAATGTGCAAATTTCGCCGCAAGTCTGTGATTAAGCCCGAGTCTGTCTTGAACCGCCATTTTTAGATCCCGGCATAGGGCTTCCCAGTTGACCTCTTTAAAGCTGTTGTCAGAAAGGGAGCGGACATCAAGTACATCAACCACAGTGCCATCCTTTAATGTAAAGATTTGTGCCTGCAGGATGGAAAGCCCATACAGGGCAAAAGTTCCACAGATTTTTGACAAAAGCCCTGTTCTGTCAGTGGTCATAAGTAAAATGGACCAGAAACTTCCCCTATCTTCCGGTATGCAAAGGACCCTGTCTTTTGCAAGCCCTTTTTTAAACGACATGTGCATGGAAATGGCTTGAGGTGTAAAGCTAAGTAAATAATCTTCCGGCAAGATAGGCAGTATCTCTTGGGCTTCATTGCCAAGGAGTTCAGAGACCTTTTGTTTCATCCAATTTACAGCAGCTATTCTGTCTGGATCTACAAGTTCGTGCTGTTCGAGCAGGTGTGCAATCTTGTGATACACCTCGAGAAGCAAGGCCTCTTTCCAGTCATTCCATACGTTGGGGCCAGTGGCAAGAGAGTCTGCAATAGTGATCAAATAGAGCATGTTCAGCCTGTCTATTCTTTTTATGTGCCGAGCAAACTTGAGTATAAGTGATTCATCTTCCAGATCCCTCCTAGTAGCGTTGTCTATAAGGTATAGGTGGTTGGCGACAAGAAAGGACAAACAGTCGATTTCAGATTCTGAAAACCCAAGCCTTTTCCCGATATTTTTTACTATCTCAGCCCCTTTTTCTGCATGGCTTCCTCCTCGTCCCTTGCCTATGTCATGTAAAAATGTGGCAAGAAAGAGCACCTTGTCATTTTCTATATTATGGAACATTGAAGAATATCGGCTGCGTAGTCTATTTAGTTGTACAACGCTTTCAATCAGGTGTTTGTCAACGGTGTTGACGTGATATACATCGTGAATGACAAGGGCCCTCAGGTGTTCAAATTCGGGAATAAAGGCGGATAAAAAGCCACTTGCAAGCATCTGATCGAGTACGGTGGAATCGCCTGAGTGCCTTAATATTTCAAAAAAGTGCTTGGAACATTTTTTTGATAGCCGCCATCTTGGCCCAAGGTTGCTGCAGACAGAGGCAATGAGTTTCTTAGAGCGATAATGGAGCGGCAGTCTTTCTTTGGCAGATGTGGCAAAGGCCTTCATTATGATGTAGGGTTTTGCTTGGAGGAGATCCTTGTCGGTTAGAACGATTTTACCCCTTAAAAGTTCTATGCCATGGGACAAGGTCTTTGCAGAAGCAGGCGACGATGGAGGGTTTATTACATCAACTACATGCTCAAAAAAGAGATCCGATGCCACAGAGATGGTTTGAAGGCTCCTGTGCACGTTTCTCATGAACTGTTCCACCCCCAGCATGTCAGAGGTGTCATAAAATCTTAAGGCCTTAGCTATCCCTTCCTGATATTCGAAAAATAATCGGTCATTCTTGCGTCCACTGGCATGATGGAGTCTGTTTCTGACAACGAACAGGTGATCTCTGGCCTTTAAAATCTCTGTAAGTTCCTGTTTGTTCATAAGGCCAGCCTGACTAAATTCCTCCAAGTCTTTCAGCCCAAAAAGTATTTTGCCTGTCCATACTATGGCATGAAGATCTCTAAGTCCGCCGCGACCTTCTTTTATGTTTGGTTCGAGGAGATAGGTATGGTCTCCATAGCGTTTGTGACGTTCCTCCCTGTGGAGCATCATATCTTGGGCAAATTTTTTTCTGGTACCTGGACCAAAATAGGCCCTAAATTTTTCTGACAAATTTGTAAAAAGACTTATGTCTCCGCATATGGGACGGGCGTCTATAAGTGAAACCATAAAAAAGAAATCGGTATCAATATCCTCCATGCAGGCATCAATGGTCCTGACCCCGTGTCCTACTTCTAGGCCAGCATCCCAAAGCGGATAAAAGACCGCCTCTGTGACCTTTTCAGCGATGTCTTTAGTTTCGTTTTCATAAAGAAGCAACAAGTCGATATCAGAATAAGGAAAGAGTTCCTTGCGACCATACCCCCCGAGGGCAACAAGGCATATACCCTTGGATGACGAACTAAGGACGGAAAAAAAATTTTCCCTTATAAACTCGTCTATAAGGGCAGAGTGTTCCCTTAAAAGATCCGCTCCAGACAGACCACGCTCCCAAAGGCTTGCTAGGGCCTGCCTGGGCGTAAGTATATCAAAAACCCTCTTTTCTGCCAAAAGGTCTCGATTCATATAAGGAATGATATCTATATGGCTTCCTTGCCCCGTTCTCCTGTCCTCACTCGAATCACATCATCTACTGGCAGGACAAAGATTTTACCATCCCCGATTTTACCAGTATTGGCAGCATTTCTTATTGTTTCAACCACCTGTTCCACAATTTCTGCATCGACTATTATTTCTATCTTGATTTTTGGGATAAAGTCCACCACATATTCAGCGCCTCTGTAGATCTCCTTGTGGCCCTTTTGCCGTCCGTGCCCCTTTACTTCGGATATGGTCATCCCTTTTATGCCGGCTTCGTAAAGGGCATCTTTTACATCATCCAACTTAAATGGTTTTATGATGGCTTCGATCTTTTTCATACCTGTTCCTCCATTTTAGATGTTGTAGCCTATTTCGCTATGCTGCGTAATATCAAGGCCCTGGATCTCATCGTCACGTTCAACCCTAAGTCCTATGGTCATGTCAACAAATTTTAGTATAACAAAGCTTATTGCCAATGAGTATACAATTGCGGTACCTGCTCCGACGGCTTGGATTACAAATTGTGTAGGGTTTCCAAAAAAGAGTCCGTTGGCTCCGTCAGGATTCCAGTCAAGAGAGGCAAACAGGCCTGTTGCCAAGGCTCCCCAGAGGCCACCAACCCCGTGTACGGCTACAACGTCCAAGGCATCGTCATAACCAAGTCTTCCTTTAAGCAATATGGCACTGTAACACAGGGCCCCTGCTGCAATGCCTATTATTGCTGCAGCAGAGAGTGCGCTTCCTGCATTGAATCCAAACCAGCCAAACCACAGGATGCCAGCGCCAAGTTCCCCAAGCCAACCGCCTTGTCCCCAGACCCAATGACAAATTGGCATATATACAAAGGTACTCCAAAGGACCGTAAATGACAAAAAGGCCGTAAACTTCATCCTTTCAGCATATGCACCAGAAATTAGCGCCGGAGTGATGATGGCAAACATGAGTTGAAAGCCGCAGAAGAGCAAATCGGGTATAGTGTCAGCATACGGCCCTGGCTCTAGGCCAACTCCATTCAGTCCCGTCCAGTCTAAGTTACCAATAAAGCCGCCTACGTCTGGACTAAAGGCCAAGGAATATCCATATATAAGCCATATAAGCGAGATGAGCCCCAAGCAGCATATGCTGTGCATTATGGTGCTCAATACATTTTTGTTCCTTACAAGTCCGCCATAAAACAGGGCCAAGCCTGGAGTCATCATACTAATTATTTCCCTTTTATCTTGGTGTTAACTGTTAAAGGTTATAGGCTGTTTCGCTGTGCTGCGACAAATCAAGCCCTTGCACTTCATCTTCTGGCGATACCCTTAACCCCAGCATGGCATCTATTATTTTGAGAAGTACAAAGCTGGTTACAAAGGCGTAAACAAGAACAACTGCTACGCCCAAAAGCTGGGTAAGAAAAAAGGCAGGGTTACCCGCGAGGAGTCCGTCTGCTCCACCTGGATTTACTGCCTTTGATGCAAATATTCCAAGCATCAGCGTGCCAGCAAAACCTCCAAGACCATGAATGCCTACTACATCAAGGCTGTCGTCATAACCCAGTTTTTCCTTCATTGAAACTGCTAAATAGCAGATAACACCAGCAACAAGGCCAATGATTATTGCAGCATTGGCACTTATGAATCCTGCTGCCGGAGTGACTGTTGCCAGTCCGGCAATGGCTCCAGAGGCAGCCCCTAGAGTCGTGGCGTTTCCTTGACGAATCTTTTCCATAAAGCACCAGGAGGCCATAGCCGCCATGCCTGCCAGATGGGTTGCAACAAATGCAGTTACTGCCACTCCGTTTGCCGCCAGGGCGCTCCCGCTGTTGAATCCGAACCAGCCAAACCATAAGAGTCCTGTTCCAAGAAGTGTCATTGGAAGGTTGTGAGGCATAAAACTGCGTTTTTTAAAGCCCTGCCTTGGACCTATAATTAAGGCGGCAGCTAAGGCACCTGCACCAGATGTGAGATGGACTACCAAACCGCCTGCAAAATCAAGAACTCCTTTTGCTCCAAGCCAGCCACCAGAGCCCCAGATCCAATGGCAGACTGGGTTGTAAACCAAAATTGCCCAGAGCAGACTGAATACAACAAATGATCCAAATTTCATCCTTTCAGCAAAAGCCCCTGTAATGAGGGCAGGAGTGATTACAGCGAACATGCATTGATATATCATAAACAGGATGTGTGGAATTGTGGTGGCATAGGTGTCGCTTGGTGCGGTACCAACACCCTTGAGTCCAAACCATGAAAGATCTCCAATAATACCGCTTACATCTGGGCCAAAGGACATGGAGTATCCCAAGTAAACCCATTCAAAACTTATAATGGCAATCATGATAAGGCTGTGCATTATGGTGCCAAGGACATTTTTGTTGCGCACCATTCCTCCATAAAACAGCCCAAGGGCTGGAGTCATAAGAAGAACAAGTGCTGCTGAGACAAGTATAAATGCAGTATCTCCTGCAGATATATGTGTCATTTCTTCCTCCACGAAATAAATTTTTTCAAAGTCAAACTACAAAAGCAAAAAGATTGCCATCGTGTTTTTTTGTAATTTACTGAAATAACAATATTTTTTATTTTCCTGTCAGAATATATAATTGCAAAAATGTAAGAAAAATCTAAATAAATCACAAAATTGTAATATTTATTTTTGTGTTCAGGTTGGCGAGGAAAAGACTTGCGACAATTTCTGTCATAATTTGTATGATTTTTGTCATATGATGGGGGCTGTGATCAATTTTTTTAAAAAAGATATGATATTGGGAAAGCTTTCGAGGCAGATAGAGTAAAAAGTTAGGCACAGCTCATGAAATACAGAGCTTAGGCATCAATTTAGAGGCAAAGAAATTTTAAGGAGGGTCTATGATGGGTATAAATACGCTGTATTGGATTTCTCTTGCTGTGCTTTTGGCATTTATTCCTGCGAAAAGCTACTCATGAGGTGTAAGCGTTCCACTTGGGTCAAGTGGGCAAAAGGTGGAAGGGCTTAAACCTCAAAAAGTTCAAGACAGACCACCTGCTCAAAAGAAAGACAAAAAGGTAAAAAATGTGGTAACCAAGGCATAATGCAGGCATCCACCTACTGGCTCCCTTTTAGGAAGCAATCTTAAAGGGAGCCTTAATGTATTTTATTGTCTAAAAAACAAATCTTTTAATGTAAAAAATGCGTCCTTTCCAAATGAGTCTGGCAGTTGTATCTGACTGGAATTCTATAACTATAGTTTCTTTGTCAAAGGCCGTTGGCATCTGATAAGCGCAGCCAGGGCACTGGCCATCATGCCACTCTTTTAATATAGAGACAAATGTGGTATCAGAGGGTCTGAAAGACTCTGATGCAGTCCACCAAAGCGGTCCGCCGAATATGTCATAGTTGTACCAAGCAAGAAACATGGTATCTGCTTGGGCCTCCATGAAAAGTCCCATTCCCTCAAAGTTAGGGCTATACCACCAGCCATGGAGATTTCTTGGATCTTTGTCTCCTGGAGCAAGGGTGTCCATGAATCTAACCATTGTGGAATTCCCAGATACGCCATTGTAAGTCCAGGTAAAAAGGGTTGAATTGTTATCAGTTAGGTCAAGGCTGACTGTCCCTACAGGTTCAGGAGTTGGAGGAGAGTAGCTGTCTTCTAGATACCAGCCATGCCATTTGTATAGAGTTCCAGAAAAAGTGTTGTTAGTAACAGTGCCATAGGAACTCATCCATATGGGGTTGCCTCTGTCATCATAGGTGTACCATCCCATGAAGAGATGCCCGTTTTGAATCTCTATGGATATGCCAGAGCCTAATGCGTCACGATCATACCACCAACCGTTTTTGTCGCTGTCTTCGTGCTTTTTGAGGTTTATTTTATAGTGCCAGGTACACGATACACCGTCGGAAAAGTTGTATACAGACACTCCTGTCCCATATGCTGTTGCAGGGGATGTCCAGGTTACAGAGATGGAGTTGGTTACAGTACCGCCGCTATAGTCTGCCATATTATTTGTAACCACCACGTTTTTTTCACTTTGAAACCCGCCCTGATATATACAGGCCTCGTTTGGATTGCAGGTCATTCCTGATAGAAACACCATAGTGACACTGCTTGAATTTGCTCCCTCGGTAAAAGAGAGCGTACCATAGGCTGGGTTCCCTGGTGGGCACGTACCAGTGACTGTATAGTTCGAAGTTGAAAAATCCCATAGGCCGTTAATATCAAGATAGGCGGAATCTGCATCGTGTCCTATGGAAATTCCTGCCGCATGGCTGCCGGATTTGATTGGCCACAAACACATTAGCAAAAGTATAAAACATATTGAAATAACATCATTTTTCTTCATGTCGCACCCTCTTTTTATATATCGATTTTTAGGTGTCGTTGCTTAAATGAGCAAAAAGGGGGCCACTTAGTGGAAAAAGGAATAATGATTTTTCCATTTCTAGGCTGTAACTTGTCAAGGATTTTAAAATGTCTAGAAAAAGGAGGTTATTTTGAATAGATACATTCCGCTTATACTTGCCGGTGTGCTTCTAAATGCTGCAGCCCAGATAGTCATTAAAAAGGGGATGCTACAGGTGGGAGCCTTTGCCTTTTCTATGAAGAATATAGTGCCGATCGGTTTGAAGGTGGTCTCTAGCCCCTTTGTTATTATTGGCATAATGTTTTACGTTGTTAGTTTGGTTCTATGGCTAATGGTCCTTTCCAGGGTGGATGTTAGCTATGCCTATCCGATGCTCAGTATAGGTTACATAGTGGCTGCCCTTTTTGGTAAATATCTCTTTGGAGAGCCAGTTGGTCCTGTGCGCTGGGCAGGTATCATAGTTATATGTGTAGGTGTCTACCTTATTACAAGGAGTACAAGCTGAATATGAAAGACAGTAGCTTTATTCCCTTTTGCAGGCCAACTATAGGGGATGACGAAATAAAGGAAGTCACAGATAGCTTAAAGAGTGGCTGGATAACAACCGGGCCAAAGACTGCAAGGTTCGAAGAAGAATTTAGACGCTATCATGGAGGGGACCAAGAGGCCATAGCTGTGAATTCTGCAACCGCAGGCTTACATTTATGTCTGTTGAGTGTTGATCTTAAACCTGGTGATGAAGTCATAACCACGTCTATAACCTGGCCCTCCACAGTCAACAATATTGTAATATGTGGTGGCCAGCCTGTGTTTGCAGATATTAACAAGGATACACTTCAGATAGATCCTGAAGAGGTGGAAAAGCGAATTACCGACAAGACAAGGGCCATTATTCCGGTTCATTTTGCCGGAGCACCGGCAGACCTTGATCCAATAAGGGGGCTTTGTCAGAGATATTCCATTGCTCTCATAGAAGATGCGGCCCATGCTATAGGGACTGTTTATAAAGGGAAGCCCATCGGTTCAGATAGCGAGATGGCGGTATTTTCATTTCATCCTATAAAAAATATCACAACAGGTGAAGGGGGCATGATACTTTGTAGAGACAAGGAGAGAGCCAATCGTATGAGACGGTTGCGTTTCCATGGAATATCAAGGGATGCATGGAAGCGATATGCTAAAGGGGGAAGTCCTCAATACCAGGTGGTGGAACCGGGATTCAAATATAATATGTTAGATTTGCAGGCCGCCATTGGTCTGCATCAGTTGAGAAAGGTGTCCAAATTCAATAAAAGGCGTAAACACCTTGCGAAAAACTATCTCGAGTTGCTTGCTGATGTTGATGCAATAATGCCTATTGCTCAAGTATCCTATCCTCATGACCATGCTTGGCATCTCTTTGTGGTGCGGCTGGATATAGATATGATGAGAGTGGATAGAGACGAATTTATCGCCTGTTTGCAGGATGCAGGAATAGGTGTCGGGCTTCATTTTCCTGCTGTACATCTCCAAAGTTATTATAGGGAAAAGTTCGGCTTTGGGAGGGGAGAGCTTCCAAATAGCGAATGGAATAGCGACAGGCTCTTTTCTTTGCCTCTTTATCCACTCTTGGAAGAAGATGATCAGCTTAGGGTGGTTGAAACATTGAAAGGGCTTATTAAAAGGTACAAGAGATGAGATGTGAAAACGGACTCAGCCTCAAGATAGACGTTGATACCCATGATGGAATGAAGGATGGCGTAGTTCCTTTGCTAGAAGACCTTTCACGTTTTGGAATAAAGGCGACGTTTTGTCTTTCTTTTGGCCCTGATAATTCAGGGAAGGCCATATTCCGCTTGCTGAAGGAAAAAAAGTTTCTGAAAAAGATGCTGTTGACTGGTGCTCCTCGTCTCTACGGACTGAGAACGGTGTTTTCTGGTACTCTTTTACCCGCTAGGCCTATTGCTCTTGCCTTTCCGGAACTTTGTCAGAGGATTAGAGATGAGGGGCATGAGGTAATAGTTCATGCATGGGACCATAGAAGGTGGCAGGACCATCTGAGTGTCATGTCGGAAGAGGAGATAAGGGATCATTTCAAAAAGGCCTTTCTGGCATATAAAAAAGTACTTGGGACAAGGCCTTGGGCAGTGGCAGCGCCAGGATGGCAGGCAACCGGCAGAAGCCTGAAGGTGCAGGATGACCTGGGACTCCTTTATGCCAGCGATCTTAGGGAGGGACCGCCTTGTATTCTGGAGGGAGAGGATGGCAGAAAATTCAAGACACTTCAGATTCCTACCACCGGTCCTTGTGTTGAGGAACTTTTGGCACAAGGCATAAGGGATGAAGATGCCCTAGAAGAGGCATTGTTGAGTGGACTTGTTGGAAAGGAGGCGCCAGTCTTGGCCCTTCATGCAGAGGTGGAGGGAAGAATGTTTAGGCCTTTTTTCAGAAGGCTGATGATGTCCTTGATGAAAAAATTTAACGAGTTCCCCACCTTGGCAGACAGGGCAACATCTCTTCTTCAACACCCTGATAATATACGAATATGTAGACTTCGTTATATAGAGTTGCCTGGAAGGGCCGGTAAGGTGGCATCCAGTGTCTGCTTTGATGCCTAGATGCCTTATGAAAATAGCTATAGTCAGAAGAGAATGTGGCCTTGGTCTTGGAGGGGCAGAGGGTTACTGTGAAAACGTGGCCAAGGGCCTTGCGAAACAGGGACATCAGGTCACCATAGTAAGCAGGTTTTCCCGTGTTAAATCTCATGGAATATCCTGTATGGAGGTTCCAGTTTTGGGTCGTGGAAGCCTGCTAAAGAATTTGTCTTTTTTTAAAGGTGTTTCAAAAGTACTCAAAACAGATAGATTTGACTGCATTTATGGACTTTCTAGGATAGAAGGTGCAGATTTGCTCCGAATTTCCGATCCCCTGCATGTTGTATGGCTTGAATTGGGCTATTATGGCTGTTTTTTGCCAAAATGGTTTAGGAGTAAGCTTCCAAGGCATATCAGTCTTGTATGGCAAGAAAGGAGGGCGGTTACCACTGCAAGATACATTGTGACAAATTCAAATTTGGTCAAGAAACAGCTGGTGCATTATTATAAGATCAATCCGTCACGTATAACTGTAATTTACAACGGAGTTGATCTTTCCCGTTTTTCCCCGTTAGGTCCAAAAGAAAAGCGGACGACCAGGCAGGAGCTGGGCCTCCCCCTCACGGCTCCTGTGATCCTTTTTGCAGGTTCTGATCCAAGGCGAAAGGGTTTTGATGTGTTACTTCGTGCAATTGCACCCTTGACAAATACATTTCGATTTCATTTGGCAGTGGCTGGTTTTAATCCCTCCGGAACTATCAAAAGGTCAATTAACAGGCTTGGCCTGGAGAAAAGGGTTGCATTTCTTGGTATTAGACAAGATATAGAAAGGGTTTATGGTGCCTGTGATCTCTTATGCCTGCCAACCAGTTATGATCCTTTTGCAAATGTTTGTCTAGAGGCAATGGCATGTGGCCTGCCGATAATAACTACAAATCAAAACGGGGCTTCTGAACTGGTGAAAAAGGTTGCTGATGACTGGGTGATACCAGCTCAACAAGATAAGCCCTTGAGGAAAGCCATTGGGAATTGGCTATCAATGGATAACCTTTATAAACAGGAACTGTGCAGGGCGTTTACCAAAGTAGCCTTCAAATTTGGGCTAGATCAGCACATTAAAGATCTCGGTCGTCTTCTCAACCGTGTTGCTGTCTGTAAATAAAAATGGTTCTTCGACGTTTCATTTAGATTTCAGAATATAGTCTATCGGAGCAGCGATGAGGTAGATCATGGTGATGAAGGTGTTGATGTTCCTGTATCCACAGGCCTTGGCTCTGGCTGCCTGAAAAAGCCCATTCAGACTCTCTAGTTTGGCATTGGTATAGTCTATTGCCCCATCGGGCCAATATGCTCATGGGAGGCTTGTTGGTGCCGAGAATCTGTCCCACAATCCTTTATGGAGGAATTATCCCCAATCCCAGTGCAACGATGTCATGCTCGTTCAAGTTGTTTAATGTGGATTTAATACCAACCACATATATCAAATCCACACTAAACATCGAGAAGTCATGATATTTATGAATGTATTCGGAAAGAGTTCAGAGCGATTTCATCATCAAAATATTTGAAGTCTGGCATGTAGATGTTCACGATCCCATCCAGGATGGGCGAGGGTATCAAAGCTCTCATAGCCACCGCAATTATAAATAGGCAAGATCAAGCCTTCCTTGGTAGCGGACAAGATGGCACCCACTATGTGTAGCGCCACATGAGTTGGGGTGGGGCTACGAGGTTTTTCTTGCTGATGGCAGGACGCTTTCTGCCCTGTTTGCCCGCATGGGGGCATATTCTGTGACACATCTTACAGATAACATCATAAACTACCGGTCTTCCAGTCTTGATGCAAACCTTAGGTATTGTATTGTTCTTCATCGTCTTTCACCTCTTTTTCCAACATATTTCAAGAGATGACCATCACGTCGTCCTTTATTATTCTAGAGGTAAGAAGGCTCTTAGCTTTTACAGACAGCAGATGGCGCTGTCTTATCTGGACAACCGTATAATTTCCATCTCTGCAAGAACCATTTAAATTAAGAGGTAGAGCCTCCTGCCAAACGATCA
>CAZNKP010000001.1:0-94561 GCA_964573805.1 uncultured Desulfobacterales bacterium | reverse complement strand
GACAACGCCCCAAACAACGGCGACGGCAACCATAACGGCGTCCCTGACAGGAACGAGCCTGGTGTGGCCTCCCTTCTCACAGCCACAGGCCAGGGATACATGACAGTACAGGTGACAGGATGCAGCTCCATTGTCAGAGTCACGGCCTTGAGGGAAGGGGGCAATCCGCCTCCGGCTGATCCGGAATACGGTTATCCCTATGGCCTGGTGAGCTTTGACATCCCCTGCCCCTCGGCAACCGTCACCATCCGCTATCACGATGCAACCGACCTTTCGGGCATGGCCTACAGAAAATACGGCCCAACCCCTCCGGGGTTTGGCACTCCCGTCTGGTACACGCTTCCCGGGGCGGAGTTCGGCATTGACAACATCAGCCCCTATGTCAGGTTCAGCCTGACAGACAGCGGCCTGGGAGACGACATACCAGGAGACGGCCGCATAACCGACCAGGGAGGACCGGGCCAGGAAGTTATAATCCCTGTTCCTGTCCTTGATTCGTGGGGGAAAGGCATTCTTTTTATGATCCTGGCGCTTGCTGTGTGCATAAGGCAAAGGTGTTCAAGATCCATAATGTAACCTTCTACAGGGATTCCTCAGTCATGACAATGAAGGGCAGGATATGGCTTTGAATTGGGCCGGTCTTTCTTGATCTTGAAAAAGCCATTCCTGTCCCAAAAGAAGATCCGAAATACCAATAACAACTTGTGTTGTCTTTATGCGCTTTGTTCTTGCCCAAGATGTCATAAAGTAACCTTAATATACACAAATGACCTCAAATGTCTTGTGATCCTGTATTTTGGGCATCGAATGAACTCCTTCTTGATCCTGAATAAGGAAGGATTATAGGCTTTTTCTATATCTTACATAGGGCATCATTTGATATTGCTATTTGACTTTAGCTCACCGTTTGACAATAGTTGTGCCCTATGAAAACCATGCAAGCACCAGCCATTATAATTTTTTGTATCCTGATCTTTTTCCCTGCCTACAGTTATTGTTTATCTGATAATCTGCAGCCTGTATCCTTTGATGTCGTAATAAAAATTGACATGTCGACCCAGCCTTTGAAAGGGAAAACACGCCTCTGGATACCTTATCCAGTCTCCACCAAGTACCAACAGGTAACGGATATAGATATCAAGGGCACCTTTAGATCCTATAAAATTTATGCTGACTCTCAATATGGAAACATGATGCTTTTTGCATTTTGGCCTGAAAATGTCAAACAAAAAACCCTTGATCTGCATTTTAAGGTAAAAAGGGTCGGGCGTAGTACACCGGACATCCTTGATGTAAAAAATAAGTGCATGGATAAAGATTTTTTTGCTCCATTTCTCAAAGGTTCCAGATTGGAACCCTTAAAACCCGAAACACTAAATCTGGCAAATCAAATTACTAGGGGAAAGACAAGCTTTGCGCAAAAGGCCTGGGCCATATACAATTGGATATGCGAAAATATGGAACGAGATCCTTCTATTAAGGGATGCGGCTGCGGAAACGTATGTATCCTTCTGAATAAGAAAAAAGGGAAGTGTGTAGACATCCATTCTGTTTTTGTGACCCTATTAAAGGCTTCCGGAATACCTGCAAGAGAAATCTTTGGTCTTCGACTTCCTCATTCAGGCACTGATAACATTACAACATGGCAACACTGCTGGGCAGAGTTTTACGTGCCTGGAGCAGGTTGGGTAGCAGCTGATCCGGCAGACTATCTGAAAGTTTTACTAGAAAAAAGGCTCTCTCCTCTGTCTCCTGAGGCCAAAAGGCTAAAGAAATATTATTTCGGGCAGATTGATCCCTATAGGATGCGTCTTTCTACAGGCAGGGACATTATATTGAACCCTGTCCAAAATTCTGGCCCTATTAATTATTTTATGTATCCTTACGCAGAGATTGGAAGACAACCTCTTGATTATTTGGATCCTTCCACTTTCACGTACTCAATTTCCGCGACAAGACTTGACCATAACTACTAGCGTAACTGTTTTGAAACTAGAAATTTTGACTCAAAAACAGAGCACATTAGAAAAAAATAACCGCATACATGTTGCTGTTTCGAGATCGTTTCTTTCTTTAAAGGCGCGCCCTTACTACTAAACAAAAGAACAATTTGCAAATAAATTCCATCTCATAGGATTAGGTGAGACAATGAAAAGAAGATCTTTTCTAAAGGGAGTTGGTACAGTAGGGCTGGCCCTTTTATCCAGCCCCTTATCTCCTTTGAAGTCTCTTGCTGATGCTGACAAGGGACCTGTTTACGCCATGATAATAGATTTAAATAGGTGCATTGGATGTCAGGCCTGTACGGTTGCCTGTCAGGTTGGAATAGGCGATCCGCCAGACGGCTTTAATACTACGGTACGCTACTTGGAGGCAGGAACATACCCTAGGGTACGGCAACATTTTATCCCTCTTCAATGCAATCAGTGCCAAAACCCTCCATGCATGGCAGCCTGTAAGGCAGGGGCTATTAAGCAACTGGACAATGGCATAATAATTACAGACTGGAGTGTGTGCGATGGCTCTGGAGCATGTGTAGATGCCTGCCCATTTGGAATGCGTTACATGGTACTTAACGAAAAAAAATCTGCAAAGTGTGACTTTTGTTTGCAAAGGATCGAGCGCGGCAAAGAGCCCCTTTGTGTAGCTACATGTCCAAGCAGAGCGAGACTATTCGGTGACCTTACAAGGCCTGAAGGCGAATTTGCACAATATCTGAAAAAGAAATTTCTGTTTCAGCTTTCAGGTCGGCAAAGACAGCAAAGTCATGTCTTTTATGCAGGAGACAAAGAGTTGGCACGTCTTGTCTTAAAAGAAGGATGAATAGTTATGACTGGACCGAATAGGAATAACAAACCTAAACAACGCGCAATATTTTCCACATGTCTTGGATGCAATGCCAGATGTGGCATTTGTTTTCATGCTGAAAAAGATGAAATAAAGTCTGTTACTGGCAATCCTTATCATCCCTATAACATGCTTGGTCAGCCTGTGCCTATGGAGCTTCCCTTGGAACAGGCGCTAAAAATGACAGGGTCACTTTGTGGAAAGGCACATGAAGTGTCTGGATATGTGCATAACAGGTACAGGGTGCTTACACCCTTGAAAAGGGCGGGTAAAAGGGGAGAAGGGAAATTTGAGCCAATCTCCTGGGAACAGCTAATTGGAGAGATCGCCTTTGGAGGCAGACTCTTTGCCCATCTTGGAGAAGACAGAAACGTTCTTGGCCTAAGGGCACTGTTAAGTGATGATCCAATCGATCCTAGCGCACCAGAACTTGGTCCTAAGCGAAATGGTTTTTGCTTTTTGACAGGCCGACTCCAGAGAGGCAGGAAGGAATTCATTGATCGTTTCGTAAAATCGTCATTTGGCTCCATTAACCGTATAGGTCATACGGATATCTGCGGTATAGGTTTTCGTATGGGCAACTTCATATTTACAGAAGGCCGAAATGTAGAATTAAAGGCCGATCCCTGGAGTGCCAAATTTATTCTTGTTTTTGGAGCAAACATATACGAGGCACTGCAACCAGGCCTCAATACCTATGGCGCAACTGTTGCCAACCGCTACTCAAAGGGAAAAGTAAAATTTTGTATTGTGGACCCAAGGGCCCAAAGGGCCTCTGCGCATGCCCAACGGTGGATACCCATAAAGCCAGGGACAGATGGGGCCTTTGCAATGGCTCTTATAAGATGGATAATTGAAAACAAAGCATACAACATGGCCTATCTTGAGGCCCCTAACCTGGATGCGGCTAAACGGCTCGGAAATGGAGGATACGTAAATGCCTCACACCTTGTAATATGGGATGAAAAGAGAGGCACAGGAAATCCTCTTCATGGCCGATTTTTGCGCGAGAGCCACATGAGGCCAAGACTTGCGCCAGAAGCACCGGATCATTTTATGGTACTTCCTGTTGGAGATAAAAGGCCTGTTCCATATACCGAACTTGCCAAAGCAGAAATTGATGCAGAGACTAATATCAAACTGCAAGATAGACAGGAAGTAAAGGTAAAGACGGCCTTCAGGCTTATGAAAGATGCCGTATTTGAACATTCTTTTCGTCACTATGCCAATGTCTGTGGTGTTGATGAAGATACCATTGCCGATGTGGCTGCTGAGTTGATCAGATATGCACCCCGCTCGAGTGTCTGTCAATATCATGGGGCTGGAAATTATGTGGGAGGTGCCTATGCTGCCTTTGCTGTTGCGGTACTCAATGCCCTGATAGGCAGTTTGGAAACAAAAGGAGGGTATTGTAGCAGTTGCGGAGGAGCAGGTGACTGGCAATCTGGAAATTACAATTTGACCGAGTTTCCAAGTAAGCGAATCCCTACAGGGGTAAAATTGTCTAGAGAAGGCGTTGCCTATGAACACACAACTGAATATAAGGCCAAGGTGACCAAAGGCCTAAATCCTTACCCCGCCAAGAGACCGTGGTTTCCATTTACAAAAGGGGGGTTGAGTGTAGAAGCCTTGGCAGGAATAGATGAGGCCTATCCCTATCCCTGTACAGCGCTTTTCCTGTATTTTTTTAATCCAGTCTACTCCGTCCCAGGCGGCTTTAGATTCAAGGAAACCTTGCCTCTACAGAGAAGGTTCCTCTTCTGGTTTCCATTGACATAGGAATCAATGAGTCAAATGTCTTTGCCGATTATATCGTGCCAGATGTTACCTATGCAGAAGGACATTATGGATGGCTTTCTCCCCATGCCCCCTGCTTTTGTTTTACTGCAGTTCGAAGTCCGGCAATAGAACCTCTCACTGATAAGACATCAGACGGACGTCCCATTTGTCTTGAGACCTTTCTCATAGATTTGGCTAAGGTCCTAGGGCTTCCAGGATTTGGGGAGAAGGCAATTCCAGGAAATAACGGGTGGCGATACCCTCTGGAAAAGGCGGAAGACTTTTATCTTAGGGCCTTTTCAAACATTGCCAAAACCGCTGATGTCCCGGCGGCAAATGCAGAAGTATTATCTTTTGTGGAGACAAATTATCCAGTAGCCAAATATAAAAAAACTATAAAACAAGATGAATGGGTAAAGGTGGCAAACCTTCTATCCAGAGGGGGAATCTTTGGCTCATACGAAGAATCTTTTAATGGAAACGTAAAAAGGAAGGCTGTAGAACGGTTTTGTTTATATAATGAAATCCTTTCTTCCACTATCTGTTCAGTCACAGGCAAAAAATTTAGCGGCACCGTCTGTCTTGATAAAAGGAAGAAGGCCAGGTCTCCCCGCTTTCCTTTTAATCTTGTAAGCTTTAAAAAGGCCCTTCATACCCAGTCTAGATCTGTATGGCACAAGATGGCCCTCAAACTTTGGCCTGAAAATTTTGTTTACATAAATAAGATGGATGCTAATCAACTCGGCCTTAAACATATGGAAATGGTGAAGGTGTCTAGCCCGTTTAATAAAAAAGGGATTAAGGGCAGACTCTTTGTCACAGACACAGTCCGGCAAGGAGTGGTAGCCATTTCTATCTCTTACGGCCACAGCCAGTTGGGAGCAAGCCCAATTTATGTAAAAGGAATGCCTTGGTATCAAAAAGCGGATAAAAGGCTCGGGACGGGTATTAATCCAAATGATCTTTCACTGCTTGTTGAACAGTTCAAGAATACGCCTCTTGTGGACTATCTCGGCGGCATTCCAGATTTTAGTTCATCTATAGTAAGGATAGAAAAGTTGTGAGGAGAAAAAAACGCCATAAAAAATGTGGCATGAGACGTATAGATAGACGTATAAATCAAAATTGTCTCATGCCATTGTTATAAATTAGGCTATCTCTACTCCTTCATCTGCTCCAGAAATTTCACCAAGATACCATTCTATTTCTACTTCTAGACTCCTTTTTGTCTTTCCTTTTTTTTCTTCTTCCTCTACCTTTACCTCAAATACGAGATTCTTAGGCATGGTGAGGACTAATTCCTTTGCCCCTGCTTTAAGGGTAACACTACCTGCCTCTATCTTGTCTGCCAACGTACGCAGAAATGTTGCCACCTCTGCAGCATTCTTTCTTTCCTCTGTTTCGAATAATATGACTTCGCGTCCCATGACATACACCTCCTTAGGATATTTTTTCTTTTCCTTTTTTCTCATAATTTTTAAGGCCTTTTTACATGTCATCAGACACCTGATGGCAACTTGACAGATACCTGGGATGCGTCTGTTGCCAAGTTCCCAGTCTTGGTAAGTCCGGTATGGAGTATCTAGCAGCTCGCTCATTTCCTTTATGCTAAGGCCCAGCTTTCCCCTAATTTTTCTAAGATCTTTTCCTTCCATTATAATAGACAAAAGACTTTATCAGATTAACCAGAATATACGCATTGCGTATAGAATGTCAAGGATATAACAAACAGATTTAAACGTTATTTTTTTCTTTTTTCTAGGGAAAGAAGGAGTTGGCCTTATTGTTCCATGTTTTTTATAAACGCATCTGCTTCTTTTATGGCCTGTTCCATGTCTTTAACTAGGGCTGATACATCTGTTTGTATTTTTGAAAGTTCGCCCTTCAAGGAGAGGATTGCCCTTGCATTTAGATTGTGTTTGAGAAAAAGGACCTCGTCCCTGAGCGGAAGCAAAACCGGCTCTATTTTCGCCTCTGCCCGTTTCATGGCCCGGATCAGTTGCTTGTACCGCCTCCTGGTCTCTCTGAGTTTTTGCTCGCTGGCGTGTCTCAATCTGAGGCTGTTGTATTGATTAAGTTCTTGTTCCCATTCGTCAAATAGGGCCCCGGCAACGTCTTCTACTGCTTCTATTCTATCGTGTACCTCCTTGGCCCTGGCCTCCAGATCATCAAGTTCATCTTTGAGTTGGTTATATTTTTCCTCTAAATCTCCGCCATCGTAATTTACAACGCTAGCGAAACGTTCAAGGGCAGAAGCAAACTCCCTTTTGGCCTCCAGCTGGCTATCCCGCGCCTCTTCAACCCTATCAACCAGGATATCCCTCTTGTGGATACCCATCTTCTCCATTGTTGAGTAATAGACTTGACTGCAACCAACCGTGAACCATCCATACCAAATTAGGCCAAACAGGAACAAGATTTTTATATTATATCGGCTCATATAGATTTATTCCCTCCATGCACCACCGACTCTGTAAAGGCCTGGAAATTACAATAGCTTTAAATGGCCAAAGATTTAAGGTAAAATATGAGTTAAGTTGGAAATCGTCAATAACCTTAATCGAAAGGAGAGGATCATGGAAAGCACAGGTATAACTGTAATGGAACACCTTCTTATTCATCAGAAAGAGAATCCATTGGCCACAGGAAAGTTTACCAGACTTCTGAGTGAACTCATTTTTTCAGCCAAGATCATCTCCAGAGAGGTTAAAAAAGCCGGCCTTGTTGATATACTTGGACTCACAGGAAAGATAAATGTTCAAGGGGAAGAGGTGCGAAAGCTCGATGACTATGCTAACAGGATACTGATATATCGAATGCAGCATGCAGGTGTGCTCTGTGCCATGGCCTCTGAGGAAAATGCAGACATAATCGAGATTCCAGACAACATGCCTAGGGGAGATTATATTCTTGTCTTCGATCCTCTTGATGGCTCTTCAAACATAGATGTAAATGTTAATATAGGGACTATATTTTCTATAAGAAAAAAAACCAGCGATAGGAGCTATGTCACTCTTGAAGATTTTCTGCAGGAAGGAACAACACAAGTAGCAGCGGGATATTTTCTTTATGGTCCCAGCACAATGCTAGTATACACTACAGGGAACGGTGTTGATGGTTTCACACTGGACCCATCGGTGGGGGAATTCCTCCTTTCCCATCCTTCCATAAAGATTCCAGAAACGGGCAAGGTCTATTCGGTAAATGAAAGCTATAGGTCTTATTGGGATGAAAAGGTTAAGGCAGTGGTTGACTATTTCAAGAGCCCGGAAAACGAACGTGGGAAACCATATACATCTAGATATATTGGCAGTCTTGTGGCAGACTTTCACAGGAATCTCCTGTATGGGGGGATTTTCATGTATCCTGCTGACAAAAAGGACCCTGCCAAGCCCCATGGAAAACTGAGACTCCTGTGTGAGGCTGCACCTCTTGCCTTTGTTTGTGAACAAGCCGGAGGCGCAGCAACAGATGGATCACGCAGGATTCTGGAAATAAAACCAGAGGCGCTTCATCAAAGAGTGCCACTTTTTATAGGGAGCAAAAAAGACGTAGAAAAGGCAACAGAAATGATGTCTAAGCAATAATTGGCAGCCCCAAAAAATAGTTAGACAACGCTGCCGTCTTGCCAAAGACATATAAAATGCTCATATTTTAAGAGCCTTAAATAGAAAAATAGAATAAAAAAAGATAAAAAGATAGAGAGGTGTTTGCAAAGTGAGCAACATGTTTAAGACATTTATCCTGCTTGCTGGCCTTACTGCCCTATTCATGGTTGTAGGCAGAAGCCTTGGCGGCCAGCACGGAATGATAGTGGCCCTGATACTAGCAGGGCTTATGAACTTTTTTGCCTACTGGTTTAGCGACAAAATGGCCCTTGCCATGAGTGGTGCCCAGCCGGTTAGCGAGGCAGAGGCCCCAGAGCTGCACGCCATAGTGGCATCCCTTGCATCAAGGGCAGGCCTTCCAAAGCCCAGGGTCTATATCATCCCTACCCAAACACCAAACGCCTTTGCCACTGGCCGGAATCCAAAACATGCAGCAGTGGCAGTGACACAAGGTATTCTTCAAATCTTAAACAGGGATGAACTGGAGGGAGTTCTTGCCCACGAACTCGCCCACATAAAAAATCGTGACATTCTTATAAGTTCTATTGCTGCCGTTATTGCAGGTGCCATCAGTTATCTAGCACAAATTGCCCAGTGGGGGCTTATCTTCGGAGGCATTGGGGGGTCTAGCGATGACGATGACGGAGGCGGAGGAATGCTTGGCGCCCTATTTATGATGATTGTAGCCCCAATTGCAGCCATGTTGATCCAGATGGCCATATCCAGGAGCAGGGAATATCTTGCCGATGCAACCGGGGCAAAAATCTGTTCATGTCCTGCGTCTTTGGCAAGTGCCTTGAGAAAGCTTGAGGAATGGAACCATAGGATGCCCATGGAAGTAAATCCCGCCACTGCACAGATGTACATAGTAAATCCCCTGACAGCCTCTTCCCTTGCAAAGCTTTTTAGCACCCATCCTCCCATTGAAGATAGGGTAAGAAGGCTTATGGAAATGGCTAACAGAGCTGTTTAACTAAGATGGAGTAGGGGCCCCTGTGGATATAGTTCTCATTGCCCCTCCCTGGCCCCTTTTTAACAGGCCTTCCATACAGCTTGGGGTATTAAAGGCCTACCTAACAAAAAATTTGCCCAAGGGTGTAAGGGTACAGAATCTACATCCATATTTGCACGTTGCAGCAGCCACTGGTTTTTCAACTTATCACGCAATAAGCCAGTCAGGTTGGGCCTCAGAGGCGGTTTTCTCTCATATCCTGTTTCCAGATAAGAGCGGTCCCGGAACACTCTTTGATGCATCTCTTCATAAAGGAACAAGCAAAAAGACCAGAATCGATTTTGACAGAATCTGTCGTTCTTCACAGGCAGCACTGGAGAAGGCTATAGACGCCTGCGATTTCACAAAAACACATATCGTCGGTATCTCAGTGTGTTTAAACCAACTAACAGCCGGACTCTTTGTGGCCAAACTGCTGAAACAGCGTTATCCAGATCTGCCAATAGTCATGGGGGGAGCCAGTGTTAGTGGAGATGTTGGAATTGGCATACTCAGATCATTTCCCTGGATCGATTACGTGATAGATGGTGAGGGAGAGATACCACTCCTGGAGCTTAGTAAGTATACCCTTGGTCTGTCTTCGGCTATAGCTTCAAAGGCTGTTATACAAAAAGGGCAGATCCTTCCAGGGCATAAAGAGCAAATTTCAGACATGGATAAACTTCCAGTCCCTGATTTTGATGATTATTTTAGAGAACTTTCTCAGGTAGGGGGTGGTGGAATAAATGTTGTCTTACCGGTTGAGGCATCGAGAGGTTGCTGGTGGGGGCAGTGCAGCTTTTGCAATCTCAATTTACAGTGGAAAGGTTATCGAGCAAAACGCCCAGAAAAGGTAGCCAAGGAAATCGATTTCCTATCCACTCGTTATTCCGTTATTGACTTTGCCTTTATGGATAACTGCCTTCCACGGAAAGATGTTAAAAAAATTTTCGGTCTTCTTGCCAGCCAAGGACGAGATTACTCCATCTTTGGAGAAATCAGGGCAAGTCATTCAAGGCAGGAACTTAAGATAATGAAAGAAGGGGGCCTTGACTCTCTACAGATAGGCATAGAGGCACTAAGTACCAGTTTGCTTAAAAGGTTAAAAAAAGGGGCCACTGCTATTAGCAATCTTTATTTAATGAAGAGCTGTGCAGAAATCGGCATTGATCTCCAGTCCAATATGATTATCTGTTTCCCTAAAAGCAGCAAAGCGGAGGTAGAAGAAACCCTGAAAAATTTAGATTACGCATGGCCTTTTCCTACTTTAAAACCAGTCAGGTTCTGGTTAGGAATGGCCAGCCCAATATATGACGGTTACAGAACTTATGGAATTCGTTGTATAAGGGCTTCAAGAAAATACTCGTATCTGTTTCCTTCAAAGATTATGAATTCCTTGACCCCTCTTATACTAGATTATGTTGGAGATAGAGGCAGACAGGCCGTCTTGTGGAGACCTGTGGAGACAAAACTCAACTTTTTCAGGAGGAAGAGAAAAGAACTTGGCATCAAGGGCAGTGGACTTACCTATAGAGATGGAGGTCATTTTGTGATTATCAGGCAACTCTTGCCCGATGGCCAGGTACTTACCCACAGGCTTGCTGAATTATCGCGACAGCTTTACCTGGCTGCAGAGGAACCGGTTCCTATGGATAAAATTTTTGCCAAAGCACCACACGTGCCGAAAGATAAGGTAGAACAATTTATCGGACAAATGGTAAAAAAGAAACTCATGTTTAAAGAGAATTCCATGGTGTTATCCCTAGCCTGCAGACAAAAAACTAAAAGGTCTTTTTCTTGATATGGAACAGGAGTGGCTGAAAGAAAGGCACCAGCTTTTTGTTAAAAATATAGTCAAGGACTTTTTTGAATGTTACGCCTTTTTTAAAGATCTTAGAGAACGTGTCTGTAGACATGGGGTACAGTATACTGGACTAGACTTTTGGGTGGGCACAGAAGAAAAAAAGGGGCGATTATGGATATTAAAGGACCTTTGTCATCTGATATGGAGCAGTAGCGAAGCTGGTATTAAAGACAGCGATGGTGTGATGTTTGATTGGATGATTGGCGCCATATTCCATGAAGCCATGAAACTCAAAGAAAACGCTTATATGATAGAGCGTTATAAGAACAGCTTTCCTGACAAGGCAGCAGCAATGTTAAATGGTGCAGGGACTAAAGTAGTGCAGGAATTCTTTGATGAGATGACCCATGAGGCAAAAAGGTCTATATCAAGGATAGATTGGCTGTTTGAACATGCAGAGGGACATCTACTTCAGGTCATGAAGCAGGAAAGATCCAATCCTTTACTGGTGCGCTTTTTGCTCGAATGGCACGAAAGCTCAGACAAGGGGCAAAACTCCTTTGGACACGGACCCAAAATATTACTTAACGCCTTGTTTTCAGAGGGATTTGACAGGGCCTACTGTTTGGCTGGCGAGAGTTATCTAGAAGGTGGATGGTTTATTGAGGCAAGAGAGGCCTTTGATAAGGCCTTGCAGATAAATCCAAGGTGTAAAGAAGCCAGAAAAGGGCTTAGGTTCTTGGAAAAAAGGGTACGTGAACTGGCAGAGGTAGTCGGACGCGAAATCAAAAAAAATGGCCATATCACAAATCCTGGCACCTTATAGTATTTGTCATAAAGTAGGTTGTCTGGTAGCGATCCAGACAGCCTACAGTTAGCCTAAAAATACTTAGAAAAAACAGTAAGTTAAAAATTGATTAACAAAATTCCTGAATATTTTTTTATCATTATGTTATTATTGTACAATTGAACAATGAATTGGGTGTGATCTTGAAAGTTGTAGTAGATATATCTGTTATTATTGCTGTGATAGCAAACGAACCCGAAAGAACAGCAATAATAGAAGTAACAAAGGGGGGCTCTTGACAGCTCCCAGTTCTGTTTATTGGGAGGTGGGCAATGCCTTTTCTGCTATGTTACGAAGAGGAAAAGCAAATTTAAAAAAAATTGAAAAGCATTAGCGATTTTCAGGACAATTCCAATAAGATTTGTTGATGTTGAACTAGAGAAATCTTTAAAAATAGCTAGGGAACGAATAGTTACTGTTATGATGCTTACTTACTAAGATGTTCTCAAAAATATCATGCTCCTCTTATAACCTTGGACAAGGATTTATTAAATACAGCAAAGGCATTATCAATAGAAATAATAGAGGTAGAATGATATGGCTATGCCATATACATATTCTGAGGCTAGGCAAAAATTTGCCAAACTTTTGGAGCAAGCCGCAGTGGAAGGTGAAGTATTGGTCAGGAGAAAAGATGGACAAATGTTTGTCATAAAGCCTGTCTTGAAAAAGCTCTCCTTTAGATGTAACTGGCGTTGACTTGAGTATCTCTACATCTGAACTTGTTGAAATCATAAGAGAAAGCAGAGAAAAAAGAGGGTAACAAGCCGCTCAAGCTGACCGCCAATCCGCTAGCGCTTCTTGGCGGCAGCTTAGCTCCGACGATAGATAAAGAGATTCTAATAGGCAAATCTCACAATAGGCAAATTATGGTTCGTTATTTTATCATATACCACCAGCCCTATCTGATCTGCCTGATTTTCACCTGTAACACATCCAAAGGCATACAGGCCTGTCGGGCCTGACATAAAATTGAATCCAGGTTCTCCTTTCGCTGCCATATATTTTGTTAAAGATCCGTCTGCTGATATATAGACAGCAAAACATGCATGTATTTTGTTGGCATTACTGTTTACTGCAACCGTAACCATCTCATTGGATTCCAAATTCACGTATATTGTACTTGGTACAATTTCCTTGTAATCTTGCAGGGTTATCGCAAGGTTTACCCCTGCCGCCTTTATATCCCAATAGAAAGGTACGGTGCCGGCATTAACCATATTCGAGTTGGTTACCATCATGCCGAGTGCTACCGAAAGCCAGACCATAGATAGCCAAAATTTTGTTTTCATTTTTTCCTACTCCTTACTGTGTATGTTTACGTTGAGTTCTTGCCGCTGCGACAGTTGATGAAGAGTAACCGGACACCAATAAGATTTCTTGACATCTTGAGACAATATCATTGCAATTTAGGACAAAAATTTAATAAGCCCTTAGGCAAATAAAACAACATCTCACAAAAGTAACCTGCTCAAAAATTGTTTATAGCAAAATTTGTCCAGATAATGTTACAATCAAATAATTTCAATAACAGATAAATAACAAGGGACAAGACAGATCAAGATGCACAAGCCCAACGAGAGCTTAAAGGCCAAAAGATTGGAGATAGAGCAAATTGGATTGGCCAGACAAAGGGCCCTTTTGTCCATATTGGTTAACCTATGTCTTGCTCTCGTCAAGGGCTATTTTGGTTTTAGGGCAAATAGCAGGGCCCTTTTGAGCGATGCAATCCATTCTGCTACAGATGTGGTGGCTTCCATTGCTACTTTTCTGGGTATCTGGGCTGCCAACAAAAAACATCCTGCTTTCCCATATGGCTTGTATAAGGCAGAGACGCTTGCCACCTTGGCAAGCTCCATTGCTATTTTGGTCGCCGGGTATGAAATAGCCAAAGGCGCTATCTGGGGGCCAGAAATCCATCCTAATGTCCGTTTGGCCTTACCCGTTACACTTTTTTGTTTTATGGCAAGTCTTGCATTTGGACTTGCACAGGTACAAGCTGGCAAACGGCTTGGGAGGCCAGCTCTCGTTGCAGACGGGAAAGATTATCTGGCGGATAGCCTTTCCACACTGGTTGTTTTGGCAGGGCTTTTGGCAAATTTGTTAGGCTATCATCTGGATAGGATCGCAGCTATGATAGTCTCTATCTTCGTCTTTAGAGCTGGAGGAGCGCTAATGTGGTCAGCCCTAAAAGAACTTTTAGACGCGGCCATAGACCGGCAGACAGAAAGGGCGATTATTCAGTTTGTAGAATCTCATCCCATGATAACTAGGGTAAAAAGGGTTTATAGCAGGGGAGCAGGCGGCAGAATAATTATTGACATGGATGTTGCAATGAAGACTGTATCCCATCAAGTGGCAGACAGGGTAGCAGATAAACTGGAAGAAGAAATAGTAGTTCGTTATCCTCAGGTGGTCTTGGCGAGGGTTAGGCCCCATTTTGAACCATCAGAGAGGCTTGTCAGGGTGACACCTATGGAAGAGCCGAAAGGTCATATATCAAATCATCTCGCCGGGGCTCCTTGGTTTCGGATAGAAGTGATAAATACAAAAAATGGAGAGGTAATAGAAAGGCGACTTGTAGAGAATCCATACAAGTCTGCTCCAAAAAGAAAGGGATTTCTTGTGGGGAAGTGGCTTCTTAGTTTTAAACCTGATGAGGTATTAGTTAAAACCCGGCACGGTGGAACAGCCGAGGCCCTGCTAGAAGAGGCTGGAGTAATCCTAAAGGAAATCTAAAAAGAAGGACCAGCTTTTGTTATTTATGTTAAGAAAAAGGAGTAAATAAACTATATTATACCGTTTTAGTCCGTAAAAATTTCCAGAACTTCATAGGTCTTTACTCCCGATGGAGACCGGAATTCTATCTCGTCACCTTCCTCTTTTCCAAGAAGTGCCATACCTAAGGGAGATTGTATTGAAATTTTGCCCTGCTTTATATCTGATTCATCTGGCCCAACTAGCTGGTATACCACCTCTTCGCCTGTATCGAGATTTTCAAGCCTGACCTTCACCCCAAATACTATTTTCTCACAAGACTGATTGGAACAATCTATCACCTCTGCTGCTGCAAGCTTGCTGTTGAGATACTGGATGCGAGCTTCAAGTTGACCTTGCCGTTCTTTAGCAGCATGATATTCGGCATTTTCTGACAAATCTCCATGGGCCCTTGCCTCTTCTATAGCCCTTATGACCTCATATCTTTCAACCCGTTCAAGGTGTTCAAGCTCTTCTTTAAGTTTCTTGTAGCCTTCAGGCGTAAAAGGGATTCTTTCCATCCTATCAACCTCATCATTGGCGTGTATACAAATTTAAAAAAGACTGCCGACATATAACGACGGCAGCCTTTTTCAATACAGGATAATAAAATAACAAAAAACAAAATAGATTCAAGCCATTTGTTCAGAATAATGTGTCCAGCAGCAACGCCAAAAAAGAAAGTTACGTGGAGTCTATTCTCTTGAGCCTCTTGCCTGGACGAAACACTATCCTGTAATTGGAAGGCACACGGGTCTCTTTCCCAGTCTTTGGATTTATAAACTGCCTCTCTTTTTGTCTGTGAAGGGTGAAGCTACCAAATCCCCTTATCTCCACCCGCCTTCCATCTTCAAGGGCCATGGCCATGGTATCAAATGCAAGATCAACTATTTCTTGCAGTTCCTGGATCGTAAATTCCGGATGAAGCCTCTTCAGTCTTTTTGCAATATCTGCCTTTAACATAATGACAATGACTTATTTAACTTAATAAGGAATCTGTGGAGAGTCCTCTATAAGCAGATGAAAAAATCTCAAAATTGACCTTGCACCAGAATCTTCCAAGATCTCCTTGATAGCAGTAAGCTTATCCTTTTCTGGATATATAAGCCTAGGCCTGCCATGTATCTTTCCAAGCTGACCCGCCTTCTCCACTGCTGTTGAAAAATTTCCAAGCCCATCTACCAAATGAAGCTCAAGTGCCTGTTTGCCAGAAAATATCCTTCCATCTGCTATCTTAGAAACATCCTTAAAAGACAAATGCCTCCCTTTGGCAACATCAGCTATAAACTGATGATGTATGTCGTCCATCACGTCTTGAATAATTTGTCTTTCCTCAGGAGTGAGATCCCTGGTAATGGAAGCAAGATCCTTCAACTTTCCACTTTTAATTACAGTTGTTTTGATCCCAAGCCTTTCCAAAAGACCAGCGATGTTAGGGAGCTTCATTATTACCCCTATACTCCCGGTAACTGTTCCTGGATTAGCAACAATCCAGCGTGCACCGCAGGCCGCATAAAATGCCCCAGAAGCTGCTGTATTGACAAGGGAAGCTACAACAGGTTTTATCTCGTCGGTTTTCTTAAGTTCTCTGTAAATTTCCTGACTTGCTCCAACAGCCCCGCCAGGACTGTCAATCCTTATTACAATGGCCTTTACATCTTGATTGTCCCTAAACTGCCTAAGATGCTTTAACACTTTCTGAGGGTCAGCAATAACCCCCTCTATCTTGATGACGCCAATTCCGTCACCCTTGCTAGCTGTTAATGCAGAAGTGGTCATCCCACTCTTGAAAAGCAGGGAAGCAATCAATATGAAAAACAAGAAAAAGGTAAGCAGGGCAAGCCCTCCTATTGTGGCAAGCACTATCAGGAGGGCCCTTGTCTTACCTCCCCTATTCTCTACCTGTGGCATTCACGCAATCCTTGAGAATTAGGATTTGTCTCCGGAATCTGATTTATCCTTTACCAGCTCCTCTTGAAGCAAAAGACCCAAAGTGGTCGGAGCAGCCTGTGAAGAACTGTATTCTGAGTAGAAAGAACGTTCCTCGTCCTCCATCATTTTCTTGATAGAAAGGCCAATACGTCTATCTTTGGGGGAGACATTGATCACCTTTGCAGTAACCTCTTTTCCTACCTCATACTTGCCCACTGGACTTTTTGGCCTCCCAGGAGCAATTTCAGATACGTGTATAAGCCCCTCGATACCTTCTTCAAGCTCTACAAATATACCAAAATCGGTAACATTGGTAATCTTTCCTGTTACCTTACTGCCTACAGGGAACCTTTCCGGTGCAGATTCCCAAGGATCAGGCTGAAGCTGTTTAACTCCAAGAGAAAAACGTTCCTTTTCCTTATCTATGTTCAACACCACAGCCTGTATCTTGTCGCCTTTTTTGTAAAGTTCTGAAGGATGTTTTACCCTTTTGCTCCATGACAGATCGGAAACATGAACAAGACCATCGATCCCCTCTTCTATTCCTATGAAAAGGCCAAAGTCCGTAATATTCTTAACCGTTCCTTCAATTACCGTACCCTCGGGATAGCGCTCTTTAACAAGGTCCCATGGATTTGGTTGGACTTGTTTAAGGCCAAGAGAGATCCTCCTGGCCTCGGGATCTACTTTTAAGACCACCGCTTCAACCTGGTCTCCCACCTCAACCACCTGTTTGGGATGACGAATTCTTTTAGTCCAAGACATCTCAGACACATGTATTAGGCCTTCAACGCCCTCTTCAAGCTCTACAAACGCACCGTACTCGGTAAGATTTACTACTTTACCAGATACTTTTTCGCCTTCGGGATACTTCTCAGTCACGCTAAGCCACGGATCTTCTGTAAGCTGTTTTATGCCAAGGGCCACCTTTTCCTTCTCCCTGTCAAAGGAAAGAACCTTCACCTTAACAGTGTCGCCAACCTTAAGAACCTTAGAGGGATGCTCAACCCTGCCCCACGAAATATCTGTTACATGGAGCAATCCATCAATACCGCCAAGATCAACAAAGGCACCATAATCGGTGATATTCTTCACAATACCTTCCCTTACCTGTCCTTCTTCAAGGCTGGATAAGGTCTCCTCTTTCTTCTTAGCAATCTCTTTCTCCAAGAGTTCCCGACGAGAAACCACTACATTTTGACGTTTCCTGTTATAGTCAAGAATAGAGCAAAGTAATTTTTTGCCTATTACGTTATCTAGATTTGGATGAGGCTTTACATCTACCTGTGAATACGGGAGAAAGGCCTTAATACCACCTGAACCCTCACCAATTAGCACGGTGAGACCGCCTTTCACCTTAGATATGACTGTCACTTCAACCGGTTCCTTTGCCTCAAAGGCCTCTATCACCTTATCCCATACTTTACGCCTCACTGCCTTGGCATGAGAGACCCTGAGGGTTCCGTCTTCAGGATTCCACCTCTCAACCAAGACCTCAACCGTATCGCCGGGCTCAACGGTAAGATTACCTTCGGCATCAAGGAATTCCCTAGAAGGTATGAGACCTTCTGACTTGTAACCTATATCCACCATTACATAGTCATGATCAACACTGACAACTGTACCATTTATAATTTCTCCTTCCTGAAAGGAACGGAGGCTCTGTTCGAAAAGCTCTTCGAACTGGCCCATGTCTTCAGTATCATCAGACATGACCTCATTCTCAGACCCATTAGAAGTCTGAATTTCGGTGCTCTCCTGTTCTGGCACCTTTTTCGCAGCCTTTTCATCAGCCACTTCCGCACTTGGTGCGGCTGTAGTTGTGTCCTGTGTTACTTCTGCAACCTTTTCCATTTAAAAAATTCCCCCTACGAGACGTTAAATGTGCTTTTATAACAAGAACTGCCCCAAAGTTCAACGAACAAATTGGATTAGACAAAAAACCAAAGCTAGGATAACCTTCTATTCAGTAAGGAATCCACTTGATTTCACCAGACATCTGAGGATTGACAATGGAAAACAACAGAGGATTGATTCAGAGCCTAAGAGAAGGGGTAGACATGGTTAGAATGATCTTTTTTATGCAGGCCAAACAGGTCTTTTCTAATGAATACACAGATAAAGGAGATGACTTTCCCAAGTTACTTGCTGGCGCCATGCTTAACAGGCTCTTTGGAACCCCCAACCCAGAAAGCCCCTATAAGGAATTTGCTGAACGATACAAAAAGCTTATTGATGAAGAGTTGACAAAGGTCCCCAAAAGGTTCCCTGAGCTTTTGATACCGCTAACCGACGCCCTTCGTATACATTTCTTGTGCAACCATTGCGAAGGCATGCCCGACCTTAGCGCAAAAATTCTGGCAAGGGCGAAAGACATGGGGATCTTGCTAGAAGACAGAGACACACCTCTGCCAAAAGGATTTATGAATCTGGTTCACAGACTAGGTAAGGCATACGGCCTTATCTATGATCAAGGAAACGATAACTAATGGATATAGAACCAAAGGTCACAATAGTTATACCTGCCTTTAACGAAGAGCTAGCCATTGGCAAAACCGTTTCTAAAATACGCTCTCTTTATCCAGATTTTCAAATTATTGTTGTTGATGATGGCAGTAGCGACAACACTGCCCATGAAGCCCTCAAGGCTGGAGCAGAAATTATAAGGCATCCTTACAACATAGGAAATGGAGCTGCCGTTAAGACAGGAATCAGGCACGCCAAAGGCAAGTATGTCGTCCTTATGGATGGCGACGGACAGCATAGACCCGAAGATATAAAAGAACTTCTTAAATATTCAGATACCTACGACCTGATAGTTGGGGCAAGAGATGCCAAAGGCCAGGCCTCTTTAGGCCGGCGTATTGCCAACTGGTGCTATAATAAAATGGCCTCTTATGTTGGTAAATTTCCTATAAAAGACCTTACCTCTGGCTTTCGCGTCTTCAAAACAGATACGGTACGACGTTACTTGTACCTCTTTCCAAACACATTTTCTTATCCAACAACCAGCACACTAGCCTATCTCCGAAGCGGCCTTACCATAAAATATGTACCGGTTGAAGTGGAAAAACGGGTTGGGAAAAGCAAAATATCCATCTTGGCAGACGGCTCCAGATTTCTACTCATTATCTTAAGAATCGCAACTCTATATTCTCCCTTAAGAGTCTTTTTGCCAGTATCTTTTGTGTTTTTTCTCATTGGCATTCTTTACTATCTCTATACGTACCTGCTTTACCATCGATTTACCAACATGTCTGCCTTGCTCTTAAGCGTAAGTATCATGGTCTTTCTATTAGGTCTTGTTTCTGAGCAGATTACCCAGATGCGTTACGACCGGGTAGAGGATACCCTTGAGACAAAGATAGAAAAACTCCCATGTTCAAAGGATAATCAAAGAAAGAGATGAGCCCCACTAAAAACAAATTTGAGCAACTGTGCCATATATTTAAAGAGGTAACGCACCTTCGCAGTGTAAGAAGACTGCTTAACTGGGATCAGGAAACCTATATGCCCCAAAAAGGACAGACAAACAGGGCAGAACAAAATGCCACATTGTCCCGTTTAATTCATAAACAGGTTGCATCTAAAAAGACAGGCCAGCTGATAGAAGAGCTTTTTGCAGTCGTAGAGCCTAAAAATCCAGATAACGACATGTACGTCTGTCTGAGGCAGTGGAGACGTGATTTTAACCGGCAGAAAAAGCTGCCAACAAAGCTCGTGGAAGAGCTCTCGCGGCAAGCTGTATTGGCCCATGAAGCATGGGTGAAAGCCCGAGAACGTTCGGACTTTTCTGTGTTTCTGCCTCTTTTTAAGAGCCTTGTGCACCTATCAAGACAAAAGGCAAAATGCCTTGGATTTAGCAAAAGTCCTTACGATGCCCTTCTTGATGAATATGAACAGGGAGCCACTGCCTATGAATTAGATAAGTTATTTTCTAGGCTTGTTCCGCCCCTTAAGACCTTGACACAAAAGGTTTTTGATAAATCTCGAGGCCTTGCAAAAGAGTTTAGCGGACCCTTTCCTATTTCTGGCCAAAAGACAATGGCACAGATCGCCATTGTCAAAATAGGTTTTGACATGACTGCAGGAAGAATCGATACAGTAGTCCATCCTTTTTCGACCAAGATAGGACCTGGAGACTGCAGAATAACCACCAGATGGAACATTCAGGACTTTACTGAAGGATTCTTTGGAATACTTCATGAGGCAGGCCATGGAATATACAGCCAGAACCTGCCAACCAAGTGGTACGGCACGCCTCTTGGAGAGTCTGTTTCACTAGGCGTTCACGAGTCTCAATCCAGGTTTTGGGAAAATATAGTTGGACGCAGCAGGGCATTTTGGAGTCACTTCTTGCCTATTGCCAAAGGAATTTTCCCAGGCTCTCTATGTATGTTAGATTTGGATAAGTTTGTACGCGTTATAAATAAGGTTGAACCTTCCTACATCAGGGTTGAAGCAGATGAGGTTACCTACAACCTCCACATATATCTTCGCTTTGTAATCGAAAAAGAACTAATCGAGGGCAAGCTCCAACCTGAAGACGTTCCAGACAGATGGAATAGACTATTTAAGGAGCTGTTGGGGCTAGAGGTTCCTAAGGACAGTATGGGATGCCTGCAAGATGTCCACTGGTCTGGAGGAAGTTTCGGCTACTTTCCAACTTACACCCTCGGCAACATCTACGCTGCCATGATAAGAGAGGCACTGACAAAAGAAATTCCAGAGATAGAAACCATGATCAGTGCAGGTGAATTCCAGCCAATTTTTAACTGGTTGCGAGACAAAATACATATTCACGGGCAAAGATTCAGTCCGACTGATCTCATTAGGCATGCCACAGGTAAAAAACCATCTTCAGAGCCCCTGATACACTATCTTGAGACAAAGTTCAGCCAGCTCTTTGGCTGAATCCTCTGGCATGCAGTTTAATTATCCAGTGGCTAAGTCTGTCTTTTTACAAAATGCACAACCCTGGATTAAAGATCCCCATTTGCTACTATGGCAGATTTTGCAAGCTCTAATGAATAGATGGCCTTCTGATAACCTTCCTTCACCTCCAAAAGCCTTGGAACCAACCACGGCCTCAACGCCAAGCCCAATACAAGCAAAGGCATATTCAGGCTTCCATCTGGTCTGACACACCGACTGACAACTGAAGGTAAAGACTGGTTCAGTGTATCGGATATGGCCTTGATAGCCAGGAAAGGAACACCTGCCTCTTTGCATATTGAAGCAAGATAAAATGCCTCCATATCCACTGCGTGGGCATGTGTTTCGGCTTTAACAGACGCCTTCGCCTCTTTGGTCTCAATAACTTGATTGGCCGTAAATAAAATACCCGAATCGGCTCTTACGCATGCAGCCAGAAGCAACCTGTCTAATTTATCCTTCACACCTGAATCAACATGAATATGTTGTAGCTCATCCTTCCTCCCATAGTTCACTATAGTGGCTGGACATATCACGTGACCTATTTCAAGCCTATCCACCAAGGCTCCCGCCACGCCCAGGTTTATTATTACACAGGAGCCGGATTCCAGAAGAAAGCTAGCTCCAGCACGCGCCCTTTCCATGCCAGGGCCTGTAACAACCATCCAGAATACTCTACCACCAATGCGTTCAACCTTACAGAGAAACGAACCCGCCTTACTCCATCCCCTTGAGCCAAAAATGGAAAAGGCCTCCTGCCGCAAGGCTACAGGAAGGCCAATTATTCGTTCCATAAAAGATTTTGAAAATGCTGATTATTTAAAGTAAATCCTTGCACAAGATATCTTACAAATGAACATTCTTGCAACACACGGGATACATCTATTTTTTGACCTGCTTTAGTCTGTATTGATAGTACGCCTGCCGAATGGACACGTACGGGTCAATGGCGGTCTCCTTAAAACTTTCATACTCCCCAAGCCTCAAAGAGACATCATTAACCTTCCTGAATGCAGAACGTCCGACACTCTCCCAGGTGTTCATAAAGTAATTAGGAGGATACATAAAGGAATCTGCTGCTGACCCAGCGGCATCCCTCAGCGAGCTTGGCCCTATAAATGGAATAACCAAGTACGGACCAAAGCCGAGGCCGTAGTGACCGAGTGTCTGGCCAAAATCCTCTGTACTCTTTGAAACATTGTAGTCTTCCAAGGCCGCATCCCTAAAACCGAGACCGCCTGCAGTGGTATTTATAATAAACCTGGCAACTTCCTTCCAAAAGCCAGTGATCTTTCCTTGAAGCAAACAGTTGGCCGCCCTAACAGGTGTATAGACGTTTGAGAAAAATGACCTGATCCCCTTTCTGGCAGTCTCTGGCACAATCTTATTGTAACCTTTACAAACAGGCTTTATGAACCAAAAATAGAGTCTGTCATTAAAGTGATAAAAAAACCTGTTTACCGGCTCTAGAGGATCAGAAATATCCTCTATCCCCTCATCGGCTTCCTCTGCAAGATAGTCCTCTCCAAGTATCCAGTCCTCGTTGTCTTCAGAATCATTAACAACTGAGATATAAGGCTGATCCTTCAGGGCAATGGAAACGGCAGGAGAAGCAAGATTTAGTAATAGACAAGAGGTAAATGCCAGCAACAAAATTGAAATGAATGACTGTCCTTGCTTTTTCATCTATGTTGTCCTTGTATTTACAAAATCGCGTCCTGATAGTAAGTAGGCGCAGGGCTAAAAGGGATTATAAAACATACGCTCTTTATTTACAAGAAACCGGCCCTCTTTATTTATATCGGCACGAAGATTTTTACCTTAACACTCTTGGGGGAACCTATGAAGGCTTTTGTTACAGGGGCTACAGGTTTTGTAGGCTCAAGTGTTGCAAGACTCCTTATTAATAAGGGTTTCCAGGTAGGGATTCTTGTAAGGAAAAAAAGCAATCTTGCAAACGTGGAAGGGCTGTCTCTTAAGATCCACTATGGTGATTTGAGGGACAAAATATCCCTTGAAAGGGCCTTGGATGGGTATGATTATCTCTTTCACGTTGCAGCGGATTACAGGCTCTGGGTACCCAGGCCTGAGGAAATCTATCAAAATAATGTCCAGGGAACAAAAAACATCATGGAAGCGGCATCCCGCACAGGAATAAAAAGGGTGGTCTATACAAGCAGCGTTGCCACCTTGGGGCTTAACAACGACGGCACGCCTGCCAATGAAAATACTCCAGTAAGCCTCAATGACATGATAGGGCATTATAAAAGATCTAAGTTCCTCGCCGAAAAGGCCGTAAGATCCATGGTGCAAAAGGGAGATATTGATGCGGTAATTGTAAACCCTTCAACCCCGGTAGGCCCGAGGGACATCAAACCTACTCCTACAGGCAGGATGATACTAGAGGCTGCCAAGGGGAAGATGCCTGCTTATGTGGATACAGGCCTGAACATAGTGCATGTAGATGACGTGGCATTAGGACATCTTCTAGCCCTTGAAAAGGGCAAATCAGGACGCAGGTATATACTTGGCGGACAGAACATGACCCTGAAACAGATACTCGAAACCATTGCGTCTATTACAGGTCATAGTGCCCCAGCAATTAAACTGCCTCATAACCTCATATTACCCCTTGCTTATCTCTTTGAGGCATTTTCAAAGATGACAGGCAAAGAACCCCTAACCACAGTAGATGGGGTGAGGCTTGCTAAAAAAAAGATGTTTTTTACAAGTGCCAGGGCCAAAAGAGAACTTGGTTACAGCTATCGACCTGCACGTATTGCTATAGAAGATGCAATCAACTGGTTTAGGACCAAAAACCTTTTGAAGTAGAACAACAGACATGAAAAGGACAGGTTACATCCTTTTTGTTTTTGGCGTCTGCCTCTTAATAGCCATTTTGGTCTATTTTGGCATAGAAGACGTCTTCAAGGCCCTTGAGTCAGCTGGAGCTGGGCTCTTTTTAGTGGCAGCATCGCACATGGCACCGCTTTTACTCGACTCGGTAGCCTGGCAACTACTCTTTTTAGACACAAAGGTGCCAAAGTTGCCCCTTTTGATAAAGGCCCGCTGGATAGGTGAATCAATAAACTCACTCCTTCCCGCAGCCCAAATTGGTGGAGATCTTGTAAGGGCCAGAATGTTGACAGTCAGAGGCTACCCGGTTTCAGAATCGGGAGCCAGCGTCCTGGCAGAAATCACAATTGCACTTATTACCCAGCTTGTCTTCTCCTTAGTGGGAATAGGAGGACTTATTTACTTTGGGAATAAGAATTTGATAAAACAGGCGATTGTGGCTGTAATAGCCCTTTCTCTAGGAGCGATAGGATTCTTTTTTGTTCAGAAAAATGGAATTTGGACAAAACTCTTAGGTGTAATGTCTGTAATCCTTAGCAAGGAGAAATTGGAAGGACTGGCACCAAACGCCAAGGCCTTGGACGATGCCATAACTGAGCTATATAACAACAGAGCCGTTATTTTAAAATCAAGTATATGGCGTCTGGCGGGTTGGTTTTCAGGGGCTATAGAAGTCTGGCTTGCTCTTAAATTCCTTGGAGCAAGGACAGGCATTGCAGAAGCCGTTCTCCTTGAAAGCCTTGGACAGATCATTCGCGGAGTGGCCTTTCTTATACCTGGAGCCTTTGGTATACAGGAAGGAGGATTTGTGATAGTGGGCAGTCTTGTGGGCCTTACACCAGAGCTTGCCCTTGGCATGTCTCTGGCAAAGAGGTTCAGGGAGCTTACTCTTGGCATACCAGGACTTATAGTTTGGCAGATAGAAGAAGGCAAGCTAGCCTTTTGCAAAAAAAAGACACAAACCCATTCAAAAACAAGAGGTGATCTTTAGATGAAAATAGATAAAAATTATTCAAACAGGCAAATTATTCTATTCGTATTAGTCATTGGCGTGCTTCTTATTGGCAATTCTTTTGCGTCCGGTGACGGTTCTGGAGCAGAAACCAGGGCCGCTAATGTCACGGCTCCTGAGATGATCGACAGCCTGCATCGCCTCCTTATAAAATCTATGAAACTTGGGGAAAGAGTCCCCTGCACAAAACGGTACAGGCTCTTAGCCCCACATATAAAAAATATGTTTGATTTTCCCCTTATATCCCGCCTGGTTCTTGGAAGAAAGCATTGGAAACAGATGGACAAAGAAACGAAAAAAAGATTCATCAGTGCGTTTACCAGTATGACCATAGCCACCTATGCCAAACGTTTTGATTCATATTCAGGGCAACATTTCAAGACCATATCTTCCCATGTCAACCGCCACGGCCACATGATTGTCAAAGCGGTTCTCATAAAATCAAATGGAGATAAAATAGATTTTACATACATATGCAGGAAAACCGGCACCGGTTGGAAGATAGTCAGTGTATCCGCAAAAGGCGTAAACGATCTTTCAGTAAAACGGGCTGACTACAATAATTTTTTAAAGGGCCATTCCATAGACGAACTCATTGCCAAGCTTGAAGAACAATCAAAAGGGTGCCTAGGAGGTAACAGGACAACATGAGCATGGTTTTTAAATCGGCCTCCAAGGACGCCATTTTCTTTGACTATGGAGGCACCCTCGATGCACCTGGCATCGCCTGGAAAGAGCGGTTCTTTTCCATATACAAAAAATATGGAGTTAACATAGACAAACAGACCTTCACAAAGGCTTTCTATAGATCCGATGATTCTCTTGTGGCTGAAAATCCTGTGGATTTAAATCTTACCCAGATAGTTCACGAACAGGTCGCAAGGGTATTCAAGAGCCTGGGAATCGCCGACATGGCCCTCAAAGAAAAAATTGCAAACGAATTTCTTGTAAAGAGCTTTGATAATATAAAGAAGAACTTGCCGGTATTAAGAAAGCTAAAAAAGGATTTCAGACTTGGCATTATCTCAAATAACTATGGGAATCTCCAAGCCATATGCAACGAAACGGGGCTATCCAGCTCCATGGATATACTTATAGACTCAAACTTGGTAGGGAGTGAGAAACCCCACCCTGAAATCTTTGAAAAGGGGCTCAAAGCCCTTAAAGTCTCACCAGACAGGGCCGTAATGGTTGGGGACAATGTAAAACGGGACATATATGGTGCACTCCAAATGGGAATGAAGGCCATTCTTATAAGCAATGGCGATATTCCTTCTGACATACCCATTCCCGATGTGCCTATCATCAAAAATATAGAGCAACTTATTCAAATAATGGGCGAGATCTAAAAATGTTTAGTGGCGGAATTATAGCAGCAGGACACGGAAGCAGATTCAGAAACAAGGGCCTTAACTGTCCGAAACCCCTTTTAAAAATTGCTGGCACAGAGCTTCTTGGAAGAACGGTAACGGAATTTAAAAGGGCGGGCATAAAACACATAAAGATAATCTTTAGAGATAGTATCTGTAGTATATGCACCGAGTATCTGCAAAATAACTTTCCTGATGTTGACTTTCACATACTCTGCAAAAACACTGACACCTCTGCAGAGAGTTTTTTAACGATTCTTGAGGCAGGCAACCGGAACGAAAAGATGCTTATAACAACTGTGGATTCGATCTTCACACCAGGAAAGCTTAAGGATTTTATACAACAGGCCCAAAACATGCCATCAGGCGCTATAGTTTTGGGTATAACAACTTATGTTGACGATGAAAAACCCCTTTATGTAACCTTGGCCTCCAATGATCCCAGCAAAATAACAGCCATAGGGGGAGGAAAGGGAGATGCAGTAACATGTGGTGTCTATCTTTTACCCGCCAATATAAAAAAGACAGCAAAGGATAAAAAATATTCTGCCCTTAGGGCCTTTCTGGCAGATCTTTTTTCAAAAGGCCTGGAGCTTAGGGCAATAGACATGGCAAAGGTAATAGATGTAGACAGGCCGGAAGACATTCTGAAGGCCGAGGCCTTTATCAAGACACATGGCCTTTAGACATCAAGCCTATATTCTTTAATTTTATAGAGAAGGGCTGGCAGGCTAATCTCTAAAAGCTGAGCGGCCTGGGTCTTATTACCCTTTGTTTTGGCCAAGGCAATACTTATTAATCTACTTTCCATTTTCTTTGCATTCTTCTTTATGGAAAGGCTTTCCGGCACAAATTCATCTTGGCTGTCGCTTTGGCTTGGGATTTCCAATGAATGGAGATTAACAGGCAAATCCTCCAACTGGATTGTTTCATGCTCTGTCAAAACTAGTGCCCTTTCTATAATATTCTCCAATTCCCTGACGTTTCCAGGCCACTTGTAATTCAACAAAACCTGCATGGCCTCTGGACTCACGCCCTTTACCTGCTTAGGCTCTATCACCTTATTATACTTTTTTATAAAGTGATCTATAAGCAGCCTGATGTCTTCTTTTCTTTCCCTTAAAGGTGGAATTACTATTGTAAGGACATTTATACGATAGTAGAGGTCTTCACGAAAACGCCCCTTCCTCACCAATTCCCCCAGATCCCTGGCAGTAGCTGCTACTATCCTGACATCGACTTTTATGGTCTTGGTATCTCCAACAGGACGTATCTCATGCTCCTGCAAGACCCTTAGCAACTTCACCTGTAGAGAAAGGGGAAGTTCACCTATCTCATCAAGAAACAAGGTACCTCCCTGTGCCTCCTCAAACAGGCCTTTTTTAGATCTTACAGCATCTGTAAATGCCCCTTTGACATGTCCAAAAAGTTCGCTTTCTAGCAGATTTTCCGGTATGCCTCCACAGTTAACGGCCACAAATGGAGCATGCCTTCTAATGCTATTGAAGTGGAGTGCCCTTGACACAAGTTCCTTTCCTGTACCGCTCTCACCAGTAACAAGGACCGTGGTCTTGTAATCCTTGACCTTTTCCACCACCCCAAAAATACGTTCCATCTGAGGACTTCTTGCAATGATATTGGAAAAGGCGTATTTTTCCTCTACTTGCTGTTTGAGTTGAACGTTCTCTTTATAAAGCTTTTCCCTTTCTTCTGCCCTCCTCAAGGCGAACTCAAGCTGTGCATAAGTAATGGGTTTGGCCAGGTAGTCCACAGCACCCATCTTGGTTACTTCTACTGCCATATCAACCTCAGCCTTGCCGGACATAATAATAATATTTGAATTTATTCCTGCAGCCTTTGCCTGTTGCAAGAAATCTATGGCCGTTTGTCCATCTTCCCTGTTGCCATTCCCTTTTGGACTCAAATAATAGTCACAAAGTATATGTGTGAAGTTATTGTTTTTGGCAAGGGCAATGCCTTCTCCCAAATCCTTTGCAAGACTTGGCTCGTAACCATTCATCCTCTGGATGTAATTACCCAGAAGCGACCTAATTTCATATTCGTCATCTATTATTAAGACTCTCTTTTTACTCATCACAAAGATTTATACCCTAGAAATTCCCATGCCTTTGTTGGACAGTAGTCGTTTTTTTATGCTTATCGGAATCTACATATGAAAAGAAAAGAGGTTGGAATATAAAGATATGATCTCTTTACCCCAAAAGAGTTGCATCTCCGCCGCTGCAGCAAGAAAAGGACCAAAGGGTATCTGATAGTCTTTGCCTGCCCCTTTAATAAAAATAAATAGAATTCCTATAACAGAACCTGTAAGGGCGCTCAAAAATATAATAAAGGGAATTGCCTGCCACCCCATAAAGGCCCCTATCATTGCAAGGAGCTTGATATCTCCTCCGCCCATACCGATCCGCTTAGTAACAAGGTAATATCCCCAAGTCACCAGATAAAGGGTACCACCTCCAACCAAAATTCCCAAAAGGGAATCCAGCCAAGTAATATCAGATAGCAAAAAAGAAGACGTGAAGCCTATGACAATACCTGGCAACGAGATGAGGTCTGGAATTATCTTATGAGCTAGATCAATGAAAGCAACTACAATAAGGCCATAAGAAAAGACTAGATAAACCAAGAGATGCCACGAAGGACCAAATTTATTCCAAAGGGCAAGGGTTATGATGCCTGTCAACAGTTCAACAATTGGATATTGAAAAGAAATAGGACAATTACAGCCTGAACATTTGCCTTTTAAGATTATAAAACTTACTACAGGGATATTTTCCCACCATTTTAAGACGTGTCCACATTTTGGACAGCTTGATGGAGGGAATACCACAGACCTGTTCTCTGGAATCCTGCAGATACATACATTCAAAAAGCTCCCTATACAAAGGCCCAAAAAAAACACAAAAGACAACAAAAGCCATTGGGGCAGATGTTGCAACCAGATATCCATTTCTTCAGGTTCGATCTCCTCTTGGAAAGGTCTGAAGCTTAATTATCCCCTTTTGGACATTTTCAAGATACTTGAGCCTGATACGTTCATGTTCGGGTAAAAGCCTTATGTAATCGGTATAGAGTGAATAATAGACAGATTGTTCTTGTGCAAAACGCACCTGAACAAACTGCATTCCCAGGCCTTCTCCCTCTGTCCCGGTATGCTGAACGTATCCCTTTAGAGAAATCACCCCTATTATAGGCAACTCTAGTAGCAGATCTGCCATAAATCCCTCATTGATCTTCTTAGCAACCTTCACGAAGCAACCGTTAAGAGAGATATTTTTTGTAAAACCCCAAAGATCATATTCAGGGAAATACACCCTAAGAGTTACAGGATAACGGGGAGATCGTCTTCTTTCCATAATTCAGCTCCTGATTATACATTTCACACTTTTCGACACCCTTTTGAATACCTATCGTCACCAGGAGACATTTACGTGACTGCTGGCCTTACATGGGATGACAGTTCCTTAATATCATGAGCCATTTCACGATCTTTTAACCGCCTTTTGACTAACTTATCTAGAAAGGGAGCCAGCAAAGGGACCGAACGCAAGAGTTCAAGCCTTACGCGACAGTTTTTCTCAAGAATTCCCATAGGCTCACCATCAATCTGAAAATAGGCAGAACTGAAAAGTTCTATTTCAAAAGCAGATGATTTTATGGGAAGTATTGAGGAATGACGAACAGGAAGCCTTGCCTCAAAAAGTAACTGCATGTAAGCCCAATATCCCTTAAGCCCAAAAAACTCTATTAATCCATCTTCCATGCTATATTCCTTGGAAATAAGACTGCCCCCAGCATAAAAACCGCTGTTACAAAAAAGGATTTGCCCAAACTTGTCTTGCAATCCCCTCTTTTCTCCATTCCGATCATAATCGATGTGGCATCTGATTTTTTCAGGATGTAAAAGATTCTTATATAAGATGCGCGTACCCGCAGGTAAGTATAAGAGTCTTTTTACGCTAGTGGGTATACGCCATTTAGTGAAAAATTGATTTAATCTAGAAAATTCCTGACATAATCTCCCGTCGTAACCAAGACCTGCGTATGCACAAAAAGTGTAACATCGACAATCATCTTGTCGAGTTATCCTTATCTGCCACACGTCAAAACTGTTGCATTTGCCCTCCTTTATCCCGTAAAAAAGCCCGTCCAGGCCAAACTCTGCCCAACTTTTTAGCCAACCTGTACCCCTTGCTATATCATTGCCAGTACCAAGAGGGATAATTGCAAATGGAGGGGGCTGATCTAAGTTAACAAGGTGAGAAATAATGGAGCTTACCGTTCCATCTCCTCCACATATAATTATCAGGTCCTTATCCTTTGCACAGGAATACACCTGCTGAGATAATCTCTCTGGATCTGTAAAAACAACCTGTTTAAAGGCTGGCGCTGGCAAGTTAAGGTCCTCTATCTGTTCTGCAAGCCTGCGTCCCTGCCCAGAACCTGATATAGGATTTATGAAAAATAAACAATTCATCAACTTGATAGCATAAGATATGCTAACTAATTTATAAACACAGTTTTTTGTACTTATAAAAACTTTTTAACGGATCAGATGATGGAAAAGAAAGATTTCAGAATCCTGGTAGTCGACGATGAAAGATCTCTGGTGCTTTTGGCAACCCGTATACTAAAAAAGGAGGGCTATGACGTCAAAGGTGCCTACAGCGGGCCAGAGGCCCTTGTGATAATGGAAAAATTCGCGCCAAACTTGATTATCTCTGACCTCAAAATGCCAGAGATGTCAGGGATAGAGCTTTTGAAAAAAGTAAAACGCCGTTCGCCTGAAACGGATTTCATAATTTTAACAGCCTATGCCTCGGTTGAAAATGCAGTTGAAGCAATGAAGAGCGGGGCGCTTGACTACCTTATAAAACCTCTTAAAAATCCGGATGAACTGCGCCTCGCGGTGGAAAAGGTCCTTGAAAGACAAACTCTAATAAGGAGCAATACCCTTTGGCAAACTCAACTTACAGACGGATTGCCACCAACTAACGTAATCTTTGCCGGTATGGAAGACGTATGGCAACAAATACAAAGGGTTGCTTCAACAGAGGCTACCATACTGCTGCATGGGGAAAGCGGCACTGGGAAAAGCCTGATAGCCAAAGTCATACATCAGTTAAGTAACAAGACCGGCGCATTTGTAGAGTTAAACTGCGCCGCCATTCCTGAAACCTTGATCGAATCAGAACTCTTTGGTCACGAAAAAGGGGCATTTACAGGTGCCATAAAAACAAAGCAGGGCAAATTTGAATTGGCGCAGGATGGGACTATATTTCTTGATGAAATAGGAGAAATGCCCCTTTCGGCTCAGGCCAAACTCTTGAGAATCCTCCAGGAAAGGGCATTTGAAAGAGTCGGAGGAACCATTACACTAACCACCAATGCAAGGATTGTAGCAGCCACCAATCAGGATCTTAAGGCAAAAATAGCAGACAAAACCTTCAGGGAAGATCTCTATTACAGGCTCAATGTATTCCCTATAGAGCTGCCTCCTCTCAGGGAAAGGCCAGGAGCGGTGGAGACAATAGGAGAATATCTGCTAAAGACTATATCCATGAGGGTTGGCAAACATATGCAGGAAATAAGCAAAGGAGCGCTGGAACTTTTAAAATCTTACCATTGGCCAGGAAATATCCGCGAACTTTACAATACCATAGAGAGGGCAGTAATTCTTGCTGATGAAAAACAACGCATCCTTGACCGTTCCGACCTATCCTTCCTTGATATAACACTGGAGGATACAACCTCCCCTGACGGAACGACCCTCCACGAGCCAGAACTCAAAAAACTGGAAGAGATAGAAAAAGAGGCAATCGAAAAGACGCTTATGATAACAAAGGGGCACAGAAGAAAAGCCGCTGATATTCTTGGAATTTCTCTCAGAACCCTTCAATACAAGATAAAAAAATATGGCTACAAAAAGAAGAAATGAGATTACTTGGCACGATATATGCTTTGTCTTTTAATAAAGCAAAAAGTCGGATAGAAAATGGCACACGATTTGCTTAATAAAAACTGAACATAGCAAGCAAAAACTCCCTATCCCTCCCAACCCTCCTCTCCCCGAAGGCCTTCTGATACCTCCTAGAAGAAGGCCTTCTTTTTTTGTTCTTCCACAACAGCAAATAGCAAGAATTAGCTGATTTGACGCACCAAGACGATATCAAGAAAACCCATGCCTGATCATTAAAAAAAACAAACTGCAAAAAATGCACAAAAAATAGATGCAAAAAATGCACAAGGTGCAAAAAATGCGTTTTGTTTGCATATCATGAACGTATAACCTTGTCCTGATTAAAGGGTTAGCTAGTGCCTGGGCTTAACACAGATTAACCGATTGAAATTTATGACAAAGTTTATCAAGTGGCTTTTATTTTGCAGAAAATTGAGAGACTGTTCTTTTAACGATTCTTTTGTCTCTAAACACGGCACGATAGATGCATGTTAAGGTATTAAAATTATTTTGTTTGCGGGAGAGGACAACTGCCTATGCATAGAATTGTTTTCATTGCCTCTTTAGCTCTATTGATTACCCTCACGTTACCTATTTCTGGCGCATATGCAGATGCAGATTATGTGGGTTATGATGAGAATACCGAAATTATTGTTTCTGGTACAGTCCTTCAGAACTCTGGTTGCGAGTTTAGAGGTCTCGAGTGTTTCGTCATGGAATCCAACTCAAGATCATTCCATGTAATTACAGGCCCTAGCTGGTTTATAGAACGTATTCACATGAAACTTTCTCCTGGGATGACAATCCGTGTTGTTGGGTCTAAATTTTACGGTACAGATGGCGCACTATACCTGGTTGCTAGGTCTGTAAAAACCCTGCCTTCTGGACGTAACATTCAATTTCGCGACAACAACTGCAGGCCAGTATGGAGCAAAAGGGTGATCAAGAAATCATCCTGCATGAAGATCTTTTTTGTTCCTGGCCAAAGGATGTAATCACCCTCCATTTTTATCTCAAGTTTTAAGTCGGCCAATTTGGATCTAAGAAAAAAAATATTAGCCCGTAGAGACAGGCTAGCTCCTTGGCAAGCCACCCAATACAGTCAAAAAATAATCAAAAATCTTGGAAGGTTGAAAGAATATCGACTTTGCCACCTACCTCTTTTTTTCTACTCTTTTAAAAGCGAAGTTGATACAAGGGCCGAACTCAAAAGACGGATACAAGCCCGAAAAGACACCGCTCTACCCCGAACAAACATTTTACAAAAAAGACTAGAGTGTTTTTTGGTAACTTCCTTTAATCAACTAAGGCCAGGGGCCTTTTCTATCCAAGAACCAGACCCTGCACTCTGCCTTAAAATAGAGCCAGACCAGATTGATGTAGTAATAGTACCAGGAAGCGTGTTTGATAAAAGAGGGGCGAGATTTGGATACGGTGGAGGATTCTATGATCGTTTTTTGGCAAATGATGCCCCTCAGGCAATACGAATTGCCCTTGCCTTTTCCTTCCAAGTCTTAGATAATAACATACCTGTTAAATCTCATGACCAGTTTATGGATTATATAATAACGGAAAAGGAAATTATATTTTGTAATGGCCAAAGAGAGTAGAGAAAGTCAATTGGATAACAAAATAGATTTTGAATCCGGACTAAAAAGGCTCCAAGAAATAGTAAAAAGCCTGGAAAGACAGGATCTTTCCCTTGAAGAGGCGGTAAAGCTGTTTGAGGAGGGAATGAAGCTGTCAAACAAGTGCATGCAAATACTAGAACATGCAGAGAGGCGTGTTAAGGTCTTGATAAAAGAACAAGACAGCGGAAAGGTAACTGAAAAAGACCTGACAGATACAGACCTGGAAATTACCCCTTAAGCCTAATCCAGATCAACATTCCTGCAAAAACAAGGCTCCCAACAGCAGCTACCACAAGAAACCAGTCGAGATGATTGAAGAATGCCAGGATAACTACAAGATATATAAAATCTCTTCTAGATAGAAAATCAGCAACCTCTGCTATCTTGCCTTTCCTTTGGGTTGACGACACAGAAGTATAAAGAGGGCCTCTACTCCCTTTCTTTTTCCGCATCGTTGAAAAGTAAACAATAGAGGCAGATAACATGGTCCCTATCACTGCTGCCGCAGATAAATACAGGGGGAAAACCGTATCCGTCCGCCTGGCCCATTCGATGCCAATTGCGCCAAAGACAGCAGCGTGGACCAAATTGTCACCCCAAAAATCGAGAATCCCGCCCAAACGGCTTTCCATGAATTTGATTCTTGCTATTTCCCCATCACATCCATCTATTATAGAGTGGGCCAGAAACAAAAGGGCACCGGCTATTTGCCAAAAGCCCTGACCAATAGAAATAAAAAGGGCACCAATTAGGCCTATAAGAGTTGAAATTATAGTAATCTGGTTGGGAGTAATGGAAGTATTTACAATCCTTTTGGAGATAAAGAGCGAGATAGGACGCTCTACATGCCTAGACATGAAACCTTCAGTATCCTTTACAAGGCCTTTAAAGAGTTGTTTTTCAGCCCTCTTAATCTCTTTTTTGCTCCTTAAAGAAAAGATAGCCCCCTTGCAAAAAACCTCCCTGGGCGTAAGGTAAGAAAAGAGAAAATCCTTGAGGGCCTTAAAGCCATCTGTCCCAAAGGCCTTGCCAAATTCGAAACAATCTGGAGAGGGGACAAACCCCAGAAGGCCATCTTTTACACACAGGGCACCCTGTGGAATATTCTCCTCGCCCATGGCCTCAAGGCATGAAATATCTGGTAAGATCCCTGGCTTACAAAAAACCGCCTTATCAAATCCACAGGGCATATCGGCCTCTTGCACAACTAGGGTTTCTCTTGGCAGCCGATAAGAGATGGGGGTGCCTGGTCTCACTATAAAACGTGGAATCATGCCAGAGCGCAAGGCATGCTGATAAAGCCTCTTCCAAAGAGGCAGACCTGCAACCTTGACGTCTAAAAATCTTTCCTGGCCTTGGGCTGGCACACAAAAGAGAACAGACATGGTATCGCTATTCTCTGAAAAATTCGTTACAGGCAACATCAAGGGCAACAGGGCCAGAAATATCATGGGCCCTTTTACACCCTTCCAGGATTGTCAAACACAGGGCGGCTTCCTTAAAATTCATGCCAGGGCGTTTCGCGGCTGTAACTTCTTCGATAAATTCTCTAAGAACACCTGAATACCACTCCGGATGGTGGGAACCTTCTGAAAGACCCTGATCAAATCTTATGGTATAAGATCCTTGCTGACAATCAACTATGATATGATCGTCCAAGCAAGAAAGCGTTCCTTGTTCCCCTTTTATTACTATTGTATTATTACGTCTTTTACCTGCCCATGTGAACAAGAGATCCGTTTGTGCACCTGATGGATAAAAAAGTGTAATTTCCGCCGTATCCTCTACCGGCATGTCAATAAACTTTCTATTCTCCAATCTACATTCTACAGTATTAGGGCTACGCCCCATCCACTCGTTAACCAGATAAAAGGCATGCCAACCATGATCAACAAGGATTCCTCCACCTGCAACTGACGGATCCAGACGCCAGTTACCGGCATCATTGTCATTGCCACCCACTGCAATGGAAGGCTGCACACGTAGCACCTCATATTTAATATTGGTGATCGGCCCGAGCATACCACTTTTGACAATCTTAGAAATTTCCTGCATTATGGGAGAATAGCGCCAATTGTGAACAGTTACCACACGGCAATCTGTGGTCTTCATCAGCCCATAGATCTCCATAAGCTCTGCACTATTAAGAACCAACGGTTTCTCACAAAGTACATGTTTGTTTCTTGACAGGGCCTCTTTTATGAATTTTGCATGCATTGCAGGAGGCGTAGAGACATCCACAAAATCTATTGGTTCGTTTTCAAAAAGCTCCTCTACAGATGTATAAAATCTGCTCTCAGACAATAACCTTTGGTTTAGCTCCCTTCTGTCAAGGCAACTGTCGCATACAGCACATATCTCTATCTCTTTACATCCTTGATAAGCTGGCACATGCCCATTTGCTGCTATATGGCCAAATCCAATAATTGCTCCCCTTAATGCCATGACTGCAAACCTACCAAAACTTATTCCAGGCTTTTAAGGGCTGCCCTGAATATCTCACAGCCTTCTAGGGCCTCATCCTCAGAGATTACCAAGGGAGGATTAATGCGCACATTATGGGAATAACACATTGAGATAAGTCCCCTATCGAGACACTCATGGAAAAGCCTCCTGGTAATATCCTTGGCCAAGGGCTGCCTTGTCTTTTTATCCTCAACCAACTCTATACCAATCATAAGCCCCTCCCCTCTCACATCCCCTATAAAAGGACTTTCTTCCTTAAGCTCCAAAAGCCTCTTGATCATAATGGCCCCAACACGTCTGGCGTTTTCGACAAGTCCTTCCTGTTCTATTACCTCCAAAACAGCCCGCCCTGCAGCAGCTGCCATAGGATTGCCACCATAACTGGAAGAGCTGCCGCTTGGGTTGCCAAACGGTTTGGCGCTGGCCATCTCCATAGAACTCACTAGAACGCTTAAAGGGAAACCACTGCCAATACCCTTTCCGAGAGTCATGACATCAGGAACTATTCCATCCCTTTCAACTCCCCACATCCGGCCTGTCCGACCAAAACCGGTGATCATCTCATCGGCAATAAGAATCGCATTAAATTCCCTGGAAAGTTCCTGAACCGCTTTAATATATCCCGGAGGAGGAACCACGTTTCCTGCAGTACCCTGAACAGGTTCCACCAAAATCGCAGCAATATTTTGACAACTCTGCCTCTTAATACCCTCTCTGAAGAGTTCAAGGCAACCAAACCCACACTCAGGATGCCGAAGCCCAAGGGCACACCTGTAACAATATGCGTATGGACCAGGAAGATACAAACCAGGCATCATTGGACCAAGGCCAACCTTGAAACTGGTATCACCCAAGAGCCCAAGGACTCCTCCAGTCTTCCCATGAAAACTGCCCCAGAAGGCACAAAACTCATATTTGTGAGTAACAGACTTTGCAAGACGCAAAGCTGCCTCAACGGCCTCGGCTCCACCAGAGTACATCTGCACTGCATCAAGCCCAGGTGGCGTCATCGAGGCCAACATACGCAAAAATTCAACCCGGTTTTCGCTGGAAAAACTTCCATAGTTCGCCCGTTCTATCTGATCGCACAATACTTTGACATAGTGCGGATGGGCATGACCAAGACTGCCGACACCAATTCCAGCGGTAAAATCGATATATCTATTCCCATCAACATCCTCTATCCAAACTCCCTGGGCCCTCTTTACCACAATTCTGGAAAACAACCCTATAGACTGGAGTCCTGGAGCCATGTATCTGGATTCTTCTTCAAAAAGTTTGACAGATTTAGGCCCTGGAACCCTGAATGCGCTCAAATTTACAGACACGGCCTTATCTCCTATTATTTATGGGTTGAGGCTGCAGGCCCCTGTTAAGTTTTCTTTGACATTCATAGAAATTTGGCAACCCTTGGAGACCATCTTTTCCACAATCAAGGCAGAAATGGCCCTTGACGCTTCGTTACGAAAAAGGGCAAAACTTGGCCAAGCATTAACATCTATAACAAATATCCTGCCATCTGCTCTCACGATGGCATCTCCTCCAAAGATTTCTAAACCCAATAACCTTCCTGCAAGTTGACATTTGGCATATAGTTCTTCCTTGCTAAAATCATATCTGCAAAGTTTTTGATTCTTATGATAAAACCATTTGAACCAATATACCCTTTCTCTGTCAGGATCTGTGACAGAATAAAACTTTACAATATCACCTGGTATATGTTCTTGAACCAACACCTGCTCTATGCCTCGCTTGGCAAAACTGTTCAGCTTTGCCTGAACATCGCGGCTATCGTGAGCATAAACTACATCACCATCTTCAATAGCATGGAAGTCACCTCTTTTGAGCCAAACTCCTTTGAGAATGCGACCGTTTCCAAACTCATTTATATTTATAATCCTGCTTGCCGGGAAAAATTCTTGGCCCGAGAGTATCTCCACCATTTTAATCCTGAAGGTATTTTCCACCGCCTGAACGCTGTTGACCAAAAGACAATCCATTGACCGGCTGATCACCTTTAGTTTTTCAAGGCACGACTCTTCCTCGCACATAAAAAAGATGAGCTTGGGTTTGATATCAAGACCCGTCTCCAAGAACTCTGTAGGATACAAAAGCGGCACATCCATTCCCAGATACCTTGACAGTCTGATGGCCGTCTCTTTTAAGATGGCCTCGTCGTCAAACTCCCGCCTTGGAGAATGGGATCTTTCTCTAAATATTCCGAGCACACTGCCTTTTGTCATAACTTAATCCAAGTAATCATCTTCCGGTATCGCCACCATAACACTCTTGACAGCTCTGCATACAGCAAAAACGAACCCTTCTTATACTACGTGAAAGATTTGGAGAGAAGCACTTTTTTACGTTTCTGCTAAATAGCGCCATTGCTCAAAAGGCCAACTGCCCTTTTTAATTCTTTCACTTCCTTGTCTGTCAAAGAACGGATTTTGCCAATTTCAAGCCCTCCTAGCCTTATTGGACCCATTTCTGTCCTGACGAGTCGTATCACCTTATACCCAACGGCCCTGAACATATAACGTATCTGTCGTTTCTTACCTTCACTAAGTACTATTTTATATATGGATTGTCTTTTCTTTCGTCCCAAAAGCCTTATTGTGCAAGGTTGGGTCCTATGGCCTGGCGTAATCTCAACACCCTGCTCCAACACTTTTATAACAGCCTTTGAAGGATGACCAGAAACAGTAACTAAATAGACCTTCGGCACCTTAAATTTTGGGTGAAGCAACCGGTAAGAAAGCTCTCCATCATCAGTAAGGAGTAAGAGCCCCTGGCTATCTCTGTCAAGCCTCCCAACCGGATATACCCTCCTGGCCATATTGCCCAATAAATCTGTGATTGTTGGCCGCCCATATGGATCAGACAAGGTGGTCAAAAAACCGGGAGGCTTGTTAAGCATCAAATATACATGTTCTTTAGATAACGAAACCGGTTTTCCATCAAACAAGACCTTATTCTTCAAGGGATCAATCTTGACACCAAGCTCGGTAACAATCCGGCCGTCAACACTCACCCGACCTTGCCTAATACGCTCTTCTGCCTTTCGCCTGGAACAAACGCCGGCATGGGCAAGAAATTTTTGGAGCCTTATATGTACCTCCTAAGAAATGATGTTATCCACTATCTTATCAAGTTCCTGCCTGACTGGATGCCCCTGTGGCAACTCAGTTAGTGCCTTTCCGACATCTCCTGCTTGGGCTATATCTTTACTAAGTGGTATAGCCCCAAGATAGGATATACCTGTCTCTCTAGCTAACTTCTCCCCTGTTCCACTTCCAAAGATATCCACCACTTCGGAACATTTAGGACACACAAAGCCACTCATATTCTCAATTATACCAACTATGGAATTACCCACTTTGTTACAAAACGTAATGGATCTACGCACATCATCTATAGATACAGCTTGAGGTGTTGTTACAATAATGGCCTTGGCATCGTCCCCAAGAATCTGAAGAACTGACAAGGGTTCGTCTCCTGTGCCAGGAGGGCAGTCAACGACAAGATAGTCAAGGTTTCCCCATGCAACCTCTTCTATAAACTGTTTTATAAGGCTGCCCTTCACAGGTCCTCTCCATATAACCGCTTCGTTATCATCAGGAAGCAAAAATCCCAAAGATATGACCTTGAGGTTATCATTCCACTTTACTGGTATAAGCCAAGGCGGTTTCAACTTCGCCTTTTGACCCTTGAGGCCCATTATTCTAGGGATACTTGGACCATGAACATCCACATCAAGAAGTCCAACCTTTTTCCCTTTTTGGGCCAAGGCAATGGCAAGGTTGGCTGCCACCGTACTTTTACCGACCCCTCCCTTGCCAGAAAGAATAACAAACTTGTTTTTTATATGATCAAGACACGCTTTCTCTGCATCTGGATTGCCACGAGACTTACAATCTTCAACATTACAACTGCTGCATTTGTTTTCAGCCATAACAAATCTTCTCCTGCTATTTTTATTAAAATGACCATAATAGTGAGACTTATTAAAAAAAAGTCAAGCCTAATATGTTTTGATTTTTTTACTTATAACAAAATTACAAGGGTATCTCTAAAAACATTTACGACTTAATGAATGGCTTCTCCGGATGAGAAAAGATCATGAGAAAAGATCATGAGAAAGAAACACCCATACAACAGACCACAATCTTTGAATGCATCACCAATTTCACAACTTATCTATTATATCACCTATCCTTTCATGTGCTTTTGTTGTACATTTAGCTCCCCTATGAAACGGGCAAAAGTCAAAAGGCGTGCATCCTCACGGTTTCTTCCTGCCACCAGGGATGAAATGATAAAACGTGGCTGGGATAGGCCCGACATAGTTCTAGTCACAGGCGATGCTTATGTGGACCATCCATCCTTTGGAATTGCGTTAATAGGCAGGTGGCTGGAAGCCCACGGCTATAGGGTGGCCGTACTTGCCCAGCCACGGCATCAGAACGAGGAAGACTTCAGACGATTTGGCAAACCCAGACTATTCTTTGGCATCTCTAGCGGCAACCTTGACTCTATCGTTTCTAACTACACAGGAAATGCCAGAATACGGCTAAGAGACGCCTACAGCCCCGAAGGCAATCCCTACTTCCCAGGACCGAGAACAAAAATCAACAGGCGCAGACCAGACAGGGCGGTGATAGTCTACGCAAATTTGGCACGAAGGGCTTACCCAGACGTCCCTATTGTATTGGGAGGCATTGAGGCCTCTTTGCGCCGTTTCATACACTATGACTATCAACAAGAAAAACTGAGAGGTTCAATTCTTACAGACTCCAAGGCAGACATCCTTGTCTATGGCATGGGTGAACTCGCATGTCTGGAAATCGCTTCAAGGCTTCAGAAAGGAAGAGACCTCCTGCACATCCCTGGCACGTGTACAAGACATAGACCTGGTGACATCAAGGCAGAGTGCCGTTTTCTTCCCGGATGGGAGGAAGTAACTGCAGATACGACAAGTTTCTTGAAAGCCGAATTGGAAATTGACAAAGTAGCCCGAACAGGAGAGGCGATATGCCTTGCCCAAGTACAAAAAGGTGGGATGGTTGTAGTGCAAAACAGACCTAGCCACCCCCTATCCACAAAAGAGCTAGACTTTCTTTATGAACTTCCATTCACACGGCTGCCACATCCGTCCTTTGGTAGGATACCTGCCTGGGAGATGATAAAGGACTCTGTGACGGCCGTTCGAGGCTGCTTTGGTAACTGCTCATTCTGTGCCATTGCTAGGCACCAGGGACCCGTAGTAACTTCGAGGAGTGTGGATTCGGTTTGCAGGGAGTTGGACAATCTTGCAAAGTGTTCCTTTTTCAAAGGCACGATAACCGATCTTGGAGGCCCCACTGCCAACCTATTTGGGGTATCATGTGCAGTGGGTATGAAGTGCATGAAAAAAGACTGCCTCTTTCCCAAGATCTGCACTAACCTCAAACTGAATGAAAAGGCCATGAGGAATCTGTTGAAGACCGCATCAAATCGGCCATACGTCCAAAGACTATTCATATCTTCTGGCCTTCGCATGGAGCTTCTTCTCAAGACCCCAAAACTTCTCAAGGATATCCTTGAAAAACATACTCCTGGAACCCTCAAAATAGCACCAGAACACACAGAAGAAGAAGTCCTTTACCTCATGCACAAGCCCGGGGCCATCGTCCTTGAGGATTTCCTTGTCACCACAAGGAACTTATTAAAAAAACTAGGCAAAAGGCCTAACATCACTGCCTACTTCATGACATCTCATCCTGGCTGCACCATTGCCCATATGAACGCCATGAAGAAAAAGCTGACAAATTTGCGTCTTCCAGTAAGGCAGTTCCAGGACTTTACCCCTACGCCAGGAACAATTTCCACTGCCATGTACGTTACAGGCCTAGACAGATACCACCAAAACCCTATCTTTGTTGCCAGAAAGAGAAGGGACCGAATTTCCCAAAGAAGAATCCTTGAATCTCTGATGAGAAAACGAAACGATGATACCAAGCCAGATATGCAGTCATAAGGTCAGGATAGGAAGGCTCAAAATCAGCCCTCCCCTTTTTCTTGCCCCAATGGCTGGATTGACTCACAGTGCCCTCAGACAACTTATCATGGATTTTGGCGGCGTGGGCCTGCTGTCCACTGAGATGCTCTCTGCATCAAGCCTTCCCCATGAAAATGCCGCTGTTTCCCCCTACCTCATCAAAACCGACAGGGAAAGACCCATGAGCTGGCAACTCTTGATCTACAATGAAAACCATGTTGAGAAGGCGGTCGAAAGGCTGGTAGACCTTGGGGCTGATGCCATTGACATAAACTTAGGTTGCGGTGCACCCAAGGTGGTTAAAAAAGGTGGGGGAGTTGCTCTTTCCCACGATAGGAAAAGACTAGCAGCCATAGTCTCCTCTATAAAAGAACTGACAGAACTACCTGTAACAGTAAAAATCCGGCTAGGTAAGGAGAAGAACCAAAAAGAGTTTGTGAACTGGTGCCGTTTCCTCGAAGGCCTTGGAATTGATGCCCTCTACGTCCATGCCAGATTCGACAAGGAGCCCTTTTCGCGACCGCCTAAGTGGGAATTTGCCGCCGTGGCCAAGGAGGCAGTATCAATTCCAGTAATTATAAACGGCGGTATTTTTTCTGTCTCACAGGCAAAAAAATGCCTTGAGACTACGAGGGCTGACGGCCTCATGATAGGGCGAGGGGCTGCGTCCAGACCCTGGATATTCAATCACATCCGGCACCACCTATGGGCCGAGACATCAGAATCGCCAACATTGCCAAATCTATCTGAGACGTGGCTCAGGTTCTATGAATATCTTGAAGAACTCTTCCCGCCTGAGAGGCGAATAGGCAGACTAAAGGAGTTCACTCACTATTTCAGCCAAAACTACGCCTTTGGAAACAGGCTGGCCATGACAATTCAACGATCTAACACCATGACCGAGGCCAGGATACGGGCGCTCGAATTCTTTGAAAAAAACCAGCCTCGATCATTGGAAGAGGAGTAGACGGAGCACCCTGGTATCGCTGTAAACTCAGCCTATTGGCTGCCCTTCCTCAAGTGTCTTCGCATCATCCATGCTGCCTTCTTCTCGATATCCGTGAAAAGTCTCTTGTCCTGTCTAATGTCAAATCCTATTTCGACACAATAGTTATCGAAAAGCAGCTCTACCTCTTGGTCAGAAAGGACAAGACGCGCAGAAAAAAGAAGCTGAGCAAGATCTTTTATTGCCCACCTACGCCTCAATCTCTTTTGGACGATCACACGTTGAAGGTCAATCAAAAACGGGGTCAGGTCATCGAGTTTTATGAAAAAGTGAAGCAAGTAGAGGTCCTGATGGGCAAAGCCACTTTTGTGCATTCTCGCTGCATAGGTTGCCACCCTTCCTATGATTTCTGTCCTCTTGTCCTTGGTTATGCCAGAACCTTTGTCTAGAAGCTCAGAGGCACGCTTATAGTTTTTCAGACCAAGAGTTACACAAAAGGTACCTTCGTCACACCTGCCAGCAGCCACAGGAATCAGGGTGGGCAGGAGGTTCTTGTGAAAGAGTGTAAGGGCCCGCCACTCGTTCATAGCATCATAATGGCGAAATTTGAGGGAACAAAAAGACCTGAGCCTTTCAGAAAGGCTTGGCGGCATACATCTTTTTATAAAGAGCTCGATCCCTTCGCCACCCTCCCGTTCGATCCAAAATCGACCGGTCTGTCTTTCTGCTACCACGGCCTTGACTTGTTCATCCTTGACGTGCCAAAGTCCTCTAGATGTAAGAAGACCGTTTCTTTCAAGCAGGCCCTCGAAATCTATATTTATCACCAAGCGCCCGTCTTCCAACCACTTTTGACGTATCTCCACCCTGGCTACACCTGCTCCTTGGCTATCTTATCATCCACGAACCTGGAAAGGTCCAAAGGGCTTTCCATAGGACTACCATTGGAACTGTAAAATCGTCCATCCTTCAGGTGAATCCTTCCATCGGCAAATGCCTTCAGGGTCTCAACAATAAGGGGTAGCTCCCTTATCTCACCCTGCTGCCGAATCTTTTTGAAAAGGGCAAGTCGCTCCCCCACTTCGTTCTTGACATATTCCATGCCCCTGCCCTCTTTCAGATCCTCAAACTCCTGCCAAAGTCTGTCCCAGCCCGGCCCCTTAATTGGGAAGGAAAAAAATGTGACTGCTGGCCCCTTGTCCAACTCAGGGGTGACAAGGTGCATCATGGCCCCGGTACGGTCGGCCGACTCCTCCAAAAGCTGCCAGATCACCTCTTGCCATGTCCCTGTGGGGCCACCTGGAAGTGCAGGATGAAGATTGATGGCTGATAGCTTTGAACAAATCTCTGGACTCAAAACCCACATGTATCCGGCAAGGATCACCAACGGACATTCAAATTGGGCTAGCCTTTTGTAAAGCTCCTCATGATACTGCGAACGCCAAAGCACTCTGTCCTTTTTGCGAAGCTGTGGCTCAAACTCCACTGCTGACAGTTGAACTAACGGTATTCCTTCTCTTGCGGCAATTGTTGCGATCTCATCGCTGTAAGTCCCCTCTCCTGTCTTTCTCGACAGAAAAATATAACAAAAATCTCCCTCTATCTCGCCACTCTTGACAGCATGAAGAACCACACTCAAAAGGTTAACTGCCGCCTCGTCTCGTCCAGTTGTCCACCAACCAAATCTAAATTTCGCCATTTCTTTTTTTCTCCCTTGTTCATTGTGCAACTAGCCAAGATTGCAACAATATCAGCGTACTAAATCCTGGTAGTTAAATATTAACGGATTCCTAAGACCAAACAACGATTTTCCTCGATCCTAGACATTTTTACATTCTTTTGAACTTTTTTGTACCTTGAGAGAACTAATCTACAAAACACGATAAAATTCTTGGGAAAAAATCAGATATCAAAAGGAGGAAATGCCATGAAACTCAAAATGATCGCCACCAACCTGTTAGTCCTGTTTTTCTTATTGGTTTCGATTACAGGCGCAGCCTACGGAGCTGACGGGAAAAACAAGAAATTATTACATCCATCTTCTGACAAGATTCTGCCAATTCCGAAACCTGATCTGACACCTACAGACATCCAGGCCAAAAATGAACCAGAGGGCTGTCTCCTGCAGGTCACTGTGCAAAACCTGGGACCTGGAGCCATTCCAGATGTCTTTTATCACAAACCTCCAAAACTTGGCTTCCAAATGTATGCCAATAACAAGCCTTGGGGCGGTATTGTAATTTACGGCGTGGACAGACAAAAGGCCCTTCAAAAGCCAGGTGGCTCTCTAACCTTTGATTGGTTTCCAGGCGCCAAAAATCTTAGGCTGCATCCTGGATTCCATACGATCAAATTCGTAGCCGACGTTCACAAGGCATTGGCAGAGACAAATGAAAACAACAACGTACTTGTAAAGAGGGTCTCATGCGGCTGCAACATTCCGCTGCCAAGGCCCCAAATAAGATTCCACCACAAGGATGCACGGGGCAGGGTCTACATTCCTGTAGTCAACTGGTCTCAGTTTCCTAATGAACTCTTCGCCCAGGCGCCATATCTGCCTCCTTGCGGGCTTAACAAGAATGCCTCAAGAACCTGGGTGGATATCTTTGATGCAGATACCAACAAGAGGCTCTACGGATTTTGCGCTCTTAACGAGAACCAAGGACTCGGCAAAATCTGGGTATTGCCTCCCAAAAACGTGAAAAGGGTTTATATAGTAATAAAAGATAGGGCATGCAAACGCTCTCAACGTTCCAACAGCATATTAATAAGAAAGAAAAAGTAGGAAAAGAAACCAAAAACATAATTAGTCTTGGGCTTATAAAGACTTTCCATAATAGCAAATATCTAATAACATACTGTATTCATTCACCAAACGTACTGCAAAAGGGGGATTGCCTATATGGCAGCCCCCTTCTCAAACAACCGGCCCTGATTCTGTTTGCACGACCTTGTGAATATGCTAATTAAACTGGTTGACAAATCCGTGACCCTCCATTAAAAAAACATAGACTGAAAATGAATCATTGTTCACAAAAAAAGAAAGGAGGAGTTTAGGATGCGCAGCGCAAAGATAGTTTCGGTATTGATGGCTTTGCTCTTCGGCATGGTGGTAGCCGGAGTAGCAGTAGCTGGAGAGGGTCCAGATGTAATTACATTAAAGGCCAAGAAGGGAGATGTTACATTTGAACATCACAAACACCAGGCAAAGTTCAAATGTGGTGAGTGTCATCATGGTCCGAACCATTCAGACTACAAGGCCGGCATGAAAATCGAGACCTGTGACAAGTGTCACAACAAAGAGTTCAAGAACAAGAAGCTCAACAGCGTAATGAAGGCCATGCACACCAACTGCAAGGGTTGCCACAAGGAGCACAAGGCAGACGGTGCACCGACAAAATGTAGCGGTTGCCACAAGAAATAAGACCATTTTTGATTGCAGAATACAAGGTCTGCCAAAATGGCAGGCCTTTTTTTTTGAATCCGATATGGACCCGGTGATCTTAAAAAGAAAACTGGAGCTACTTGATCCTGCAACCGACGGTCATGTAAAGGGTGTGCTTGAGGCAGCATTGTTCTCAGATAGGCCTGTCAAGCAGCTGTTTCAGGAACATCTGCATCCATTATTTCTTGGTTTTTTTGCAAGGCTTTGCAAGGAAGAAGGCATAGACAGGCTAACAACTAGCAAACAGGAGAAAGACCTCCAGGACCGCCTTCCTGACACAGTGGCCAATTGGCTTACTGTTTTATCAGAAATTCTTGGCCTCGCCTCTGACCGTGTGGCAGATCCAGCCTATACCGCAATAGTGCTCCTCCTGAGACTACACGAGTGGATCAATCTGAATTATGACAGGAGATTTGTTTACGGTTTGCAGTTGGAACAGGAGGCTGAAAGACTATTTCAAACCCTTGAAAACGAGATGGAGCTTCTTGGAGACAAGGACGAAATACTTGCACTAACCTTGGACGGATTGTCTGCCTTTTGTAAGGAATATCAAATTGATCATTCCAGTCTTCTTCCAGGAGTCAAGACCTACTTTGCAAATGTGACGTTTGACTATGGGAAAGGACCAAGGACTTTACGTATAGGAATACAATCCACATTGGTCGATCAGGTAAAGTTTAGGGCCCTTTGCCCGGATCAACACATTTTGGCCCATCTTTTAGAAAATCTCTTTGCCCTCTCTTCTATTGGCATTTCTCCACCAAGTAATTATATTTGATAAAACTTATAAATTCTAATGTTAAAGAATAATGCCTGGAACGCAGATAATTACGCCCATTAAGACCAATAATGTAAAGCGACTCACCATACTCCTTGACGGCCGCTGGACTATACAAAAAGTTAGTGGTCCACTCTACAAGATCCTTTCAATAAAACCAGACGAGATGGTTGGCAAGAGGCTTGAGCAACTTTTGTCTCGGACCATTCTCTCTCCACTTATTGAGCTTATTCCGCTTTTAGAAAAAGGCCAGAGCCTTTTCAATTATCGTTTCCTTTTAAAAGACTCCAATTACAGAACAGCTATTGTCACAGCGCTTTTGAGCAGCAATGAAAACGGGGAAAATGACTGGGTTGCCATATCTATACGTTTTGAAGGGGATGACTTTGTAGGCGCTCCGATCCTGGATAACATCGGAGACGGAGTATTTATTATAAACAGGGAATGGAAGATCATAGAATTCAACAAGGCTGCAGAGTTCATCACAGGCTGGCGCAAAAAGGAGGTTATAGGCAGACCATGCAGAGAAATATTCAAAACGGCTATTTGTTCGTCAGACTGTGTTCTTGCCAGGGCCATAAAGGAAAAGAGACCGTTCACTGGACGGAGAGTCTTTGTAAAGGCAAAGTCTGGCCACACAATCCCCATATCCATAAGCGCATCGCCCTTTATTGACATTACAGGGGAGGTAAAGGGTGGAGTGGAGGTCTTCAGGGATATAACCGACCAGGTAGAACATGAAATTATCCTGGATAGCATAGGTGACGGGGTATTTACAGTAGACAGATACTGGCGCATCACTTCGTTCAATAGGGCGGCTGAAGAAATAACGGGCATGTCTGCACCTGAGGCAATCGGGAGACAATGCAGGGAGGTGTTTCAGTCAAGCCTTTGCGGTGAAGCCTGTGCCATGGCAATGAGCATAAGAATGGGCAAAAGGGTTGCAAACAAACGCGTTACAATAAAACGTGTTAATGGTGAATCGGTTCCTATTAGTATCAGCACGGCTCCTCTTCTTGACTCTGACGGCAACATTATTGGAGGTGTTGAGACATTTCGAGACCTTAGGGAGATAGACCAGCTCAGAAAACGTCTTACAGGCCGTTTCACACTGGGAGACATAATAAGCAAGAGCCCCCAGATGCAAAAGATCTTCGACATCCTTCCTGAGATTGCCATGAGCGACAGCAACGTACTTGTCCTTGGAGAAAGCGGAACCGGAAAGGAACTGATTGCCAGGGCCCTGCACAACTTTAGCAAACGGAAACGAGGGCCCTTTGTTGCGGTGAATTGCGGAGCCCTGCCGGACACCCTGCTTGAATCAGAACTCTTTGGATACAAAAAGGGGGCATTTACAGATGCCAAGCAAGACAGGGAGGGACGCTTTGCAGCGGCTGAAAAGGGGACATTGTTCCTGGACGAAATAGGTGACATCTCTCCTGCCCTTCAGGTCAAGCTTCTAAGAGTAATCCAAAGCAAAGTCTATGAACCTCTTGGGTCAAACAAACCGGTAAAGGCTGACGTAAGGATAATTGCAGCCACCAACAAGGACTTACACGCCCTAGTAAAAGAAGAAAAATTTAGGGAAGACCTTTACTATAGGCTGAATGTGGTAAAGATCGTGCTTCCGCCTCTTAGGGAACGCCTGGTTGACATACCACTCTTGGTAGACCACTTCATTCAGAAGTTTAATGTAGAAAAAGGGAAAGACGTATCCGGCATATCCGATGAGGCATTGGATCTACTCATGAAATATGATTATCCTGGCAATATCCGAGAGCTTGAAAACATAATAGAATATGCCTTTATTCTGTGCCATGGTGGACTTATTATGCCAGAACACCTGCCTGAACCCTTTTCGAACCAGGACGAGTCAAATATCTCTTCTAATATGCTTCCGTTTAACAGACCAATGACCCTAAAAGAGATTGAAAGGATTGCAATAGTAAATGCCCTTAGAAAAAACAAAGGGAAAAAGATGGCCACATGCAGGGAACTTGGCATATCAAAGGATACCCTTAGGAGAAAAATAGCTCTATACAAGATAAAGGAAGAAGAAATCTCAGTTGCTTGATCATCCAGATAAATACAACGTACCTGCCTAGTCTTCGGCAAGCCTTTGATTGCAAATTTGGCATAGAAGATTGCCAGAAGCCTCCTCTGTCCGGTCAACCTTTGCCTCGCAAGTCTCATAAACTTCTTTTGGACAATTGAGAATTACCCAACACGGTTCGTACCTTAAAAGACGTTTTATGCCAGGAATGCTTATACCTTCATCATGGATAATGGAACGAAGACAGGAAACCCATTGGATATCGCTTTGGGAAAAAATACGGCGTCCCCCTTTATAATGGGGGGATAAGAGGCCTTCTGCCTCATAAAGTCTCAAGGTTCTGGGATGAACATCTAGAAGCTTAGCTGCAACACCTATGGGATAAACTGGCAGCAGCCTATCTGGAAGAGCCCCTCTTTTACGCCTTTTCTTTTTACGAGCCATGACCCAATACTGATAAATAGGGGGCCTGTCAAAATGACAGGCCCTGGTCTGCGTCCCTATGCCCAACCTAAAACTATATGACCTGTATTCCGAACTAGTGATGCTCCTCTGCCAAGTGCCCCCTAAACATTTTCTCACCCATCAGAAATGCCATTGCACAAAAGCTGAGACCGCCAATGGTAATCATGATTTCGTGGAAGCTTGGCACATAGCTTAGATAAAGAGGGAAATCGAGCACACCGTACTCATGGAAAGGATTTACAATTTCACCTACCAGTACAAGGTCGTAGCGCATAAAAAAGATCCCGATCACGCAGAGTAAACCTGCCATAAACAATGCGGGTACGCTCTTCCCCTTTGTTCCTAAAATTATCACAAAAGGCAATACCATTCCCATAAGGACCTCGCCTACCCAGAAATTGAAGGCATAGGGTCCCTTTACAAGTGCCATTGTTGCCTCATACTTTCCTGGAGGATGACCAGCGATTCCAGAGATGACCTTCCAGATGTCAAAGAAGATGAGTGTTGCCATGAGAAAGGCACCAGTATAGGCCACAGCCCTAAGGGAGCTCTTAAGCCTGTCGCTCATCTGCCAGCCGTTGGTCTTGTAGGCGATATAGGTGAACAGAAGAACTGCAGCACATCCTGACATAGCCGCTGAGGTAATGAAATATATTGGCATATAGGGGCCATGCCAGAACTCGCGGGCACCAAGAAGGCCAAAAACTGCTCCAAGGTTACTGTGAGCCGCAATACCGGAAAGCACTCCAAGGAGTCCGAGTATTGAAGCTGCCTTGTGTCTATTCATCTGTAACATGGCAAACTCAACGGCCATGAAAAAGAGGTAGACGCCATAGAGTGTTCCCATCCACCAGATGTTGGATGTCAGGTTCGGAGAAATCATGTTGTAGATGGCCATGCGCCAAGGATTTTCGATCTCAAAGGCAATGACCATGAATCCACTGACAATTGTAGCGATTGATAAAAAGACCGCCCTTTTAGCCACTGGCACAAAACTTTCGAATCCAAAGACATGCCCAAGAGAAGAAACAATACAAAGACCTGTAGAGGTCACTACAAAAAACACATAGGTAGCAATAAGAAGTCCCCAGGGGATTTCTCTGGTACAATTGTAGACCGCCTCATGACCTGCATACATGGCATGAAGCCCAAAAGCCACTCCTACGGCTGCCATAAAGGCAAAAAAGGCGATGCTTGCATTGTAGGCCCTCGAGCTTACAACCGGCAGGGCCCTTCCCGCGCTTAGTGAGCTGACAGTTGGTTCATTCATTTTTAAAATCCCTCCTTACGTGAATGATATATTGTAAATAAACTTGACAATTAAAATTGTCAAGTATTTTCTAGTAATTTTTTTAACTTTCATAACATTATGAAATTATTAATTATTTTAACGGCAGGTAGTAATTGGAACGCTTTTTAAAAATTGATATTGCAAATCCCCTAGATGCGGTTTTTCTTAGATCTCATGTCCAATCCCCAGACTCTGAGAAACATAAGAATTGACCTGAGCTATGACGGAAGCAACTATTGTGGATGGCAGAAACAAAAAGGACATCCATCTGTTCAAGAGACTGTTGAACAGGCAATCCAAAACATAACCAGGGAACAGGTAAAGCTTATAGGATCGGGACGTACAGATGCTGGAGTCCATGCAGTATGTCAGACTGCTAACTTCTTTACCTCCAGCACCATCCCTATAGACGGCCTTAAAAAGGGAATAAACAGCTTGCTTCCATGGGATATTGCCCTACTTTCTGTTTCTGAGGCTCCCAAATGGTTCCATTCAAGGAAAAGTGCCAAGTCAAAGACCTATCGCTATAGAATAGTTACAAGCCCAACCCGTTTACCCCTTATCCACAGAAAGGCTTGGTGCCTAAGCTATCCCTTGGATATGGAAGAAATGGAAAAGGCAGCACAGTTGTTGCTTGGCGAACACGATTTTTCATCATTGATGGCATCAGGAACTAGTATAAAATCTACCATACGGACTATAACCAACATAAAAATTGTAAAGACCAGTTGCCCAGAATATCTCCCATTACAGATAGACGAATTCCGGATCTCTGTCTCGGCAAACGGATTTCTAAAGTACATGGTGCGTAACATTGCAGGCCTGCTGAAAGAAATAGGAGCAAAAAGAATACCCTGGCACCATACGCAAAGAATTCTCGAAGCTAGAGACAGAACAAAGGCTCCACCAACTGCTCCTGCATGGGGATTATATTTACTGGAGGTGAGCTATCCAGGTTATTAAAAAACATTGTATAAAGAGCGCCTCTTTAGTAAAAGATCATGAGGCTGCTTCTAAAAATTGTTCTTTTGTCCAATAAGGCGCGCATTCGAAAAATAGTCTTTAAAAATCAATAAGCATCTGTAATTCTTTTTCTTTGTGCGCCTTGTTCCGAATCAAAATTCCCAATTTTTAGGGGCAGCCGTAAGACTTCACCAGCTTTTCGTTAGGAGGAAGAACCAAATGAGTTGGACTACACCGCTTGCGCAAAGAGTCGTAAACCTCAAACCATCACCAACCCTAGCCGTAGATGCAAAAGCCAAGGCCCTCAAAGCCCAGGGGGCAGATATAATAAATCTTTCGGCAGGTGAACCAGACTTTGATACCCCGGAACACATTAAGGAAGCTGCTATAAAGGCGATAAAAGAGGGCTTTACCAAATACACGCCTGTTGCCGGAATAGCAGAACTCAGACAAGCCATAATAGACAAGCTAAAAAGAGACTACCATATAGACTACACCCTTGAACAAGTAGTGGTTTCTACAGGCGGCAAACAAGGCCTTTACAACTGTTTTCAAGCCATAATCGATCCTGGCCACGAAGTAATAATACCCGTTCCCTATTGGGTTTCATATCCTGCCATGGTAGAACTTGCAGGGGGGAAACCTGTCTTTCTGCCATCAAGCCCTGAAAATAATTTTGACATCAATTTGGATGAACTTTCCTCACTTATCAATCAAAAGACCAGGGCCATAATAATAAATAGCCCCTCAAATCCTACTGGCGCGGTATACAGCAGAGACACCCTTAAGGCCCTTGCCAAGATGGCTGTTGAAAATGGCTTCTACATCATTACTGACGACATTTATGACGAGATCAGATTTGACGGTAACGGCCCTGAAAACCCAGTGTCGGTATTCCCAGAGGCAAAGGAACACGTCATAATCGCAAACGGGGTCTCAAAGACCTATTCCATGACAGGGTGGCGAATTGGCTACCTTGCAGGTCCCCAGCCTGTCATAAAGGCGGCGACGAAGATACAGAGCCAGTCCACATCCAATCCCAACTCCATTGCACAAAAGGCCGCATTAGCAGCCTTGGCAGGATCCCAAGAGTGTGTAAAGGAAATGGTTTCTGCATTTAAAGAACGCAGAGACTATATTGTAGAAAGGCTTAACCGTATAGAAGGAATAACCTGCAACATGCCACAAGGCGCATTTTATGTATTTCCAGATGTCTCTTCCTTTTTTGGTAAAGCTGCAAATGGATTCGAAATAAAGGGGTCCTTGGAACTGGCTGACTACTTGCTTGAAGAAGCCAAGGTGGCATGCGTTCCAGGCATTGCCTTTGGAGACGATAGATTTATAAGATTCTCCTATGCTACAAATAGAGACCAGATCAACAAGGGACTCAATCGGCTGGAAGAGGCCCTGGAGGCACTTTCTTGATTTCTCTTCCAGTCCATTTGTTTAATAGACTGACGAAAAGGGGCCTGGGAATCTGCCTGGCCCCAAACCGTTTCAAATGACCTGTTTCCACCTGACAATCAATAAGCTGGAGACCCCTTCTGGAAAAAAAACGGACAAAGTGGACAAAAGCCACTTTGGAAGCCTCTTTTTCTATGGTAAACATACTCTCTCCAAAAAATACACTTCCAAGCATAATTCCATACAGTCCACCTACCAGCTCTCCCTGGCGCCATGACTCAACACTCAACCCATAACCAATATCATAAAGACGGCAGTATGCATCTATCATCTGCTGGTTGATCCAGGTGCTCTCTCCCCTTTTCTTCCGCACCATTCTGCAATGTTCAATGACTTTTCTGAATGCAAGATTGCACGTAACCTCAAAACGCCTTTGCCGCACTGTACGAGCGAGCCTTTTGGGTATATGAAGTTCACGAGGGAATAACACCAGCCTTGGATCAGGAGACCACCAAAGAATCGGTTCACCCTCACTAAACCATGGAAATATGCCATATCTATAGGCAGTTAAGAGTCTCTCTACACACAAATCCCCTCCAACTGCCAAAAGGCCATCCGGTCTTGCCAGATCTACCGGTGGGAAATCCATGCTGCTGTTGTCTAGTAAGAATACAGGCACAAAATAAAAATAGCCCTTTACCTCAATTAGGCAAAGGGCTTTAAAAAATTTGCAAACTTAAAAGAGATCTTACAAACCCGTAGGAAACTTCGGCAAGTCCTTTAAAGCCTCTGAAATCTTGTCTTCGGGATATTCATAATCTTTAAGACGGCCCTCCAGATAGTCATCATAGGCTGCCAAGTCAAAATGGCCGTGACCGCTGAAACAGCACACAATAGCCTTCTCCTCTCCAGTCTCTTTACATTTCATTGCTTCATCTATCCATCCTTTTACAGCGTGGGAGGTCTCAGGCGCAGGTATTATACCCTCTGTACGTGCAAAAAGAACGGCTGCTTCAAAGACAGGATTCTGCGTATAGGCCTTTGGAGAAACCACACCATTTTTTACCAAATTACACAGTATAGGAGCATCTCCATGATATCTCAAACCTCCTGCATGGATACCTGGAGGCTCAAAGGTGTGTCCAAGCGTATACATAAGCATTAGAGGAGTCATCCCAGCAGTATCACCGTAGTCATACTGATAAAGTCCCTTGGTAAGAGTCGGACATGACTTGGGCTCAATGGCAACGATATCTATATCTTGTTTCCCATCTATCTTATCCTTGACAAAAGGAAGGATCATACCGGCAAAGTTAGAGCCACCTCCAACACAACCTACAATTATATCAGCCTTATCCTCTGCAAGCTCGAGTTGCCTTTTTGTCTCCAACCCTATAACTGTCTGATGGAGCAGAACATGATTTAATACGCTCCCAAGGGCATAATTAGTATCATCATGGGTGGCTGCATCCTCTACAGCCTCTGAAATTGCAATACCAAGGCTTCCCATGGAATCGGGATTTTTCTCTAAAATGGCCCTCCCTGCATTTGTCCTGTCTGTAGGGGATGGATAAACCTCTCCACCCCAGACATGCATAAGAATGCGCCTGTAGGGTTTCTGATTGTAACTCACCTTCACCATGTACACGGTGCAATGCATATCAAAAAGACTACATGCAAATGAGAGTGCGCTTCCCCACTGCCCAGCACCCGTTTCAGTAGTAAGCTTATTGACTCCGGCCTTTTTATTGTAATAGGCCTGGGCAACGGCTGTATTGGGCTTGTGGCTCCCTGGAGGACTAACTCCTTCGTTTTTAAAATACATCCTGGCAGGAGTTCCCAGGGCCTTCTCCAGCCTTTTAGCTCTAATAAGCGGAGTTGGTCTCCACAGTTTGTAAATCTCCCGGACATCAGACGGGATCTCAATCCATCTTTCTTGACTTACCTCCTGCATAATAAGCTCATCTGGAAAGATGGGCTTCAGGTCATCTGGGGTGACAGGCTGACCTGTTTGCGGATTTAAAGGTGGGGCCAATGGCTCTGGAAGATCCGGGAGCACATTATACCAAGCCTTTGGCAACTCTTTTTCATCGAGAACGATCTTGTAGCTATCTGACATGATTAAATTCTCTCCTCTTAATTTTTATTAAAAAATATAAATGAGCTTGAACCATACGTTTTGCAATTCAGGACCATTTTTAACTGCAAACTCATGGGAATATCTCAAAGTGGCCATGAAATTTTTGTGCTGGTACATAATTCCTGGTCCAAGAGCAACAGCCCTGGATTTATCATCTTCGATATCCTTCAAGGCCTGCTTAAGCAGATTGGGCAGATCTCCGAGATGATCAAAGTCATCCGAAGTTGTCTGTTGATAGAAATAACCGTTTATGCCAAAACGGAAGCTATCGGTAAGCCCCCACGATATATTGAAATCAAAGTGAAATTCTTGCCCTGGAGTCCTGTCTACCCTAACTGGTGGCCCTGGCTCGTAATCATTCTGATGGGTATTAAAGTCATACATTAATTTAATAGAGGTCTCAAGCTGAGGAAGCGGGAAGTAAGTAACTGCAAGAACGGGTTCAAAGGTCCAGAAGTTTCGTCCTACTGATGCAATATTACCCTTGTCTTCATTATAAAGCGGAAAGTAAATGTCACAGGCAGAAACTGCCACATGCAGCCTCCCTTGGTCAAGATGCCATCCAAGGAGCATGGGTGAATAGATTACATAGAGAGCATTGAAGTCCGAATAATGCTTTTTGAGGCTAGAGCCTACCGGAGCATTAAAATCCATGTCTTTATTTATGGCACCAAAAAAGAAATGTTGGCCATAGTTTGCCCCAAAAAGCTTATACTTGGATATCCAGATAAGCCTCACAATATCGCCGCCAACATCTGCATCATCAAGCAGATGGGAATCGTCTCCATCGTCGTCTCTAAGCTTGCCTGCGTGGCCGTAGTAGGCATAGTTGATAAGCGCAAGTCCTGGTGGCGGCATCATTGCCACCATGAAGGCCTCAGCGCCGTTCGGATAGGCATGGCCACCACCTGCCTCCACATCCGATGTCAAGACAAAAACAAAACCGAACAGGCCCAAAACAATAAAAATAACCCCTTGTTTCCACATAACCATTTCTCCCCTCCTCTAAATAATATAAATTTAATTTTTTACACCAATGTGAATAGTCATTCAATATGAATTGTAAATTAAGCCTGCATAAAAATTTTACTTTATCGACAACAACTAGCCATAAGATTGACAGCCAATAGTGGGATAATTATTTTTTTAGCACCTTGGCGTAAAGGGTGCTAATCTGTCATCAGCAAACGAAAAACTAGTTGGGGAAAACATAAAAACATGTCGGATAAATTCTCCATATCCGAAAGGAAAAAGGAGATCTTAAAGCAGGTGGTGAGCTCATATATAGAGACGGCAGAGCCCGTAGGCTCAAGGATAATAGCCAAAAAGTCGTCTCTTGGGCTTAGCTCTGCCACCATACGCAACTGCATGGCAGACCTTGAAGACGCAGGGTTGCTATTTCAACCACACACGTCTGCAGGGCGCCTTCCTACTGAAGAAGGGCTAAAATTTTTTGTAAAAAATCTTATGGAAAAGGTCCCTCTGAGCTGGGGAGAGCAAATAGCTATTGAAAAAGAAATTCTTCAAGAGGTGGATGACTTTTCAGACGTGCTAAAAAAGGCTGCCCAACTGCTCGCCTCCTTAACGGGTTACACTGCAGTTGTCAGCGCCCCTTCAGAACTTGATGAAAAGCTGGAGTTCATAGAGTTCGTCAACATCAAACCAGGGGTGATTCTGGTGGTCATGGTGACTGTTACCGGCACTGTCAGGAACCAGCTTATAAAGATCAGACGTGACATCCCCCAGACCACCCTGGAGCGGTTTTCTGCAAAGATGAACAGGCTCCTTAAAGATCACACCCTTGGCGAGATTCGCCAAAGGCTCATCGAGGCAATGGAAGAAGACCGCAGGTTATGCGAGAATCTTTTGACCCAATTGGTTCCATATGAAGGCAGAAAGCGCCTTACAGGCAAACTTTATATAGATGGAAAGCTCAACCTCCTTGATGAGCCGGAATTTTCACATATACCTAAAATAAAAAGCCTATTGGAGGCGTTGGAAGAAAAACACCTTCTTCTTAGACTCCTTGATAGATGTCTTGCCGGTGAAGAATTACAAATATTTATAGGCAAGGAAGTGGATTCAGGGGTAAGGGAATGTGGAATGGTTGTAGCACCCTATGAAAAAGGGAACCATCCTGTTGGGAGCCTTGGAGTTCTTGGTCCCATGAGAATGAACTATCCTAAGGTGGTCTCAATAGTCGAATATATAGCATCTATTTTGAGTTCCAGGGCAAAGGAGATGTAAGGCCATGGAGAAAGAAATAAGAGAAAAACAACCTGAAAACGAAAACAATAATAAGGAAAAGGAAGAAAAAAAGATGGATAATAAGGAAGAAAAAAACGAGGCAACAGCCTCTCTAGAAAAAAAGCTGGAGGAAAAAGAAAAAGAGCTGGCTGAGTGCAAAGACAAGATGCTCAGGCTGGCGGCTGAACTTGAAAATTTTAAGAAAAGGGTTGAGAGGGAAAAACTCGAACACATGAAGTATGCCTTGGAAGAATTCGCCAAGGAACTGTTACCCTTTTTAGACAACCTTGAAAGGGCCATAGCCCTTGCCAAAGACACAAAAGATATGGAAAAGATGATAGAGGGGATAGAGCTTACCCTGTCAGGTTACTTTAAGACCCTTGAGCGATTCGGACTAAAGACCTTTGTAGCAGAAGGCAAGCGTTTCGATCCAAATTATCACGAAGCGCTCAGTGTAGAAGAAAATCCAGACGTAGAAGAAAATACTGTGCTTAAAGAACTCTTACGAGGTTACACATTACATGACAGGGTCATCAGACCAGCCCTAGTGGTTGTGTCCAAAAAAAATCAGCCCGACAGCAAAAAAGAAGGTGGACAAGACGAAACTAATGCTTAGTTTTTCTTAAAAAAGCGTCTACAGATCAAGAAAAGCTGAAGCGACAACAGAAACTCAAGGAGGATTTAATAAATGGGAAAGGTAATAGGAATCGACCTTGGAACTACTAACTCCTGCGTTGCCATAATGGAGGGCGGAGAGCCAAAGGTTCTAACAAACGCTGAAGGCGGCAGAACCACGCCTTCTGTAGTGGCCTTTACAGACAAAGGAGAAAGACTGGTTGGTATGCTTGCTAAGAGACAGGCAGTAACCAACCCAGAGAACACCATCTTTGCTGTAAAAAGGCTAATAGGGAGGAAGTTTAACGACCCTGAGGTCCAAAAATCCAGGGAGATAATGCCTTATAAGATAGTTGAAGGACCAAATGGCGACGCATATGTAGAGGTCCAGGGCAAGAAATATAGTCCGGCAGAGATATCTGCCATGATCCTGGGAAAAATGAAACAGACAGCCGAGGATTATCTCGGTGAGGAAGTAAAGGAAGCGGTAATCACTGTTCCTGCATATTTTAACGATAGCCAGAGACAGGCCACCAAAGACGCAGGCCGTATTGCAGGATTGAACGTTCTCAGGATCATAAACGAGCCAACAGCGGCAGCTCTCGCCTACGGCCTTGACAAGAAAAAGGAAGAAAAGGTTGCCGTATTTGACCTTGGTGGAGGAACCTTTGATATCTCTATTCTTGAAATAGGAGAAGGTGTATTTGAAGTCAAGTCTACCAATGGTGATACCTTCCTAGGCGGTGAAGACTTTGACCTGAGAATTGTTGACTGGTTGGCTGACGAATTTAAAAAAGAAACAGGAATAGACCTGAAACAAGATCGCATGGCCCTCCAACGTTTGAAAGAGGCTGCTGAAAAGGCCAAGTGTGAGCTGTCTACCACTCAAGAGACGGAAATCAACCTGCCCTTTATAACTGCAGATGCATCTGGGCCAAAACATCTGGTAAAGAAACTTACCAGGGCCAAGCTTGAGGCTTTGGTGGAAGACCTCATTGAAAGACTTGTTCCTCCATGCGAGACTGCACTTAGGGATGCAGGCCTTACTAAGGCAGATATAGATGAAATTATCCTGGTCGGCGGCATGACCCGTATGCCCAAAGTTCAGGAAAAGGTCAAAGAAATATTTGGCAAAGAGCCTCACAAGGGTGTCAACCCGGACGAGGTGGTCGCCATTGGAGCGGCTATCCAAGGTGCAGTGCTCAAGGGCGAGGTTAAAGATGTCCTCTTGCTAGATGTTACCCCACTCTCTCTTGGGATAGAAACCATGGGCGGGGTCATGACCAAGCTCATAGAGAAGAATACCACCATTCCGGCTCGAAAAAGCCAGATCTTCACCACAGCGGCTGACAATCAGAGCGCTGTTACCATACATGTGCTTCAAGGTGAGCGCGAGATGGCAGCAGACAACAAGAGCATTGGCCGCTTCGAACTGGTCGGCATACCTCCTGCGCCAAGAGGAGTGCCTCAAATCGAGGTCACATTTGATATCGATGCCAACGGTATCTTAAACGTCTCTGCAAAGGATCTTGCTACCGGCAAAGAACAGTCGATACGGATCCAGGCCTCTAGTGGTCTCAGCGAAGAGGAAATAAAGAGGATGGAAGAAGAGGCAAGATTACATGCAGAAGAAGACCGTAAGAAGAGGGAACTCGTAGAGGCCAGAAACCAGGCAGACAGCCTCATCTATACGACGGAAAAGAGCCTGAAAGATTTGGGTGATAAGGTGGACTCTGCAACCCGTGACGAGATCAACCAGAAGATCGAGGCCCTCAAAAAGGCAATGGAAGGCGATGATGTAAATGCCATTAAAAAGGCCCAAGACGAACTCATGCAAGCATCTCATAAGATCGCCGAACTGCTCTATCAGCAGACCCAAGCAGGTGCTGGTGCTGCTGGAGCTGCCGGTGCCGGAGGCACTGCTGAAGGCCAGACATCTGCCCAAGGCAAGGGAGGCGGTGAAGACGATGTAGTAGATGCAGACTTTGAAGAAGTAAAATAAAAAAGAATGAACTACTTACCAACAAAAGGCCGAGGTGCCAAGGCACTTCGGCCTTTTTTGATGGAGCATCTATATGCAAGCACACAAAAGCCAAGCCTTGTTCCCGTTTGACAACAAAAGAAGAAGCGGCATCCTGCTTCATATATCTTCACTTCCTGGCAGATATGGTATTGGCCAACTGGGCAAAAACGCCTGGTGGTTCATGAACTTTCTTAAGGAAGCTGGGCAAAGCGTATGGCAGTTTCTTCCCCTTGGCCCAACCAAAACCGAACTCAATCATTCACCTTACATGAGTAGCTCTGCCTTTGCAGGCAACCCCCTTTTTATATGCCCAGAGGCCTTGGCAGAAACAGGGTTTCTTAAAAAAGATGATTTAAAAATTATCCCTGACTTTAACGAATACCTAGTGGAATTCGAAAAGGTGGAACCGTTTATCCTTAAACTTATCCAAAAGGCCTATCTAAATTTCCTGTCTACTTCTAAACCCGCTTCATTCGCCTACTTTTGCGATAATAACAAAAACTGGCTTACTGACTATTGCATGTTCATGGCCCTTAAGGAACGTTTTAAGCAACGACCATGGAACAAGTGGCCACGCGAATTAGCAACTAGACAACCTGACGCCTTAAAAAAGGCACGGAAAGCACTTTCCGACTCTATACAGTTTTACTCCTTTGCCCAGTGGATATTTTTTCTGCAGTGGCAAGAACTAAAAAAAAGGGCACAGGATTTGGGTATTAAACTGTTTGGAGACATACCTATCTATGTTGCTCCAGACAGTGCTGACGTATGGGCCAATCAGGAATGCTTTGAGCTTGATCCTGATACGTTAGAGCCATCGGTGGTGGCTGGTGTCCCACCAGACTATTTCAGTAAGACAGGCCAGAGGTGGGGTAATCCCATATATAAATGGAAAATCAACGGGAGACCCAATGAAGCCCTTTACAAGTGGTGGAGACAACGGCTTTCCCACATGGCCAAATTACTTCATATACTGCGAATAGACCATTTCAGAGGTTTTCAGGCCTATTGGCAAGTACCTGCATCTGAACCAACCGCCATAAAGGGCAAATGGGTCAGGGGGCCTGGCAAATACTTTTTTGAACAGATGACAGATGCAGTTCAAGGCCTTGAAATTGTTGCCGAAGATCTAGGGACCATTACAAAACCAGTAATAAAATTAAGAGAAGAACTTGGTCTGGCTGGAATGAAGGTCTTGATTTTTGCATTTGATTCTGACGAAAAAAACCTCTACTTGCCTCACAACTATGAACACACCAACTTTTATGTCTATTCTGGAACCCATGACAACAACACTGTGGTGGGTTGGTATCTTGATCCCAAAGTCCCCGAATACGCCAAACAAAGGATCAGACGCTATGCTAATAGCGATGGTAGACGAATTCATTGGGACTTTCTACGTCTGGCCTACTCATCAGTTGCAAGAACTGCTATCATACCTATGCAGGATGTACTTGGATTTGGTAGCGACTGCAGGATGAACACCCCATCAACCAACAAGGGCAACTGGAGGTGGCGCCTAGCCAAGAGGTTTGTAACTGAACAGCTGGCCTTGGCCTTGCATTCTGAGACAAAATTCTATGCACGCCTTCAACCTAAGGAAGATTCCCAAAAGACTAGCTGAAAAAGAAATCCATCTTGAACTGGTAGGCCCGATGAAATGGCCGCGCCTTTATCGGCTGCTAAGGCATGCGGACTGCCAATCCCTCCAACAACTTGGTTTCACTGAAAAACAGGCAGACATTAAGGCCTTTTTGTTATTGTTATACCTGTTCCGTTTGAGCTATCTGATTTGCATGAAAGACAAGACCGTTGGGATAGCAGGCATATATGGATGGCAACCTAACGTACACCTGTATCTAACCCTGGCCATTCTTGATAGATCTTATCGTGCCATGGGAATTGGATCGGTCAGTTTTGGGTTGTTGACACGATGGTTTTTGAAGTCACACCTTTGCCAAAATGTGTTTGTGGAGGTAAAAAAGGACAATACAAAGGGGCTCAACTTCTGGAAAAAACAGGGCTTTAAAATGGATTTGGAAACAAAATCTACATATGTCCTAAAATTTAGCTTAAAAAATGTCTGATAACTTCAAAAAAAATCTGTACTTGGCTTTCCATTTCACTACAGAAAGGCAAAAAAGGGGCGGAGGATTTGGAGCGACCCCTAAGCTGCCAGCTACTGTTGAAGACACCTTCCACGGTCTGAAAATAATAGACATTGTTGGGCGATATTGTGGGCTTCCTGATGATGCATATATAGATAAAAAGGTCCACATGGAATTTTTGTGCAATTTTTCTAAGACTTGGACTAACAAAACAATAAAAGGAATATATCAGCTTGCATGGTGCTTGAATTGGTGTGGTGCCAAAGACCTGGATAAGATTCTGAATTGGAAAGACAGGAAAGACATTTGCAAGTCACGGGAAAACCTTTACTATTTTTTCAAAATAGCCAGACTATTTCGGCAAGATATACACGAGATATGTAATTACAAAAGACTTTCCAGTATTGTGTCTTTTAGTGGCATCCTTTTTAAGAGATGGATGGCCACTTTTATCAACGCAGCCACAGGAAATAAACTTTTCGATATGACCCAAGCCTGCAACTGGATACTTGCCTGTCGTAATTATGACGGGGGCTTTGGCTTTCTGCCAGGCTCTACCTCTTATATAGAAAACACACACTATGCCTTGCTGACATTAAAAACCCTTGGAGAAAGCCTCGAGGCTCCAGAAGAGACCATCGATTTTGTACTGGCCTGTCAGACAGGTACCGGTGGATTTTCCAGACGGCCTAATGCAGCACCTTTTTTAGATGCCACCTGGCACGGTATTGCTACCTTGGTCAATCTTACCAGGCAAGCCAATAAATAACCCTTAAGGCCTTTTATTTAAAGTTAGATCAAATGCTAATTCTTTTTCGATTGGCCCCCAATCGAACAACTTGATCCGTTTCATGTAGGAACAGTCTTGTTGACTTCCTTTTCAATCTCATTGTTATTGTTTTCCAGGTGCCGACCGGCATCAACCGGCGCACCTCAAGAGGGCAGACCAAGCCTTGGCAGGAGCCATCTGTTAATGGCAATCCAAACAATCAGAACCAGAAAAAGGGAAAGCAAATTATCCATACTGTTCTTCCTTGGGGAAAAGATTGAAAAAACTTTCCACCTTTTTATTAGAGGCTGCCCTTAAAAATTGTTCTTTTATTCAATTGTTACATTAACAACTATTTTTAAAGGCAGCCTAAAGAGTGAAAAAATAGTAACTCGTAAAGTCTAAAACCTATTCGTGCCCACCATGCCCCTTAGGTTTTACGCCTGTCATTTTATTGTAACCCTTAACGCCAATATGACAAAGGGTACATCTGGTATTAGATGCAAAGGCACTGTCTCCATCATGACATTGGCCACAGTATTTTCCCTGATAAAGGGCCTTCATGTTAAAATCTTTATTCTCTTCGGCAGTTCCGGCAGCCATCTCAAATGGATCATCATGACATGAATCACAATCGAGACCATTTTCTATATGAAGCTTATGATCGAACACAACGGCCTTTACCGGTTTGGTAAATATAATCGGCTCCTGGGGATAATCCTCTTCTTCCTCGCCAGATGCAGCCCCTACAGCCAAAAAACAGCAAAGAAACATTATACAAAGAAATATCTTCAAACCTTTCTCAATCATTTCTCTTCCCCCTGTATGGTTAATCATTCATATAAAAGATACATGGCTTAGCACCTGTTTCCGGCCTAAGTACCCAAACGGCCTTATCAGGCTGATGAACCAGCTTCCATACCTCACTATTACGGTCGGAAAAATCTCCAAAGACCCTAACATGAGCTGGGCATGCAGCTGCACAAGCTGTGAGCTTTTCACCCTTAGAAAGCCTCGTATCCCAGCAAAAATTACATTTGTCTATAGCCCTCTTTTCTTCATTGAAATACCTGGCATTATAGGGACAGGCTGCCATACACGTCTTACAGCCAATACACTTATGATAATGCATCACCACAATACCAGTTTTGGGGTCTTTAGTTGTGGCCTTTGTTGGGCAAACTCTGACACAGGGAGGATTCAGGCAGTGATTACACAGAACCGGCATAAAAACAGGGAACTTTTTACCCTCGTCATCTTCTACCAACTTTTCCAAAATCGTGGTCCTGTAGCCATAATCTGGCACATGATTAGTTTTTACACAGGCCTCTTTGCATTTTTCACAGTCTACACAATGGTTTTGCCTAATCACCATGACATAGTGCGGCTTGTATGGAGTTTTTTCATAACCTTCAAGCTCCACCAAAGCATTTGCCTCGTCCTCTGGCAACGGAACAAGGGATAAAATTGACCCTCCAGCAAGAACGCCTGTTATCTTGAGGCCCAATTTCAAAAATTCCCTTCTCTCCTCGTCTGTCACATAATTTGGTTTATCGGACCTATTTACCTTCACTTTTATAGTCCTCCTTAGGGAGTGTATTTTTTAACATGCCTCGTGTGATTTTAAACGCAAATTCAAAAAAAACGCAACCCTATTATTTGAAACTATTAAAAAATCTAACTTTTAACCCCAAATAATATTTGAGAATATTAACACAAACTGAATGACTATTCACTAAAAATTTTAGTTTGACAACAGAATATCTGTAAAAAAACGGAAGTCTTATTTAAGGACTTCATTCTATGATTGCATTATTCAAACCCCTTTCGTTATTGACCAGTGCTGTCCATAGGATTAGCTTATTGGACGGTCTCTTTTATCCAAACAAATTTAAGGTTGCAAAATTTGGAGTTTAAAAGTGAAAGACAAGCTGGGTGTTTATTATTATCCCGTTTTAGAAAACAAAAACCTGAGAATGTATGTTCGCCTTGGCAAAGACGATATAGAGTTCAGGCTTTGGGATAATAACGATCAAAAACTATGGGAAGAGCATGGCTGGGTTCCTTGGACGGCAATACAGCAGGCAGCAGAACTCTACAAAAAAGAGGAGCGGCAAGGTAGCCCTCCAATTCATCTGTATGATATTGAGATAGCCATTAGACTTTTAAAGGATGAATTTTCTAAATCCCAAACACAGGAGGCCTTATGAGCCTTTTATGGAAAGAATTCTTCCAATCAGTGCCAAATGAACTTACAGCCCTTTTTGCCAAGGATACTCCTCCATGGAAGGTGCTTGACGATCTGAAAAGGTTTATCAGAAAGTATATCCAGCCCAACCTGCCAGATAGCATTGAACCAGGAATTCCGCTTACAGAGCCTATGGTCCTTCTCCCTGGCGGGTGGATGAGTGATGGTTTCGAAACCGTTTGCAGTGACGAAACAAAAGGCAAGATGCAGGTCTGGATAGAAGGTGAACCTGTACCAGATGCCACGCTCTTATGTGCAGGAGTTGTTTTTACCGACTACCGTGTACAGTTTGGTAAAGGAATACTAGTTGAACCAGGGGCCATGATAAAAGGTCCAACAATTATTCTTGACAGGGCCCAGATACGTCAAGCAGCCTACATCCGAGAAGATTGCATTGTAGGACCAAAGGCAGTAGTAGGCCATGCCACAGAACTAAAACATTCGATTTTTCTTGAAGATGCCAAGGCAGGTCACTTTGCCTATGTTGGTGACAGCATCCTCGGAAACAATGTAAACCTTGGCGCCGGTACAAAACTTGCTAATTTAAAATTTGCTCCCGGATCGGTTAAAATAACAGGAGCAGACAATAAACAAATAGATACTGGAAGGAGAAAGATGGGGGCCATACTTGGTGATAATGTCCAAACAGGCTGTAACAGCGTTACCAATCCAGGTGTCTTTCTCGGAAAAAATTCTGTGGTTGCACCAAATTCTACAGTCAAACCTGGCTACTATCCAGCCAGGACAATAATACGTTGATCATAACTATATTAATGTAAAGGAGAACCTTGATGAAACACTTTAAAGTCATTGGTGTAATTCTGATTGTGTTTTTTATGTCTGTTGGCCTTGGCTGGGCAAAAGGAGACAGCAAAAACCAGGAAAAGATCCTCGCACAGGTAGGCAAGTACAAACTTACACTGAAACAGTTTAACAACCAGATCAGATCCCTGCCTCCTCAACTCCAGATGGCGCTTCAACGCAATCCCCAATTAAAAAAACAGCTTCTTGACAGGTGGGTTCAGCTAACACTTATGGCTCTTGAGGCTAGAAAAGAAAATTTTCAAGACAAGCCAGAAGTCAAAAAAAGAATAGAAGACATGACAAATGCTCTCCTAGCCCAACATTACATGATGGAAAATATCTCTAACAAGGCTCAGGTTACAGACAAGGAGGTTAGAGACTACTACAACAAACACAAATCCGAGTTTATGCAGCCTGAGCAGGTCCGGGCCAGACACATCCTTATAAAGGTGCCTGCCAATGCAGATAAGAAACAGTGGGAAAAAGCCAAGAAAAAGGCCATTGAAGTTAGGGCCAAGCTAATCAAAGGTGAAAGCTTTTCAAAGCTCGCTCAAAAGTATTCGGATGATCCAGGCTCAAAGGCAAGGGGAGGAGATCTTGGCTTTTTCAGCAAAGGCCAAATGGTCCCCGAATTCGAAAAGGCGGCCTTTTCACTCAAGAAAGGCGAAATAAGCCAACCTGTAAAAACCACCTTTGGTTACCATATCATTAAGGTAGAAGCAAAAAAACCCGCCAGGCAACGCTCTTTTGAGGAAGTGCAACAGGAAATCAGGCAAAAACTCCTAAGAGAAAAACAGAGGAAACTACGTGACGAGGTAATAGCTAAATTAAAGAAAAAATATCCTGTGCAAGTCCATGAGGACCTCCTAAATAAAACCTCTGTCATGCCTAATGATTCGATACATAAGAAAGTAAAATAACCCTATACAAAAATAATTCGCCAAAGGGGACTTTATATGGGGCGGTCCGATCTATCTGACCGCCTTTTTTATATGAAGACTTTGAAAGGCTGTTTTAATTTATCAACAATTTTCATAAGTTATCACATCAAATATCCATAAAGATGGCCAAAATGTTTTGCAAAGTAAAAAATTAATTGGTAGACTGCATATTTAGCTTTTTTATAGTGTTTAACAGAAACGGCCTCTCATGGGCCTTGGAGGATACACGTGAAAATCACTTTTGATCCTGATATACCAATTGATATTCAGCCACAAATCGAACAGCTTGTAAGGGATTCCATTCAAGGAAAATGCAAGTGTGGCAGTGATGAAATATATGTTTCTATAATTGATAACAAAATTATTGACATAAAGTGTTATGATTGTGGCACTAGCTTCTTTGAGGCTGAAATTAACATTGAGGAGACAGAAGAATAGTTGAAGAAGTCTATCTAGATTTTTTTGCTTAGGGAGGAGCAGCAACAGATGTCTAAGATCAAAATTGCCGTGGCTGGGGTAGGTAACTGCTTTTCTTCACTATGGCAAGGGATAAACTATTATGCTGACAAATCTGCCGAAGACGCCATTGGTCTCATGCACTGGGAGATTGGAGGTTACAGGCCTAATGACATAGAAGTAGTGGCAGCGTTTGATATTGACAAACGCAAGGTCGGCAAAGATGTGGCAGAGGCCATATTCGCACCGCCAAATTGCACTACTGTATTTTGCAGAGACATACCTCCAACAGGGGTCAATGTGCAAATGGGAAAGATCCTCGACGGTTTTTCAGAACATATGAAAGATTATCCGGAAGACAAAACCTTTGTGTTGGCAAATGATCCAGAACCTACCAAAGAAGATATTGTGAATACACTAAGGGAATCAGGGGCAGAGGTATTTTTAAACTATCTTCCGGTTGGTTCTGAGGAGGCAGTAAGGTTCTATGCAGAGTGCGCCATTGAAGCTGGTGTAGGATTCATCAACAACATGCCTGTATTTATAGCAAGCGACCCCAGATGGGCCCAGCGCTTCCATGAACGGAATATTCCAATTGTTGGTGACGATATCAAATCTCAAGTTGGTGCTACAATTACCCACAGGACCCTGGCAAACCTGTTCAAGAGACGTGGAGTAAAGCTTGAACGCACGTATCAATTAAACACCGGAGGTAATACCGATTTTCTTAATATGCTGAACCGCCACAGGCTTCGCTCAAAAAAACTCTCAAAAACCGAAGCAGTTCAGGCTGTCTTGGCAGAACCCCTTTCAGCAGACAACATCCATATTGGGCCAAGCGATTATGTACCATGGCAAAAAGACAACAAAGTTGCCTTTATAAGGATGGAAGGGAAACTATTTGGAGATGTTCCCATGCACCTTGAGCTAAGATTGTCTGTTGAAGACTCACCAAACTCAGCCGGCGTTGCAATAGACTCGATACGCTGTTGCAAGTTGGCCTTGGACAGGGGCATTGGTGGACCTCTTACATCTCCCTCTGCCTACTTTATGAAACACCCTCCTCAACAGATGACAGATGATGAAGCATGCCAAAGTACAGAAGAATTTATTGCAGGCAAAAGGGAAAGATAAAATCTTCTTCAAAAAAAATTCCAAGGGCCCTGAATCATCAGGGCCCCCTTATTGAAAAAAGCCATCGAGATTATTAACAATTCCTCTCATTCTTGCTTATCTTCCATAAAGGCCCTCTCGTTGCCTATCGACTTAATATTTAAAAAAGATTTTTTGCCATCACGGCCTTGACTCGTTCCTCTTTATGCTTACCGTAAAGATAAAGTAATTTGTAGCCTACTAAAAACATTGAATTAAATAGAAAACTAAGGAGGATATAAAAATGTTTAGACCGTGGTTTTCCCTAAGCGATCCCATCTGGCAGGACTTTGATAGGCTCAATAGGGAAATGGAAAAGATATTTAACGAAAATTATTTCACCCCGGCAGGTACTGTAACAACAAGGGTGCCTATTCCTGCGGTAAATATTGGAGAAACATCCGATCAGGTGCTCATATACCTCTTTGCTCCAGGTCTTGATCCGCAAGATATAGATCTGACTGTTGAAAAAAATATGCTCACTATTTCTGCAGGACGTGATACATCTAAGGAGCTTGGCGAAGATGCTAAGGTTACTGGATATTACAGAAAAGAGAGATTCAGCGGCAGGTTTAGGCGTGTAATAGCCCTTCCTGATGGGCTGGATACATCTAGCATAGAGGCCAAATATAAAAATGGAATATTAAATATCTCTATTAAGAAAAAGGAAGAAGAAAAAACCAAAAAGATAGAGGTAAAGGTTGATTAATATCAAGGAGGTGTTGAAATGGCAGATGTAAAAGGACAGGAAATGGCAGTAAAGACCGAAGACAGGTCTCCTCAAGAACAGCAAAGGAGAAGGCCTGTTGTGGTCACCCCGCCAGTTGACATATATGAATTGGAAGATGGAGTTGTACTTTTTGCAGATATGCCTGGGGTTCCTAAGGAAAACTTGGATGTACAGATTGATAAAAACGTCCTTACCATTAAGGGAGAAATTGGTGACATAGTACCAAAGGACATAACCCCGCTCTACGTAGAGTTTAACGGCAAGGCTTACGAGAGGGCTTTTACCCTTGGCCCTGATGTTGACGTCTCTAAGATAGAGGCAAGCATGAATGCAGGGGTACTCAAGATCTTTCTGCCAAAGAGCGAAGAAGTAAAGCCCAAAAAGATAGAGGTAAAGGTCGAATAACCCCTCTTTGGACTGGCATAAGTCATTAGCTCATATTAAAATCAAGGGGGAAATCTGATTTTAGGTTTCCCCCTTTTTATCTTCTTAAAGGAAGGATTGTGATTATGGCTGATGTAAAAAGCGTTATCGAATCAATGGCGCAAAAGGCGAAACAGGCGGCTAGAACAGTCGCCATACTATCTACAGATGTGAAAAACAGGGTGCTTCTTTCCACTGCCCAAAAGCTTGTTGATTCTAAGATTCAACTCCAACAAGAAAACCAAAAAGACTTGAAAAATGGCAAGAAAAAAGGGCTCAGCTCTGCTTTTTTAGATAGGCTTGAGCTGTCAGACAAGGTCATAGACTCCATGGTTCGGGGACTTGAAGAAGTAGCAGCCCTTCCAGATCCTGTAAGCGAGGTTACAAAGATGTGGAAACGTCCTAACGGTCTACTGGTTGGCAGGGTGAGAATTCCCCTTGGGGTGATAGGCATGATATATGAGTCACGACCAAATGTAACCATAGACGCTGCCGCATTGTGTCTAAAGGCCGGAAATTCTGTAATCCTCAAAGGCGGCTCAGATGCCATCCATTCCAATCTTGCGCTTGCATCTATCCTCCAAGATGCCCTTGCTGAAAATGGCGTTCCTGGAGAAGCGGTACAAGTGATACCCACAACAGACAGGGCGGCTGTTACTGAATTGTTAGCCAGAGAAGAAGAAATAGATCTCATTATTCCAAGAGGCGGTGAGGGGCTTATAAGATTTGTGGTGGAAAATTCTAAGATCCCGGTTCTAAAACATTACAAGGGTGTATGCCACTGCTACGTTGATAAAGACTGCGACCAAGATATGGCAATAGAAATCTGTTTCAACTCCAAGGTCCAACGGCCTGGAGTATGTAACGCCATGGAGGGCATGCTGGTCCATGAGGCAATTGCAGAATCTTTTCTACCAGTTATGGGAGAAAAATTTAAAGAAGCAGGGGTAGAGCTTAGGGGCTGCAAACGTACTTGTCAAATCCTTCCCTATGCAGTAATGGCTACTGACAAAGACTGGGGCACAGAATTTTTGGATCTCATCCTAGCTGTTAAGGTAGTCTCGTCTATGGATGAGGCGATGGACTATATTGACCAATATGGATCGAATCATACAGAGGCCATAATTACCAGGGATTATGCAAGGGCAAGACGATTTCTCAATGAGGTTGACGCATCCTTGGTCTTAGTAAATGCCTCAACCAGGTTCAACGACGGGGGCCAACTTGGATTAGGAGCCGAAATTGGCATAAGCACCTCCAAACTGCATGCCTATGGCCCTATGGGCTTGAAAGAACTTACCACTACTAAATTTATCGCCTTTGGAGACGGACAAATCAGGACTTAGAAAAAAGATAGGCCTGCTTGGAGGCACTTTAGACCCTATCCATTACGGCCATCTGAGGGTTTCAGAGGAGGTCTATGAAGTTCTCGGGCTCGATGAGGTATGGTTTCTACCTGCCTATCAGCCGCCCCACAAACTATCCAGGAATCTAACGCCCTTTATCCAACGTATTGAGATGGTAAAGCTGGCCATAAAAGACTCGAAGTATTTTAAGGTTAAGGATCTCGAGGCAAAACGCAATGGGATTTCATACTCAGTGGACCTGTTGAAGCAGCTCCACACCATTTATGGAAATCAATATCTGTTTTATTTCATACTTGGCGCAGATGCTGCCATTGACATAGAATCTTGGAAAGAATGGCAAACCTTGCCGTTTCTTGCAACGCTGGTAATAGTAAAAAGGCCTCCGGTCTCCATGGAAGAGATAAGTAAAAAATTCACAGCAATATTTCCTGACGCCTTCATCACCCGGAGACCGATGGCAATTGAAAAACAACCGGCTATAATCATGTTAGATACAACAGCCCTTGATATATCTTCAACAAATATCAGAAAACTAATAAAACAAAACCGGTCAATTAGATTTTTACTGCCAGAAGACGTTAGAAACTACATTATGAAAAACGGATTATACATGGAACAATACACAGGCAAAGTATGCAGGGCCAATGCTAATAATGACCTGCCAATCGAAGGCATCGAAGCTGCAAGGTGCATCTATAAAGAAATTCAGGACAACAAGGGAGAGCGGATCGTAGTGCTGGACATGAGGTCTATTTCCCCTATAGCTGATTTTTTTATCATTGCCCAGGGCAGATCCACACGCCACGTCCAAGGTATGGCAAGCCGTATGAAAAAGGACCTCAGCAGGAAAAAAATAAAGTGCCGCAGCATAGAAGGTGAAGAAGAAGGCAAATGGGTCCTGATGGACTTTGATGATGTTGTGGTTCACCTTTTTTACGAGCCTGTGCGGGCCTTTTACGATCTCGAAGGGTTATGGAGTGAGGCTCCAAGACTCGTTATGACCCTCGAGGGTTTAAGACCGGAGGAAAGATATGAAAAGTAACGAGATTCGGCCTGTAATGCTTGTTATAATGGATGGCTGGGGCTGGCGTGAGGAAACAGAGGGCAACGCGGTGAGACTCGCTAAGACTCCAAACCTCGACAGATACTATCAACGCTATCCGTTCACCCTTTTAAAGGCATCTGGAGAGGCAGTCGGTTTACCGCCAGGCCAAATGGGAAATTCAGAGGTGGGACATCTAAATCTAGGAGCAGGACGTATAGTCTATCAGGAGCTTACCAGGATAAATATGGCCATTGAAGACGGCTCATTTTTTGAGAATCCCACATTAAAAGACATTATGTATAAGGTAAAGGCAAAGCCCGATTCTAGGCTCCACCTTATGGGGCTGGTTTCTGATGGGGGTGTCCATAGCCAACTAGAACACCTTTATGCCCTTATAGACATGGCAGCAAAGATTGGCATCGGTGACAGGATGTGCATACACGCATTCATGGACGGTAGAGATACGCCACCAACTAGCGGGGCCAATTATATAGAACAACTTCAAAATAGGATAAACCAGACCAAGGCTGGGACTATCTCGTCCATTTGCGGGCGTTTTTATGCCATGGATCGGGATACTAGATGGGATCGAGTAAAAGTTGCTTATGAAATGTTAGTAAGGGGAAAGGCCCGTGTAGAAAAACATCCCGTTGAGGCTGTCAAAGCGGCTTATGAACGCGGAGAAACCGATGAGTTCATAAAACCAATCCTTATCCAAACAGAGGCCTGCCCATTTTCAAAAGGGCAAGGACCGGTAAAAGACGGTGACGCCATCTTCCATTTCAACTTTAGAGCAGATAGGGCAAGGGAACTGACAAGAGCATTTACTGAAAGAGACTTTTCTTTTTTTGACGTAAGCGACAGACCGAAACTTATAGCTTATGCCACCATGACCATGTATGACAAGACCTTCGACCTGCCGGTGGCATTTCCTCCTGAAAAGCTGAAACACATCCTGGGAGAAGAAATCAGTCTGGCTGGATTGAGACAACTCCGCATTGCAGAAACAGAAAAGTATGCCCACGTCACCTACTTTTTTAACGGTGGCGAAGAAGAACCGTTCCCCAAAGAAGATAGAATACTGATTCCCTCTCCGCGGGATGTACCCACCTATGACCTAAAACCGGAAATGAGCGCAAGAAAGATAGCAGCAACCCTTATGGATACCATCCCGAAAGAGATATACGATTTGATAGTGGTCAACTTTGCAAACGGAGACATGGTGGGCCATACAGGTGTACTCGAAGCAGCCATCAAGGCATGCGAAGTAGTAGATGAATGTGTTGGGAAAATTACAGAGGCTTTCAGAAAAACAGGAGGGGCTGTTATCATTACTGCTGATCACGGAAATGCCGAGGTTATGAGGCTACCTGATGGCAATCCTGCCACGGCCCATACTACAAACCCTGTACCCTTTTATCTGGTAGACGATTCAAATAAGGCCAAGTCTTTAAAAAAGGGCATTTTGGGGGATGTGGCACCAACCATACTAAAATTGATGTCTATTAAACAACCAAGGGAGATGACAGGGCATTCCCTGTTCTGTTCGGTGTAGAAAAATCAAATAAATGATCAAATTTTGTTATATTATAGCTGGCCCAAATGGTGCAAATAAAACAACATTTGCAACAGCATTTCTGCCATTTGAGGCAAGATGCATCAATTTTATAAATGCTGATCTGATAGCAGCGGGACTGGCCCCTTTTCAACCCGAAATGGCTGCAATTAAGGCTGGAAAGATCATGCTTCAGCAAATCAATGAAGCATTCAAAAATTGATAAGTGGGAGTAATCTTATGAAGAGACCAACTGAAGACTATGCAACTATGGGTTTAAATGCCTTAAGACGAGCAGCTCGTAAAGCATTTGAAAAAACCCGCCAAAACAATTTAGAAGTACCAATATGGAGAGATGGTCAGATTGAATACATTAATTCTGAAACCGCCACCGAACAAGAGGGTGCAGTTGACCGCCAATCCGCTGCGCTCCTTGGTGGCAACTGACCCTGATCGATATATGGAAAAGGAGGCCATCTGTTCCCTTCAAGGGATTTGCAAACATTATAGTGTCAAGAAAGGCTTTTTTGCAGGAGCCACTACAAAGATAAAGGCCCTAAACGAGGTGAGCCTTGACATATATAGCCAAGAAATCCTGGGGCTTGTTGGTGAAAGCGGTTGCGGCAAATCTACGCTTGCCCGCCTAATTCTTGGTTTGGAAAAACCTACAGAAGGAACGATCTACTTTGAAGGCCTAGAGCTATCTTCTCTTGATACAAAACAGCTCAGGAAATTTAGAAAACGTGTCCAGATGGTTTTTCAAGATCCCTTTTCGTCTCTTAACCCTAAAAAGACAATCTTTCAGATAATCAGCCAGCCCCTTAGGATCCATAAAATATGTCCTAAAACTCAGATGAGAGACGAGGTTAAACGATTGCTAAGTATGGCGGGCTTTAATAATCCTGGCATAGAAAACAGGTATCCCCATGAATTTAGCGGGGGCCAAAGACAGCGTATCGGCATTGCAAGGGCCCTTGCCACAAGACCGGATCTGATAATACTTGACGAACCAACCTCTGCCCTTGACGTTTCCATTCAGGCACAGATTATAAATCTTATTCTAGACCTCCAGGAATCACGAAAAATAACGTGCCTCTTTATCTCCCACGATCTGCCTATAGTAGAATTTGTAAGCCACAGGATAGCTGTAATGTATCGAGGAACTATTGTAGAGATTATGCCCAAAGAGGCATTTGCCCTTGCGGGTCAAAGAGATCGGAATCCCCTACATCATCCCTATACACAATTTCTAATAGACTCGATACCGGTTCCGGATTTCCATAAGTCACAAGTAGGTTGTCAAAAAGACACCAAACGGTCTGAAATACAAGAAGGACCCTTGTGGCAAAAGAACAACGCGCTTGAATCAGGCTGTCCATTTTACACCAAGTGTATCAGAAGAACAAAAGAATGTATCAAGAGCAGACCCTCTATGGTTGAGGTTGCCAAAGGACATCATATAGCCTGTCATTTATTCCAGTTAGAACAAAGGAGTAATCAGTCAACATGAAATTCGATGCTACCATCACGGATCTCTTTGATCTAGACATACCGGAAAGTTACGAAATACCAGAATGTTTGCCACTTATGGCCTTAAGAGATGTAATAGTCTTTCCTTCAATGGTAGTTCCTCTGTTTGTAGGCAGGGAATCTTCCATTGCTGCTGTAAACGAAGCCCTTACCAACGACAGACTCATCTTCCTTGTTGCCCAAAAGGATGCCCGAATAGACAAACCCCTCTCGGATGACCTCTATTCCACAGGAGTTATTGCCGCCATAATGAGAACGCTTCAACTTCCTGATGGAAGGCTGAAGATTCTCACCCAGGCCCTTCTCAAAGGGAGGACATTAGAGGTGGTTAAACAACAACCGTTTTTCAAGGTAAAGGTGGAACCTATAGAAGACCAAGAAGTGGAGATATCGGTTGAAACCGAGGCACTAATGCGCCATGTAAGAGAACAGGCAGAGAAACTTTTCAACCTCAAGAACGTCTTTAGTCCAGAATTAGGGATTATACTCAGTACCGTCAACGATCCTGGTAAACTTGCAGACGTGGTGGCATCAAATCTAAAATTAAACGCTGCCGAGGCCCAAGAGATACTTCAACTCTTTCATCCTATAGAACGTTTGAAAAAAGTCTCGGAGTTCCTGACCCGGGAAATTGAAGTCTCTGCAGTACAGGCCAAGATACAATCAGAGGCCCGGGAAGAAATGAGCAGGACCCAGCGGGACATCTTTTTACGGGAACAGCTGAGGGCTATTCAGAAAGAACTTGGGGAAATAGACGAACGCCAAAAGGAAATCGAGGAATACAAGGCAAAAATCGACCAGGCTGACATGCCAGAACATAGTGAAGAAGAGGCACTAAAACAGCTAAAGCGTCTGGAATTCATGCATCCGGACTCATCAGAGGCCGCCCTTGTACGTACATATCTTGACTGGCTTTGCGAGCTCCCCTGGTCTGTTACAACAAGAGATAAACTCGATATCAAAAGGGCCAGAAAGATTCTAGATGAAGACCATTATGACCTCGAAAAAATAAAAGAAAGAATAATCGAATTTATTGCAGTCCGTAAACTCAACAGAAGTGTCAAAGGACCTATACTATGCTTTGTTGGCCCACCAGGAGTTGGCAAAACCTCCCTTGGAAAGTCCATTGCCCGTGCCCTTGGTAGAAAATTCGTAAGACTTTCCCTTGGAGGCGTTAGGGATGAAGCAGAGATTCGCGGACATAGACGCACATATGTTGGGGCAATGCCTGGAAGAATTATTCAAGAAATAAAAAGGGCAGGAACCAAGAATCCCGTCTTTATGATAGACGAGGTGGACAAAATAGGAATAGACTTCCGTGGTGATCCAGCTGCCGCGCTTCTCGAAGTGCTTGATCCAGAGCAAAACTCTGCCTTTTCAGATCATTACATCGAGGTACCATTTGATCTCTCAAAGGTACTATTTATTCTCACTGCTAATGTTATTGATACTATCCCTACAGCTCTCTTGGACAGACTGGAGGTGTTGAGACTTTCTGGCTACACACCAGAAGAAAAAATGGAGATCGCCAAGAGATACCTGATTGGCAGACAAATGAAAGAATGCGGCCTCAAACACACTCAACTTGAGATATCTGATAATGCCCTTTCAAAAATAATCTCAGACTACACCGAAGAGGCCGGACTTAGAGAACTTGAAAGACAAATAGCGGCTGTTTGCAGAAAGGTGGCCTGCAAGGTGGCCGAAGGTCAGCAAGGACCTTTTAGGGTTACTGCTGGTAACTTACACAAATACCTGGGTCCTCCGAAGGTGTTGTCTGACTTCATACAGGAAGACAGCCAGGTCGGAGTTGCAACTGGCCTTGCATGGACTGCTTATGGCGGTGAAGTCATGCGTATCGAATGCCAAATTATGCCTGGCAAGGGGAATCTTACCCTGACTGGATTGCTAGGAGAGGTCATGAAAGAGTCGGCACAGGCAGCACTTAGCTGGATTAAGTCTAGAACAGATGAACTTGGTATTGATCCCCAAAAGTTTGAAGAAAGAGATATACATATACATATCCCTTCTGGTGCTATACCCAAAGATGGTCCTTCTGCAGGTATCACCCTGACCACCGCTCTTGTCTCTGCCTTTACAAAAAGGCCTGTAGATAAGGATGTCGCAATGACCGGAGAGATTACCCTTACAGGCAGAATATTACCCATAGGAGGACTCAAGGAAAAATCAATAGCTGCCCTTAGAAAATCTATCCCAACTATTATAATACCTGAAAGCAATCTGACCGATCTAGATGAAGTCCCGGAACAAATCAGGAAACAACTCGACTTCAAACCAGTTAAGACAATGGACGAGGCCTTGAAGATCTCACTGCTTCCTGGAGCATCTGAGGATAGAAAAAAGAAAAGGTAATAGGAATGTCTGAAATAAGAATTAATCCCAAAAGACTCGCTCATCTCTTTATGGAGCTTGTAAAAATAGAAAGCCCTTCCCGTCAGGAAGGCATGATAGCAGAGTTTATAAAGACATGGTTCAAAGAGAATGTACCAGGAGTCTGCGTCTTGGAGGATAATTCCCAAATGGACACTGGTTCAAATACAGGAAACCTGATCATTAAATTGCCAGGCGACATTCATGCCCCGTCCATATTTTTCAACGCCCATATGGATACTGTGGAACCGTGCAGAAATATAAGGCCTGTATTTGAAAACGGAATATTTAGATCAGACGGGACCACTATTCTTGGAAGCGACGACAAGGCTGCTATAGCCATTATGATGGAGATGACCTTGTGTCTTAAGGAACAAAACATCAAACATGGTCCTTTTGAATTTTTACTTACCACCTGTGAAGAGATAGGGCTTCTTGGAGCAAAGGCCCTTGATGCATCCCTTGTTGAATCAAAGGCAGGACTTGCTCTCGATACTGAAGATCCAGATTCTGTTATAAACAGAGCACCTGCAGCCATACGTTTCCATGTAAAGATTAACGGAATTGCAGCACATGCAGGGCTTAATCCAGAAGAGGGGATAAGCGCAATAAAGATTGCAGCCAATGCTATAGAGAATACCCCCCAGGGACGAATCGATAATGAAACAACATGCAACATCGGCCTTATCAAAGGGGGCACTGCCACAAATATAGTCCCTGATCTAGTGCAAGTAGACGGGGAGGTGAGAAGCCATAATGAAGACAGGCTAAGAGAGATACAAGACAAAATCATCGCATGCTTTTATGATGCGACAAAACGTTTTAAGAAAGACTCCCCGGACCCGTATCCTTACGCCTCTGCAACAGTAGAGAACGATTATCCATTAATGAATGTGCCAGAAGGCCATCCTCTGAGCCAAACACTGATAGAGGCTGGAAAACGGCTCGGAAGAAATCTCAAAATAGAGAGGACTGGCGGCGGGAGCGATGCAAACATATTTAATAAGAAGGGCCTGACCACACTGATAGTTGGAATAGGAATGCAAAAGGTCCACACCACTGAAGAATTTATCAGGCTTGAAGATATGGTCAAAAGCTGCAGACTCATGATAGAGGTGCTTAAGGCTTGGCGAAAGCTGACCAGGCCTTAAGCACTTAGCTTCCTAAATTTTTAGCTTTTTTTTATCATGGCCTTAAATTCTGCATAGAGATCCTTTATCCGTTTTCTGAGTTCTGCTATCTTCTTATGCAACTCCTCATGTCCATACCGCGGCTCAGGTAAGGAAAAAATTACAGTATGGAGTTCGTCAATATACCCTTCTATTGACTTTTCCCATTCAGGATGGCCAGCCTCTTCAACATCAGCCGCCTCTTTTATTTCATTTTCTAAAGTCTTAACTGCCTCTTCAATGGCATCAATATACTCCTTTGTAATTGCTGCAAGTTTTTCATGTCTTTCTACGATATTCATGATGCCACCTCCTTTTTCATTATCTAATTTAATAAAAAAATGGTCATGCCCTCCAAGATGTCAATAAATCAAAAAGTAAAAAAACAATAAAAAAGCCATCAACCATAACATTCATGTTCAAAAAATTGCTATTTCTATCCCCTTGCAGCTGTTGAAATCATACTTAACTTCAATGAAGGATTTTGAAGGCCGAAGAAAACCATCTTTCTTTATTAAAGGCTTGTAAGAGATGAAGGATGAAATCGAGAAGATTATAGCCTGCGACGAAGCCGGACGGCTCATCCTGAAACAGGCAGAGGACCGTGCAAAAGAGATTGTTTTTAATGCACAAAAACAGATTGAAGAGGCCAAGCACTCTATATCCAAACAGATCGAAGAATTTAGAAAACAAGAAATAGCTAAGATTCTGGCAGAGGCAGAAAAGAAGGCTAAAAAAACAAAAGATGACGCCAAACGCTACTGCAAAGACCTGAGAAAACGGTTTGCAAAACATGAAAGAGAATTAAGAGAAGAAGTTCTGCATCTTATAAAGGCATCTTTAAAACCGTAACTTCGTCTGGCCTTTGTTATTGGCCCTTCCATAAGGAGGTGAGCCTTGCTAGGGTTGGCCTTTAAATACTCTTATCTCAATGCGAAGGTAAGAACCATTTATTCCCAAAGGCTCAAAGAGCCTGACTGGAGGGTCCTGAGCCGTTGTCCCGATGTCCCTGCTCTTATTCAATATCTAAAAACCACCTACTATGGTAATTGGACAGGGTATATTACTGATAGATTTGAAAGACAGATATATTCTGCACTCTTTAACGACTATTTAAAGATTTCGCGTAACCTCAAACCAGGCCCTAGAAAGTTTCTTCTGTCCATGCTTTCCAGGTTTGAGGCAGAAAATATAAAAATCCTTTTAAGGGCGAAAAAAAGCAATCTTCCTGTCAAAACGGTAGAACACCTGCTGTATCCTGTGGAGACTTTCTCAACAATAGACTGGGAAAAAATCTGGCATATCCAAGACGTTAAAGATGCTGTGAAAAGCCTTTTAAAGACCTGTTTCGGTCCGGCATTGACTCATGCACTTCCTCAGTTTGAAGCACAAGGAAGGCTTTTCCCTATTGAAATGGCCATTGAAATCCAATCATACAGATGCATCCTTGAAAACCTTTCGGCCATTCCATGCCGGCGAGATAAACAGATGGCCCGTACCCTAATAGGCGCTTTGGTGGATAGCAAAAACGTTTACCATGCCGCGAGACTCCGGTTTCTTTACGGTCTAAGTACAGAAGAAAGCCTAAATTATACCTATCCTGGCGGTGCTATTTTGAATCTCAAAGGGCTGCATGCCATCTGCAGAGCAACCAACCTTAGAGACTTCATCAATTCGCTACCAATAAGCATGAGAAAAGATATCCTGACAACAGAAGACCTGTTGACCCTCAAAATCAACACAGAACAATGGCTCATCAAAAGATTAAAAAGGGCGTTCCTGGGGCTACCTTTTCATATAGGAGTAGAAATAGCCTGGCTGCTTTACAGAGAGCTTGAAATTGAAGCCATTATAAGACTCTTGGAAACAAAAGGGAAAAGGCATTCCATGATGATGGAAAAATTTATACCAAAAGCCTTGCTAAGGGAGGAATAGCACATTGTTCAAACCTGTAAAGCTCTTGAGAATAACCATTCAGGTTCCAGAAAAACATATGTCAGAGGTCCTTGGTATATTAGGAGACCTTAGGCTCCTCCATCTCATAAATATAAACGAAACTCACCTTGGGAAGCTCGGCTATATTGCTGCCCCACCCGAGGGCTTGTTAAACCGTTATAAAAATATAGTATCTCAATGCAACAAGCTCATAAAAGAGCTAAACGTAAAGGCACCTGTTCCTCCGTTAGATAAAGCTCCCAGACCAGAAAAAGACATTTTCTTGCTAGAAGACAAATTATCTAGCATAGCTAGCAAACTCCACCCTATTCTTGAAGAAGAAAAACAGCTCAAAAGACAAGTTGGCCAAAAGGACGAACTATTCAAACGATTGGAATTGATCGCTCCTGCACAGGTCGATTTTACAAGGCTGTCAAGACTTCTGTTTACGTCCTGTCGCTTTGGCATTATACCGCCAGAAAACCTCCAGCGGCTGGAAGAAAGTCTTTCAGACATTCATCATGCCCTTATAAAAATCCAGACATTTAAAGACAAGTTAGTACTTGCTGCATTTTGTCTAAAAGAAGACCTCCCGGTGCTCGAAAGGGCACTGAAAAGCGCCTTTTTTAATGAAATAACCCTGCCTTCCCACCTGACTGGAACAGTCTATGAAATAATGAAACGGCTCCAACAAGAGAGGATTCCTCTTATGCAAAGGCTCCAAGAGCTTGAAAAAGAGAAAAAGGATGCAAGGAGACGTTATGGTCAAGAACTGCTCATAATTAGAGAAAAGGCATATCTAGCCAAGCTCCTCATAGAAGCTGCATCAAAATTTGGGAAAATAGATCATACCTATTTGCTTACAGGATGGATTCCAGTCGATCTCTACAAGCCTTTGAAAGAAAAGATCCTCAACGCAACAGGTAAGCAGGCGATTGTGGATGCTGTGGACCCTGAAGATCTTAAAGAAGTGAGATCAGGAATAGTCAAGATACCAATCCTTTTTAACAATCCTCTTCTTATAAGGCCCTTTGAAAGATTAACCACCCTTTATGGTATACCGTCCTATCAGGAGGTTGAACCCACTGTATTTTTAGCAATAAGTTTTGTGATCCTTTTTGGCATGATGTTTGGGGATATAGGCCACGGTTTGGTGCTGTTTCTTGCAGGCTTTTATATATTCAAACGTCTATACAAGTACATGGACTATGGCATTATCCTCATGGAATGTGGTGTCTCTTCAATGCTCTTTGGCCTGCTTTATGGAAGCATCTTTGGCGTAGAAGACCTGGTGCCTGCCCTATGGCTCCATCCAATGAGGGATATAAACAAGTTTATGCTGATATCAGCCGCCATTGGCGTAGCCATGATAAGCCTAGGCTTTATCCTAAACTTGATAAATATATTTAGGGCAAGAGAATACAACAAGCTATTGTCTGCAAGCGGGCTTTCAGGGGCCCTGCTCTATTGGCTCCTTGCAGGTCTTGGTATCAGATACCTGACCTCAGGCCCTCCAGGATCTATGGAACGTTTGGTGGCTGGCCTTGTTGCTGGTCTGCTACTCTTTATCATGATAGTGGAAAGACCGATACGAGTAATTCTTAAGAGGAAAAGACAGAAACAAGTTACAAAATCTGGGCCTTCTATGCCCGTTTTGGTCCTTGAATCTGTAATAGAAGTCTTGGACCAGATACTTAGATTTCTTGCCAACACAGTATCCTTTGTACGTGTTGCTGCCTTTGCATTAACCCATGCAGCGTTATTTCTTGGCGTATTCTCTATCGCAGATATGCTCAGCCATGGAACGCAAAAGGGGGTTGCCTACATACTTACCTTAGTACTTGGCAACATTGTAATCATCCTGCTGGAGGCAATGGTGGTCTCCATACAGACTATCCGTCTGGAGTATTACGAGTTCTTTAGCAAATTTTTTAGAGGTGGCGGGACCATTTTCAGACCAATAGTTGTACATGAACACTTCGAAAAAACAGGTACTTGATACAAACTTGGAAGACTTGCAAAAGGAGGTTGAAAAAACATGATACCTTTAAAACGCATAAAAAACAGCTTATCAAAGGCAGGCATTCTCACCAGCCTGTTATTTTTCATCCCATTGACAGCCCTGGCTGCAGATCCAATGTCAACGGCTACAAGCACTTCAGCCAAATGGGGATACATAGGAGCAGGACTTGCAGTAGGAGCCTCCACTATAGGGGCGGGAATTGCTGTTGGTCTTGTTGGAGCAGCAGCAATGGGAGCCATCAGCGAAAGGCCAGAGGTCGCAGGAAGGGCTCTCATCTTTTTAGGCCTAGCAGAAGGAATTGCCATTTATGGCCTCATAATAGCCATAATGATACTAGGGAAGATCTAGGTGGCCATTTATGAAGATTGTTGCAGTGGCAGATCCAGAAACAGCCCTTGCCTTTCGGCTTGCCGGTATAGAGACCGTTGTGTTGGAAAAGGAAGAGCCCATCGGGATCATAAAAAAGATTATAACTGACAAAGAGATAGGCTTGGTACTTATTACAGAAAGACTGGCGATGAGGGCTGGTGACAAATTTAAGGAGCTAATAAACACAGTAAACCTCCCCCTTTTCATTGAGATACCAGACACCCGGGGGCCTGCGAGAAAGAGGATGAGCAATGTAGAAAGGATGGCTGCCATCCTAAGGAGGTAGGTATGCCATTGCCAGATCATATAGAACTCTTATGTATAGCCATAAAGGAACAGGCATCAAGCCAGGCTGAAAAAATTATACAAAATGCCCAAAAGAGGGCCAACCGTATGGTCTCAATAGGTTTGCAGGCCTTAGAAAGGCAAATAGAGGAGAAAAAATTCTCTTTAAAGAGACAGGCCTTTCAAGAGGCTAGAAGAAAAACCGACTCTGCTGAACTTGAGGCAAGACGAATGGTAATGGCCACCAAAGAAGAACTATTCAAACAGGCCCTTGATGGAGCCTACGAAATGCTAAAAGTCATTAAAGGCCAGAAAGAGGCCTACAAGGATATTGTGAGAGAGATGATAAGAATGGCTTGTTCCGTTCTTAACGGTACAGACGAATCTGGGCTAATAGTTCAATCTTCTCAAGAAGATGAACCAGTAGTCAGTCAGGTCTGCAAGGAGTTGGAAAAGGAAATTCACTGCAAGATTTCCTGGGAAACAAAGCGCGATATAGAGGGAGGGATAGTGGTCATGAGCCAAACAAGGAAAAGGATGGTTGATATGACATTTAATGCCCTACTTAAGAGGCTAGAACCTCAAATAAGACGCATAGTTGCACAAAAGGTATTCGTTGGAGAATAGCCATGAAGGGCATAAAGCAAAGGCCGACAGCTCTTGTAACCTATGTTAGTGGGCCGGTAGTAAAGGCAGAACCTGCTTACCTGCTCTCTATGAATGAAATGGTAGAAGTCGGAGAAAACAGGTTGGTAGGAGAAGTCATTGGTCTTGATGACAACGTTGCAACTGTGCAAGTTTATGAAGACACTACCGGACTAAGACCCGGGGCCAAGGTCTTTGGGCAATCTATCCCTCTATTTGCCGAGCTTGGACCCGGCCTGATTGGCCAAATATTCGATGGCATTCAACGACCTCTTAATATCTTAAAAGAACAATGGGGTGATTTTATAAAAAGGGGGAAGACAACAGTGGCCCTTTCAAGGGACAAGGTATGGCGTTTTGAACCCCTTATCGAAAAAGGCTACACGGTTTCGCCTGGCACGATTGTAGGACAAGTAAAAGAGACAGAGGCCATCATCCATAAAATCCTGGTGCCTCCTGGGATATCTGGAATCCTAAAAGACATCGCTCCAACAGGAAACTACACCCTGGAAGACACGGTTGCAAAGATAGAGACCAAATCCGGGGAGCTAAAAGGGCTTAAGATGTTTCACAGATGGCCTGTAAGACAACCGCGTCCCTGTAAAAAAAGATTTATGCCATCTATTCCGCTTTTTACAGGCCAAAGAGTTATAGACACCTTTTTCCCTCTGGCCAAAGGTGGCACAGCAGCCATCCCAGGTGGATTTGGTACAGGCAAGACGGTCACCCAACACCAGTTGTCAAAGTGGGCAGATGCCGACATCATTATCTATATTGGCTGTGGTGAACGCGGTAACGAAATGACAGGTGTCCTCACAGACTTCCCCAAGTTGCTGGACCCGCGAACCCAGAGACCCCTTATAGAGAGAACCGTTCTCATTGCCAACACCTCAGATATGCCTGTAGCAGCCCGAGAAGCCAGTATATATACTGGCATTACCATGGCGGAATACTTTAGGGATCAGGGCTATGACGTTGCCCTTATGGCCGACTCCACTTCCAGGTGGGCTGAAGCATTGAGAGAAATTTCGGGCCGACTTGAGGAAATGCCTGCTGAAGAGGGTTTTCCAGCCTATCTGGCCAGCAGACTGGCAGCCTTTTACGAGCGTGCCGGACAGGTAGAGACCTTGGCAGGGGAAAGAGGATCGGTTTCTCTTATAGGTGCTGTATCACCACCTGGGGGAGACTTCTCGGAACCTGTTACCATGCACACCAAACGCTTTGTCCAATGTTTTTGGGCCCTAGATAAGGAACTTGCAAGCGCAAGGTATTTCCCTGCAATAAACTACCTCGAGAGTTACTCTGCATATGTGGAGGCGGTCTCCAAATGGTGGCAACAGGCTACCTCTCCCGAATGGCAGGAATTGAGAGACAAGGCAGTAAAAATTCTCCAAGAGGATGCCAAGCTCCAAAATATTGTAAAACTACTGGGGGAAGAGGCCCTGCCAGATGATCAAAGACGGATAATTGAGGGGGCAAAACTTATAAAAAACGATTTTTTGCAGCAGAGCGCCTTTGATCCTGTAGATACCTACTGCCAACCTCTAAAACAGTTCTACCTTTTGAAAATCATCGTCAATTTCATAGACAAGCTGCAAGATGTGGTAATGGCCCGAATACCCCTTTTCAGGGCAATGGAGCTCCCAGTGGTAGAAAAGATACACAGGGCCAAATACACCATAAAAGGTGATAGTCCTGAACCTTTTTTACAAATAATAGATGAAACAAATCAACAAATAGAGGCACTTATTGAGAAAAACAGGGAAACAGGACATGAAACCTGAAAGCAGCAACATCAACCAATCATTAAATGGACCTGGTCTGGAGTTTATAGGTCTTAGCAAGGTGCAAGGCCCTCTTATAGTAATAAATAATATCAGGGATGTTGGGTTTGGAGAACGAGTTGAGGTTATTACTGCTACTGGCGAAATAAGACAAGGCAGGGTTCTCGCCATATCTCAAAAAGCAGCCGTGGTAGAAGTCTTTCATGGTACATCAGGCCTAGACCAAGAAAAAACAAGGGTGCGATTCTTAGGCCGACCTTTTGAAGTGGTGGTATCAAAAGAAGAAACCCTGGGAAGAATCTTCAATGGCCTTGGAATGCCTCTGGATGGAGGTCCAATACCATTTCAGGGCGAAGCACGAAACGTAAATGGGCTACCTATCAACCCGGTCGCCAGGGCCTATCCAGAGGATTTTATCCAGACAGGAATATCAACCATTGACGGGATGAACACCTTGGTGCGCGGTCAAAAGCTCCCCATATTCTCTGGCAGTGGCCTCCCTCATAATGAGCTTGCGATGCAGATAGTGCGCCAAGCACGCATACTTACAGAGGAAAGCAGCTTTGCGATCATATTCGCAGCCATGGGAGTTCGTCATGATGAGGCAGAAGCCTTCCGGCAAGACTTTGAAAAAAGCGGCGTGCTAAACAATGTTGCCATGTTTTTGAATCTAGCAGACGACCCGGCGGTAGAAAGACTCATTGCTCCACGTGTGGCTTTGACTGCTGCAGAACACCTTGCTTTTGAGGAGGGGCTACACGTACTCGTTATCTTAACCGACATGACAAATTATTGTGAGGCCTTGAGAGAGGTTGCTACAGCCAAGGGAGAGGTTCCAAGCAGAAAGGGATACCCAGGCTATCTTTACAGTGACCTTGCATCAATCTACGAAAGGGCGGGTCGCATCCATGGAAAGAGAGGATCTGTCACCCAAATCCCGATTCTTACCATGCCGGACGATGACATAACACACCCAATTCCAGATCTTACTGGCTACATAACAGAAGGACAAATAGTCCTAGACCGTACCCTGTTCAGAAAAGGCATCTATCCACCAGTCAATGTGCTGCCATCCCTCTCTAGACTCATGAGTGACGGTATAGGAGAAGGGAAAACCAGGGAGGACCACAAAAACATATCCAGTCAGTTGTATGCAGCCTATTCCAGGGCCAAACAGGTTGAGAGGCTAGCATCTATCGTAGGAGAAGAAGATTTAAGTACTACTGACAAAAAATATTTTGAGTTTTCGAAAGAATTTGAAAACCGTTTTGTCAATCAGGCAAAAGACGAAAACCGCACCATCTTTGACACCCTTGACCTTGGTTGGAAACTCGTAATGATGTTACCACAAAACGAGCTTGTAAGGGTTACTGAGGAGGAAATCGAAAAATATGGAAAGGCTGTCTATACCGGCTACCAAGAGCAACCAGATAAGGATAAAAGAAGAGCTTGATATAGCTCAAGACGGAAAGGAACTCTTGGACCAGAAGAAAGATATACTAATCAGCCACATTAATCTCCTTACTGACAAGGCGGATAGGGCTAGAAAGCACCTGGATGAAATACTCCTTGATGCCTATTCAAAGCTCGAGATGGCGATAATAGAAGCTGGCAGAAGCAATGTTGAGGCAGCCGGTATTGCAGTTGATGCTGGCATTGAGATAGAGGTGAGAGAGAGGAGCCTCATGGGTGTTGTTCTTCCGCTTGTATCTATCAAAGTACCTGATTTCAAGCCAGAATATGGCCTTGGAACCACTACTGCCTCAATGGATCAGGTTAGACAGACAATCCTGTCTGCATTGGATGTCCTAGGAGAGCTAGCAGAGGTAGAAATAGGTCTGCAAAGGCTCATGCACGAAACAAAAAAGACCCTAAAACGCATCAATGCCCTTTCTTACATCTACATCCCTCTCTATAAGGCAACTCTAAAATTCATAGAACAAAGTCTTGAAGAAAAGGACAGAGAGGGACTTTTCCAGCTTAAGAGAATAAAGGCGAGAACCAAACCAAAAAAACGGAGTGAACTATGAACCATTCCACTGAAATCTTTAAAAATATTCTGATACCAGTAGATGGATCAAGTTACAGCCTGGCTGCTGTCCGTATCGCTGGCCGCTTGGCCAAAATCCACTTGTCAAAGGTGACAATTTTACATGTGATCGACATCCAGGTGGAGGAACAGCTTTGCCGGTTTAATAAAGAACAATGTGAATCCATCAAGATAAACATGGAAGAAGAGGCACAAGGACTTGTTGAGCACATGAAAAGAGAACTCTCCACCCTTGGCCTAGAAGCGCACACCATAGTAATAAGAGGTACGCCGCATGAAGTTATACTAGACATATCTGCCCAAGAGTCCGTTGACCTGATAGTTATGGGTAAACTGGGGCGTCGCGGTATCAAGAGAATCCTGCTCGGAAGTGTTGCAGAGAGGGTGATAGAATTTTCAAGGTGTCCGGTACTTCTGGTAAATGATCACGAGTGTAAACAAAGATAAGGGCAAGCCATGCCTGCCCTTTGTCAATAATTTATTCTGAACGACTTGTCTAATGGGGTCAGATCACAAGGTTTAATATGGTTTCCGCCTTTTCCATCTCATCGATTGATATGGTTTTGTCTTTTGGAGAGAATTCCTTGGTAATATTTGCCAAGATATAGATAAGGGTACCAACAAGATCTGGCAATTTTTTCTCAAGTTCTTCCTCTAAGGCATATTTTAAAGGCGGCAGGGTGGCCAAGTGATCAAGTATCGGCTGGAGTTCAAGCTCCTCTTCAAGTTCCTTGAACCTTTGCATTGACTCCTTCATGGCCTTTGTAAGTGGCACATCGCACATCCATATTATATCTCTATTATTATATCTGGCATTTGCTTCTGCCACGACAAGAAGATCATAAAGCTTCTGATCCACCACATCGCTTATCATCTTGACTTTGCTCTTATCTATTCTCAATCCTGCTGCTTTTTTGTAAAGCGCCTCGATTTTATGGACTCCTGTAACTGCCATTTTTCTCTTCCTCCTTTTCCACTATCTGCCTACAATTATCCATTTGTACGCTGCAATAAAAATTAAGTCCTCTAAAAAGGTATGCAAGTAATGGGCAGTAAGTAGCAAAATTTTTGCCTGACAAAATTAGTCCAAATGACCCATCTTATTATTTCAAGGTCTCAGGTCTCCCAAAAGGTTCTTGTTTTCTGATATAATCTTTTTAGGCTGACCTCAAAACGGAAACAAGGGAGGAATAAAAGGATATGGAAAACTTCGAATTCTGGAACCCCACCAAAATCATATTTGGCAAAGGTGTGCTTAAAAGGCTTGGTCAAGATGTTAAGACTTACGGAAACAGATGCCTTCTTGTCACGGGAATGTCGAGCGCCAAAAAGACTGGGGCCTATGATCAGGTAACAAGGCAACTCCAAGAAGCCAATATAACTGTCTTTGAACTTTCAGGTATCCAATCTAACCCTGTTCTCTCAAAGGTATATGAAGGCATACAACTCGGCAAAAAAGAGGGAATATCTTTTATAGTTGCCCTTGGCGGAGGAAGCGTGATGGATACGGCCAAGGCTGTGGCAGCTGGCATGAAGATAAATAAAGACATATGGCTGGTCTTTGAAGGAAAGGCAGAGGTAACAGATGCCTTGCCAGTAATCTGTATCCCAACACTAGCTGCCTCTGGATCTGAGATGAACGGTTTTATGGTCATAACCAATAACCAGACAGGATACAAACTGGCAGCGGGTTCTCCTTATCTCTATCCCAAGATATCCTTTCTGTCTCCTGAACTCACCTTTTCTGTACCTCGAGATTACACTGCCTATGGAGGAGTTGATGCAGTATGCCATCTTCTTGAGCCCTACTTTAACGGACCTGATCCATTTACTCCAGTACAAGATGAACTTGCAGAGGGACTTATCCGCACCATTATGACTGAAACCAAGGAGTGCATAGACAAGCCCCAGGACTATGAACACCGGGCAGCACTCATGTGGGCTGCAACCCTTGCCTTAAACGGTCTTACAAGGGCGGGAGTTGGCGATCATCCTTTTCCAGTCCATCTAATCGAGCATTCTATAAGCGCAATTTATCAAATTCCCCATGGTGCCGGCCTCGCAGCATTGCTTCCAGGTTGGATGAAATGGAAGATATCAAATGGGGAACCCAAAAAGGTGGCCCAGTTAGGTATAAAATGCCTCGGCTGCCAAACAAAAGAGGCTGACGAAAAAGTGGCCTTAAATGCGATAGGGGCCTTTGAAAATTGGCTATCTGAAATAGGATGCCCAAAGAATCTGGCCGATCTCAAAATTTCTAGAGACGAACATGAAAAAATTGCTCACAATGCCCTGCTCCAGTCAAGAATATGGGGCATAGATGATATTTACAACATTGAAGCGATCATGAAAATTCTCTCCTTTTGCCAATAAGGGCCACAAAAAAAATGCTTATCTCATATAGCACAAGAAGGGGAACAGCCAACAGGCACTGATTTACCACATCTGGCGTGGGAGTAAGAATAGCTGCAAGTATGAAGATTATTAACAGGGCATACTTGCGGTTCTTTCTTAACATTTTTGCATCTAGCACACCGATAAGCGCCATAAACACCATGAAAATAGGTAGCTCAAAGGCTGCTCCAAAACCAAGAAGCAACTTAACCGTAAGGCTGAAATATTCACTAACACTAGGAAGCAGTTTAAGGTCCTGCCCTGCATAGCTTGCCAAAAAATTAAATGCAGCCGGAAACACTACAATGTAACCAAAAAGTGCTCCGCCTACAAAAAAAAGGCTAGAAAAAACAACAAAGGGCAGGGCCCACTTCTTTTCGTGTGGATATAGCCCTGGTGCCACAAAGGCCCAAATTTCATACAGTATAAAGGGACTCGCAATAAAAATTCCGCAAGTAAGGGCCAATTTCAAATATGTAAAAAAGGCCTCTGGATATGATGTAAAGATAAGGCTTGTACCAGGAGGTACTACCTCTTCAAGAGGCTTGGACAAAAGGGCAAATATGGGTTCTATAAATGCGTAAGAGAGACAAGAGCCCGCTACAATTGCCAAAATGGAACGAATGAGCCTGGTCCTGAGCTCAGCAAGGTGCTCTGTCAGGGTTAATTCCTTTTGAACATCAGACTCAAAACTCATAGCACCACTTTGGAGATGTAATTATCTCTACCCCCTGTCCGTGTACCACCGCCATATTCTCAAGCCTTACCCCTCCCTTCCCTGGGAAATATACGCCAGGTTCTATTGTCACCACCATTTGATTGCAAAGCTTCTTTCTATTTCTATAAGAAAGTACAGGGGTTTCATGAATGGCAATGCCAACCCCGTGACCAAGACCGTGGCAGAAGTAGCTATCAAATCCATATTTCTTCAGCACCTGCCTCGCGGCAAGATCTGCCTCCCGACCAGTAATACCCGCCCGGATAAACTGTTGAGCCGCTTCTTGAGCCTCTTTCACTGCCATATATATCTTTTTGAAAAAAGATCCTGGCTCTCCAAGGAAAACCGTCCTTGTCATATCTGAGCAGTAGCCGTGAAGACGTGCTCCCATGTCAATTATTATTGGTTCACCCCGCCTTATTTTTCTCTGGGTTGGCACAGCATGAGGAAGGGCGCTATTAGGGCCAGAGGCCACTATGGGAGGAAACGATGGACCATCTGCCCTAAGATAAAGCCCCCTCAAGATCTCAAAGGCAATCTCCTTTTCGCTAAGACCAGGACCAAGCCCGCTCAGGACCTGTGCAAAAACCTCCTCTGCGACCTGCTGGGCGTCCTTTATCAATTGAATCTCTTTCATATCCTTGATAGCCCTCATTCTAAAGACTAGATCACCAAATTCTTTAAAAATGACAGGATATGTTGACTTTTTTATCGTTTTTAATCTTGCACAAGAAATAAATGACGGTTCGTACCCGCACCTTTTTATATCAAGTTCCCTAAATAGCTTGGAAAGAAGCCTATCAAGTCCTTTTTTGTACAGGAGGGTATGGAAGGACGGTGCCTGTGACCTGGCCTGCTCTTCGTACCTGCCATCTGTAAGGAGAAAATTTTCGTCTCTCGTTATCAAAAGGCAGCCAGCAGATTCGTTAAGTCCAACGTCCTCGGCAAGAAAACCACTTAGATAAAACCGGTTCTCTGGACAGGTTATCAATACCGCATCAAGCTCCCTTGCCACTAAGGCCTTTCTCAGCCTTGAAAGCCTATTATTTATCTCTTTTGCCATGAGCCTGTACCTGCTATTGTCCTTTACAAATCAGCTAGAGACAATCTAACCTCAATCTGATAGCAAAGAAAGGGGGCAAAAATGGACAGAAAGACCATTGACCTTGACCATAGAATAATACTGGCCCTGGACGTCCCGGATGGCAAATCGGCCAGAAAACTGGTAGGCCTGCTCCAAAAGGAAATACGATTTTTCAAGATCGGCCTGCAACTCTTTTTGGCAGAAGGATTCCCCATGGTAGAATGGATAGCCCGACAGGGATGCAAGGTAATGCTTGATCTCAAATTTTATGACATTCCCAAAACTGTTGAGCTTGCATGCAGACAGCTAAACAACAGAAATATAACTTTTGCCACTGCACATGGGCACAAAAGCATTATAAAGGCCGCGGCAGCTGGTGCAAAAGACTACTTTATCCTTGCAGTAACAGTGCTTACTAGCTTGGGGAATGAGGAATTAAAAGAGATGGATTCCCAAATAACTATTGAAGATCTGGTGGAAAGACGGGCTATTTCAGCAAAGGAAGCCGGATGTAATGGGATAGTATGTTCTCCTGTTGAGGCGGCTCGAATCAGAAAAGCTGTAGGAGAAAAGCTGTTTATCGTCACCCCTGGAATTAGACCTGAACACCACTCTGATCCAATGGATGACCAGAAAAGGATTCAAACTCCTGCCAAGGCAATAGAGGCTGGAGCAGACTTTCTTGTCATAGGAAGGCCCATAACCCAAAGTCCAGATCCGCTCGACAAGGTCAAAGCCATCAAGTCAGAAATAAAAGCTGTACTCAAAACGGTATAACACTGGGCTAAGTGACACTTGAGGAGCGCAGGCAAAGTAGCAGTCAGACCATCTGTTAACCGTTTTTCGACATTAACTTTATTTTATTCGTCTTTAACAATTGGCCTTGGGCAAACACCTAAAAGTCCTGTTTTCATCTGCCAAAGTGAAGTTATTCAGGATACTTGGGTGATTTTTTGTAAATTTTAGAGTGTTGGTTCCAGAAAGACGAAGTGGAACCCAATTTTTATATATCCATCGGTTCATTTTAAGTCTGCTTCCAACTGTTTTATACCGCCATATCCAGCTGATAGACTTCACATCGAAGGTGCAATATTTGACTATATTTTTCTACGGCTCCTTTACTCTGCTCATCCTGGCTGAGTGATAGGGGATCTGCTCTTCAGTGATTGGGATAGAGGAGATAAGAGGTATGGATCACACCAATCCGCTCCCCCACAGCTCAGGGGATAGAGCACAGGATTCCTAATCCTGGTGTCGCACGTTCGAATCGTGCCGGGGGCACCATGCAATAAAACAGAAAAAGGAATTGCGGTCACTGCTGCAATCCCTTTTTCTGTTTTGTCCTTATTATTAGAAAGGAAAGG